>NC_013729.1:3158120-3789744 GCF_000024345.1 Kribbella flavida DSM 17836 | reverse complement strand
CAGGCTCAGCCCGAACACGACAGCAAGCCACTGGAGCCAGTAGCGGCGCGGTCGCCGCCGACCCTGCTCCCAACGGCTGATCTTGTTGCGAGTGACGGCCGGGTTCCCGGAAGCCTCCGCAAGGAGCTGGGCGAGCTGGGCTTGGCTGAGATCTCGCTCAGCGCGCAGCTGGGCGATCAAATGGCCGATCCCGCTGTACACTCCGATCCCCTCCGTTGCGGTGGATGGCCACTAGTTTGGCACCTCCCTGCACCCTCCGCACGGAGCACGATTGCGACATGAACGCGAACACGGGGCATCGCGCAGGCGTGGAGTGGTTCAGGCGGACAGAGCCAAGCGACGCCAGAGACTCTGCGTCGCTTCCGGCCGAGCTCGAGCGCGACCCTCGGGGCTGGCCAATCCTCCGGCCCTCGGCTCCCGGGACCTGCGACGGCACGAACCCACTGACTGGTCGGCTCTGCACACTCGGACACCACAGTGGCTATCACAGGGACGCCTTCGGCGCGGAGTGGCTGGATGACTGACTTGCACGTGGCAACAGCCCCTCGGCATCGATCCGGCGAGCCGTGGCAGGGTGGATGCGTGACTGTGACTCTCGACGACATCCAGCAGGCAGCGCACCGCATCGCAGGCCACGTACGCCGTACGCCGGTGCTGGAGGTGTCGCCGACGTGCGTGTTCAAGCTGGAGCTGCTTCAGCACGTCGGCTCGTTCAAGCCGCGCGGTGCTTTCAACCGGCTGCTCAGCGCGAGAGAGCAGGGCGCGCTGACCGGCTCCGGGGTGGTCACCGCGTCGGGCGGCAACGCGGGACTGGCCGTCGCGTACGCCGCCCGTGAGCTCGGCGTGCCGGCCCGGATCTTCGTGCCGGAGAGCGCTCCCGCCGCCAAGATCGCGCGGCTGCGCACCTTGGACGCCGACGTGGTCCAGGTCGGCACGGAGTACGCCGAGGCCTACGTCGCCGCGGTGGAGGCCGGCGAGCAGTCGGGCGCGATGCTGGCCCACGCGTACGACCAGCCGGAGGTGGTCGCGGGGCAGGGAACGCTCGGGCTGGAACTGCTGGAGCAGATTGAAAAGTTCGACACCGTCCTGGTCGCGGTCGGTGGTGGTGGACTGATCGCCGGCATCGCGACCGCGGTCGGTGACCGGGCGAAGGTGGTCGGGGTCGAGCCGGTGCTCGCGCCGACGATGCGGCGCACGCTGGAGGCCGGGGAGCTGGTCGACGTGCCGGTGAGCGGGGTGGCGGCTGATTCGCTCGGTGCGCGACGGCTGGGGTCGCTGGCGTTCGAGGCCGTGCGGAAGTACGGCGTGGAGTCGGTGCTGGTGGAGGAGGACGCGATCGTCGCCGCCCGGACCGAGCTGTGGCGGGAGTACCGGCTTGCGGTGGAGCACGGGGCGGCGGTCACTCAGGCCGCGTTGTCGTCCGGCGCGTACAAGCCGGCGCCCGGTGAGCGGGTCGTGTCGGTGGTCTGCGGTGCGAACACGGATCCAGCAACCCTCGGTTGACGCAGCGGAGTCCTCAGCGGACTCTCAGCAGCGGGAAAGCATGATGGAAAGTGGCGCACCGACGTGCCGTGCTCGACAGGTGCCGGTGCTCCCCGCTGTGTCCGTCCGTCCCGGAAGCCGTGGTTGCCGATGAGCCTCTTGCAAGTGGTCCTCGTCCTCGATGTCGTGCTCCTGGTCGCGCTGACGGCGGTCAGCGCGCTGGCCGAGGCCCGCGGCGCGCGGGACCGCCGCCGCGCCGCCGAGGCCGACTGGGCGCTGCTGCGTTCCTGGCTCGACGAGGCCCCGACGCGCTGACCGCCTGATCCGGCCCCGGAGAGCGCTCCCCCACTGCGCTCTCCGGACGCCGGATCACACCGGTGCGGGCTCCGCCTCCTCACGGCGTTGCCGGCGCGACTTGGCGAAGCGCAGGTAGAACGCGGGCACCACGAACAGGTTCAGCAAGGTCGCGGTGATCAGGCCGCCGAGAATCACCACGGCCATCGGATGCTCGATCTCCTGGCCGGGGATCGAGCCGGACGCCAGCAGCGGGATCAGCGCCAGGCCGGTGGTGAGCACGGTCATCAGGATCGGCACCAGCCGTTCCGTGGCGCCGCGGATGACCAGCTCCGGACCGAACGGCACGCCCTCCTCGCGTTCCAGGTGCTGGCAGTGGCTGATCAGCATGATGCCGTTGCGGGCGACGATGCCGAAGACGGTCAGGAAGCCGACCAGCGAGCCGAGCGAGATCACCCGGGAGCCCGCGTACGCGGCGATCACCCCGCCGACGAGCGCGACCGGCAGGGTCACGAACGTCATCATCGCCAGCCGCCAGCTGCGGTACGACGCCTGGAGCAGCAGCAGGATGCCGACCGCGGCGGCGATCGCGTAGATCAGCAGCCGCTGCTGGGCGGCCTGCCGCTCGGTGTACTCGCCGAGCATCTCGGCGCGGAACTCCAGCGGCATCTCCACCTGCGCCAGCCGGTCCTCGATGTCGGCGACCACCGAGCCCAGGTCCCGGGACCCGTCGAGCTCGGCGCCGACGTCGATGTTGCGGAACAGGTCCTCGTGCTGCACGACGTTCGGGACCGACACGATGCTGATCTCGGTGACGTCCTTGAGCCGGACCTGCCCACCACCGGGCTTGTCGATCAGCAGGTTCTCCAGGTCGGTGACGCTGCGCCGCTTGTCCGGCGGGGTCCACAGCTGCACGTCGTACGCCTTGCCCGCGGTGTAGACGTCGCCGGCCTCCTCACCGGCCATCAGCCAGGCGGCCGCGCGGCGGACGTCGCCGGGTTTGAGGCCGTGCCGCTGGGCGGCGGCCAGGTCGACCTCGACGCGGATCTGCGGAATCGCGTCCTGGAAGTCCACCGAGTGCTTGCCGACGCCGTCGACCTCGCCGACGAGCCGGTTGATCTCCTCGGCCTTGGACCGCAGCTGCTCCAGGTCCTGGCCGAAGATCCGGATCGTGATCGGGTCGCTGGACCCGGTGAGCACCTCGCGGATGCGTTCCTTGAGGTACGTGAGCACGTCGCGGAACACCCCGGGATAGCCGTCGACGACGCCACGCACCGACGCGACGGTCTCGTCGTAGTCGACCGAGGGGTCGACGCTGATCCAGTTCTCCCCGAAGTACACGCCGTGCGGTTCGTCGCCGAGCAGGGCGTTGCCGATGTGGGAGCCGGCGTTGCGCACGCCGGGGATGGTGAGCAGTTCGGCGTTCACCGCCTTGCTGGTGCGGACCTCCTCCTGCAGCGAGATGTCGGGCTTGCCGAGCCAGTGCATGAGGAAGTCGCGTTCTTTGAAGTTGGGCAGCAGCGACTGACCGAGCAGCGGCAGCAGGATCAGCCCGAGCACCGTGGTGAGCGCGACCGCGACGTACCCGAACCGCGGCCGCTTGACCAGCCGGGTGAGGATCTTGTCGTAGCCGCGCTTGAGCGGCGGCACGACCGGCGACTCGCGCTGCTCCAGCGACCGGGGATTGCGGAAGAAGATCAGCGCGAGGGCCGGCGTCACGGTCAGCGCGACCAGCATCGAGGCGAGCAGCGCCAGCGCGTACGACAGCGCGAGCGGCCGGAAGAACGACCCGGACAGCCCGGCCAGCATGAAGATCGGCAGGATCGCGACCACCTCGATCAAGGTGGCGTAGACGATCGCGCTGCGCACCTCCAGCACCGCCTCCAGGATGATTTTGGCGGTCGATCTGGTACTGCCTTCGCTGCGGTGCTGGCGCAGCCGGCGGACGATGTTCTCGACGCCGATGATGGCGTCGTCGACGATGTCGCCCAGGGCTATCACGAAGCCGGCCAGCACCATCGTGTTGATCGTCGTACCGCGGGCGGTGAGGATCAGCAGCGCGGCCAGCAGCGACAGCGGGATCGCGACCACGCTGATCAGCGCGGTCCGCCAGGAGTACAGGAACAGCGCGAGCATCGCGATCATCAGCAGCGCGCCGAGGATCAGCGACCGGGTCAGGTTGTCGATCGCGTCCTCGATGAAGGTGGCCGGGCGGAAGATCGTCGAGTCGATCGCGATGCCCTGCAGACCGGGACGCATCTCGGCCAAGGCCTGCTCGACGCCGCGGGTGACGTCCAGGGTGTTGGCCCAGGGCAACTTCTCGACGATCAGCATCAGGCCGTCGCCCTGGTTGATCACCGCGTCGCCGATCAGCGGCTGGTGGTCGCGCTCGAGGTCGGCGACGTCGCGCAGCCGGATCTGGCGCCCGTCGGCGGTGACGATCGGCAGGCCGGCCAGGTGGTCGTGGTCGACGATCGGGGGCATGTGCCGGATGCCGAGCCGCTGCTCGGTGCCGTCGAGAAAGCCGCCGCGGCCGATGAAGTTGCCGTCGGAGTACTGCTGCAGACCGGCGTCGAGGGCGTCGGCGGTCGCCGTCATCACCGTCTCCAGGGTGACCTTCTGCTGCGCCATCCGCGCCGGGTCGGCCTGCACCTGGAGCATCTCCAGCCGCTCGCCCCAGATCGGGACGTTGGCCACGCCCGGCACCTGCAGCAGCCGGGCGCGGATCTTCCAGTACGCCGTCATCGACAGGTCCATCATGTCGATGCTCGGGTCGGCCGGCGACAGACCGATCTTCAGCACCCGGCTGGTCGCCGAGAGCGGTTGCAGCATCACCGGCGGCGCCGCCCACGTCGGCAGGGTCGGGGTGATCGAGGCGAGTCTTTCGGCGACCAACTGGCGAGCCTCCAGCAGGTCGGTGCCTTCGGCAAACAGCAGCACGACCTGGGACAGCTGCTCGACCGACCGCGACCGGACCGTCTCCACCCCGGGGATCGCGTTGAGCGACTGCTCCATCGGGACCGTGATCAGTTCTTCCACCTCGGTCGGGCCCAGCCCGATGGCGATCGTGTGCACCTCCACCTTCGGCGGCGCGAACTCCGGGAACACGTCGACCGCGGACCGGCCGAGCTGCTGCACGCCGAAGAACATCAGGAAGGCGGTCAGCGCGACGACGAGGAAACGGAACTTCAGACTCGATGCGACGATCCAGCGCATGACAGTGGCCCCTTCACCGGTGCCTCAGTGGCCGACTTCTTCTTCGACGCCGTAGAGCGTCGGCACGCCGACGGTGGCGACCTGGGTGCCGGCGGGTGGCCCGCTGGTCAGGTACGCGAGTCCGTCGGCCTGGCGCTGGATCGTGATCGCGTGCCGCAGGTAGGTGTTGGGTTCGGGATTGGTGTAGACCCACCAGCTGCCCTGGGGATCGACGAACACCGCCGCCCCGGGAACGACCAGCAGGTTCGCTTCCCGGCGGACCGGCGCGGTCGTGATCGACAGCCTGCGGACCGCCGCCTCCTCGAGCAGGATCTTGGGGTGGTCGCTGCCGGCCACCGTCTCCAGGTGGGCGGGCTCGTGCTCGATCTCGTACGAGTCCGCGACCGTACCGGCGCAGCTACCCAGGACGAACGCCAGGATCACCGCGGGGATCAGCGTCCGGACGAACGCGGGCAGGACAGTCGCGGTGCGCGACCTCATGGGGCGACCTCCCGCTCGCCGGCCTTCGCCGCAACCAGCTCCGGCTCCTGCCGCGCGGGCACCTGCTCGTCGGCCCACAGGTCCGGCTCCGACGCACCCCCGAACCGCAGGTACAGCACCGGTACGACGAACAGCGCGACCACCGTCGTCGTCACCAGCCCGCCGAGCATCACCACCGCCATCGCGTGCACGATCTCGAAGCCCGGAACGTTGCCGACCACCACGATCGGCGCCATCAGGACCGCCACCGCCAGCACGGTCGCCAGCGTCGGCTCGAGCACGTCCCTGGTCCCCCGTGCGACCAGGTCCGGCCCGAACTCCGTCTCGGCGTCCTGCCGGTACCGGCGGATCAGCAGCACGACCACCCGGGAAGCGATCCCGAGCACACCGAGCAGCCCGGCCACCGACCCCAGACCGAACGTTCCGCCGGCGATCACCGCCGCCACCAGTCCGCCGCACAGCGTCAGCGGCAGCACGACGAAGGCCAGCAGCGCCAGCCGCCAGCTCCCGAAAGCTGCCTGCAGCAACAGCAGGACCGTGATCGCCGCGGCCGCGCCGACCGCGATCGTGCGCAGCTGGGCGGCCCGCTCCTCCTCGTAGCCGCCGAGCAGCTCGGCGTGGTACTCCAGCGGGAACTGCACCTTGCCCAGGTGCGCCTGGACGTCGCCCGCGACCGCGTCGACGTCCCGGCCGCCCACGTCGGCGACGACGTCGAGGTACGGCGCGACCGCCTCGTGCCGGATCGCGACCTGGTTCGGTACGACCCGTACGTCGGCGACGTCGCCGAGCCGGACGTGGCCGCCGGCGGGCTTGTCGATCAACAGGTTCTCGACCCCGGCGACGTTCTGCCGGATCGCGGGCGTTCCCCAGACGACCACGTCGAACACCTTCTGCTGCTCGAACAGGTTGCCCACCGTGATGCCACCCATCAGCGCGGTCGCGGCGCGGCGTACGTCGCCGGGTTTCACCCCGGCGGCCTGGGCGCGGGCGAGGTCGACCTGCACCTGGACGGTCGGCTCGGTCAGTGCACGGTCCACCGTGACCCCGGTGACGCCGTCCGTGCCCGCCATCAGGCCGCGCAGCTCCTCGGCGGTGCGGTCCAGCTGCGCCGGGTCGTCGCCGTAGACCCGGACCACCAGGCCGTCGCGGCTGCGGTCGAGCACGTCGGTCACCCGCTCGTCGGAGTACGTCAGGACGTCGGCCCGTACGCCGGTGATGCCGCGCACGGTGTCCCGGATCGCCGTGAGTGTCGGGTCGTACTCCGCGTCGGCGCCGATGTTGACCCAGACCTCGCCGGAGTTGACGTTGACGATCTGGTCGGAGGCGATCGCGCGGCCGACCTGGCCGCCGGCGCTGTCGACGCCGGGAACGGAGCGCAGGCTCTGTACCGCCTGCTCGGTGAGCTGGGTCATCTTCGGCAGCGAGGTGCCTGGTGGCGCCTCGAGGTGGACGAGCACGTCGCGTTCCTTCAGCGCGGGGCGCAGCGAGGTGTCCAGGAACGGCACCGCCGCCAGGCCGATCAGCGCCACCACGGCTGCGGTGACGACGGCGGCCCGGGTCCGGCCGGCGAGCGCGGGCGCGCGGCGGTCGTACCCGGCGCTCAGCCGGCGGGCGAAGTGGCGGCCTTTCGGCGCGGGGTGGTCGCCGGCCAGCAGCATCGCCGCCACCACCGGCGTGAGGACCAGGGCGACCAGCATCGAGGCCGCCACCGCGAGCAGGTACGAGAGCACCAGCGGCGGCAGGAAGGCGTCGCCGACACCGGTGAGGAAGAAGAACGGGAGGGCAGCTGCCGCCACGACCAGAGCGGCGTACAGGATGCCGCCGCGGGTCGCGCCCGCCGAGGCGACCACGGTTTCCGTGCCGGCGGCATCCTCTCCGTGGCGTCTGGCGCGCAGGCGCGCGGCGAGACCGTGGGAGTCGGTGATCGCGTCGTGCACGATCGCGGTGAGACCGAGCAGGAGGCCGGCGACGACCATGAAGTTGATCGGGGTGTCGCGCAGGTACAGCACGACGGCCGCGACGGCGAGCGGGACCGGGATGGCGACCAGCGTGATCAGCGCCCGGCGCCAGTCGCGGAACAGCAGCAGGAGCAGCAGCACCAGCAGGATGCCCCCGGCAACGAGCGCCCACTGCAGCCGGTCGAACGACGACTCGATGAACGACGCCGGCCGGTAGAGCGAGGTGTCGATCCGCAGGTCGCCGAGGCCGGGCCGCATCGCGGCCAGCGCGGCCTCGACGTCCTTGGTGACCTGGACCGTGTCGGCGCCGGGGAACTTCTCCACCACCAGCAGCAGGCACCGTTCGCCCCCCGGGCAGATCGCGTCGCCGATCAGCGGCTGGTGGTTCTCCACGATCTGCGCCACGTCGCCCAGCGTCCGGGCGGTGCCGCCGGCCGGCTGGCCCTCCAGCGGTACGCCGGCCAGTTCCTGCGGGGTCGAGATGGCCTGTTCGTGGAAGATGCCGAGCCGCTGGTTGACGGTGTCGATGAAGCCACCGGTGCCCGGCGAGGAAGCCTCCAGGAACGACAGCGGTGAGACCTCGAGCGCGTTGCCGGTGGTGCGGATCACCTGCGCCAGGGTGGCGCCGGTGCCGCGCAGCCGCTGCGGGTCGACGAGCACCTGCAGCTGCCGGTCACGGAATCCCCAGACGGTCACGTTGGCCACGCCCTGCACCGACATCAGCCGGGGCGTGATCACCCAGCGGGCCAGGACGGACTGGTCGATCGGGGTGAGCGTGTCGGAGGAGAGTTTGATCATCGACAGCCGGCTCGTCGACGACAACGGCTGGATCATCTGCGGCAGCTTGGACACGTGCGGCAGTCCCGCCACGGCCGTTGCCTGCGACAACCGTTCTTGCACCACCTGGCGGGCGTCCAGCAGGTCGGTGCCCGGCTCGAACCTCATCACCACCGAGGACAGCCCGGGCAGCGACACCGACTCGATGCTGTCCAGGAAGGCCACGCCGGCGAGCAGGTCCTGCTCCAGCGGGACGGTGATCATCTGCTCGACCTCTTCGGCCGACAGCCCGAGCGCCTCGGTCTGCACCTCGACCGTGGTCGGGGTGAACTCCGGCAGCGCGTCGGTCCGCGACCGGCCGATCTGGACGATGCCGACGATCATCACCCCGACGGCCAGGGCGACGACAAGTCGACGGAACTTGATGCTCGATGCCACGATCCACCGCATGCTCGCCCAAACCTCCCCCAGAGGAGGCGGCGGCTCAGGGCAGCACGACGTGGCACGCCGGACTGCGAATCCCCGTGGCCACACCCCCTCGCTCATCCCGCGCGACCTGTGGCACGACTCGCGTGGGCCCCTTCCTTCGGAGAGTAGGTCGGTGGAAGACCGGCGTCAACGCGCTGGTTCTCAGGACTTTCTCAGTTCTTCGGTGGCCGGCAGCCGGAGCCGGAAACGCGCACCACCGAGCGGTGAGTCCTCGACCTCGACGCGGCCGCCGTGCGCCTGGGTGATGTCGGCAACGATCGCCAGGCCGAGGCCGGCGCCGCCGTGGTCGCGGTCGCGGGCGCCGTCGAGCCGGGTGAAGCGTTCGAAGATTTCCTGCCGGTGCTGGGGCGGGATGCCCGGTCCGTCGTCGTCGACCGTGAGCACCGCCTCGCTCCCGGTGACGGTGAGACCGACCCGGACCTGCCGAGTGGCATGGGCGACCGCGTTGTCGACCAGGTTGCGGACCGCCTGTTCCAGCAGCACCGGATCACCGGTCACCTGGACGGGCTCGACGGCCCGGATGTCCAACTGGACAGCGGTTTGGGTGACCGGGTGACCGCTCACCGTGTCCACGACGTCGTCGAGGTCGACGGCGACCTTGGTCCATCCCAGTGTGCCGGCGTCGGCCCGCGCGAGCAGCAGCAGCTGCTCGGCGAGCGCCTGCATCCGGACCGTCTCGGCGAGCAGGTCGGCGCTGACCTGCTCCCAGTCCACCGGGCGCCGGCTGTCGCGGGCCGTCTCGAGCTGGGTCCGCAGACTGGCGATGGGGCTGCGCAGTTCGTGCGCGGTGTCGGCGACGAACCGGCGTTGGCGTTCCGTGCTGGCCTGCAGGCGGGCGAGCATGGCGTTGACCGTCCGGGCCAGCCGGCCGAGCTCGTCTCGCTGCTCGGGTTCGAACACGCGGCGGTCCAGGTGCTGGGCGGTGATCGCGTCGGCCTCGCGCCGGATCCGCTCGACCGGTGCGAGCGTCCGTCCGAGCACGGTCCACATCGCCACCGACAGCAGCACCACGAAGACCGGGATCGCGGCCAGGCCGACCTGGCCGGCCAGCACCACCGTCTCGTCGATCTCCTCGATCGAGACCCCGACGTACACGGTGGCCGGGCCGTTCGGCGTACTGGTGCCGTGGGCAACGACGCGGTAGGCGCCGGAGTCGGCGGCCGGGATCCGGTCCACCCGGTGCACGACGGTGGTTCCCGGCGACTGCGGAGCAAGGTCGAGTGGTGCGGTGCCCGCGATGTTCCGGCTGGCGGACAGCACGCGGCCGCCGTCGCCGACCACCTGGACGAGGTCGCTGTCGCGCACCGCTGGGTCCGGCGGGAGCTTCAGCGCGGCCGCGAGCTCGCCCAGGTCCTGGGCGCGCAGCCGGGCGGTGTCCATCGCGTCGTCGACCAGCACGACCCGCAAGGCGGCCGCGAGCAGCACGCCGCCCACGATCAGGACCGTCGCCGTGGCAGCCGCGGCGATCAGGACCATCCGGGTCCGCAGCGACGGCGACCGTCTCCACGGTCGCAGCTCACCCATCGCCGGTCGCCACCGGCTCCGGGGCGCGGGGGTCCTCGTCGCCCATCAGGTAGCCGTGGCCACGGACCGTCCGGATGCTTCCGGTGCCGAACGGCTGGTCGATCTTGCGCCGCAGGTAGCCGACGTAGACCTCGACGACGTTCGGCTCCCGGTCGAAGTCCGCGCCCCAGACGTGGTCGAGGATCTCCGCCTTCGAGCGGGTGCTGCCGGCGTTGCGCATCAGGTACTCCAGCACCGAGAACTCCCGCCGGGTCAGCTCGATCGGCGTCGTGCCCCGCCGGACCGTACGCCGGGCCGGGTCGAGCACCAGGTCGCCGACGACGAGGTTGACCGGCCGGGCCGGCGCGGTCCGCCGCAGCAGCGCGTTGAGCCGCGCGATCAGTACCTGGTACGAGAACGGCTTGCGCAGGTAGTCGTCGGCGCCGAGGTTCAGCCCACCGGCTTCGGCCTCGGCGCCGACCCGCGCGGTGAGGATCAGGATCGGCGTCCAGCACCCTGCGGCCCGCAGCTGCCGGCACACCTCGTCGCCGGACAGCCCGGGCAGCATCAGGTCGAGCACGATCGCGTCGTAGTCCTGCTCCCGGCCCTTCCACAGGCCGGTTTCACCGTCGTGCGCCAGTTCGACGGTGAAACCGTGGTCCTCCAGACCGTGCCCGATGGCGCGGGCCAGCCGGCGCTCGTCCTCGACGACCAGGATTCGCATCTCACCTCCCGATCGCGGTCACCGCGCCGGCGCCGTGTGGGCGTAGACGTCCTTGCTGTGCCGGTAGGCGCTCTTCTCCAGTTTCAGCGCCTCGGCCCGCGCTTCGGCGCGGTCGGCGGTGCTGAGCATCCGGGCGCTGGTCAGCTCGAGCGTCTCCTTGGTCGGGTCGTTGCCGTAGAACCCGACCCGGACGTTGCCGACGCCCGGCGCGTAGTACTTGAGCTGGTGGGCGCCGGGTTCCTCCTTGCTGTACTCGTCGGTGACCAGGACGCCGCTGAAGCAGCCGGCCGCGACACAGGTGCGCTGGTTGGTCCGGTAGGTCTTCGCCCGGTCCGACCAGCCGACGGCCGGACCCCAGCCCTGGGCGTAGCTCGGCCCGCCCGGGTCCGCCGTGATGGTGATGCCGGCCCGGGCGCCCTTGACGCCGTGGATCCAGGTCGGGTTCTCGACCAGCCTTCCTTCCTCGTACACCTCCGGGTACTGACCGAAGTGCCACACGTCGCCGTTGGCGGCCTGGGCGAAAAACGCGAGTTCGGCCTCCTCCAGCACGCCGTCGCGGTAGTCGCGGTCCCACACCACCACGTTGCGCACACCGTCGATGACCTTGGTCAGGTCGGTGACGATGGAGGTGACGGTGTGCCCGATCACCTCACCGTCCTCGATCGTCTGGCCGCGGAACGTCATCCGCATCCCCGGCCGCAACGGCAACCACTTGTTGGTGACCGGGATCGAGCGGGCGAACGCGGCCCGGTCGTAGCCGGGTTGCGGGACGAACTCGGTCGTCGGCTTCGGCGAGGGCGCCTTGGACGGCGGCGTGGACGGCGGCGTCGCCGGCACGGACGGGCTGACGTCGCCCGGCGGCGAGGTGCTGACCGGTGTGCCGGTCGGTGCGGTGATCGGCGTGCTGACCGGTACGGTCGTCGGTGCCGGCGCCTGGGCGCCGCCGGCTGGATCGTCGGCACTGCAGGCCGCCAGTGCCGCGGGACCGGTGAGGCCGGCCGTGAGCAAGATGACGTGCGCGAAACGAGAACGCCGCATCCGGATTCCCTCCCCCATGTGGCACCGCGGTCGCAGGCCTGATGGCCTGTCCCCCAACCAGGTGCCTTTGGTTCGGAGTGTCGCGCGCCGGAGCCGCCACGAGAAGAGGTACCGGCGAACTGCGCGGTGACGATTTGTGATCCACCTCTTGCCGAGGCGGTGGCCGTGTGCTCAAGATGACAGGGAAGGCGCACGCGACACGGCACGCGTCGTACGGCCGTGGGGTGAGCCGGTCAGGGGGCGTTCATGGGGGACGTGGGAGTGGTCGCGTCCGAGCAGGGCGGCTGATCATGGCCGCCGGCCCGGCACTGGTTGCGACAGGGCTGCGCAAGGCGTACGGACGGGTCGTCGCGGTCGAGTCGCTCGATCTCGAGGTCGCCGCCGGGACCGTGCTGGGCTTTCTCGGCCCGAACGGTGCCGGCAAGACGACCGCGATCCGTCTGCTCACCACGGTTCTGGCCGCCGACAGCGGTTCGTTCACGGTCGCGGGTGTGCCCCACACCCGGCCCGCGCAGATCCGCCGCCGGGTCGGGGTGCTGCCGGAGAGCGCGGGCTATCCCCCGGCGCAGTCCGGCGAGGAGTGGCTGCGCTACCACGCCGAGTTGTTCGGCCGGGACCGTGCCGACGCCCGCGGTACGGCGCGCCGGTTGCTGTCCGACGTCGGGCTGGCCGACCGGGGGTCCGCGCTGATCTCGGCGTACAGCAGGGGCATGCGGCAACGACTCGGGATCGCCCGGGCCCTGGTCAACGACCCGGACGTGGTGTTCCTCGACGAACCGGCGCTGGGCCTGGACCCGATGGGCCAGGCGCAGGTGCTCGACCTGATCGGGCGGATCGCGCGCGACCGCGGCGCCACGGTCCTGCTGAGCACCCACGTACTCGCCGACGTCGAGCAGGTCTGCGACCGGGTGGTGATCCTCAACCGCGGCAAGGTCGTTGCCGAGGGCACGGTCGCGGAGGTGGTCCGGAAGGCCGCGGCGGCCCGGAACGGACGAGTCCGGGTGCCGCCGGAGCAGGTCGAGCGGGCACTCGGCGCGCTGGCCGGCACCGAGATTCTTGCCACCGCCAACGGCCGCGGGTCGCTCGGGGAGCTCGAGCTGAGTCTGCCGGCCGGGGTGGAGGTGGAGACCGCGGCGACCGAGGCGATCTCCAGCCTGCTCGCGGCCGGCGTACCGGTGCTGGGCTTCTCGCTGGAAGGCGGCCGGCTCAGCGACGCCTTTCTCGCCGTCACCGAGGAGGTCTGATGGCCGTCGATGCGGGATGCCGAGCCACCCAGCCGGAGGTCGAGAACCGATCGGCCGCGGACGGACCGCGGCGCGGCCGTCCGGCCTGGCTGGTGGTGGCCGGGCGCGAGTTGCGCGACCTGTGGCTCGGCGGACGGGCGCTCGTCCTGCTGCTGGCCTACTCGATCATGCTGAGCGTGACCACCTACCTGACCGCGACCAACGAGGCGCTCAACTTCCTCGAGCAGCGGGAGGCGGTGAGCCTGACGCTGCAGGTCGCCGTCGCGGTCGGCGTACTGCTGAGCCTGCTGGCCGCCGCGGACGCGATCAGCGGCGAACGCGAGCGCGGCAGCCTCGAGTCGTTGCTGCTCGCACCGATCCCGCGATGGTCGCTCACGGTCGGTAAAGGGCTGGCTGCGCTGACGTTGTGGCTGGCCGCGTTCGTGGTGTCCGCGCCGTACGTGTGGTACCTCGGTCGTGGCGTGAAGGTGGTCACCACGTCCCTGGTCAACGGCTTCCTGGTCGGCTGCCTGCTCGCGCTGGCGATGACCGGTCTCGGGCTGGTGATCAGCACCTTCGCGGCGTCGAACCGGGTCAGCCTCTCGGTGAGCGTGTTCGTGCTGCTCGCGCTGTTCGCGCCGACGCAGATGCCGTCGTCGGCGCAGCGCGGCTGGTTCGGGGACCTGCTGCTGCGGGTCGATCCGTTCACCGCCGCTCTGCGCTACCTGGGCCGGATCATCATCAACGCCCGCACGTTCGCCCAGGAAGGTCACTGGCTGGTCGGTCCCGCGATCGTCGCCGGCGTCCTGGTCGTCGCCGCCGTCGCCGTCTCGACGCGGTTGCGGCTCGGAACTGGAGGCCGGGGATGAGGCTCGGGGTGCGGCTGCTCGCGGCGGTCGCCGTTGTGCTGGTGACTGGTTCTGTGCCGGCCGCGGCCGAGCCGGGCGCTGCCGGGGCGGATCCTGTGGTCGTCACGCTCGACCGCAGCGAGGCGAGTATCGGGCTGGGCCAGACCTTGCGCTTCAGCTCGGAGGTCCGGAACTCCGGTGAGCAGGACGTAGCCGGAGTCATCGCGCACCTGAACGTCTTCGCTGTCGATCCTGGCGTTTACGTCGACCCGGAGGACTGGTCAGGCGAGCGCACGCAGTACCTCGAACCGCTCGGCGGAGGTGAGGCGGAGTCGCTGGAGTGGGAACTGCAGGCGGTGAACTCGGGCCGGTTCGTGGTTTACGTTGCGCTCAGCACCGACCAGCCCGCCGCACCGGTGACCTCCAGCAAGTCGCTGCGACTGAGTGTGGCTCAGGAACGCACGCTCGACACGAGCGGGGCCGTGCCCGTCGCGGCCGGGGTGCCCGCAGTGGTCGCGCTGCTGATGGGTCTGGTGATGGTTCGGCGCCGGCGGCACCGACCGAACGACCGGCAGCACGAATCCGCCTGAGGCCTACCTCGGTGGCACGCGGCGCGGGGCGCGGTCGTCGGCGAGGAACCACGCGGCCAGCACGCCCGCGATCGCGCCGAACAGGTGGCCCTGCCAGGAGATGCCGTCCTGCGGCAGCAGACCGCCCAGGAGCGCGCTGCCCCACACGATCACGACCAGCACACCGATCAGCACCTGCCCGATCCGCCGGTTGAACACCCCTCGCGCGACCAGGTACGCCGCGTACCCGAAGACCAGGCCGCTGGCGCCGATGGTGATGGTGTTCGGCGGGGACACCAACCAGGTGCCGATGCCGCCGACCGCGGTCACGATCGCGGTCACCGAGAACAGCCGGATCGCGCCGGAGAGCGCGATCAGCGCACCCAGCGTGACCAGCGGCAGCGTGTTCGAGATCAGGTGCCCGAAACCGAGGTGCAGGAACGGCGCGGTGACCACCCCGACCAGGCCCTCCGGATCGCGCGCCAGGATGCCGTACCGGTCGAGCGCGCCGTTCAGCGCGGTGTCGACGATCTCGCTCAGCCACATCAGGCCGACCAGGATGACGAGCAACTTGATCCCGCCGCCCGCCCGGGCACCGCCGGTTGCCGACGGCGAGCGGCGCGCTGGACTCGTGTAACTCATGCCTTCCACCATGCCCGATCGACCCAAGCGCCACCCCTGCGAACAGCGTTGCGCGCCGGTGCCCCAGCTGTGAGAACTCGGTCGGAATACTGGTCGGACCCGCCGGCCCTGCCACATCGCGGACGGCAGGAAGCGGGCACCTTGCGGTCTGTGTCACGATGTGCAACTCGCAGATCGCACTGTGCGATTGGGTGGGGGCACCCTGCTGGCCACCGCGGCGTTGTCATCACCGCGGCGCCACATCCTGTTCGTCCGCCGGGCCGTTCGGCCCTGCCCGTCCTGAGGAGGATCGCGATGCCGCCGGCCGTCTACATCATCGGACTCGCGATCTTCGCGCAGGGCACGTCGGAGCTGATGCTCGCCGGGCTGCTGCCCGAGCTGGCCACCGACCTCGGTGTCTCGATCCCGCAGGCCGGGCTGCTGATCTCGGCGTTCGCGGTCGGCATGCTGGTCGGCGCCCCGGTGCTCGCGGTCGTCACGCTGCACTGGCCACGCCGCAACACCCTGCTCGGCTTTCTCGCGGTCTTCGCGCTCACCCACGTCGCCGGCGCGCTCACCCCGAACTACGAGGTGCTGCTGGCCACCCGGGTCGTCGGCGCGTTCGTGTACGCGGGGTTCTGGACGGTCGCCGCGGTGACCGCGCTCGCTCTGGTCCCGGCGGGCCGGCGAGCGAAGGCGATGAGCGTGGTGACCGGTGGACTCACCGTTGCCACCATCATCGGGTTGCCGGCCGGCACGGTGATCGGCCAGCACCTCGGCTGGCGCGCGGCGTTCTGGGCGGTCGCGCTGATGTCGGCCCTGGCGATGATCGGCGTCCTGCGCACGATCCCGCCGGGCACCCCGTCCCCGCCGGGCACCCCGTCCCCGGCGGGAGAGCGCGCTCCCCGGCTCCGGACCGAGCTGCAGGTGATGGCGAACGCGCGGCTCTGGCTGGCCTACGCGACGACCGCGCTGGTGACGGCGGCCATCCTGGTCGTGTTCAGCTACCTCGCTCCCCTGCTCACCGAGGACACCGGCCTGCCGTCCGGCGCCGTGCCCGGCGTGCTCGCCCTGTACGGCGTGGGCTCACTGGTCGGGATCACGCTCGGCGGCCGGACCGCCGACGCGGCCCCGTTCGGCACGCTGGCGATCGGGATCGCCGGGGTGGTCGCGCTCTCCACCGTTCTCGCGCTGTGGGCGGCGCAGCCGGTGATCGCGATCTCGGCGATCTTCCTGCTCGGCGGTTTCGGCTTCGCGCTGAACCCGGCCCTGAACGCCCGGGTCTTCACGCTGGCCGAACGGGCGCCGACCCTGGCCACCGCGGTGAACTTCGCCGCGTTCAACGTCGGGATCACCGTCGGACCCTGGCTCGGCGGCCTCGCGATCGACGCCGGCGCCGGCTACCCGGCGCTCGGCTGGATCGCGGCCGCCCTCGGAGTCGTTGCCCTCAGCACCGTAGCCCTCGCCGTCGGCCTCCGCTCCCGCCCGGACCCTGTGTCGACCTGGTCGTGATCGGCGAGGTGCTCGTCGGAGCTGCTCAGGTGAAGGCGTTGCTGAGTCTTCGGATGCCCTCCTCGACCTGGCTGACGCCAGTGGTGTGGGCGAAGCTGAGCCGCAGATGGGGACCGGGCGCCTCGGCCGCGAAGTACGGGCTGCCGGCGACCACCGCGACTCCGGCGCTCAGGGCGGCGGAGACCACCGTGGTCTCGTCGGTGCCGTCGGGCAGCCGCAGCCAGAGGTGATTGCCGCCGTGCACCGGCTGGGCAGGTCGTAGCTGCGGCAGCGTACGGCGAAGTGCGGTTTGTGCAGCGACCCGGCGATCTCGCAGCGCCGCCGCGAGCGATCGCAGGTGCCGGCCCCACGCCGGAGCGCTGACCAGTTCCAGGGTGGTTTCCTGCAGTGGCCGGGGTAAGAAGAAGCTGTCGATGACCTGGATCCCCCGCAGCCGCTCGAAGATCGGCCCCCGGGCCGACAGCGCCGCGATCCGCAGACTCGGCGAGGCCGGCTTGGTCAGGGAGCGGACGTGCACCACGACGCCGTCCGGGTCGTCGGCGGCCAGCGGCGGCGGCAACGGCGGCGAGTCGGCGTGCACGAGCCGGCGCGCGTAGTCGTCCTCCACGACGAACGCGCCCGCTGTCCGCGCGATCCGCAGGACCTCCGCGCGCCGCTGCGGCGCGAGCACGGCGCCGGTCGGGTTCTGGAACAGCGGCTGGCAGACGAACGCCTTGGCACCGGTGGCCCGGAACGCGTCGGCCAGCAGATCAGTACGCACCCCGTCGCCGTCAACCGGCACCGGAACCGGTCGCAGACCGGCGGCACGCGCGACCGCCAGCAGACCCGGATAAGTCGGGGACTCGACCAGCACGGGTGCTCGCGGAACGGCCAAGGCCCGGAGCGCGGTGGTCAGCGCACTCTGGCCGCCCGCGGCGATCAGGACGTCGGAACCGCTCAACGGCCCGTTCACCCCGCCGATGTCACGGGCGAACCAGTCCCTCAGCTCCGCGACTCCTTCCACCGGCGGCCGGGACCACGCGCCCGGTCTCCGGGCCGCCCGGGCCAGCGCCGCGGAGAGAGCGCGTTCCGGCTGCAGCGTCGGATGCAGGTAGCCGCCGTTGAAGTCGATCACCCCGGCCGGCGGCGTGAACAGGCAGCCCAGGACGCCGGCCGTCCCCGTACGACGAGCTTCGGCATCTCCGGCGTCTGTCGCCGGATGCGCGCTGAGCGTCACTTCCTGCCAGGAGACGTCGCCGGCCACACCACCGGTCGGCGCGCCGGCCCGGAAGACACCAGCGCCGGGCCGGGAGACGACGATGCCCTCGGCCACCAACGCCGCGATCGCCCGGGACACCGTCACCGGACTCACCCGGTACTGGTCGACGAGCGCTCGGCTCGACGGCAGTTTCTCGCCTTCCGAGTAGCGGTGTACTGCGTCCCGCAGCCTCGCGGTCAACTGAGCGACACTGCTATCGTCGTGCATGACGGCACAGAATAGCGCTACCCTCCGCCCGGCGAAAGCAGTCGCCGGCGGCACCGTCCTGGCCGCCCTGGCAGTGGCGTCGTTCTCTCTCAGCTTCCCGGCCACCGTGTGGGCGCTGACCGGCTTCGGGCCGTGGACGGCGACCGGCGTTCGCGGACTGCTGGCCGGAGTGCTCGCGGTGAGCTGCCTCGCGGCGGTCCGCGTGCCTGTCCCGGCGCGGCACCACTGGCCCGGTCTGCTCACCGTGGCCGGAGGATGCGTCATCGGGTTTCCACTGCTGACCACGCTCGCACTGCAGACCTCCACCACCGCACACTCCGCCGTGGTCATCGGAATCCTGCCTCTGGCCACTGCCGCGATGTCGACCGCGATCACCGGCCGCCACCAGCCACCCGTGTTCTGGGGTGCCGCCGTCGTGGGCGCCGGCACCGTCGTCGCCTTCACCCTGCTGCAGAACCACGGACGCCCCACGCTCGGCGACGCCTACCTGTTCGGCGCCCTGCTGGTCTGCGCCGCCGGCTACGCCCAAGGTGGCCGGCTCGCCTCCCAGTTGCCAGGCTGGCAGGTCATCGCGTGGGGCGTGGTCGCCGCACTCCCGGTGTCCGTGGTGGTCACCGGACTCGCCCTGCTGTGGGAGCCGGTCCACCTCGGCGCCCAGGCGGTCACCGGCATGGCCTACCTCGCCGCCGTCTCCCAGTTCGGTGGCTTCGTGCTGTGGTACCGCGGGATGGCGGCGATCGGCGTACCGAAGGCGAGCCAGTTGCAGCTCGCCCAGCCGCTGCTCACACTGGTGTGGTCGGTGCTGCTGATCGGCGAGCACCTTCCGCCCCTGGCGCCGGTCGCCGCCCTGGTGATCGTGGCCTGTATCGCCGCGACCCAGCTGGTCAGTTGACCGGGCCGCGCGGGTCGATGTGGCTCGGGTCGAAGTCGGCCGTGCGGTGGAAGACGTACTTGTTCAGCACCCAGGTCAGCGCCCAGAGGCCGACGCCGACGATCATCAGGTATCCGGCGATCTCGTAGTCCTTGGTCGCCCGCCCCGACAACGGGCTGGCCAGGTAGACGCAGAGCACCCCACCGAGAACCGGCAGCACGGTCGGCGCGTGGAAGTGCTGGTGCTGCACGCGGTCCTTGCGCAGCACCAGCACCGCGGCGTTCACGATGGCGAACACCACCAGCAGCAGGAGCGCGGTGGTCCCGCCCAGCGCCGCCAGGTCGGCGAACCCGATCAGGAAGAACGCCAGCAGGGTGGTGAACAGGATCGCCACCCACGGCGTCCGCCGCCGGTGCAGGACGCGGCCGAGCGGGCCGGGCAGCACCTTCTCGTGGGACATGCCGTAGAGCAGCCGGCTGGCCATCAGCATGTTGATCAGCGCCGAGTTGGCGACCGCGAACATCGTGATCCAGGCGAAGATCTGCAGCGGGAAGGCGGGAGCGCCGGCCTCGACCACCTTGAGCAGTGGGGTGGAGCCCTCGTTCAGGTCCTCCGGCGAGACCAGGGCGACCGCCGAGATCGCGACCAGGACGTAGATCACGCCGGTCACGCACAGGCCGATCAGCATCACCTTGGGAAAGATCCGGACCGGATCCTTGGTCTCCTCGGCCATGTTCACCGAGTCCTCGAAGCCCACCATCGCGAAGAACGCCAGCGCGGTCGCCGCGGTCACCGCACCGAAGGCGCTGTCGCCCTCAGGGGTCTTGAACTCGGTCAGCCGGGCGGTGTCGCCGTCGCCGCCGGCGATCGCCCAGGCGCCGATCGCGATCACGATCAGCAGACCGGACAGCTCCACGCAGGTGAGCACCACGTTCGCCTTGACGCTCTCGCCGACGCCGCGAAGGTTGACCAGGGCAATCAAGGTCATGAAGAGCAGCGAGGTGATCACCAGCCAGGTGCCGCGGTCGGGGTCGATGTCGGCGGCGGAGAAGAAGTTCGCCGCGAACGCCTTCGACGCGCTGGACGCCGAGGTCAGCCCCGAGCTCATCACCGCGAAGGTCAGCAGGAAGGTCAGGAAGTGCACCCCGAACGCCTTGTGCGTGTAGACCGCCGCACCACCGGCTCGCGGGTACTTCGTGACCAGTTCGAGGTAACTGGTGGCCGTCAGCAAGGCGACGACGAACGCGCACAGGAACGGCAGCCAGACCGCGCCGCCGACCTCGCCGGCCACCTTGCCGGTCAGCGCGTAGACCCCGGTGCCGAGGATGTCGCCGATCACGAACAGCATCAGCAATCCGGGGCCCATCACCCGTTTCAGCTCGGGGCGGTCGGCTGCGGGCTCAGTCGTCGCCGTGCTGGTGCTCTCGCTCATCCTGCCTCCTGGGATCTGCTGCTGCAGTCGACCACAGCCCGACGCCACCGACAGACACTCGGCCTGAAGCTGACAGGTCGTTCTGACAGGGCGTGATGACCTGGTGACGCATCTTCGTCTCATCGTCCCACCGGGTCAAGGCGACCGTGGCGCGGACACGCTTGCCACCGGCCCGGGGTCGGGAGCAGCACCCGCGATGGTCCATGCCACGAGATAGCGTGTCGGATGCCGGACTTGTCCACCACTGGCCGGGAGACCGCATGCTCGAATCCGTCGGAGTCAGCGCCGCCGACGAGACCGCCTACCGCGCCCTGCTCGCGATGCCCGGCTGCTCCCTGGACGACCTCGCCCACCGCCTCGGCCGGCCGGCCGCCGACGTGCTCGGCACGGTCGAACGGCTGGAGGAGCTCGGCCTGCTGACCAAAACCTCCGACGACCAGCCACATCTGCTGCCCACCAGACCCGACGTCGCCGTCGACGCCCTGGTCGCCGTACGCCGGGCCGAGCTCGACCGGGTTCGCGCGGAGGCGCGCGAGCTGCTGTCCGAGCTCCGCGCCCAGGAGCAGTACCGGCCGGAGAACCTGGTCGAGGTCATCGTCGGGCAAGAGGCGATCGCGGCCCGGTTCGCCCAACTCCTGAAGGGCACCACGGACCAGCTGCTCGTGCTCGACCGGCCGCCGTACGCCGCGAAGGCCGAGCAGTCGGACACCACAGTGCGCGGACTACTGAGCGAAGGTGTCACCGTCCGGGGCATCTACTCCCCCGACTCGCTGGAACTGGGTGGCGTCGACGAGGCGTACAGCGCGGCCGACGCCGGCGAGACCTCGCGGGTGCATCCTCAGGTGCCGATGAAGCTGGCGGTGTTCGACCGGACGGCCGCGTTGCTGCCGCTGTCGGTCGATCAGCTGGTCGACAGTGCGCTGGTGGTCCATCCTTGTGCGCTGCTGGACGCGTTGATCGAGATGTTCACCCTGCTGTGGGACCAGGCGGTGCCGATGGCTCCGGCCGAGCGGGACCCGCTCGACGCGCGGCTGATGACGCTGCTCGCGGCCGGGTTCAAGGACGACGCGATCGCCCGGCAGCTCGCACTGAGCAGCCGGACGGTCGGGCGCCGGGTCGCCGAGCTGATGGACTCCCTCGGCGCCCGGACCCGTTTCCAGGCAGGCATTCACGCCCAGCGCCGCCACCTGCTCGACCCGAACTCCTAGCAGGCGGCGAGCATCTGCTGCAGCGCGGTCTTCTCGGCCGGCTGCAGGGACAGGGCGTAGGTGTACTTCACCCAGATCCACTCCCGGGCGTAGATGCAGTGCACCGAGGTGTTCGTCGGCTTCCACGACGCCGGGTCCTTGTCGCCCTTCGACCGGTTGCTCGACGCCGACACCGCGATCAGCTGCGCGATCGTCAGGTCGTTGGCGAACCGCTGCCGCTTCGCGGTCGTCCAGCTGTTCGCGCCCGACTTCCACGCCTCGGCCAGCGGCACGATGTGGTCGATGTCGATCGCGGAGTCGTCGGTGGTGTAGGTCGCGTCGTACACGCTGTACCAGCGGCCGGCGGTCGGTTCGCAGTTCGCGTCGACGGTCACGCCGGTGCCGTCGCGCTTGAGCACCTGGTCGCGGGTGTCGCACGTGCCCGAGACGGTGGTCCAGTGGGGGAACAGGTCGCGGCTGTAGCCGGTGGTCGAGCCCTCCGCCCGGACGGTGAGCGCGGCGAGCTGGGACTGCGCCGTGGTGGCCGACGGAGGGTCGGGCGGGTAGGCCAGCGCGGTGCCGGTTCCGACGAGCCAGGTGGTCACGACTGCGGTGACAACGGTGAGAGTACGACGCATCGGTCCGGTCCTCCGAGGGTTGGGCGGATCCCCCTGACGAGCTGACCCCAAGCCTTCCCTGTGCACCGGACCGCGGAAACCACCGGGCGGTGAAAGCTGCGTGAATCAGTCGTGCTCGACGACGGTCAGCGTCCAGCCGGCGCCGGTCCGGTCCAGCTCGGCGTTCCACCGCTCGGCGACGAGCTTGTGCAGTGCCTTCGCGGTGCCCGGGTCCTTGCCCGACTCCAGCAGGTGGCGGGCGACCAGGCCGCGGGTGTGCTTGGCATTGTGCGACACGACCGAGCGGACACCGTCTCGCTCCCGGACCACCGACACCGCGACCCACTTGGCCGCCTGGTCACCGGCCGGCCGCCACGCCGCGGCGTACGTCGACGAGCGGCAGTCGACGATCACACCCTGTCCGGCCGCGGCGTCGAGCGAGGCCTGCAGCGGATCGCGCCAGACCGAAGCCAGCGGCCCGAGCCCGGGCAGCGTCGTACCCATCGACAGCCGGTACGCCGGAACGCGGTCGGCCATCCGGAGTGCGCCCCAGGCGGCGGAGACCACCAGGAGCCTGCTGTTCGCCCGCCGCTTGCAGCCCGGCGACAAGGTGGCGTAGCCGAGCGCGTCGTAGAGCACGCCGGTGTAGAGCTCGGACGCGGGGACCGACGGCTCGGTCCGCCAGCGGAGGTTGCGCTCCACCTCGGCGGCCAGCGAAGGACCCACCCCGAGTACGGCGTACGCGTCGGCGCTCGCGGACACCTTCGCCAACGTGTCGAGCACCGTCTCCCGGGTCGGGGTGAGCTCGGGGAACGACAACCCGGCCAGCTCGACCGGGCGGCCGCGGGAGCGACCGGTCTTGCCCTCCGACGGCGGCAGCAGAATCAGGGTCACGCGGTCTCCAGGTGCGCTGTCAGGTGAGGTCGTCCAGAACGGCCAGATCGTCGAGCGACGGTTCCCACCGCCCGGCGGCGACGTTCTGCGCGATCTGCTCGGGCCGGGTCGCGCCGGCGATCACCGAGGCGACCGCGGGCTGGGCGGCCAGGCCGCCGATCGCGACGTCGAGCAGGGTCAGGTCGCGCTCGGCCGCGAACGTCTCCAGCGCCTCGATCCGGTCGAAGTCGGCGCGGGCCAGCCGGTCGGGCATCTTCGCCAGCCGGGTGCCCTCGGGCGGCTCGGCGCCGCGCTTGTACTTGCCGGTGAGCAGCCCGGACTCGAGCGGGAAGTACGGCAGGACGCCGATGCCGAGGTGCTCGCAGGCCGGCACCAGCTCCTCCTCGGCGGCGCGGTCGAGCAGGGAGTACTTGTTCTGCGCGCTGATGAAGTGCTCGGTGCCACCGGTCCGGGCGGCCCAGTCGGCGTCCACCACCTGCCAGGCCGCGAACTGCGAGCTGCCGAGGTAGCGGACCTTGCCCTCGGCAACGAGCTCGGTGAGCGCGGCGAGCGTCTCCTCGATCGGGGTGACCGGGTCCGGCACGTGCAGCTGGTAGAGATCGATCCAGTCGGTGCCGAGCCGGCGCAGGCTGGCCTCGACCGCCTTGCGGATGTAGCGCCGGGATCCGCGCACGCCCCAGTCGGGGCCGTTCGCGCCCTTCATGTCACCGCCGAACTTGGTCGCGATCACCACCTCGTCGCGGCGCGCCCCGAGCGCCTGACCGAGAATCTGCTCGCTGGAGCCCAGGTCACCGCGGTAGACGTCGGCGGTGTCGAACAGCGTGATCCCGGCGTCCACCGCCGCGGTCACCACCGCCTGGGCCTGCTCGGCGCCGATCCGGCCGCCGAAGTTGTTGCAGCCCAGGCCGACCACGCTCACGGTCAGGCCGGAGTCACCCAGCTGGCGGTACTCCATCTCGGTCATGGCGGAAATACTGTCACGGGCAAACCCTCTCGATGCCGCTGGGCCGGGCGGCATAGAGTGCCGGTCATGCCGAGTCTCACCGTCGACGGCGCCCGTACCCGGGCCGCCGCGCTCACCGTTCACAGCTACGCCGTCGATCTCGACCTGACCCGGGGCGACCGGACGTTCGGATCCACCACCCGGATCCAGTTCGCCGCGGCCAGCCAGCACAGCTGGCTCGACGTGAAGCCCGGCGAACTGCTGTCGGTCACGCTGAACGGTGAGGCGGTCGACGTCGCCGGCCTGAGCGACGGACGGCTCGAGCTGACCGGCCTGACCGCCGAGAACGAGCTCGTCGTGGTCGCCTCGATGCTGTACTCCAACGACGGCGAGGGCCTGCACCGCAGCGTCGACGCCGCCGACGGGCTGACCTACCTGTACGCGATGTCGTTCCTGGACGCCGCGCCGCGGATCTTCGCCTGCTTCGACCAGCCCGACCTGAAGGCGCCGTACCGGTTCACCGTGACCGCGCCGGAGGACTGGATCGTGCTGGGCAACGGCGCCGCGACCCAGGTCTCCCCCGGCCGCTGGGAGCTGGCCGAGACCCAGCCGCTGTCGACGTACTTCGTCACGCTGGTCGCCGGCCCGTACCACCAGCTGCTCGACTCCCACGACGGCATCCCGCTCGGGGTGGTGTCGCGGCAGTCGCTGAAGGAGGCGCTGGACCGCGAGGCGGCCGACATCTTCGAGGTGACCAAGCAGGCCTTCGACGAGTTCCACCGGCTGTTCGGGTACCGCTACCCGTTCGGCGCGTACCACCAGGCGTTCGTGCCGGAGTTCAACGCCGGCGCGATGGAGAACCCGGGCTGCGTGACGTTCCGCGACTCGATGGTGTTCCGCTCGGCCGCCACCGACGCCGAGCGGTCGAACCGGGCCCGCACGATCGTGCACGAGATGGCCCACCAGTGGTTCGGCGACACGGTCACCATGCGGTGGTGGAACGACCTGTGGCTGAACGAGTCGTTCGCGGAGTACATGGCCCACCGGGTGTCGACCGCGGCCACCAAGTACGCCGACAACTGGATCGACTTCGCCTTCGTCCGCAAGTGGTGGGGGCTGCAGGCCGACCAGCGCTCGTCGACGCACCCGGTCGCCGCCGACCCGGTGAAGGACGCGCTCGCCTCGCTCGACGACTTCGACGGAATCTCCTACGCCAAAGGCGCAGCCGTGCTCAAGCAGCTGAACGCCTACCTCGGCGACGAGGTGTTCCTGGCCGGGGTGCGCGCGCACATCAAGGACAACGAGTTCGGCAACGCGACCTTCCCGGAGCTGGTCGCCAAGTGGACGGCGGCCGGCGCTGTCGGACTGGAGGACTGGGCGCAGGCCTGGCTGCGCACGCCCGGGCTGGACACGATCACCGCCGAGCGCACCGCCACCGGCGTACGGCTGGTCCGGACCGCGCCGGCCGACCACCCGGCGAACCGGCCGCACAAGTTCACGATCGGCGCGTACGACGCGTCCGGGCAGGGCGAGCTGCTGCCGGTGCTGCTGGACTCCGACCAGGTCGAGATCGAGCTGGACCCGTCGGTCGCGGTCATCGTGCCGGACGCCGCCGACGACACCTGGGCCAAGGTCCGGCTCGACGCCGACAGCCTGGCCCGGTTGCCCGAGGTGCTGCCGAAGATCGAGGACGGCGTCACCCGGGCGGTCGTGCTGAACAGCGTGCGCGACGCCAGCGCCGACGCCGAGCTGGACCCGAAGCTGGGCTTCGAGATCGTGCTCGCGGCGCTGCCGACCGAGACCAGCGACATCGCCGTCAACTCCCTGGTCGGCTGGGCGCAGACCCGCCTGCTCGGCAT
The DNA here is from genome assembly GCF_000024345.1 of Kribbella flavida DSM 17836. Taxonomy (NCBI): domain Bacteria; kingdom Bacillati; phylum Actinomycetota; class Actinomycetes; order Propionibacteriales; family Kribbellaceae; genus Kribbella; species Kribbella flavida. The sequence continues at coordinate 3,763,742 of NC_013729.1, read as the reverse complement.
CTACCTGCCGTACGAGCCGTACCGCGGCCGGCTGGCCGCCGTACTGACCGAGCGGCTCGGCACGGTCGAGGCCGGCAGCAGCGTGCAGCTGATGGTGCTGCGCGCCGCGATCCGCACCACCGATGACGTCGACCTGCTGCGCGGCTGGCTCGACGGGGTCGCCGTGCCGGGCGGTGTCACGGTCGACGCGGAGCTGCGCTGGCTGATCACCCTGCAGCTCGCCCGGCTCGGGGCGATCGACGACGCCGGCATCGACGCCGAGCTGGCCCGCGACACGTCGTCGGAAGGCGTCGTGCACGCGACCCGCTGCCGGGCCGCGCTGCCGACCGCCGAGGCGAAGGAACGGGCCTGGGCGCAGATCATGACCGACGGCGACCTGGCCAACTACGAGCTGTACGCGGTGTGCGAAGGCTTCTGGCACCCGGCGCAGGCCGAGCTGACCGCGCCGTACGTCGAGCGGTTCTTCGCCGAGATCGCCGGCACCGAGAAGCTGCGGTCGGGCTGGGTGGTGGCCCGGTCGGCGCTGCTCGCGTTCCCGTCGTACGCGATCGACGAGCGGGTCGCCCAACTGGCGGCCGTGCTGGTCGCGGACGAGTCGGTCGCGGCCGGCATCCGGCGTTCGGTCGGCGACGAGGCCGACGACCTGTCCCGGGCGCTCGCCGTCCGGGCGGCGTACCCGGCCTGATCGGGGTCGAGCTCCTGGCGGAGAAGCCCCCGTCAGGAGCCGCCGCGACGGCCGGCTGGGATGTCGCAGCGGCGGTTACTCCGGGTTGTGACTAGTGTGACTGGTGTGACCAGAAGGACCCCGCTGAGCAGGCAAGATGTGATTTCGTGACGTAACCTCCACAATGACCGCCCGGCACGGCGCGCCGGTCTTGGTCAGGCAGCACGTCCCGGGAGAGACTGTCGAGAACCGCACAGGAGAACAAAGGCAATGCGCGAGGCGAGGCTCGTCGGTCTGAGCCAGGACGGCAAGCAGCTGATCCTGGCTGTGGACGGCACGGGTGAGGAGTTCGCCGTCCCGGTCGACGACCGGTTGCGTGCGGCCCTGCGCGGCGACCGTGCCCGACTCGGCCAGCTGGAGATTCAAATGGAGAGCGCGCTGCGCCCACGAGACATCCAGGCTCGTATCCGCGCCGGCGAAAGTCCCGAGGCGGTCGCTGCCGTCGCCCAGATGCCGATGGAACGCGTGATGGCGTTCGCCGGCCCGGTGCTCGCCGAGCGCGACCACGTCGCCAACCTCGCCCAGCGTGCGTCCGTCCGCCGCCGCGGTGGCGGCGACGCCCCGACCCGCAACCTCGGCGCCTGGGTGACCGAGCGGCTGCGGATCCGCGGCGTCGACCCCGCCGCCGCCGAGTGGGACGCCTGGCGCCGCGAGGACGGCCGGTGGGCGGTCCGGGTCTCGTACTTCGTGGCCGAGGACGACGAGAAGGTCGCGATGTTCGCCTACGACGCTCCGGGGCGCTACGCCGTACCGGACGACGACGAGGCGCGCTGGCTGGTCGGCGAGCAGGCGCAGGTGATGCCGCCGCAGCAGTCCGAGCGGCGGCTGACCGCGGTCGCCGACATCGACCTGAGCCTGGCGCCGGACCACGGGGCGGACAGCTACGAGGCCGGGTTCGAGGACACCGTCAACCTGACCCGCGGCCGGCAGTTCGGTCGCGGGGACCAGCCGCGCGACTACGGCCGGGACGTGGACCGTGACTTCGGGCGGGAGCCCACGCCGCGCGACACCGGGCGGGACTGGCCCGGGCACACGCGGGAGGTTGCTGCGCGGGACACCGGCCGGGATGCGGGCCGGGACGGTGGGCAGGGCTTCGGCCGGGAGCCGGCCGCGCGGGAGTCCCGTGACGCAGGCCGGGACGGTGCCGGGTTCGGCCGCGACGGTGGCCAGGGGTTCGGGCGGGACGCGGGTGGGCGTGAGTTCGGGCGCGAGGGCGCTCGGGAGTCGTTCACCGGGCGGGACGCCGAGCGGGGCCCGCGCCGGGTGCACTCGGTGCCGAGCCCGGACGAAGAGCCGACCCTGATCGACGTACCGATCGAGCCGCCGCCCGCGCTGCGGCCCGCCGTTCGCGCGGTCGAGCGACCGGCCCAGCCGCCGGCCGAGGCCTCGTCGATGGCCCCGCCGGAGGAGCAGGCCGCCGCGCCGGAGAACCGCTTCACCGAGCGCCGCGTCTCCCCCGCCGACCCTCGGCAGCCGGAGCATCAGCAGTCCGGCGGCAGCCAGGCGGAGTCCCCGCCTGCTGAGCCGATGGTGGACCGCCGGGGCGACACCCGCTCGGATCAGCAAGCAGACGCGCCCGCGGGGCGCCGGCCGGGTGTGTCCGTGGGAGACCGAGCAGGCGCTCCGACGGGCAGTCGGCCAGGCGCATCGACCGGGGTGCGTGCGGACGGGCCTGCCGCGAACAGGGGCGGCGGCCCCGGAGGTACCCAGCTCGGTGCGCCAGTCGCGAACCAGCCCAGCGCCCCAGCGGGTGGCTCGGCAGGCGGCCAGGGTGGTGCTGTGGCCGCCGGCCGGCAAGGCGGAGCACCCGCAGGCCAGCCGAACCGGCCTGCACCTGCGGACGGCCGCCCTACTGCGCCGGCCGGCAACGAGTTCCGCGACCCCGCTGCGCGGTCGGGTCAGCCCGCCGCCAGGTCGAGCGAGCCGGTCACCAGGTCGAGCGAGCCGGCTGCGAGGTCGGGCGAATCGCGTCGGCCCGAGAGCCGGCCGCACCCGAACGCCCCGGCGAACCAGCCGTCGATCCCGAACCCGTTCGATCCTCGGCGCGCGGACCAGCGTCGTACCGAGCCTGCCTCCGGCAACCAGCCCGCCGCTCGCGGCGACCAGTCGGCGCCCGGTGCACCCGCCGACGCTCCGGCCCGACCGGGCACTGCGCCGGAGAGCGGTGCAGCAGCGGCCTCGGCCGGCGGTGCGCCGCCTGCCGGTGCGCCTGAGGGCGAAGCTGCGGCGGAGCCGAAGAAGAAGCCGGCTCGGCGCGGTTCCAAGCGGGCCAGTGTGCCGAGCTGGGACGAGATCATGTTCGGCAAGAAAGCGGACTGAACCGAACGAACGCACACCTGGTTCACCACATCGACAAGCGCCCTGCCCGACACGTCGGGTGGGGCGCTTCTCGTTGCTGTTCACGCCCCGCGCCGCGCTGGAATGCGTCCGCAGCAGGAAGCTCACGCTGCGGCGACGGCTTGGTCACGGATTGTCGTCTCAGATGCCGGTCGGTGTTTGGCGCGGCCGGCGGTCTCTGCCATGATCTTCCGCATGCGGATCACGCTGTGTTGTTGCTGTTGTTGTTGTCGCTGACGCGCGCCGTCTGAGGCGCACGAGGCCCTGCCTGCTTCGAGGCACTGTCCCCGGCCCGCCCGCCGACACCCAGCACCCACAGGATTCCGGACTCTCCGCAATGAACCTCTTTGCTTTCGCCGACCTGCTCGCGTCCCGCGGGCTGCGCCTGCTGCCGGGCTCGCACGCCGTTCCGGTCGAGCTGCTCATTCAGTTGCCGGACGCAACGATCGCCCGGTTCACCGCCCGCGGCACGACCCTGCGGCTGCGCCAGTACGCCGCGACCGCGCTGACCTCGGTCGTGATCGCGGCCGAGTGCGGCTGCGGCGACCACCACCCGCAGACCGGCCCGAACCGCGTCACCCTGAGCGCGTACGCCGAGCCGCTGGCCGAGCGGCTCATCGACGGCGAGCTGATCTTCGGCTGGACCCGTCATGAAGCCGGCCTGCTCCGCCTGGCCGACACCGCGCCGTACCTGTTCGACCTGCTCGCCGCGCTCCCCCAGCCGGTCGCCCGCGCCCGGCATGCAGTTGCTGCCGAGCACCGCAACCTCGTCGGCGTCGCCTGACATCGCAGAGCCGACCTCAGCGGAAGTCCTCCGCGTGGTCGACTGCCCACTGGGCGAACGTCCTCGGCTCCCGGCCGGTGACCTGGTGGACCGTCGACGTCACCGGTAGCCTCCCCGTCCCATCGACAGCATCCGCAAGCACCGCCAACCGCCACTCCAGGTACTCCTCCGGGCACCCTTCGGACCGCCACTGGTCGACCGCCTGCGCCGGAGTCAGCTCTTCGAACGGCACCTCACGTCCGATCGCGTCGGCGATGGCGCGTACCTGCTCGGCCTGCGAGACCTTGGCCGGACCGGTGATCGTGCAGGCCTGCCCGACGAGCTGGTCACTCAGCAGCGCCCGGACCGCGATCTCCGCCACGTCCGCCTCGTGAACCCACGGATAGCCCGCCTCGCCGTACGGCGCCCGGACCGGCTGTCCTGCCCGGACCACCGGCGCCCACCCGAGTGCGTTGGCGGCGAACAGGCCCGGCCGGATGTGCGTCCACTCCGCGCCGGTGCGCTCGACCGCCACCTCGACGTCCCGGTGGGCTGCCCGTTCCTCCTCGAGGTGGGTTTGCAGCGCACCGGCCGGCGCGGCTTCCGCCACGAATCCGGCCGCGGCCGCGGAGTGCACCACGAATCGGTTCACTCCGTGCCGTACGGCGGCGGTGACGAACCCGTCGTCCGGCACGGAGCCGGCCAGGTACGCGAACGGGAACAGGTAGACGCGGTCAACCTGGGCCAGCGCCGCGCTCCAGGACTCCGGCTGCTCGAAGTCGCCGTACACCACGTCGACGCCCGGCGGCAGCTTTGCAGCGGTCGGCGTACGCGTCATCGCGCGCACGTCAGCACCTGCCGCTGACAACTGCCGCACCACCTGACGGCCGATCGTGCCCGTGGCGCCGGTGACGAGAATGGTCATGCCGCCGGCCGCAAGGTCTCGCCGGCCCACTGCGCGAAGGTGCGTGGCTCTTGACCGGTGATCGCGCGCACCGTTCGGGTCACGTCGCGAGGCGAACCGTCGGCCTCGGCCCAGATGGACAACAGGGCGTCCACCACGGGGGTGGGCAAGTAGGGGACCGTCGCACGCCACTCGTCGCCGGTCAGCTCACGAATCTTGACCGGTGTTCGGAGAGCGGCGGCCATGGTTTCGATCTGCTCGGCCTGGGTGATCGACTCCGGCCCGGTGAGGGTGTAGTCCTGGCCGACATGCCGGGTGTCGTTCAGCAGGGCCACCGCCGCATCCACGACGTCGTTCTCGTGCACGACCGCGACCTGCGCAGCCGGGTACGGAAGTGCGACCTCGCCGGCCTGGATCGGCTCCACCCAGTCGAGCGCGTTCGTGGCGAACACGTCGGGGCGCAGGATCGTGAGCGGCAGCCCTCCGGCGCGATACACCTCTTCCGCGGCCCGGTGCTCAGCCGCGATCACGCCGGCCGCCGGCAGCAGCACCGAAGCCGACGACAGCAGCACGACCTGCTCCACGTCGGCCGCACGCAGTTCGGCGACGACGCCCTCGGCTGACTCCGTGGACGGGTAGAGGAAGCACGACCGTACGCCGTGCAGCGCCGGCCGCAGCGTTTCCGGCCGGGTCAGGTCGACGGCAACGACGTCGTACGGACGGCCGGCCGCTTGTTCCGGACGGGAGGAAGCGGCCCGCACCGCGACACCGCCACGCCGTAGAGCCGCGGCCACTCCCCCGCCGATCTTGCCGGTGACACCGGTGACCAGGACTGTCATCAGTCTCCTTTTCATCTGAATGGATGAAAAGCAGGATATCATCCACACGGCTGATAACCTAGGATCATGGACGGACGGACCCGAAACGCCGAGCGCAGCAAAGCTGCTCTGCTGGACGCGGCGCTCACCGAGTTCGCCGACCATGGCCTGGCCGGCGCCCGCGTCTCGGAGGTCGCCCGCCGGGCCGGGGTGAACAAGCAGCTGATCAGCTACCACTTCGGCGGCAAGCAGGGGCTGTACGACGCGGTGATTCGCGGCTGGCAGGAGCAGGAGCGATCCTTCCGCGCAGAGTCGGCCTCGCTCGGCGATCTCGCCGTGCGTTATCTCGAAGCGGTGACGGCGGATCCCCGCTGGGCCAAGCTGACGGCACGGGCGATTCTCGACGCCGGCGCACGGGGTGCATCGGCCGACGACGACGACAGCAGCGACCTGTCCGACCTGCACCGGCGCAAGCAGCAGGGCGAGCTCGCCGACGATCTCGACCCGGCAGCGGTTTTGCTGGCGATCACCGGCATGGTGACCGCCCCGGTGCTCTACGGTCCGATCCCTGGCAACTACGCGGACCAGCTTCGCCGCATCGTGGACCGGCTCAAGGCCTGAGCGGCATCACGCGACCCGGTCGGGCAGTGGCCGGGACGGGCTGGTGGTCGCGACGTACGCCAGCGCGTCGTACTCCTCGGTGAGGTGGGTCGGTGCGAACTGGTACCGGTAGGTCCAGCGCTGGACGTAGGCGCCGAAGCTGCGGAACATCTGCGGTTCCTCCAGCCACTTCTTCACCTCGACGGGCGCGTTCGCCGCGGCCCGGAGGTCGAGGAAGTGGTCGCCGGGATTCGCGGCCGCCAGTTGACCCTCGAGCGAGTTGAAGCCGCCGCGGTCGAGCTTGTTACTGATCACCGGCCCGTCCATCGCGCCCGGCCACGGACCGGGCAGCATCCTCCGCGCCCGGAAAGCGCCGGACCCACAGAGCAGCGCCACCGCGTAGTACGCCGATCCGTACCGGTCGCGGAGGTGCTTGCCGAGCGGCCACAGACCGGCGGTCTGCCGACTGGCCGCGAGGTGGCCGTTGTGCGCCCAGAGCACGACCTTGCCGTTGTCGCCGGCAACATCACTCACGGCATCGGCCATCAACCAGTCACGGACCGCGAAGGTCGTCTTCGCCGGATCCTTGTGCTCTCGTGCCGTGCACACCACCTCGGCCGCACGCACCAAGCGACGCGCGGCAGCCAGCACGTCGGCGGGCGCCTCGTGCTGGTCCAGATACCCGACGAGTGCCTCGGTCTCCCGGACCAGCATGCGGGTGGGATCGGGTTTGGCGCCCGGTCCGGCGTCAACCTCCGCGGCGATTCCGCTGTCGAACAGTTCGAGGCGTTCCGGCGCGTGCTCGGCCAGGTGGTCGCGCACGCGGGCGAGCGAAGCCGAGCACTTCTGCGGGTCGACGCCGGCGAACCCGACCTGCTGCCCCGCCGGGCGGCCCTCGTTGCAGGAGCGCATCCACTCGACCATCGCGACGACCTCCTCGGTCCGCCAGGTCCAGAAGCCGAGGTCGCTCACCACCGTGGCCGCGTCCCCGGGTCCGCCGCGCACGTACGCGTCGACCGCGGGCGCGGCCGACTCGCTGGCCTCCATCGCGAGTACGTCGTACCCGAGTTCGGTCACCAGGTACTCCAGCAGCCGGTGCTTCAGCTGGAAGAACTCGCGCGTCCCGTGCGTCGCCTCGCCCAGTCCGACCAGGCGGACGTCCTCGAGCAGGTCTTTCAAGGGGGCGAGATCGCCGGTGGGCCCGCCCGGTTCGACTCCGGCCAGCGGCCACGCCGTCTGCTGCAACCAGGTGCGCACCCCAGGCTCATCCACCGGCAGAAGCCTATCCAGCCGCGCCGGACGGTCGAACTCTTGAATAAGTAACACGCATGGTTTAACTTACACGCACGTCACCGCAGGGTGTGCGGCAGATCACGTCCGCCCGCCGCCCCGGCGGTCCCCCGCCTGCTCCGGCCCGCCACCTGGAGGTCCCCGCCATGCCCGTACGACGACGTCTGCTGGCGGCATTGCTGCCCGCCGTGCTGCTGACCGGCATCCTGACCACTCCACCGGCCACCGCGGCGACGATGTACCCGAGCGGCGTCGGCGCCGATCTCGGTCCCACCCCGACGACTCTCGGCGTCACGCCGGCTGCCGGCGCCGATCCAGCCGGCTTGCGCACGGGAACCGAGCAGGGCCGCACCTTCTGGCGGACGGACCAGGCCGCCGGCACCAGCTACTTCAGCTTCGACGTGGACCGCGACTACGTCGACGAGCTCGGCACCGACGACGTCGTCGTCACCGTGACCTACCTCGACAGCGGCACCGGCACCCTCGATCTCCAGTACGACGCACAGGCCGATCCGGAAGCGAGCGCCGACGACGTCCAGCTGAAGAACACCGGCCAGTGGCAGACCGGCACCTTCGCCCTGTCCGGCATCGCGTTCGCAGACCGCCTCGGTGGCGCCGACCTCCGATTGTCCGGCAGCGCCGACATCACGGTGGCCGGCCTGCGGATCAGTACGGCGGGCGCCTCCGTCACGCTCGGCGCGACGCCGGTGGAGAGCGGGATCTCGGTGCGGGCCGGGGACCGGCCGGAGAACCTGATCACCGGCGTGCAGGACGGGCGTTCCTACTGGCAGACCGACCGGACCGCTCCCGCGCCGGGCACCAGCTTCTTCTACGTCAACGTGTCCGACACCTACCTGTACGACAACCGCGGCCTGGTGCTCGTCAGCGTCGACTACTTCGACCAGGGCAGCGGCCAGTTCGGGCTGCACTACGACTCCCCGGGCGACACCATTCCGGAGAGGTTCAAGAACTCCGAGGTGGTGACCTACGGCGACACCGCGACCTGGAAGACCCACACCTTCGCTCTGCCCGACGCGGTGATGACCAACCGGTCGAACGGCGCCGACTTCCGGATCCACCACGGCGACGGCGCGGTCGATCTCAAGGTGGCGGCGGTCCGGGTCGCCAAGGTCGCCGGCGCACTCGACGTCACCGAAGGCCTGAACGACCTGATCGACGCGGCGACCCGGGCCCACAAGGCCGCGCGTGAGGGCACCCGCGACGGGCAGTACCCGGTGGGCAGCCGCACCACGTTGCTCGCCGCGATCGACGACGCGCGTGCGGTGGCAGCGACTCCGGGCGTCACAGACGTCCAGGTCAAGGCCGCACTGCAAAACCTGCAGAACAAGCTCGACGCCTTCACCGCCTCCGTCGTCGACACGAACTTCGCCCCTGCCGGCACCGCGACAGCGAGCAGCGGCACCGGCGTCGCGAACGTCAACGACCGTGACCACGGAACCGCCTGGACCAGTGGCGCCGGCGACGCCTGGCTGCAGATCGACCTCGAGACGCGGCGTGCGGTGAACGACGTCCGGGTCGAGTGGGCGCAGGCCTACTCCCCCGACTACACCGTCCAGGTCTCCAACGACGGCCAGACGTTCACCACCGTCGGCCGGACCGGCTCCCCCGGCGCCAACCAGTTCAGCAAGACCCGCTTCGCCACCACGACCGCGCGCTACGTCCGGATCGCGCTCTCCGGCTCTCCGAGCTACGTGGTCAAGGAGCTCCAGCTGCGCGAGTCCCCGGTCGTCGTGCCCCGGCCGACGCTCGTCCGGACAGTGAATCCGACTGAGGACGCCGTGGTCGCCGACTTCGACGCCACCCGGTACGGCGCCGACCGCAGCGGGCGGGCCGACGCGACCAAGGCCATCCAGAGAGCTCTCTACGCCTGCCAGGACGCGGGTGGCGGCACGGTGTGGCTGCCGGCCGGCCGGTACCTGGTCAAGGACACGCTCGAAGTCCACTCGTTCTGCACCTTGCGCGGCGACCGCCGCGACCCCGACCAGACCGGACGCGACCTCGCGAAGGGCGGCCGGGGAGGGCGCGCCCCCGACTACGGAACGGTGGTGATCGCGGATCTGGCCTCCGGTGACGACGGCCCCAGCCTGTTCCGCATCGGCGGGTCGGCCGGTGTCGTCGGCGTGACCACCTGGTACCCGCGGCAGAGCGCGACCCGGCCGGTCCCGTACAACTACACCTTCGAGATCCCCGGCGGCGCCTGGATCGGCAACGAGAACTACATGATGGCGACCGTCCAGGACGTCACCCTGCTGAACTCCTACCGCGGCCTCGGCATCAGCACGATGCCCAGCGACCGGGGCACCGCGCCGAGCTCGGGCCAGGTGCACGAGTCCAGCACCATCCGGAACATCCGCGGCACCGCTCTCTTCGAGGGGGCCCGGGCCTACAACGGCGCCGACGTCGGCACCTGGGAGAACGTGACCTTCAGCAACGCCTACTGGTCGCAGGCCCCGGCCGCCTTCCGGCCGCCGGCCCGCGAGGCGCTGGACAGCTGGACCCGGGCGAACGGCACCGGACTGGTGCTCGGCGACCTGGAGTGGGACCAGTTCCACAAGATCACGCTCTCCGACTACAAGGTCGGCATCCAGGTGGTGGCCGGCCAGCGCGCCCAGTTCACCGGCAGCTTCCTGCAGCCCGACATCCGCCGCACCGGCACCGCCATTCTGGTCGACGTCATCGACGACCGCTGGGGCATGACGCTGGCCGGTGGTCACGTCGAGGGCAGCGCACACGCGATCCGGAACAACTCCCGCGGCTACGTGAAGATCACCGGCACGGAAACCCAGGGAGCGCTCTCCGGCACCGTTCACCGGATGTCGGGCACCGCTCCCACGTACACCCAGCGCCCGCTGCCCGCGCCGGCGCGCAAGAGCCTCACGGTCGTCGACGCGCCGCACGGCGTCGGCTACCTGCCCACGGCCGACGCAACCAGAGCGGTCCAGAAGGCGCTGGACCAGGCCGGCCGCAACGGCGGTGGCATCGTCTATCTGCCCGCCGGGTGGTACCGGATCGGCACCCACCTGACCGTGCCCGCCAACGTCGAGCTCCGCGGCGCTTCCGCCGTACCGAACCGGGACCAGAGCGGCGCGAGCGGCGGCACCGTGCTGCACGCCTTCGAGGGCCGCGGCACCGCCGCGTCCGACACCGCCACCGCGCTGCTCACCCTGAACGGCAGCCGGGCCGGCATCCGCGGACTGCGTGTCTTCTACCCCGAGCAGAACCCCGGCAAGCCCGAAGGCATCGTCGCCTACCCGTACGCCGTCCGCGGCAAGGGCAGCCAGACCTACGTGATCAACGCAGGCTTCCCGAACGCGTGGAACGGCATCGACCTCACCACCCACCGCAACGACCGGTTCGTCGTGCGCAAGGTGGCCGGCGCGTTCTTCGACCACGCGATCTCGGTCGGCCGCAGCGCCGGCGGCCGGATCGAGGGCGTGCTGTCCAACGGCAACGCGGTCACCCGGGTCGGCTACCAGCAGCCGCACTGGATGAACGAGGGCGGCATCTTCGAGCTGGTGATCGACAAGTACATGCGCAAGCAGGCCACGATCGTCACCGTCGACGGCGCCACCGGGCTGACGCTGTTCAACGTCTTCGCCTACGGCTTCCACGACGGCCTGGTGGTGAACGACGGCCAGGTCGACGCGTTCAACCTCGGCACCGACAACCTGGGCGCTGACGGCCACACGGTGAAGGTGGTCAGGGGCGACGTCGAGGCCACCAACCTGGCCCGCTACAACGGCGCCACCAGCACCGGTCCGGTCACCCTGCACAACGTGATGGTGATCAACGTGAACCAGCGCCCGGTCAGTGTGCAGGCCAGCGGCGACGGCACCGTGAAGCTGCTCGGCAACGAGTCCGAACCCGGCACGTACGAAGTCGGCGCGCAGGTCACCGCGACGGCCACGCCGGGATCGGATAGCGTTTTCCAGCACTGGACCGTCAACGGCGACGTGGTCTCCACCGACGCGTCGTACAGCTTCACCGTCACGGCGGACCAGGTGCTGACCGCGCACTTCACCACTGGTTAAGGAGCAAGATGGCTGACTCGACCACGCCGCACCAGGTCGCGATCGTGGGGTGCGGCATCATCGGGCACACCCACGCCGACACCGTCGCCGCCCGGGCCGACGCGGTCGTCACCGCCCTCGTGGACGGCGACGAAGCCGCGGCCTCGGCCCTGGCGGCCCGGCTCACCGAGGCCGGGCAACCGGAGCCGACGGTGTACGCCGACCTGGGCGCGGCGCTGGCCGGGTCGGACGTCTCGCTGGTCGCGATCTGCACGCCGAGCGGGACCCACGCCGCGCTCGCGGAGCAGGCCCTGGCGCAGAAGGTGCACGTGGTGATCGAGAAGCCGCTCGACGTCGACCTGCCCCGGGCCCGCCGCCTCGGCGCGGCGGCCACCCGGGCGGCGAACCACGGCGTGATCTCCTCGGTGATCAGTCAGCACCGGTTCGATCCGGGCAGCGCGCGGGTCGCGGAGGCCATCCGTGCCGGCCGCTTCGGGCAGCTCACCTCGGCGGTCGCCACGGTGGCCTGGTGGCGCAGCGACGAGTACTACGCGTCCGCCGGCTGGCGCGGGACCTGGGCACAGGACGGCGGTGGTGCGCTGATGAACCAGGGCGTGCACACCGTCGACCTGCTGCTGTGGTTCATGGGCCGGCCGGTCAGCATCCAGGCCCAGGCCCTGCGCGCGGCTCACCACGCGATCGAGGTCGAGGACACCGTCGTCGCCACGCTCACGTTCGAGAACGGCGCGGTCGCCACGCTGCACGCGACCACCGCGGCCTTCCCCGGCGGCCGCACCCGGGTCTCGGTGCACGGCACAGCGGGCGGCGCGGAGCTGGAGGACGACGTACTGCGCCGGTTCACCGCCGACGGCAAGGAGGCGGACCTCCCGGTCGAGACCGAGCCACCCGGCGGCCACGTCGCGCAGTACGCGGACATCTTCGATGCCATCGGCAACGGCGAGCAGCCTGGCATCACCGTGCACGACGCGATCGACGCGCTGGCCACCGTCCGCGCCGTCTACGTCGCCTCGACCCTGCAGCGCCCCGTCAAGTTCGCCGACGTGCTCGAAGGCCGGTACGACGACGTCGACGTCTCCCGCGGCATCGGCTTGCCGCCCGGCTAGGCCGGCGGCTGTCCGGGCTCGCGGTCGTTGAGGATGCGCTGATAGAGGTTGCTGTCGCGCCACTGGCCGTCGATGTGCAGATAGCGCGGTGCGAACCCGTACTGCTGGAAGCCGCACTTCAGCAGCACCCGTTGCGACCTGGTGTTGTCGTGGTTCGTGCTCGCCGCGATCCGATGCAGCAGCAGGATCTCGTCGGCGATCGCGCACACCTCCGTGACCGCGGCCGTCGCCAGTCCCCGGCCGACCTCCGCGACGTCGACCCAGTAGCCGAGGTCGGCATTGCGCCACGGCCCCAGGACGATGTTCGACAGCGTCACAGTGCCGATCACCCGCTCACCGTCCGCGAGGACCCAGGGCACGGTGTTGTCACGCTCCAGCAACTCGGCGATCCTGGCCGCCTGGAAGTCCGGGTCGTACCACTGCGCATCTCGCCGCGGCTCGTACGGCGCCAGCTGCTCGCGGCTGCGCCATTGCGCCTCGCAGAACGACGCGGCGTCATTGGTTCGCAGCGGCCGGAGCAGAACGTCAGGGCCGAGTCGACGGGTCAGAGCCGAGGTCATCGGGACAGGTTAAGCCGTCGGCCGCGCGGCAGTTTCGTTACCATGCCTCATGGCCGGTGAACGCCCTGCCGTGGGCCAGCAACGGCGCGAACAGCTGCGCGACTTCCTTCGGACCCGTCGGGCGCGGCTCACCCCCCGCGACGTCGGTCTGCCGACGTCCGGGCGACGGCGTACGCCGGGACTGCGGCGCGAGGAGGTCGCCACCCTGGCCGGCGTCGGCGTCTCCTGGTACACCTGGCTCGAGCAGGGCCGCGCCATCAACGTCTCCGTCGAGGTGCTCGACGCGATCAGCCGCGCGCTGCGGCTCACCGGCCCCGAGCGAGCGCACCTGTACGTGCTGGCCGGGGTCAACCCGCCGCCGGCCGCTCCCGCGCCCGGTGCGGAGATCACCGCGGAGCTCCGGCACCTGCTCGACGCGTGGACGGCCGGCCCCGCGATGCTCCAGGACCGCTCGTGGAACCTGCTCGCGATCAACGACGCCGCCCGGACCGTGTTCGGGTACGACGACACCGACTACAACTGCCTGGTCTCGTACTTCACCAACGCCCGGTACCGCGCCCTGCACGTGCACTGGACCTCACTCGCACCGGAAATCGTGGCGGCCTTTCGCGCCGATGCGGCGAAGTACCCCGGTGACCCGGGCTTTGCCGCGGTGATCCGGGAGCTCAGCGCCATCAGCCCGGAATTCGTGGAGCACTGGCAGCGGCACGACGTGGCCACGCACACGCAGGCGGTCAAGGCAGTGCTTCACCCCGCAGCCGGCGAGCTGATCTTCGACAAGACCGCACTGGTTGTCGCGGACCGCCCGGAGTGGCGATTGGAGCTCTACCAGCCACGCCCCGGGTCGGGGACCAAGGAGCGGTACGAGCAGCTGCTGAGCACCCCGTTGGTCCGGCCGGCCTGACCGAGCCTGGTGGTGCCACTCACAGGTTCAGCACGCACTGTTCGTGGGGTGGGCGGCTCGGCAGGCTGAAGTCATGACAACGAGCATCTCCCGTTTCCACGACAAGTTCGCCCTCGTCACCGGCGGCACGAGCGGCATGGGCCTGGCCACCGCGCGGCGCCTGCTGGCCGAAGGGGCACAGGTGGCCGTCACCGGCCGCGACAAGGTGCGGCTCGACGCCGCCGTCGAGCAGCTGGACGCCGGTGGCCGCGTCCTCGCGCTGCCCGGCGACGTGGCGAACGTGGCCGATCTCGACGACCTGGCCGCCGCGATCCGTGACCGGTTCGGCCGCCTGGACGTGGTGTTCGCCAACGCGGGCGTCGCCACCTTCGGACCGTACGGCGAGGTCACCGAGCACGAGTTCGACCGCGTCGTGGGCATCAACTACAAGGGCGTCTACTTCACCCTGCAGAAGACGATTCCGCTGCTGTCCGACGGCGCCGCGATCGTCATCAACGCGTCCTGGACGCTGCACCGCGGCCTGGCCGGCAGCGCGCTGTACGCGTCGACCAAGGCCGCGGTGCAGAGCATGGCCCGCACGCTCGCCGCCGAGCTGGCCCCCCGGGGCGTGCGGGTGAACTCGGTGAGTCCCGGCTACATCGAGACCCCGATGTTCCACGACGCGATTCCCGCCGACGAGCACGCGGCGGTGGTCGCCAAGGTGGCCGCCGGGCGGCTGGGCCAGGCCGACGACGTCGCCGACGCGGTCGCGTTCCTCGCCTCCGCCGAAGCCTCCTACATCAACGGGCAGGACCTGGTCATCGACGGCGGCCTGGTCGCCGCGGTGGCCTGACCGGCCGGCGGCCGAACCCCGTCGTATCCTCGCCGCCGGACGACGAGCCGGTCCGTCGCGCTACTTCGGCAGCCGGCGGGCCTGGCTCGAACCGCCCACCCGCGGCGTGAAGGCGTCGTGGAAGATCGTCGACGCGGCACCGACCGCGGCGGCGTCGGTCTGCAGCATCGACTCCTCGACCGCGACCGTGCGGGTGCCCTTCGCGATCGGGAACGCGTTCACCGCCCGGTCGATCTCGGCCAGCAGGTCGCCCGCGATCTCCGGCTCGAAGGCCGGACCGCCGACCACGATCAGGTCGATGTCCAGCAGGTCGACCAGTCCGACCGCGCCCTGCGCGATCACGCCGGCCACCTGGGCGACCGCCTTCCGGGCCGCCTCGTCACCGTCGGCCGCCGCCCTGCAGACCGCCTTGTAGCGCTTCGCCTCGTCGGTGGCCTGCGGGTCGGTCTCGACGTAGCCGAAGCCGGCCGCGATCACCGGCAGCGACGCCGTCGGGTTGCACTCGGCCATCATCCGCGGGCCGCCGCTGCCGTCCCACTCCCCCATCCGCAGCGCGGCCAGCTGGCCGAACTCGCCGGCGTTCGCGGTCAGGCCACGGTAGATCGAGCCGTTCAGGATCAGGCCGCTGCCGACCCCGGTCCCGAGGTACAGGTAGGCGAAGTCGCGGGCCCGGGCCGAGCGGCCGATCCAGCGCTCGCCGATCGCGGCGGCCGTGCCGTCCTTTTCCACCAGCACCGGGTGGTTGAGCTTGTGCTGCAGCAGCTGCCGGATCTCCAGCCCGCGCCAGGCCGGCTGCAACGGCAGGTCGAGCAGGGTGCCGTCGGCGTTGATCGGCCCCGGTACGGCGACCCCGACGCCGAGCAGCGAGGCGGTGTCCACCTGGCTGATGCTGACCGCGGCGGTCACGGTCGCGGCGGCCAGGTTCACCAGCCGGTGCGCGTCGAGGTCGGCGGCCAGATCGACGGTCTCCCGGCGCACGATCGTGCCGTCCAGGTCGACGACCGCGACGGTCAGCAGCTCCGGGTCGATGTGGATGCCGACCGCGTGCGCGGCGTTCGAGCGCAGCCGGACCGGCGTCCGCGGCTTGCCCAGCCGCTCGGCCCGCTCCTGCGCCTCCTCGACCAGCAGGCCCTGCTGCAGCAGCACCCGCAGGATCCGCGACACCGACTGCTGGGTGAGCCCGGTCCGCCGGGAGATCTCGGTCCGGCTGATGATGCCGGCCAGCCGGATCGTCTCGATGATCACGGCCTCGTTGAACGAGCCCAGGTCGTACTGGTTCGCGCCCGACCGGGTCGGTTCGTCCAGCACCGCCGCGTCACTGTCAGGCGTGACCATCGCCCACCTCCTCGTCCTCGTGTCCCCGGATCGGAACAGCAGCTGCCGCGAGCACCGGTCAGCTCGGCACGTCAGCGCAGATCGTACGCCTCGCCCGCTCGCCGTCGCCCGGCTGCGGCCCGCGTGCCGGGACCGGGCCCGCCCTGCTCACGGCGCCTCCAGCGCTCCGTCGATCCGTCGTACGCCGGCCGCCCACTCGTCGTGGCCGGACAGCTCCGCGGGGTACCGGGCGGCCGCCTCGAGGTCGATGTCGATGCCCCAGCCGGGTCTCTCGTTCGGGGTCAGCCAGCCGTTCCGGATCCGCAGCGTGCCAGGGAAGACCTCGTGGGTGGCGTCGTTGTAGATGTGCCCCTCCTGGATGCCGAAGGCCACCGAGCTGACGTCCAGGGCGACGTTGGCCGCGGCGCCGATCGGCGAAGTGTCGCCCGGCCCGTGCCACGCCGTCCGGACCCCGCAGAGCTCAGCGAGGTCGGCCAGCTTGCGCGCCGGGGTGAGACCGCCGATGTCGGACACGTGCGAGCGGATGAAGTCGACGCCGCCGTCGCGGACCAGCCGGACGGCGTCGCTCATCGAGGTGGTCAGCTCGCCGACGGCCAGCGGCACCGGAGAGGCTGCCCGGACCTCGGGCAACCGGTCCCAGTGCTCGGGCGCCAGCACGTCCTCCAGGAAGAACAGCCGGTACGGCTCCAGCGACCGGGCCAGCAGCACGGCCTCCTTCGGCGTCAGCCGTGAGTGGGTGTCGTGCAGCAGCTCGATGTTGTCCGGCAGCGACTCCCTGGCCGCCGCGAACAGCTCCGGCGTGGTCCGCAGGTAGTCCCGCGCGGACCAGCCGTTGTGGTACGGCATGTCCGGGTACAGCGTGGCCAGCCGCGGCGCGCCGTACCCGCCGCCTCCGGGCGTGGACACCTGCAGCCGGATGTGCCGCCAGCCTTGGGCGACGAGCTCCTTGGCGTGCTCGAGGCACTGCTCGATGTCGATGCCGCTGGCATGGATGTAGGTGTCGGCGGCCGCCCGCACCTTGCCGCCGAGCAGCTCGTGCACCGGCATGCCGGCGCGCTTGCCGGCGATGTCCCACAGCGCCTGGTCGATGCCGGAGATCGCGTTGTTCGTCACCGGACCGCCACGCCAGTACCCGGAGAACGCCGCCAGCCGGGTCAGGTCGCCGATGTCACCGGGGTACCGGCCGATCATCAGCCGGGCCAGGTGCTCATCGACGAACGTCTGCACCGCCTTCCACCGCTGGGTGAAGGTCGCGCAGCCCAGCCCGTACAGGCCCGGCTCGGTGGTGTCGACCTTCACCACCACGAGCGGGATGCCCTGCGGCGCGGTGACGATCGCCTTCACCGCGCGGATCCGGACGTCGTCGCGGACCGGCCAGGGCTGGGCGAAGGTGGCGGGCGTCTCGTGCGGCATTCAGCTCTCCAGTCGGTGGGTCGGCAGGTCCAGCTCGTGCTGGGCCTGGAAGCCCAGCACCGTCCGCGCGGCGGTCAGGTCGATCGGCACCTCGCGCCCGCTGAAGCGCCGCAACCGGGGCACCGCCGGCGCGAACGCGTCCAGCAGCTCCTCCGTCGCGTACGGCGCGTTGGTGGTGTTCGCGGCGACGAAAAACGTCTGCTGCCCCTTGAAGGGCGCGGTCAGCCCCAGCTCGATCGCGTACGCCGCGTCGCGGACGTCCAGGTAGGCCCAGCCCTCCCGCATCCCGGCCGCCGGGTTCACTCGCATTCCCTCGGCCTGCCGGCGCAGCGCCCCGGCCGAGTTGACGTGCGGGAACCGGAACGCCACCACGTCGATGCCCCAGTGCCGCCAGGCCATCCGCGCGGTGTTCTCGTCGTTCTGCTTCGACAGCGAGTACCAGTCGGCGACGTCAGACGGGATCTTCTCGTCCAGCGGGAAGTACGCCGGCGCGACGTCGTGCGGGTTCATCGGCACGCCGTACGCGTTGATGCTGCTGGCGATGACCGCCCGGGAGATTCCCCGCGCGCCGGCCTGGGCGAGCACGTTGAAGGTGGAGACCACGTTGCCGGTGTACACGTCGTACGGCGTACCGGAGTCGCGGTGGGGCAACGCGGCGAGGTGCACGACCAGGTCGACGCCGTCCAGCGCGTCGGCGACGTCGTCCTCGGACCGGGTGTCGCCGATCACCACCCGGTCGGCCTTCAGCGACGGCTCCTCCACGATCGTCAGCGCGGTGACCAGCGCGCCCTGCGCGGCCAGGTGCTCGGTGGCGACCGACCCGATCCGGCCGGCCGCCCCGGTGACCAGCACCCGGGCACCGCTCAGCGATGAACTCACTCCTTGATCCCTCCCGACATCCCGACACCTCTGAGGAACTGCTTCTGGAACACCAAGAACAGCACCACAGGTACCAGAACCGCCAGGAACAATGCGCTCATCTGCAGGGAGATCTCGGTCGTCTCCTGCACCCGCGGCAGCGCGACCGAGATCGGCTGCAGCTTCGGGTCGGGCAGCACGAGCAGCGGCCAGAGGTAGTCCTTCCACGAGGCGATCACGGTGAGCAGCGCGACCACGCCCAGGATCGGCTTCGACAGCGGCACGATCAGGCTGGTGAACAGCCGCACGTTGCTCGCGCCGTCGATCCGGGCCGCCTCGATCAGCTCGCGCGGGATCGCGTCGAAGTACCGCTTCATCACCAGGATGTTGAACGCGCCGGCCGCCTGCGGCAGCCAGACCGCCCAGAACGTGTTCTGCAGGTTCACCCCGAGCACCGGCATCTTCAGGATGGTCAGGTACAGCGGGACCAGCGAGATCACGCCGGGCAGGAACAAGGTGGCCAGCACGGCGCCGGTCACCACCGGTCCCCACTTCGGCCGCAGCACGCTGAGCACGAAGGCGCCCGTCGTGCAGACGAAAAGGGTGGACAGCAACGATCCGATGGCGATGATCGCGGTGTTGCCCAGGTACGAGCCGATCTGCACCTTGGTCCAGGCGTCCGGCAGGTTGGACCACTGGATCCCGCTCGGCCAGAGCTGCATCGGGCCGCGCACGATGTCCTGGCTGGTGGACAACCCGGACTTGAGCAGCCACACCAACGGCCCGACGCCGGCCACCAGCACGCCGATGAACAGCAGCACCTGGACGGCCGGCAGCCCGTAGCGGACGAGCGGCCGCCTGCGGTCGGCGGTGGAGATGATGCCGCGTTCCTGCGGCTCGGCCGGACGCCGCCGGCGCCGGGCCTCGGTGGTGGCCTGGTCGGGCGCCGTGGCGACCTGTTCGGTGATCGGGAGACTGGTCATGTCGTGCTCCATCGCCGGGTGAGGAAGTGGTACACGACCGACAGCACGCACAGCACCGCGGCGAGCAGCACGCTGAGCGCGGTGGCCGCGCCGAAGTCGCCGTTGACGAACGCGTAGCGGTAGATCAGCAGCAGGATCGTCGTGGTCGCGTTGTCCGGACCGCCGCCGGTGAACAGGAACGGCTCGGTGAAGACCTGGAACGTGCCGATCAGCTGCAGCAGCATCATGATCGCGATGATGCCGCGGATCTGCGGCAGCGTGACGTGCCAGACCCGGGACCAGATGCCCGCCCCGTCCAGCTCGGCCGCCTCGTACAGCTCGGTCCGGACGCCGGTCAGCGCGGCCAGGTAGATGATCGCGGTGGCGCCGGCGCCGGCCCAGGTGGCCTCCAGCACGATCGCCGGCATCGCCAGGGTCGGCGAGTTCAGCCAGGACAGCGGATCGATGCCGAACCAGCCGAGCACGGTGTTGAACACGCCGGTCGCGCTCGGGTCGTAGAAGAACTTCCAGAGCAGGATCGCGGCCACCGGCGGAACCACCGCCGGCAGGTAGGACAGCACGTTGTAGAGCCAGCCGGTACTGCGCAGCTCGCTGATGAACACCGCCAGGAACAACGGCACGGGGAAACCGAACACCAGTGCCAGCAGCGCGAAGTACAGGGTGTTGGCGGCCGCCTGCGGGAGCTGGGGATCGGTCAGCACGTAGCTGAAGTTGGACAGGCCGACCCACTCGGGGGCGGTCACCAGGTTGTTCTTCTGGAAGCTGAGCACCAGCCCGCGCACGATCGGGCCCCAGGAGAAGTACAGGAAGACCAGGATCAGGGGCAGGACGAAGAGCACGGCGCTCAGCCCGCCGGAGCGGTACCAGGTGAGCACGCTCCGGCGCGAGCGGACGTTCGGTCGGATCGACAGGGCCATGGTGGCTTACCGGGCGAGTCGCGCGTCGATCTTCGAGGCGGCGTCGGCGAGCAGTTTGTCGATGTCGGCGTCCTTCTTGGTCAGCACCTGCTGGACCACCGGGTCGAGCAGCGCGTAGACCTCCTGGCCCTTGTTCGACGGCTCGGGCAGCAGCTCGAGCGTCTTCATCGAGTCGCTGTAGCCCTTGAACTGCGCGACCGGCACGTTGTTGTAGGGCTCACGCCACTTGTTGTACTGGTCGTAGGTCTCCTGGCTGAGCGGCGTGACGCCCGGCCGGCCGACGAAGCCCTTGTCGGCGATCGCGGTCTTGGCGTCCTGCACCGCGAGCTGCTCGTCGGTGTACTTGTCGAACTCCGTCGCCTTGATCCACTTCAGCGCGGCGACGATCTCGTTCTTGGACGCCTTCGGGTTGATCATCTTGATCGAGCCACCGGTCAGCGTGCCGTGCGGGCCGCCGTCCTGCGGCAGCCCGCCGTGACCGTAGTCGGCCGGCTTCATGCCGAAGTTCTTCACGCACATGTCGTAGGCGTCGGAGGCCTGCATGACCATGCCGATCTTGCCGGCCGCGAAGTCCTGCCGGACCTCCTCCTGGTTGTAGAGGAAGTTGCTGCCCATCGTGTTGTCGGTCCAGCGCATCTCCTGCAGCAGCCGCAGCGCCTTCTTGGCCGGGGCGTCGTCGAAGGTGCTCTTCTTGCCGTCGTCGGACTGGACCGTGCCGCCCATGCTGTAGGTCATCGTGGTCAGCATCCAGCCGCCGGTGTTGTCCTTGGTCAGCTGCGCGTACCCGGCCTTGCCGGTCTTCTCGGTGATCTGCCGGGCGTACTGCCGGACTTCGTCCCAGGTCGTCGGCGGCTTGTCCGGGTCGAGCCCGGCTTGCGTGAACAGGGCCCGGTTGTAGGCCAGCCCGACCGAGAACGCCTCGAACGGCACGCCGTAGATCCGGCCGGCGTCGTCCTGCACCAGTTTCAGGGTCTCGGGGTTGAGGTCCTTGGTGAGGTCGACCAGCTTGAGCTCTTCGGTGATGTCGGGCAGTTGCTTGTTCGGGATCATGTTCAGCGGCTCGGTGAAGCTGATGCTCATCACCGTCGGCAGCGAGCCACCGGCCACCTGGGCCTGGAAGGTCTGCGCGTCCCACTCGGTCTCGGTCGACTTCACCGTGATGTTCGGGTGCTTGGCCATGAAGTCCTTCACCTTGCGGTCGAAGGACGCGACGTCGGCCGGTTTGTCCGGCTTGGGCCGGTTGCCCACGGTGATCGTCACCGGCGCGTTCTGGTCGATCGCGCCGCCGCTGTCCGCGGCCGGCGTGGTGCCGTCCGCGCAGGCGGCCGCCGCCAGCAGCGCCACCGCCGTGGACAGGGTCGCGACGCGCCTAGCCGTTCTCGTCATCGGAACTCCTCAGCTCTCCGGGAGCACCCCGCCACCGGGCGGTCAGGGGTGTGGTGTGGGCCACAGCAGGCTCCAGTGCCGAGTAAGTTAAACCATGCGTGTTATTTTATCAACGGCTGGTTCGAGCGCGATCGAGCGGAGAGCGGAAAGGTGGGTGGCGCGCCGGATCAGCTGTCGAGCGCGCCGCCCGGGATCAGCTTGGGCTGCTGCTCGTCGGCCAGGAAGTCGAGCAGCAACTGGTTGACCAGGCCGGGCTTTTCCAGCGTCAGCCCGTGTGAAGCCCCCGGTACGACGGCCAACTGGGCGTCCGGCAGCGCCTTCGCGACCGTGACGCTGTGCTCCAGCCGTACGCCGTCGTCGTCGCCCTGCATCACCAGGACCGGCATCGTCAGCTTCTTCAGATCGGCCAGGTCGAAGTCGGGCATCGTGCGCCACATCTCGGCCCATTTCGCGAACACGACCGGAAAGTGCCCCGGCCCGTCCGGCGCCACCGGCTCGTACTCCGGCCGAAGCGCCTCGGCCAGGTCCTGCAAACCTTCCGGCGTCATCAGCTGCTCGGTGGCCGGCGTCTGCCCGGCGCGGGTCAGCTCGGCGCTGATCAGCACCAACTTGCGCACCAGCTCCGGCCGGGCCAGCGCCAACCAGGCACCGACCTTGCCGCCGTCGCTCCAGCCGATCACGTGCGCGGGCGCGATCTCCAGCCGGTCGATGAATGCCGCCAGGTCGGCCGCCAGCAGCTCCATCGTCACCGGGCCGTCGACGTCCGGGGTCCGGCCGTGGCCGCGGCGCTCGGGCACGATCACGGTGTAGTGCCGCGAGAGCGCGGCGACCTGCGCGAGCCAGGTATCGCCGCCCACCCCTCCCCCGTGCAGCAGCAGGACAGGGTCCCCCGCGCCCTCGACCTCGAAGTACGTCAGCACTCCCCCGGCCTCGACGTACTGGCCCACGGCAACCACCATCCTCAGCTCGCCCGAACGACCGCCCCATCATCGGCCAGCGCGTCCAGACGGTCCATCGCCGCCTCGACGGCCGCGGCGCCGGCAGGCAGCAGCGGAAGCCGGACGTCCGGAGCCGGAATCCGTCCGTGCGCGTGCAGAACGCCCTTGATCACCGTGGGGTTCGGCTCGGCGAACACGGCGTGGGACAGCTGCCCGAGACGGTGACCGAGGGTTCGCGCTTCCTGGACGTCTCCGGTGTGCCAGCGGGCGATCAGATCGGCGAACCGGCGGGTGGCCAGGTGGGCCGACGCGAGGATCGCGCCCTGCGCACCGAGCGCGAGCAGCGGGGAGACGAACAGGTCGTCACCGCCCAGGACCGCGAATCCCGGGTGGTCCTGGCCGAGGAAGAGCATGGTCTGCTCGTCGATGCCGCCGCCGGCGTACTTGATACCGGCGACGCCCGGGATCTGCGCCAGGCGGTGGAGGGTGTCCGCGGTCAAGGTCTGCCCGGTGCGGTACGGGACGTGGTAGACGAGCAACGGGACCGGGCTCGTCGCGGCCAGGCGAGTGAAGTGCGCCAGCACGCCGGCCTCGCCGGGGCGGACGAAGGGCGGCACGAGGCTCAAGGCGGCGACGACCTCGTCCCGCGCGAGCAATGCAGGGTCCGCGCCGCCGACCACCAGCGGAGCGGAGTACTCGCGGCAGGCGCGGGCGGCGACCTCCACGACCGCGCGGCGCTCCGGCGGGGTGAGGGATTCGGGCTCGCCGGTCGTGCCGAGCGCGACGAGGCCGGTTGCTCCGTCGGCGAGGAGTTGGCGGGCGAGGTTGCCCAGGGCGTCGAGCGCGAGCGTGCCGTCGGCGGCGTACGGGGTGATCAGGGGGACGAAGAGGCCGGTGAGCGTCATGTGTCCAGCCTCGACGGGGTCCCTGCGATAGGTCTAGTTCGCTTTGCTGTGCTGTTGCTTAAGCTGAGCTTGTGCTCGACGTCCGCCGACTCAGGCTCCTTCGCGATCTGGCCCACTTGGGTACGATCGCCGCTGTCGCCGAAGCGCACAGCTACACCCCGCCGGCGGTGTCTCAGCAGCTGGCGGTGCTCGAACGTGAGGCCGGGATGCCACTGCTCGAGCGGACCGGTCGCCGGGTCGTGCTGACCCCGGCCGGGGAACTGCTCGTCCGGCACGCGGAGAAGGTGTTGTCCGCGCTGGAGGAGGCATCGTCAGCGCTGACGGCCGTCCGGGGCCGGCTGAGCGGGCCGTTGCGGATCGGGGCGTTCCCGACCGCGGTCCGGAGCCTGCTGCCCGATGCGCTGGTGTCGCTCGGTCATGACCACCCGGGCCTCGAGCTGAGCGTCACCGAGCTCGATCCGGTCGATGCTCCGGCCGCGTTGCGCGAACGCCGGATCGACGTTGCCCTGGTCAACGACTACGACGTGCAGCCGGCTGCGCCCGACGCGGCCGTCGCGACGGAGCCGCTGCTGGAGGAGATCGTGTTCCTTGCGGTCCGGGACGGCAGCCGGATCCGCTCGATCGAGGACGCGGAGGGCTGCCCCTGGATCGCCGGCACGCCCGGCACGGCCTGCCACACCGTCACCCTGCACGCCTGCGGATCGGCCGGCTACCGCCCGGTCGTCCGTCACACCGCCGACGACTTCGACGCGGTGCTCGCGCTGGTCGCGGCTGGGCTCGGGGTATCGCTGGTGCCCGAACTGGCCACCGGCCACCCGCCGGCCGGGGTCCGCCTGGTTCCGCTGAGCATCCGGCGGCGTACCGGGATCGCCTGCCGTTCCGGCGCGGCCAGTCATCCTGCGGTGGCCGCCTTCGTCGCAGCTGTGCGAGCCGCGGCCTGAGTCTGCGGACCGTCCGAGCCCCTGGACGCCGGTCCCGCAGACCGATGCTCGTCGCAACCTTTCCGCCCTCGCCCGCATCGAGCGGGTAGGACGGGTCGCCGGCCTGGCACGGACCGAGCGCGGGCGGCCGGTAATTCCGGTGACGGGCCGCTGCCGGCCGGGGAGGATGGAGGGATGCTTCTCCGACCGGCGGCGGCCGACGACCGCGACTTCCTCGCCGAGATGTTGCTGGCCGCCTACAACTGGGACGGCCGGCCACGCTTCACCGCCGCGCAGCTGCGCGCCGAGGACCACGCGTGGCGGTACGTCGACGAGTGGCCCCGGGCCGGTGACTTCGGCGTCGTCGCCGAGAACGCCGGTCGCCCGGTCGGCGCGGCCTGGGCCCGGCTGCTCCCCGGCGCTCGGCCCGGCTACGGCTACGTCGCCGACGACGTGCCGGAGCTGAGCATCGGCGTCACACCTGAGGCCAGGGGACGGGGAGTCGGCCGCGCCCTGCTGACCGAGCTGATCGCGGCCGCCCGGCGGGCGCAGTACGGTCGGTTGAGCCTGAGTGTCGAACCGGCCAACCGCGCGGCCGACCTGTACCGATCGCTCGGCTTCGCGGAGGTCGGCCGCACCGGCGGTTCGGACACGATGGTGCTCGAGCTCTAGCCGAAGTTGCGGACGCGGAACTGCATGGTCCGGTACGGCCAGCCGGCGTCGGTCTTCCACTGGCTGACCGACAGGTGCAGGTCGCTCAGCGTCGAGCCGGGGATGAGGTAGCCGCCGTACAACTGGGCCACGTGGTTGTCGTTCTCCTGCCCCCACGCGCCGCCGTAGAGCAGCGTCTGCCGGTAGGCGGTGTAGAGGTTCGAGGTCGGGGTGTCCATGATGATGCCGTCGATCCGGTAGTCGCCGGCGTTGAACCAGGTCAGCACCCACTTGCCGCCGAGCGGCCGCAGGCACAGCTCGCCGAAGCTGCCGGACAGGATCGGCGTCGCCGGGTGGCCCCACGCCCAGCGGCCGTCGCGGTACCCCCACGGCTCGTACGCCGCCGGGTTCGCGATCTGGGTACTGCGGACCCGCTTGAGGATGATCGGCTTGTTCCGCTGGAACCCGGTCGAGTAGACGTACACGTAACCGTCGTTGCCCTCGCCCCAGGTCAGGCACTGGAACATCCCACCGTCGAGGTTCGGGTCGAACTTCGCGCCGGTGTGGTACCAGCTGGCACCGGAGTTGTCGCTGCGCCAGATCTCTGTCCACACGACGTTGCCCAAACCTTTGTTGACCATCGCGTGCAGGTACATCGACCCGCCGATCGTGATCACGTCCGACGGCAGCACGGTCGAGAACGTCGGGTTGTCGTGCGGGTAGTCCCACAGCTGCTGCGCCGCCGCTCCCCCAACCGCCCCCGACCATCTCACCCCGCCCGCCAGGTCGGTCGTCGTCGACCACAACGCGACCGGCGACCGCCACCAGCCGCCGCCGACGTACGGCTGCTCGAAGGTGTCGCCGAACATGAACAGCATCCGCCCGTCCGGCGTTCGCGCCGGAATTCCGAGATCGGTGGCGGCCATCCGGAACCGGTCGGTCAGCCCGGGCCCGGTCAGGTCGGCGACCTTGGTCGTCAGCACCGCCTGCACGCCGGCGGCGGAGCTCCGTGTGGTGGCAGCGGAGGCGGCACCAGGCGCGGCGAGCAACGCCCCCGCCCCCGCGGCGGCTCTCAAGAAGGTACGTCGCATCATCGGCTCGGGCATCAGGGGACTCCTCGACCGGGGCGGGAAATCGATTGCTCTCGAGCCTGCGACCGGGCCGCAACGAAGTCAAGCAGCCGATCCCGCGTTACCACCCTGCTCGAAAGGCCTGGCTGCACCCCGTGGGGCGCGTCACCGGTTCTGGTCGAGCAACGCGCCTTCGACAGCGGACTGGTCTACGCGCGCTACCGGACCCGCTGAGGCGCGCGGGTGTGCGCCCGTGCGTGGTCGAGCTCGCCGGTGCGTGGTCAAGTGCGTGGTCAGGTGCGTCGGTGCGTGCGCGGGTGCGGAGTACCTGGGCGCGCCGGCCGACGGTCAGGCCGGGCCGGTGGCGACAGGGCGGTCGGGGTCGGTGATCCACTCCGACCACGAGCCGACGTAGACAGCAGCGTCGAGACCGGCGATCTCCAGCGCGAGCGACTCGTGGGCCGCGGTGACGCCCGACCCGCAGTACGCCCCGACGGGCCGGGAGCCGTCGGCGCCGAGCGCGGCGAAGCGGGCCCGGAGGTCGTCGGCGGGCAGGAACCGGCCGTCGGGGCCGACGTTGCCGGTCGTCGGCGCGTTCACCGCGCCCGGGATGTGCCCGGCGACCTTGTCCATCGGCTCGACCTCCCCGGCGAACCGCTCCGGCGCCCGCGCGTCCAGCAGCACGCCCGACGACGCCAGCTCGGCCGCGCCGGCCGCGTCCAGCACCGGCAGCCCACCCGGTACGGCGACAAACGATCCGGCCGCGTCGGCGGGCACCTCGGTGCTGACCTCTCCCCCGGCCGCGCGCCAGGCCGCGAGCCCGCCGTCGAGCACGCGCACGTCGCGCAGACCGAAGTACCGGAACACCCAGCGTGCCCGGGCGGCGGCCATCGAGTTCGCGGCGTCGTAGACGACGACGGAGCTGTCCGGCCCGGCGCCCGCACGGCGCAGGGCGGCCTCGACGACGCTTGCGGACGGCAACGGGTGCCGGCCCCCGTCGCCGGGCGGGCCGGCCAGCTCGGTGTCCAGGTCGACGAAGTGCGCGCCCGGCACGTGGCCGGCGTCGTACGCCTCGCGGCCGGGCGGGCCGGCCAGGTTCCAGGTGACGTCGATGACGACGACGTCGTCCGGGGCGTCGAGCAGCTCGCCGGCGGTGATCAACGGGTTCATGCGGAACCTCCGAACGGGAGAACCTCGGGAGACAGCGTCGCACGGGCCTTGGCCGCGGTCAGCCGGCGCCGGTGGTGCCGGCGGCAGAGCACCTCGTAGGCGAGCTGACGGTCGTCCTGCTCGATGTCGCCGACCACCAGCTGCTCGCCTTCGGTGACCATCTCGCCGCCGCTGGTCCGGGCGTTGTGGGTGGCCCGCTCGCCGCACCAGCACAGCGCCTCGACCTGCAGCAGCTCCATCCGGTCGGCGAGCTCGACCAGCCGGGCCGAGCCCGGGAACAGCGTCGCCCGGAAATCGGTCAGGATGCCGAAGCAGAACACGTCGATCTGCAGCTCGTCGACCATCCGCGCCAGCTGCTCGACCTGCTCGGGCTGGTAGAACTGCGCCTCGTCGCAGACCGCGTAGTCGATCCGGCCACCGTGGGTCAGCTCGCCGACGACGTACTCCCAGAAGTCGAAGTCCGGCCGCACCTCGATCGCCTCCGCGGCCAGCCCCAGCCGCGACGACAGCACCGACTCCCCGGCCCGGTCGTGACTGGTGAAGATCCGCCCCTGCCGTCCCCGCGCCTTGTGGTTGTGATCCATCTGCAGCGCGAGGGTGGATTTGCCGCAGTCCATGGTCCCGGTGAAGTAGAGCAGCTCAGCCACGGGCGCCCATCCTGCCAAAGTGCCTCCCGGGTCAGCGACCCCGGGGTGCGTCGGCTTTCGTTCTGGGGGTTCGGCAGGTTCTACTTGGTCGTGCGCAAAGCTCTGTACTCCGTGGTGTCGCTCGTCCTGTCGTGCGGTCTGGTGGCGGTCGGTGTCGCCGTGCCTGCCACCGCAGCCGTGCCGGCGAGGTCGGAGGCCGGGTTGCGGGCGTACTTCGTGATCACCGCGCCGAAGCAGACCGCCGCGGTCAGCTCGGCGATCACCGCCAACGGCGGCAGCGTGTACGCCCGGTACGACGCGATCGGGGTGCTGGTCGTGCACTCGGCCACCGCCGACTTCGCCGCCAAGCTGCGCTCGGTCGGTGGGGTGCAGAAGGTCGGCGCGACCCGGACGTCGGACGTTCCGGCGGCCGCGGCGAACCCGGCCGTCCCCCCGGCGGCGCCGGTGAGGCCGGACGAGTCGCCGGAGATCCCACGCTCCGACATGGAGCAGATCGGCGCCGACAAGGCCTGGGCGGTCAACCCGGGCTCCAAGGCCGTCACCGTCGCCGTCCTGGACACCGGCGTCGACGACCAGCACCCGGATCTGCGGCCGAACTTCGACGCGGCCCGCTCGGCGTCCTGCGCGTACGGCAAGACCGACGTCCGGCCCGGGGCGTGGCGGCCGGTCGGCGAGCACGGCACCCACGTGGCCGGCTCGATCGCCGCCGCCAAGAACGGCAAGGGCATGGTCGGGGTCGCACCGGGGGCGCGGATCTCCTCGATCCGGGTCGCCGAGGCCGGCAGCCAGCTGTTCTTCCCGGAGAACACGGTCTGCGCGTTCGTGTTCGCCGCCGACAAGGGCGTGTCGATCACCAACAACAGCTACTACGTCGATCCCTGGCTGTTCGCCTGCCCGACCGATCCGGACCAGGACGCGATCGCCGAGGCGGTCCGTCGCTCGGTCGCGTACGCGGACAGCAAGGGCGTGGTGAACGTCGCCGCCGCGGGCAACGAGAACTACGACCTGGCCGAGAAGGGCGAGGACGACACCAGCCCGAACGACTCCCAGCCCGGGCCGCGCACGGTGACCAACGAGTGCCTCAGCCTGCCGACCGAGCTGCCGAACGTCGTCGTGGTGGCCTCGGTGGACTCGTCGAGCCAGAAGTCCAACTTCTCCAACTACGGCGCCGCCAAGATCTCCGTCGCCGCTCCCGGCGAGGACGTCTACTCGACCATCCCGGGCGGCGGCTACCAGAGCCTCGACGGTACGTCGATGGCCGCGCCGCACGTCGCCGGCGTCGCCGCCCTGCTGCGCAGCGCGAATCCGAAGCTGACGCCCGAGCAGGTCCGGGCCCGGCTGGCCGCCCAGGCCAACGACCTGGCCTGCCCGGTCGCCTCCGGCGGCGAGTGCGCCGGCTCGGCAGCGAACAACTCGTACTACGGCGAGGGACTGGTCGACGCCGCCGAGGCAGTCGGCGCCACGACGACCACCTCGGCCTCCGGCGTCACCGTCACCAAACCGTCCGAGCAGCTCGGCGTCGGCGGGCTGCCCGCGGTTCCGCTGCAGATCAAGGGGTCCAGCAGCAAGGGCGACATCAGCTACTCCGCGGTCGGCTTGCCGCCGGGCCTGACGATCGACGCCGAACGGGGCTGGATCACCGGTGTGCTGCTGCGCGGCGCGGGCCGGTACAAGGTGACGGTGAAAGCCCAGGACGCCGAGGCGCAGGTCGCCGCCGCTTCGTTCTACTGGAACGTCTGGAGCTTCTAGCCGACCGCCCTCGACCGCGGGAAAGCTGCTAGCCCGCGTCGACCAGGAGCGGAATGGCCATCTCGTCCTCGGTCAGCGAGCCGTGCAGGCCGATCAAGCCTGCTTCCTGCGGGAACCGCCGGCCCGCGACCAGCGCGACCGGACCGAGCGAGGCCACCACGACGTCCCCGATCCGCGGCGCGACGCGCTCCTCCACGGGCCCGAACCACCCGCGTGCGGCCGCCTCGGCCCGGGACAGCACGAGCGCCCGGTCGCCGAGCAGCTCTCGGTACCGGGTCGCGACGTCCTGCTCGGCGCCCGGTACGCAGTACAGGTGGCGAAAGCGGGACTCGCCGCCGATCAGCCGGAGGCCGTCGGTGAGCGTCGGGTCCGCGTCGAGGTCGATCCGGTCGTCCGGCGCGACGTCGATCATGCCGTGGTCGGCGACCACGACCAGGACGGCGTCGCGCGGCAGCGCCGCACGCACCCGCTGCGCGAACGAGTCGGCCGCGGTCAGCTCCTTGCGCCACTGCCACGATTCGCATCCCTGTCCGTGGCCGGTGTAGTCGAGCTGCGAGTCGTATACGTACACCAGCGAGGAGCTGCCCTCGCGGCTCGCGAACCTGGTCGCGTCCAGCCGGTCGTCGACGGTGTCCGCGCCCCGGTGCGCACTCCCCCGGAACGCCGCCGCGGTCAGCCCCGACTTGTCGAAGCGGGCCTTGCTCACGTTGCGCGTCGCCACTCCGGCGGCGGCGATCCGCTCGAAGACCGTCGGATGCGGTTGCCACCGGCGCGGATCGACCGGCGCGTCCCAGGCGAGCGCGTTCAGCAGTCCCCCGGTCTCCGGCACGATCGAGGAGTACCCGACGATCCCGTGCGCCCCCGGCGGCAGCCCCGTCCCGAGACTGGTCAGGCTCGCCGCGGTGGTCGACGGTACGCCGGCCGTCAGCGCCCGCGCGGTCAACGAGGACAGGTACGGCGCGAGCTCGGCGTGCCGCTGCAGCAGGTTCCACCCGAGGCCGTCGAGCAGGAGTACGGCGTACCGGGACGCGGGGGGAAGGCCGAGCTGGTTCTGCTCACCGGGGACCGACAGCGCGCCGGCGACCGACGGCAGGACGTCGGCCAGCGAGCCGCCGCCGTACGCGGGCAGGACCGTCGGCGGGCCGGGCACGGCGGCTACCTGCTGGTCGCGAACGACAGTGCCGCGGCGAAGTCGAGCGCCTGCTGGATCCCGGCCGGGCCGTCGGCCGCCGCGCTGATCCGCAACGAGATGTCGTCGGCGGCGACGGACCCGGTGTAGCCGTGGTCGGCTTCGCAGTTCGGGTCGGCGCAGACGGCGGGCTCCAGATCGATCCGGTTCACCATGCCCCAGCCGATCGTCAGCACCACCTCACCGCCGCCGGCGGCCGGGTCCGCCTTGCCCGGCGCGTAGCCGGCCGGGTTCGGCACGACGCGGTTGACCACGACGGCGTTCACCCGGTTCAGCGGGATCGCCTCGGTCGAGGTCGACGCGTACGGCGCCCGGATCAGGTCGTCGGCGGCGTGCTCGTCGGTGTGCCCGACGATCAGCCGGCTCGGGGTCAGCGCCAGGATGGTGATGTGCCGCCGGACCTCGTCACGGTCGAACGTCGGTTCGTGCTGCAGCACGAAGGCCCGGATCGGTTCGCCGGCGATCGCGATCGCGAGCGAGTCCGTCACCACGTCGGGGTAGTAGCCGCACCGGTCGAT
The DNA here is from genome assembly GCF_000024345.1 of Kribbella flavida DSM 17836. Classification (NCBI taxonomy): domain Bacteria; kingdom Bacillati; phylum Actinomycetota; class Actinomycetes; order Propionibacteriales; family Kribbellaceae; genus Kribbella; species Kribbella flavida. The sequence goes on along the minus strand of NC_013729.1, from coordinate 3,732,206 downwards.
CGCGTCGCGCAGCGCGGCAGACGCGTCCGCGAGCTCCGGGACCGGCGCATTCAGGTCACGCATACCCTCATCCTTGCATGCACCGGTCCCAGCGCCACTCACTGCTCCCGGCTGTCAGCCCGCGCTCGCCCTGCGCAACACCGGGGCACCGGCGGCCCCGGCGACCGCGACCAGGACCAGCCCGACCACCACCTGGCCGCACAGCAGCAGGACTCCGGAACTGCCCTCGGTGATCACCTTTCCACCGCTCAGCGCCAGCCCGCACAGCGCGCCGAAGCCAACCACGGGCAGCCCGACCCCGACCACCGGGACGACGGCCGCCAACCGGGCCGATCGCTCGATCACCGACAGCGGTACGCCGGACCGCCGCAGCGCCTTCGCCGGAGCCGCCTGGTCCAGCGCTGTCCCGACCGCACCCGCGGCGGTCGAGGCGGCACCGGTGACGAAGACCAGCCCGAGCAGCAACGCGACCCCGAGTCGCATGTCGAGGTACACGCCGGCCTCGTGCGCTTCCTTCTCCGCCGCCGTGAGCGGAACCTGGTCCGGCGCCACGTCGTACAGGATCGTGCGGACCCTTTCCCGGTCGGTGGTCGCGACGGTGATGTCGACGACCTGGTCCCGAGCGGTCACCTCGCCCTGCAGTCCGGCCTGGGCCAGTCGCCGTTTCGCGTCCTGAGCGACCGCGGAGGTGGTCGCCTGAGAGGTGTGGAGCTCGAAGGCGGCGTCCTTGCCGTCCTGGGTGATGCCGTACGGCATGAACAGCGCCAGGAAGCCGGTGACGAACCCGCTCAGCACCAGCGCCGCGACGGGACGGAACGCCGCCTTCGGATCGTCGGCGAGCCGTCGCCCGGCGAGCAGGGCGACCGGGCCGCTCGCCGTCCGGGCCAGGAACCGGCCGATCACCTGGACCGCGAACGGGCCGACCACCCGGACGGCCAGTGCGGCCAGGCCGACACCGATCAGCAGCGGCAGGACCGCGCCGCCGGTGCCGAGCACCGCGAGCATGACCGGGCCGACAACCAGCAGGCAGAGCCGCAGCGCGCTCATGCCCCTGCGGGTCTGGCCGCGGACGACGCCGAGCGGGGTGATGCTGACCCGACCGAGACCGATCATCGCGCTCAGCACCGACAGCAGCGGTACGGCGACCAGAACGACGAGGACGAGCCACCAACTGACGGTCAGGTCCTGCAGGTACCACCGGCCGCCACCGAGCGGGATCCGGGCGATCAGCGGGCTCAGCGCGGTGTAGGCGATCAGTCCCGCGACGGCACCGGCCACAGCGAGCACGGCTTGCTCGACCGCGCTGAGCAGAAGGACCTGGCTCCGGGTCGCGCCGGCCAGCCGGAGTGCGGCGAGCCGGTGCTCGCGCCTCTTGGCCGCCACGCCGGCCGCCTGGCCGACCAGGCTGAGCAGCGGGAAAAGCACGAGCATGATGCCGAAGGCAACGAAAACGAGCAGCATGCCGATCCGGGTGTCGATCGCGGTGCCGCGCCAGGTCTCGAGGTAGTTCGGATGGTCGGACGCCTGCAGGCCCGGCGAGTTCACCGGGACGCCGCGGATGACGACCAGCTCGTCCGGTGACGACAAGCCGGCGCTCGAGATGGTGCCGGTCGGCGCCGGCAGCTGGTAGCGCTGCGCGAGATCGCTGCCGGCCCACAGCTTGGCCACCTCGGGCGAGACGAAGACCTCGCCCGGCCTCGGCGCGTGCGGCAACCCCGGCGGGGGCGGCAGCTCGGCATTGCGCTGCTCGTTGATGATCGCCACGTCCAGGCGGGTCAGCGGCCGGCCCGCGGCCATGTCGTCGACCGTGTCGGTCACCCCGACCGCGGTCCGGGCATCGCCGTCGCCGGTGGCCCGCCAGCCGATCCGGTCCGAGCGGTGGCTCAGGCCGAGCGTGCCGGCGATCAGGAAGGTGACCAGCAGCGCGACCACCGCGGTCGCGCCGAACGCTGCGAGGTTGGCGGCCCGGCCGCCAGGACCCGGCCGGCGGACGAACCGCAGGCCGAGATCGGTCATCGGGTTCATCGCTGGCTCACCCGGCCGTCGACGATCCGGACCACGCGGTGGCAGCGGGCGGCGACCGCGTCGTCATGGGTCACCACGACCACGGCGGCACCCCGGTGGGTCGCGGCACCGACGAGCAGGTCGATCACCTGTGCGCCGGTGGTCGCGTCCAGCGCGCCGGTCGGCTCGTCGGCGAACACCGCCTGGGGCTCACCGACCAGGGCCCGCGCGATGGCGACCCGCTGGGCCTGACCGCCGGACAGCTCGCCCGGCCGGCGGTTCACCTCGTTGGCGAGACCGACCTGGGCCAGCGTCGCGCGCGCCCGGCCGATCGCGTCCCGGCGGGAGATGCCGTCGACCATCAGCGGCAGCGCCACGTTCTCGTCGGCGGGCAGCTCGGCGAGCAACTGGTTGTCCTGGAAGACGAAACCGAGGCGGCGGCGGCGCAGTACGGTCCGCTGGGCGTCGCTCAACTGGTCGACGCGGTCGCCACCGAGCCAGACCTCGCCCTGGTCCGGAGTGAGAATGCCCGCCAGGACGTGCAGCAGGGTGGTCTTGCCGTTGCCGCTCGGACCCATCACGGCCAGCGCCTCCCCCGGCCGGACGGCGACGTCCACCCCGGCCAGGCCGACGACCTCGCCGTAGTACTTGACCAGGCCGCGGCCGGTCAAGGCCGGCGACGTGGTTCCGGGCCGGGGGTTGATCGGTTGGTGCTGCGACAGTGATTGCTGGGTGGTGTGGGGACTGGGCTGCGTCATAGCTGAAGGCTTTCGCGATCACCGTCGGCAGGCGTCGGTCCCCGGGCCGGTTCTCCGATCGCCCTTAGGTCGCCGAACGGTGCTCGCGGGTAGTACTCAGGTCGTACGCCGCGCTAGCCGTTCGAGAACGCGGACGGGTAGGCGTCGCGGTAACTGAGCAGCCTGCCGCCCGGGGTCCGGACCGTTTCGGCCGCCAGGACGGCATGCACGATCGCCCGGGTCAGGCAGCGCGCTCCCGCCGAGAACACGCTCTCCAGCTGACCCAGCGCGGCCGGATCGGTCACGCTGAGCCGGGTCACGCCGTGCGGCGCCGTCGACACCCCGAAGACCGAGTCGCCGTCCAGCAACGTGTGCACCGGATCGACTCCCCGGGCCAGCCCGTCGTGCGCCACCATCGCCAGCCGCCGGGCCGCCGCCTTGTCCAGCGGCGCATCGGTCGCCACGACCGCGATCACGGTGTTCATCCCCGGCCGAGCCCCTTCGGGCGGTTCCGGAGCCGCCTCCGTCGGCGTCTCGAGCGGCGGGACCTCACCGTCCAGCAACCGGTCCTCTCCGTAGAGCCGGCCGTTCGGTGCGACGGCCGAGCCGACCGCGTTGAGCACCACGAGCGCGCCCACCGTCGTACCGTCGCCGAGGCCGACGCTGGCACTGCCGACACCGCCCTTCAGCCGTCCCGCCCGGGCCCCGGCTCCGGCGCCACGGTTGCCAGTGGCAACAGGTCCGCCGGACGCCGAGGCCACCGCCGCCCGGCCCCACTCGTGCGTCGGCCGGGCGCCGAACTCACCACCCCGGCCGAGGTCGAAGATCACCGCCGCGGGCACGATCGGGACCACGTCCCGCTCCCCCGGCCCGACCCGCACGCCCTCGCCACGTTGCTCCAACCAGGCCATCACCCCGGTCGCAGCGTCCAGTCCGTACGCGCTGCCGCCGGTCAGCACGATCGCGTTCACGTTCGCGTTGGAGTTGACCGGGTCGAGCAGGTCCGTCTCCCGGGTGCCCGGCGCGCCGCCGCGCACGTCCACACCGGCAACCGCCGTTCCGGGGAAGTGCAGCACCGTCACTCCGGTCAGGTACGGCGGCTCGACCCGTTCCACCTGCCCGACCAGGACGCCGGGCACATCGGTGATCGCGTTCTGCGGACCTGGCTGCATGCCCCCAGCATCTCGCACCCGAAATCCGGTTGCCACGGTGCTTAGCGTGGAAGCCATGAACGCCGACCAACTCTGCGGACTGCTCGCCGAACCGTCGCGCCTGCGCGTCTACGCCGCCGTCGTGCTGGGCGCCGCGACGCCCGAGCAGGTTGCCGCCGGCACCGGTCTGGACGCCGCGGTCGTCACCAAGGCGCTCCAGCGGCTGATGAAGGGCGACCTCGTCAGCGCCACCGCGGCCGACGGGCTGCGGGCCGACGAGCAGGCGTTCAAGGACGCCGTGCGATCGGGCCGCCCGGAGCGTGAGCCACTGTCGGCCGACCCGGAGCGCGACGCCGTGCTGCGCTCCTTCATCCGGGACGGCCGGCTGACGCACTTCCCGACCGTCCCGGCGAAGTACCGGACGGTGCTGGAGTACCTGGCCGAGTCCTTCGAGCCGGATGTCGGCTACCCCGAGGCCGAGGTCAACCGGATGCTCAACAGCTGGCACGACGACCACGCCGCCCTCCGGCGCGGACTGGTCGACCACGGGCTGCTGACCCGCGACGAGGGCGTCTACCGGCGCGCGAGCTGACCCCAGCAAGCCGACGCGGTCAGGAGTGGGCGGCGCGGTAGCGCGCTGCCTTGCTCTGGTTCCCGCAGGTCTTCATGCTGCACCAGCGGCGACGGCGACCGCGTGAGCTGTCCAGGAAGAACCAGCCGCAACGATCGCAAGTCCGCACCCGGCGAGGCGGCGGGCTCAACGTCAGCGTCAGCCCGCGCAATGCGACGTACGCGAAGGCACCGCGCAGGTCGCCCGGCGTGATCGTGCCGTCGGCCGCGACGGAGATGTCCGCCGCCACGCTGGTCTGCGCCAGACCGAGCAGCTCGCCCAAGGCGGCTGTCGGCAGGTCACGGCCTTCGCTCTGGGCGTCGAAAAGTGCCCAGAACAGGCGTCGCAGCACCCGAGCCTCGGCCAGCACAAGCTCAGCCTCGGACGGCTCACCGTCACCCGCCGGCGTGAGCAGGCCCGCGTGGTGAAACCACTCCGCCAGCGCCTTGCCATCGGTGAGGAGATCGGCGCCGAGCTCCGGCGTACGCCGGTAGACGGTGTTCGCGAAGTCCAGCGCGACCTCACCGGCGATGAAGTGGTCAGCGGTCCATCGGGCCGGCGGTGCGGCGCTCACGCGCGGACCGAAGTCCGCTCGAGCAGGTCCTCGACGAACGTGACGAGCAGCGCGGCGACCTCCTCGGCGTGTGTCTCCAGCACCAGGTGCCCGCCGTCGAAGATGTGCGCGTCGAGCACGGCCATCTCCTGGTGGTAGGCGAGCACCTCCGCGATGTCGAAGAACGGATCGTGCCGGCCCCAGATCAGCAGGCACGGCGGCTGGTGCTGCTGGTGGTAGGCCGCGATCTGCGGGAACCGCGCCACGTGGTTGCGGTAGTCGTAGAACAACTGGAACTGGACGTCGAGGTTGCCCGGCCGGGACATCCGCTCCCAGTCGAGGTGCCAGGACTCGGGCGGGTGCAGCTCGTGCAGCTGCTCCGGCAGGCCGCCGAGATACTGCTCCCTGGTGCCGTCGAAGTTCAGCCACTCCGGCAGCGCCTCGCGGTTCTGCTCGCTCGGGTCCTGCCAGAACCGGCGCGGCGCGTCCCACGCGTCGTTCAGGCCGGCCTCGTGCGTGTTGCCGTTCTGCACCACCAGGCCCAGCACCCGCTCGGGGTGGCGCATCGCCATCAGGTAGCCGACCGGGGTGGCGAAGTCGGTCACGTAGAGCACGTACCTCTGCACGCCGAGGTCGTCGACCAGCGCCTCGATCACGTGGGACAGCCGCTCGAACGTGTAGTCGTACTCGCCGAGCGGCGGAGCGTCCGAGAACCCGAAACCCGGCAGGTCGGGAGCAACCACGTAGGCGTGCCGCCCCAGCACCGGCAGCACGGCACGGAACGAGTACGAGGAGGTGGGGAATCCGTGCAGCAGCACGACGGCGGTCGAGCACGGCGCCCCGGCTTCGCGGTAGTGCACGGTCAGACCGTCGACCTTGCGGCTGCGGTGTCGGGGCTTGGCCGAGTGCTTCATCAGTGCTCCCTTCGAGACGTCCTCGGTGGATTGCGTAACCGAATATACCGGAATATACGGTTACTTTGCTCCGCGCGCGGGCGTGCCGGAGGAACTCGGGAACTCTCGCTAGGCCGGCCTCAGGTCAGACGGCGGGCGGGCATGTCCTGGCGGGGCTTCTCGTTCGGCGCGATCCGGATCGACGTGTCCAGCACGGTCGCGCCGGTCGCCGCGACCAGCACCGAGCGGAGGTCCAGGCGGACGACCTCCTCCAGCTCGAGCGTGAGCCGGGAGACCCGGTGCAGCAGGTTCTCGATCGCGCCGATGTCGACCGGGTCGGAACCGCGGTAGCCGTACAGCAGCGGCGCGGCCCGGACCTCGCGGACCATCTCGGCGGCGTCCGCGGTGGTCAGCGGTGGCATCCGGTACGAGCGGTCGCCGAGCAGGTCGGTCGCCACCCCGGACAGCCCGAACGACACCACCGGCCCGAACGCCACGTCCTCCAGCGCCGAGATCACCACCGGTACGCCGGGCGGCGCCATCTTCTGCACCACGAACTGCGCCCGGGCCGGGTCGGCGGCGACCCCGAAGGTCCGGGTCATCTCCGCCCAGGCCTCGCGCATGTCGTCCTCGTCGTGGATGTGCCGCCAGATGTCGGCCAGGTCGGGCCGCATCCGCCACTGCTCGGCGGTCGCCTTGAGTATCACCTCGAAGCCCAGGTCGGCGGCCCGGGCGACCGCCTCGTCCGCGGACAGCACCGGGAAGGCCGGCAGCACGGAGATGTCGTAGAAGCTCAGCAGCCGCTGGCGGTCGACGTCGTCCAGGTCGGCGCCGCGCGGGTGCCGCTGGAGGAACTCCTGGACGAAGTCCTCCGCCCCGGCCGTGTCGACGCCCGGCAGGTCGGGAATGGCCGAGTCCGCCCGGCGCCGCCACTCGGCGTACTGGGTGGCCTTGGCGAGCGCGCCCACGGCGTACTGCGGGGACGAGAACGACGGGATCGAGCCCCGCGCGGCGCCCCCGTGCTCGTCGGGGACGCGCAGCTGCTCCGGCACACTGCGCGAAGCCAGGAACGTGGAGACGACCGGCTTGTCCGACCCGGCGGCCGCGGCGGCGAGCACCTGGGCCACCTCGGCGCCGTTGGAGTGCACCGGCGGGGTGAAGATCACCACCACCGAGTCCACCCGGTCGTCGCCGAAGACCTCGGTCAGCGCGCGGTCGAAATCCTGGGCCGAGGCGTCGGCGCTGAGCGTGTGCGGCTCGCCGGCCACGTCGAGACCGCAGCCGGCCATCGCGTCCAGCGCCAGCAGCGTCAGCGCGTCGGAGTTGCCGACGACGGCGACCCGGCGGCCCTTCGGCAGCGGCTGGTGGGCGAGCAGCTGGGCGACGTCGAACAGCTCCCCGGTGGTGTCCACGCCGATCAGCCCGCTCTGCCGGAACAGCGAGTCGACCGTTGCTGGTGGCAACTGGCTGCGGCGGACCATCTGGCCGAGCGGAACGCCCTGGGTGGCCCGCCCGGACTTCAGCGCCACCACCGGCTTGCGCCCGGCCAGCCGGCGCGCCACCCGGCTGAACTTGCGCGGGTTGCCGAGCGACTCCAGGTAGAGCAGCACCACCTCGGTCGCCTCGTCGGAGTACCAGTACTGCATCAGGTCGTTGCCGGAGACGTCGGCCCGGTTGCCGGCCGAGACGAAGCTGGACAGACCGAGCCCGCGGCCGGCGATGTCGGCCAGGATCGACACGCCGAGCGCGCCGGACTGGCAGAAGAACGCGACCCGGCCCCGGCTCGGCATCAGCGGCGACAGCGTCGCGTTGAGCTGGACCCCGGGCGCGGTGTTGATCACGCCGAGCGCGTTCGGGCCGATCACCCGCATCCCGTACGAGCGGGCCAGACCGACCAGGCGGCGCTGCCGGCGACGGCCCTCGGGCCCGATCTCGGCGAACCCGCTGGACACCACGACCAGCCCGCGCACGCCCTTGGCCGCGCAGTCCAGCACGACGTCGACGACCGCCTCGGCCGGGACCGCGACGACGGCCAGGTCGACGGTGTCCTGCACGTCCCGGATCGTCGGGTACGCCGGGACGCCGTCCACCTCGGCCGCCGAGGTGTCGGCGTTCACCGCGGACAGCCGGCCCGGGAAGCCGCCGTCGCGCAGGTTGCGCAGCAGCGCGTTGCCGATCGTGCCCTCGCGCCGGCTGGCCCCGATCACCGCGACGCTCGCCGGGGTCAGCAGCCGGGCGATCGACAGCGCCTCGGACCGCTGCTCGCGCGCCTGCATCACGCTGAACGAGGTGTCGGTCGGCGCGATGTCGAACTCGACCATGATCACCCCGTCCTCGAACTCGCGGGCCACCGTGTAGCCGGCCTCGGTGAAGACGGTGATCATCTTGCGGTTGTCCGGCAGCACCTCGGCGACGAATCGGGTGATGCCGTGCTCCCGGGCTCCTTGCGCGAGGTGCTCCAGCAGCAGCTGGCCCAGCCCGCGGCCCTGGTGCGCGTCCTCGATCAGGAAGGCCACCTCGGCGGTCCGCCGCCCGGTCCGCTCGTACCGCCCGACGCCGATCATGGCGTCGCCGACCGTGACGATCAGCGCCAGCCGGTCGTGGTAGTCCACCTGGGTGAACCGGGCCACGTCCCGGTCCGACAGCTGCGGGTACGGCGCGAAGAACCGGTAGTACTTCGACTGCTCCGACACCCGGGCGTAGAACTCGACCAGCAGCTGGGCGTCCGCCGGAGTGATCGGCCGCAGATGGGCGGTCGCACCGTCCCGCAGTACGACGTCGGCCTCGTAGTCGGCCGGGTAGTTCTCCGGCCGGTCGCCCAGCGGTTGCCCGGCCAGCGGCAGCCCGGCAAAGGTCTGGTCGGCGATGGCCTGGTCGGCGGCATCGGTCTCCCGCCAGCCGGCTCCGGCCGGGTCGGGCACGGCGGAGTCAGGCCCGGGCATCTGCAGCTCGTCCTCCGGCGTCACCCGTTCAGCCTACTCACCGCGGCCCCGCCGGACGACGCGATTCCGGTGCACGGAAAGCTGCCCCCTAGGGTTTGCCGCATGTGGTGGCTGAGCGCGCTCGGCGGACTGAGCGTGCTCGCCTCCGGTCTGCTCGGGCTGGACGACGCGGTGCACGTGCTGGAGCGCATCGCCTCGGTCCTGGTGTTCCTGGTGGCGGTGACGATCATCGCGGGGCTGGCCGACTCGGCCAAGGTGTTCGACGTAGCCGCTCGGGAAGCCGCTCACCTGGCGCGCGGCCGGACCTGGCGACTGTGGCTGCTCGTGGTCGTGCTCGCCACCGCACTGACGATCGTGCTGTCCCTCGACACCTGCGCTGTACTGCTGACACCAGTCGTGCTGGCGATGGCTCGGCAGCTGAGCATTCCGCCGAAGCTGTTCGCGTTCACGACGGTGTGGCTCGCGGGCACGGCGTCGCTGCTGCTGCCGGTGTCGAACCTCACGAATCTGCTGGCACTGCACCGCTTCGACCAGCTCGGTCTGGGGCTGGGCGACTACCTCGCACTGAGCTGGCGACCGGCTGTCGCCGCCGTGCTCGTCACCGTGATCGTGCTGGCCGCTCTGTTCCACCGGGACCTGCGCCGCGCGTACGTCGTACCGAAGACTCCTGCGGTCGACGACAAGGTGCTGTTCTGGGGGGCGGCCGGGGTGTGTCTGGCGCTGGGACCGGCCTTCGTGTCCGGGGTCGAGGTGGCCTGGCCGGCGAGCGCAGGAGCCGTCGTCCTGCTCGGTCTCTTCGCCGTACGCCGCCGGGCGGCCGTGAACTGGTCGCTGTTGCCGTGGCGGCTGGTTGTGACCGTCGTCGGGCTCTTCCTGGTCGTCGCAACGCTGACCGCCCACGGCTTCGAGCAACGGCTCGCAGACGTCGCCGGAACGGCCTCCGGCGGGTTGCTGCCCGACCTCCGGCTGGCCGGAACGGCCGCGATCGGCGCGAACGCCGTCGACAACCTCCCAGCGTACCTGGCGATGGAGCCGGTCGCGGCCGCGGAGGGGCGACGGATGATGCTGCTGCTGATCGGCGTGAACTGCGGCTGCCTGCTCACGCTGTGGGGTTCGCTGGCCACGCTGTTGTGGCGCGACCGCTGCCGGACCGCCGGCGTGCACATCTCCTGGTGGTCGTTCCTGTGGCGCGGCGCCGTGCTGGTGCCGCTCGTGCTCGCCGGGGCGGTGCTCGCCCTGCGGCTGGGCTGACGGTTGTCCACAGACACGCGCGAGCCCGATTGCCGATCGTGTCCGGGTGCGGGAATAGTGCGGGCATGAGCGAGGAACAGAGCACCTCGGAGACCACCCGGGCCTTTCGCGAGGCCCGCGACTTCCTGATCGCGCACCGGGAGGACTACGACACGGCGTACCGCGACTTCAGCTGGCCGGCCTTCGACCGGTTCAACTGGGCGCGGGACTGGTTCGACGCGCTCGCGGTCGAGCAGCCGGAGGTGGCCGCGCTCACCATCGTCGAGGAGGACGGCGAGGTCAACTCGCTGACCTACGGCGAGATGGCCGAGCGGTCGCGGCAGGTGGCCGGCTGGCTCACCGAGCAGGGGCTGCAGCCGGGCGACCGGGTGCTGATCGTGCTCGGCAACACCGTCCCGCTGTGGGAGGTGATGCTGGCCTGCATCCGCGCCGGGGCGGTGATGATTCCGGCGACCACGCTGCTGACCGACGCCGACCTGGCCGACCGGATCACCCGCGGCGGCGTCCGGGCGGTGGTCACCAGCACCGCCGACGCCGCGCGGTACGAGGGCATCGCCGACCACTGCCTGCGGATCGGCATCGGTGAGCCGGTGGAGGGCTGGCTCGACTACGAGCAGACCCGGGAGTACGACGGACCGGTGCCGGAGGTCGACACCTCGGCGGACGACTCGCTGCTGCTCTACTTCACCTCCGGCACGACCAGCGAGCCGAAGCTCGTCGAGCACACCCAGGTCAGCTACCCGGTCGGCCACCTCTCGACGATGTACTGGGTCGGCCTGCAGCCCGGCGACGTCCACCTCAACGTGTCGTCGCCGGGATGGGCCAAGCACTCGTGGAGCAACGTCTTCGCGCCGTGGAACGCGGGCGCCACGGTCTTCCTGTACAACTACACCCGCTTCGACGCCGAGAAGATGCTGCAGGTGCTGGCGACGTACGGCGTGACCACGTTCTGCGCACCGCCGACGGTCTGGCGCATGCTGATCCAGGCCGACCTGTCGGTGGTCGAGGTCCGGGTCCGGGAGTGCATCTCGGCCGGCGAGCCGCTGAACCCGGAAGTGATCGAGCAGGTTCGCAACGCCTGGGGCATCACCATCCGCGACGGCTACGGCCAGACCGAGACCACCGCCCAGATCGGCAACCCGCCGGGGCAGCCGGTCAAGCCCGGGTCGATGGGCCGGCCGCTGCCGGGCTACTCGATCGCGCTGGTCGACCCGGCGACCGACGCGGTCGGCGACGACGGGGAGATCTGCATCGAGCTCGCGCCGCCGCCGGTGCCGCTGATGCGCGGCTACCGCGACGCGAAGGCGCTCACCGACGAGGTGATGCGCGGTGGTTTCTACCACACCGGCGACGTGGCCCACCGGGACGAGGACGGCTACATCACCTACGTCGGCCGCTCCGACGACGTGTTCAAGGCCAGCGACTACCGGATCTCGCCGTTCGAGCTGGAGTCGGTGCTGATCGAGCACCCGGCGGTCGCCGAGGCCGCCGTGGTGCCCTCGCCGGACCCGGTCCGGCTCGCGGTGCCCAAGGCGTACGTCGTGCTCGCCGCGGGGTACGAGCCGAGCCGCGAGCTGGCCGGGCAGATCCTGGCGTACTGCCGCGACCACCTGGCGGCGTACCAGCGGATCCGGCGGATCGAGTTCGCCGAGCTGCCGAAGACGATCTCGGGCAAGATCCGCCGGGTCGAGCTGCGCGCCGAGGAGGCCGGCAAGGTCGAGTCCGGCGAGCGGACCGGGCACGCCTACGACGAAACGGACTTCCGCGACTCCTGACAGCGACGTCTGACCAGGACAGCTTGGGTGGGACAGCTTGAACGGGATCGGCTGACCGGCGTGGTGGAATGGCCGGATGTCTGCTGACACCGGTCTGGGGATCGCGGCGGTCGTCGTCCTGCCGCTGCTGGTGGCCATCGCGGTGCTGGCGTCGCGGTACGCCTCGCTGCGGCACGACAAGGGCATCGTCACCGCCGCCGCGCGGGCCGTCCTGCAGCTGGCGGTGGTCGGCGTGGTCGTCGGCTTCGCGCTGCAGTCGCTGTGGGGCGCGCTCGGCTTCGTGCTGGTGATGCTCGTCGTGGCCACCCTGACCAGCACCCGGCGGATCCGCTCGACGGCCGTCGTACCGGGTCAGTTGGTGTTCTGCGCGCTGGCGATCGGCGGCAGCGCCTGCGTCGTGCTGCTGCTGCTGATCCTGCCGGGCGTCGTGCCGCGCAACCCCGAGACGATCCTGCCGATGGGCGGCATCATCATCGGCGGCACGATGAACGCGACCACCCTGGCCGGCCGGCGGCTGCTCGCGGAGTACGGCGGACGCTTCGGCGAGTACGAGGCCGGGCTGTCGATCGGGCTGGTGCCGGCGGACGCGTTCAAGCTGGTCGCCGGACCGAGCGCGGGCGACGCGCTGCTGCCGGCGCTGGACCAGACCCGCACGGTGGGCTTGGTCACCTTGCCCGGCGCCTTCGTCGGCATGGTGCTCGGCGGGGCGTCACCGACCGCGGCCGCGGCGCTGCAGCTGGTGGTCCTGCTCGGGCTGGTCGCGGCCGAGGCACTGGCGATCCTGGTCACGACGGAGTTGCTCGCCCGCGCTCCGCTGCCGGACGGGCGTACGGTTTCCTCATGACCGACGACAAGAGCATCCTCCACCGCATCAACGACCTGGTGGCCGAGGAGCACGAACTACGGACCAAGCACAGCGCCGGCGAGGTCGACGACGCCGAGGAGCAGGCCCGGCTGCAGGCCCTCGAGGTCGAGCTGGACCAGTGCTGGGACCTGCTCCGCCAGCGCCGCGCGAAGCGGGAGTTCGGTGAGGACCCTGACACCGCCGAGGCCCGCCCGGCGAGCACCGTCGAGGGCTACCTCAACTGACCGATCCGCCCGCACCGACGACGGCAGCGCACCCCTGGGGGCACGCTGCCGTCGCCGGTTCCCGACCGGAAGGTCAGAAGCCGCGGAGCTTGTCGGGGGTGATCCGGATCAGCACCGGGTACTCGCGGTGAAAATCCTCCGCGCTCATGGTGAGCGAGGCCAGGCCCTCGGCGTACTTCGCGTCGTACATCGCGAGCTCCTCGGCGGTCGGACCGGACCCGTCGATCACCGCGGTGCCGGACAGCACGCCGACGTCGCCGCCGGTGAAGGTGGCGTTGAAGTGCAGCGCGACCCGGGGGTTGCGCTCGATGTTGTGGACCTTCGCCTTCGCCGCCTGGCTGAACACCAGGACCTGCTGGCCGTTCCAGTGGAACCAGACCGGGTTCGGCGCCGGTGTGCCGGACCCGCCGACCGTGGTCAGCCAGATCACCAGCTCGTCGGCCAGCTGCTTGGTGATGCGGGCACCGAACTCGGTGGAGGTGTCGATCGTGAACATGTGATCCCTTCGCCGGTGGTCAGCTGGGACCCAGGCGTCCCCACTCGATCGCCGGGCAACGGTCCATCACCATCGTCAGGCCCGCGGCCGTCGTTCGGGTGTAGGCGTCCGGATCCACTACATCCAGCTGGAACCAGACCGCCGAGGCGTTGATTCCCACCGCCTGGTCGGCGATCTCTCCGGCCAGCTCGGACCGGACGAACACGTCCACGCAGTCCACCGGGAACGGGATGTCGGCCAGCGTCGCGTACCCCTGCTCGCCGTGCACCGTCTCCGCCGACGGGTGCACCGGCACGATCCGTTTGCCGTGCTGCTGCAGGAACCGCGCCACGCCGTACGCCGCGCGGCCGCTGTTGTTCGACAGGCCGACCACGGCCCAGGTCCGGCACCCGGCCAGGATCTTGCGGATGTCGCTCTCGTCAGCCCAGTTCGCCATACCTCATTCTCCCTCGCCTCCAAGGTCATGGGGCGGTGGCGGAGGCCCGGCCGACAGCACCCCTCATGCCTGACGACGCAGGTAGGTGAGCACGGCCGAGACACGCCGGTCCAGCCCGTCCTCCAGCTGCAGCTTGGCGAAGATGTTGCCGACGTGCTTGCGGACCGCGGCCTCGCTCACCACCAGCTGCTCCGCGATCGACGCGTTCACCCGGCCCTCGGCCATCAGCGCCAGCACCTCCAGCTCGCGTGGCGTCAGCGCGGACAGCGGACCGTCGTCCCGCCGCCGCGACAGCAGCTGCCGGACCACCTCCGGGTCCACCACCGTTCCCCCCTCGGCGACCCGGTCGAGCGAGGCGAGGAACTCGGTCACGTGCCCGACCCGGTCCTTGAGCAGGTAGCCGATACCGCCGGTCGTGGTCTCCAGCAACGACGACAGGTACGCGTCGGCGACGTACTGGGACAGCACCAGGATGCCGATCGCCGGCAGCTCGGCCCGAATCGCGGCGGCCGCTCGCAGACCCTCGTCGCTGTGGCCCGGCGGCATCCGGACGTCGGTGATCACCACGTCCGGCGGATCCTTGCGGACCACCGCGAGCAGCGTGTCGCCGTCCCCCACCGCGTCGCGGACCTCGTGCCCGGCGCGGTCGAGGATGCTGGCCAGGCCTTCGCGCAGCAGCAACGAGTCCTCCGCCAGTACGATGCTCAGTCGTCCAGCCGGCACGGGCTCTCCATCCTCAGTCGAGTCGGCCCACCGGGTGGGCTGGACAGGTCAAGTGTGCCGCCCAGCGCGTCCAGCCGGGTGACCAGTCCGGTCAGTCCGGTTCCAGCGGCCGGATCGGCGCCACCGCGGCCGTCGTCGGTCACGGTCACGACCAGCCGGTCGCCGCTGACCCACGCCTCGACGTCGCAGCGGGTGGCCTCGGCGTGCTTCGCCACGTTGGCCAGTGCCTCGCTGACGAAGAAGTACGCGGCTGCCTCGATCGGCGCCGGCAACCGGTTCGGCAGCGACATCCGCACCGACACCGGCAACGGGCTCCGGTCGGCGACCTCCCGGACGGCGGCCTCCAGCCCGAGGTCGACGAGCACCCGCGGGTGAATCCCCCGCACCGCCTCCCGCAGATCGGCCAGCGCCGCCTCCGCCTCCCGGTGCGCCTTCACCACCAGCGTCTTGCCGTCGCCCTCGGGCAGATCGAGCTCCGCCAGCCCCAGCGTCATCGTGAGCCCGACCAGCCGCTGCTGAACGCCGTCGTGCAGGTGCCGCTCGATCCGCGCCCGCTCGGTCTCGAACGCGTCGACCAGGTCGAGCCGTGAGCGCCGCAGTTCGGCAACGTTGCGGCGCAGCTCGTCCTCCCGCGGCCCGAGCATGGACCTGGCCAGCGCGGCCTCGGCCCCGGCCAGACAGCCCAGCAGGTACGACGTCACGACGTACCAGGCGGGGCCGAAAGTGACCAGGAACAGGAAACCCTCGCCGGTGGTGTCGAGCGTCCACGGCCCCATGCCGAGCTCGTCGTCGGTGGCGATCAGCGGCGCCATCAGCGTGATCACCAGCACGGACAGGCTCAGGCCGCCGAAGGCCGCGCTGAACACCCAGACGAACGTGCCGAGCAGTACGCCGTACCCGAGGCCGCGCAGCGAGCCCTGCTCCCGGCGGCGGAACCGAAACCTGTCCCGCCTGCTCATCCCGGCCGGCATCACGGCGTGCGGGCTCGGGATGCCGGCCGGCAGCATCAGCTTGGCCCGCCACCGTTCGACCCGGCCGATCAGCACGCCGAGCAGCGGGAAGGCGCTGAACATGAGGATGCCGACGATCAACGGGCTGAGCACCGCGCTCAGCGCGACCGCTCCGCCCAGCAGAACGATGGTGAGTACACCGACGGGGATCGAGCTGATCAGGTACGCGTAGCTGCGCCACGGCCAGGACGAGACGAGGTACCGTCGGGTGGCCATCGCGGCCCACACGTTGCTCGGTCGCTCCACCCGGTCAACCCTAGGGCCGCGACAGGTCCGCGCACGGTAGCTTGCGCGCTACCTTCGGTCTCCCCCGCAGGCCAGCGCGCGGCCGGACGTCCGGCGGTTGGCTGGGACCATGTCCAGGACCACGTCGCACGACCAGCCACCGCACACCGCAGCAATGCCCCACCCGGTACCGCCTGCCTGGCACCAAGCCGACGGCCGGCCGCCCGCGCTGCTGCTGGACGGGATCACCAAGACCTACCGGTCCAAGGCCGGGGCGGTGGATGCGCTGCGCGGTGTGACCTACCACTTCCAGCAGGGGTCCTTCACCGCGGTGATGGGACCGTCCGGATCCGGCAAGTCGACGCTGCTGCAGTGCGCGGCCGGCCTCGACAAACCGACCACCGGGGCCGTCGTGCTCAACGGGACGCCCCTGCACGGCCTCTCCGAGGTCGCGCTGACCAAGCTGCGCCGCGAGCAGATGGGTTTCGTCTTCCAGGCCTACAACCTGCTGCCGTCGCTCACCGTCTACGACAACGTCGCGCTGCCGCTCCGGCTGACCGGTCGCCGCCCGCAGCGGCGAGACGTTCACCAGGTGCTCCAGCAGGTCGGACTGGAGGACAAAGCAGGCCGCCGCCCCGCGGAGCTCTCCGGCGGCCAGCAGCAGCGGGTCGCCATCGCTCGCGCACTGATCACCCGCCCAGCGGTGTTCTTCGCCGACGAGCCCACCGGTGCGCTCGACAGCAAGACCAGCCGCCAGATCCTCGACCTGTTGCGGTCGGCAACCGACGCCAGCGGGCAGACCGTCGTCATGGTCACCCACGACCCGCTGGCCGCCGCGTACGCCGACCGGGTGGTCTTCCTGTCCGACGGTGTCGTGGCCGGCTCCCTCGACCGCGGCACCCCGCAGCAGATCGCCGCCGCGATGAGCGACCTGGAGCGCTGATGTTCTTCCTCAGCCGCCAGACCGTCAGCCGCCACCGCTCCCTGTACGCCGGCTCCTTCGTCGCTCTCGCCGTCGGCGTGCTCCTGCTCGGCCTGGCCGCCACGGCCACCGCCGCCACCATCGCGTACGACGGCCCCGGGGCGGGCGGGATCCCCGTCCAGCTGCCCGGCGGTGACGGCGAACCGGCACGGACCGTCACGGTGAATGTTTCCGGCCAGGACGTGTCCGGTCTGCAGGCGGTGCTGAGCATGGTCGGCGCCATCTGCGGTTTCATCACGATCTTCGTCATCGCGAGCACGTTCGCCTTCGCGGTCGCGTCGCGGCGCCGCGAGATCGGCCTGCTCCGGCTCGTCGGCGCCACGCCCCGGCAGATCCGCCGGATGGTGCTCGGGGAAGCCTTGGTGGTCGCGTTCGCCGCCGCGCTGACGGGCGCCGTCCTGGCCCAGCTGCTCACTCCCCTGCTGCTCGCGAAGGCGTCGTACACGGAGCTTGCGCCGGTCAAGCTGGAACCGGCCAGTCCGTGGGTGCCACTGGCGATCGCGATGACCATCGGTCTGGCGGTCGCGATGCTCGGCGCCCGGTCGGCGGCTCGCCGGGCAGGGCGCATCGGCCCGATCGACGCGCTCCGGGAAGCCGCGCTGGAACCGCCCCGGCTCGGTCCGGTCCGGATCGTGTTCGGCGTCCTGTTCCTGGCCGGGGCGATCGTCTTGCTGGCGCTGATCCAGCCCGGGACCGGCGAGGCGGTGATCCCGCTGGCGATGTTCACGCCGATGCTGCTCGTGGTCGCACTGACGCTGCTCGGCCCGCTGGTCGTGCCGTGGGTCAGCCGGTTGCTGGCACTGCCCCTGGTCGCCTGGACGCAGGTGTCGGGACGGTTGGCCCGCAGCAACGTGGTCGCCGCGCCCCGGCGCACCGCCTCGCTGGCCGCGCCGATCCTGGCGATCTCCGGGATCGCGGGCTCGATGGTGCTCACGCTCAGCTTCGCCGCCGACGCCGCGACCGCCACGATCCGCGACACCGTGCTGGCGCCGATCGTCGTCACCGCGCCGGAGACCGTGCCGGCCGGCGCGTCCCCGGGAGATCTCGGAGAGCGCATTCTCGGGACCCCGGGCGTCGCCGCGGCCGACGGTGCGCTGCGGCTGCCGATCATCCGCGTCGACCACGACTCCGCGGAGATCGTGGACGCCGAGGGGGTCGACCTCTCGGTCGCGCCCCGGGCCCGGACGCTGGAAGCGCTCTCCGGCGATCTCGGCCGGCTCTCCGGCAGCACTGTGGCCATCAGCAAGGAACTGGCCGGCTACGAGGGGTACCGGGTCGGCGACGAGATCCCGGTGGCGTTCACCGACGGCACCACCGACCGGCTGGAGATCGTCGCGATCGTCCGGACCGCCGCCGAGGTCAACGCGGCGATGCTGGTACCGCCCGCGCTCGCCCGCAAGCACGCGCCGGCCGCGCAGCCGGATCGCTGGTTCGTCCTGCCGGTGGCCGGACAGGACACCGCGTCGCTGGTCGACTCCCTCAACACCGCGCTCGGCGGCACGGGCGCGCGGGCGGAACCGGCCGCGGCCTGGGAGGCCGCGCAGAGTGAAGGACTGCGCGAAGGCAACAAGCTCGGGATCGTGCTGCTGCTCGGGCCGGCCGCCCTCTACAGCGCGATCGCGATCGTGAACACCCTGCTGATGGGCAGCCTGCAGCGCGGCCGCGAGTTCATCACCTCCCGGCTGCTGGGCGCCACTGCGGCCCAGATCCGCCGGATGGTGCTGTGGGAGTCGACGCTGGTCGGCGCGGTCGCCCTCACCCTCGGCACGGTCATCACCGTCACCGTCGGGCTGCTCATCCGGCACGCGATGAACGACGGCCTGAGCCAGGTCCCCACCACGGTCCCGTGGGCGATCCTGTTCGGCATCGTCGTTGTCTGCCTGGTCCTCGCCGCGGGCGCCGCACTGGCTCCGACCGCGTTCATCCTGCGGCACTCCCACCCGTCGGCGGCCACCGAGTAGCACGCCGTAGTCCTCCGCGGCCAACACTTCGACCACAACGACATCCAGCCGGCGCCGACTCGCGGCGTCCGCAGAATCGGGTCGCCGGTCCGGGCCGGTGGGGCCTCCACCTGCTCGACGGGCCGGCAGAACAGGAAGGAACCACCATGCGCAAACGTCTTTTCGCCGGCGCCCTGCTCACCGCGGGCCTGCTGGCAGTCCCGGCCACCGCCCTGGCCGACGACTCCGTCCGCATCACCGGCGGCACCACCGACTCGGTCCGCATCACCGACGACTCCGTCCGGATCACCGCCGACTCGGTCCGGATCACCTCGGCGCCGTCCCCGGACGACAAGATCTGGTGACGCCCGGCCGGGGTCCGCCGCCGCGGCGGGCCCCGGCACCGGCGGTGCCCACCGGGTTGTCGGTACGGCGTCGTAGGGTTGGCGCGATTGGGCCGGGTCGCTGCCGTGCTTCGCGGCGCCGACCGGGGACAATGGCGCTGCCGCCGGACCGCCGCGGCACGCCCGGCAGCGGGCCGGCACCAGCCGGCCAGGCACCAGCACCCGACAGGGACCGAGGAGTTCGTAGACCCGCATGGCACGCCGTTCCAGCACCACCGCCGAACCGGAGGACTTCGAGGAGCGCATCCTCGACGTCGACGTCTCCGACGAGATGCGCACCAGCTTCCTGGAGTACGCCTACTCGGTGATCTACTCCCGGGCGCTGCCCGACGCCCGGGACGGCCTCAAGCCGGTGCAGCGGCGGATCCTGTTCTCGATGGCGGAGAACAACATCCGCCCCGACCGCGGTCACGTGAAGAGCGCCCGCGTCGTCGGTGAGGTGATGGGTAAGTACCACCCGCACGGCGACGGCGCGATCTACGACGCCCTGGTCCGGACCGCGCAGCCGTGGTCGATGCGGGTGCCGCTGATCGACGGCCACGGCAACTTCGGCTCGCTCGACGACGGCCCGGCCGCGATGCGGTACACCGAGTGCCGGATGGCGCCGCCGGCGATGGCGATGACCAACGGCCTGGACGAGAACGTCGTCGACTTCAAGCCGAACTACGACGGCCAGGAGGAGGAGCCGGCGGTGCTGCCGGCCGCCTTCCCGAACCTGCTGGTCAACGGCGCCGCCGGGATCGCGGTCGGGATGGCGACCAACATGGCGCCGCACAACCTGGTCGAGGTGGTCCAGGCGCTGCGGCACCTGATCAAGCACCCCAAGGCCGACCTGGACGACCTGATGCGGTTCGTGCCCGGCCCGGACCTGCCGACCGGCGGCAAGATCGTCGGCCTGGAGGGCATCAAGGACGCCTACGCCACCGGCCGCGGCAGTTTCAAGATGCGCGCCACCGCCCGGATCGAGAACGTCACCCCGCGGCGCAAGGGCATCGTGGTCACCGAACTGCCCTACACGGTCGGCCCGGAGAAGGTGATCGAGAAGATCAAGACGCTGGTCCAGGCCAAGAAACTGCAGGGCATCGCGGACGTCAAGGACCTGACCGACCGCAGCCACGGCACCCGGCTGGTGATCGAGGTCAAGAACGGCTTCGTGCCCGAGGCGCTGCTGGAGCAGCTGTACAAGCTGACCCCGCTGGAGGACTCGTTCTCGATCAACGCGGTCTGCCTGGTCGACGGCCAGCCCCGCACGCTGGGTCTGCGCGAGCTGCTCGACGTCTACCTCGAGCACCGCTACGACGTGACCCGGCGGCGCAGCGAGTTCCGCCGGAAGAAGGCGCAGGACCGGCTGCACATCGTCGACGGCCTGCTGATCGCGATCCTGGACATCGACGAGGTGATCCAGATCATCCGCAGCAGCGACGACGCCGGCGCCGCCCGGACCCGGCTGATCGACATCTACGACCTGTCCGAGGTCCAGGCCAACTACATTCTCGACATGCCGCTGCGCCGGCTGACCAAGTTCTCCAAGCTCGAGCTGGAGACCGAGAAGGCCGAGCTGGAGCGCGAGATCGAGAAGCTGACCGCGATCCTCGAGGACGAGGCCCTGCTGCGCAAGATCGTCTCCGAGGAGCTCGCCGACGTCGCGAAGACCTACGGCACGCCGCGGCGTACGGTGCTGCTGGAGTCGTCGGGCGCGGCCAAGACCGCGGCCGTGCCGCTCGAGGTCACCGACGACCCGTGCTGGGTGCTGATGAGCTCGGCCGGGCTGCTCGCCCGGACCAACGGCGTCGAGCCGTTCGGCGACGGCGAGGGCCGGGCCAAGCACGACGCGATCGTGTCGGCGGTGAAGAGCACCGCCCGCGGGCAGTACGGCCTGATCACCAGTGCGGGGCGGCTGATCCGGCTGGAGTCGCTCGACCTGCCGGCCGTGCCGACCACCGCCAACGCGCCGAACCTGCAAGGCGGCGCCCCGATCGCGGAGTTCGTCGAGCTCGAGGCCGGTGAGCGGGCCCTGGCGCTGACCACGATGGACCCCGAATCCGTCGGCGTCGCGCTCGGTACGGCGACCGGCGTGGTCAAGCGCGTCGTTCCGGACCACCTGAGCAACCGCGACTCCTGGGAGATCATCCGGCTGGCCGACGGCGACCGAGTGGTCGGCGCGGTCGAGCTGGCCACCGGCGAGGAGGAGCTCTGCTTCATCGCCAGTGACGCGCAGCTGCTGCACTTCAACGCCTCGGTGGTCCGGCCGCAGGGCCGGACGGCCGGAGGGATGGCCGGCATCCGGTTGTCGGCCGGCGCCAAGGTGGTCTTCTTCGGCGCGGTCGACCCGGCCCGCGAGTCGCACGTCGTCACCGTCGCGGGTTCCTCGTCGGCACTGCCCGGCACCGAGGTCGGCGCGGTCAAGGTGACCCCGTTCAGCGAGTACCCGGGCAAGGGCCGCGGGACCGGCGGAGTGCGCTGCCAGCGGCTGCTCAAGGGCGAGGACGGGCTGCTGCTCGGCTTCGTCGGCACCGCGCCGGTGAAGGCGAGCGCGACCAGCGGGGCGCCGGTGGAGCTGCCGCCGATCGACCCGCGCCGCGACGGCTCCGGCGTACCGGTGGCGCAGCCGATCGCGGCCTGCGCCTCGAACCTGGCAGGCTGAGGTCATGAACAGACTGGTCGCGCTCGGCGCGGTGCTGGTGCTCGCCCTGACCGGCTGCAGTGGCAGCACCGACGACGGCGGCGACAAGAAGAACGGCGAGGACCCGGTCGCACTGCTGACCGACGCCAAGAAGACGATCGACGAGGCGGCCAGTGTGCACATCGTGCTCACCGGCCGCGACCTGCCCGACACGGCGCAGACGCTGGCCAGCGGCGACGGCGTCGCCACCCACGCGCCGGCGTTCAAGGGCAAGCTGACCGTGCGCGCGGCCGGTTCGCCGATCGACGCCGAGGTGGTCGCGGTCGGCAGCAAGGTGTACGCCAAGCTGCCGTTCACGCCCAAGTTCATCGAGCTGCCGCCGAGCCAGCTGGCCGGCCTCGGCGCGCCCGACCCGGCGATCCTGCTGGACCCGGCCAAGGGCCTGACCTCGGTGCTGCCGACGCTGAAGGACCCGGCGATCAAGGGCGAGACGCGGGACGGTGCCAAGGTGCTGACCGAGGTGACCGGCGCCGTGCAGGGCCAGTCGCTGCAGGGCATCTTCCCGAAGGCGCCGGCCGGGCAGGACTTCCCGAGCACGTTCAAGATCGACCAGGACACCAAGCAGTTGGTGTCGGCAACGATCACCGGGCCGTTCTACGACGGCGTCACCAGCAGCTACGACGTCACCCTGGACCGCTACGGCGAACAGGTGGAGATCACCAAGCCGTGACGCCCCCTGGTGAGCACGGGTGACCAGCTCCACGGCGACCTCGGTCGGCAGCCCGCGCGCCCGGTTGACGCTGGCCTCGATCGCGGTCGCGTTCGCCGCGGCCGACACCTACGTCGTGGTGCTGGCGCTGCCGGACATGATGGCCGGCGTCGGCCTGTCCGCGGACCAGCTGCAGCGGGCGGCACCGATCGTGTCCGGCTTCCTGCTCGGCTACATCGCCGTCCTGCCGCTGATCGGCCGGATCGCCGACGTGGTCGGCCGTACGCCGGTCCTGGTCGGCGCGCTGCTGCTGTTCGCGGTCGGCTCGCTGATCACCGCGACGGCGTACGACCTGACCCTGGTCGTCACCGGCCGGTTCCTGCAGGGCATCGGCGGCGGTGGACTCGTGCCCGCCACGCTGGCCCTGGTCGCCGATCTGTGGCCACCCGGGAAACGCGGCCTGCCTCTCGGCGTCGTCGGCGCCGTCCAGGAGCTCGGCTCGGTGGTCGGCCCGCTGCTCGGCGCCGCGGTCCTCGCCGTGGCCGACTGGCGGTACATCTTCTGGCTGAACCTCGCCGTCGCCCTCGTCCTGGCTGTTCTGCTCCGTGGCCGTCGACGGCCACCGCTCTCGGCGGCTGTCGGACTCCTGGCCTGCGTGGCACTCGGCCTGACGCTGACAGCACCCGAGCGACTGGCGACCGGCGTGACCCTCGGTCTGCCGTTCGTCCCGTTCACCGGCGACTCCCGGCTGCTGACGCCGATCGGGGTTGTCACCCTCGTCCTGCTCTGCCTGTGGCTGGTGCTGCTGTTCCGCAAGGCCGATCTCCGATCGCTGCTCGGCCGGGTCGATCTGATCGGCGCCCTGCTGCTCGCGCTGGCGCTCGCCGGCGTGGTGCTGGCCTTCGCCACCGCTGATCCCGAGCGCGAAGTACTGGCTCCGGCGGGCCCGTGGCTGCTCCTCGCGGCGGCCGTGTTCGCCGTCGTCTTCGCCGCCTGGCAGCGCCGTACGCCGCGGGCGATCGTTCCGGCCGGCCTGCTCCGGGCGAAGCCGGCCTGGGGGTCGCTCGTCATCAGCTTCCTGGTCGGCGCCGCGCTCATCGCGGCTCTGGTCGACGTCCCGGTCTTCGCCCGGACCACGCAAGGCGGCGGGCAACTGGCTGCCGCCCTCGTCCTGCTGCGCTTCCTGGTCGCGCTGCCTGTCGGCGCGGTCGTCGGCGGCTGGCTCACCCGCCGCTACGGCCTCGGCTGGATCACCGGCGCCGGCCTCGCGCTGGCGGGGGCGATGTTCGTTGTGATGGCGTTCTGGGGTCGCGACGCGCTGGACTCCGTTCCGGCCACGCTCGTCCTGCTCGGGTGCGGCTTCGGTTTCGGGCTGGCCCTGTCGCCGGTCAACACCGCGATGCTCGCCGCCACGCCGCAGGACAGCCACGGCCTGGTCAGCGCGCTCGTGGTGGTCGCCCGGATGGTCGGCATGCTCGTCGGCGTCTCGGCCCTGACCGCGATCGGCCTGCGCCGGTACTACGCGCTCGCCGAGGACATCCCGTCGCCCAACGAACTCTGCCCGACGGCGCCCGGCTCCTGCCGGCCCTTCGTCGACGCACTGCGCGAGGCGGCGATCGCCCAGGTGCACACGATTTTCGCCGGCGCGGCGGTCTGCGCGTTCGCGGCCGCGGTACTGGCCGTCGTGCTGCTCGGGAGGCGGCGCGCTGTCCACGACTGACCACCCTGCTCGGGACCGGGCAACGGCTCGCGTACCGTTGGCGGGTGTGAGCGCACCACCCGTCACCAGCCCCGGCCTGTGCTCGACGATCTGCCGGGACCTGGACGAACCGATGCCCGGAACGGCCGTCGTGGCCACCGGGTGGGTCGTCGTCGAACAGCCGGGACCGTGGGGTGCGAAGGCTCCGACCCAGAGCCACCTCGACCCCGATCTCGGCCGGCGGGTCGACGCCGCGTGCAAGAAGGCCGACCTGCGGTTCGGGCTGATCCGCAGTCCCGGCCGGCACGCGGACGCCGTATCGGCCGCCCACCAGGTGTACGTCGCGAGCTCCGTCCCCGGCCGGACGTGGCTGCTCGGCGGCCTCGTCGACGACCCGCTGAAGCTCGACGAGCTCGACCTGGAAGCGGTTCGGCGCGGCGATCTGGTGGCCGTGCGGGCGTCGCTGCCCGAGCTCTCCCCCGTGACCCGGCCGGTGCTGCTCATCTGCACGAACGGCAAGCGGGACGAGTGCTGCGCGCTGTTCGGCCGGCCGGTCGTGGCCGGCCTGGCAGCTGTCGCTCCCGGCCGGGTCTGGGAGTCCAACCACCTGAGCGGGCACCGGTTCTCCCCGACCGGCACGCTGCTGCCCGCCGGGACCATGCACGGGCGTCTCACCGTGGAATCGGCCGCCGCCGTCCTGGCCGCGGCCGACCGGGGCGAGACGGTCCTGGCCACGCTGCGCGGCCGGTCCGCCTGGACCAAGCGCGGCCAAGTCGCCGAGATCGCCGTCCGTGACCTCATCGGCGAGGTCGCCCTGGACGCGCTCGGCGTCGTCGCGGAGGAGGTGGAGACCGTGACCGTCCAGCACACCGACGGACGGACCTGGCAGGTCGAGGTCACCACCGAGCTCGCCGACCCACCCCGTCCGGAATCCTGCGGAAAGGAGCCCTACGACATGTCGATCCTGCGTGCCGGCACCGTACAGGCGGGAGACCGCCGATGACCACGGACGCCCCACCCCCGGTCCCCGGCTTCGAAGACCTGCTCGCGGCCAACGCCGACTACGCGGACCACTTCTCCTACAGCGGCTTCGACGGCATCGCGCACGCCGGCGTCGGCGTGGTCACCTGCATGGACTCGCGGATCCCGCCGCTGGAGATGCTCGGCCTCAAGCCCGGGGACGCCAAGGTGCTGCGCAGCGCCGGCGGCCGGGTCACCGAGCTGACCATGACCGGGCTCGTGCTCGGTGTCCAGCTGCTCGGCGTCCGGCGGATCATGGTGATCCCGCACACCCGGTGCGCGATGGCCGCGATGACCGAGGACGAGCTGCGGGCCAAGGTCGAGCGCGTGTCCGGCAAGCCCGCGGGCTACCTGCCGCTCAACGTCATTCCCGACCAGCTGGAGGCGCTGCGCCGCGACGTCGCCGCCGTCCGCTCCCACCCGCTGATCGGCGAGGACGTGCTCGTCGGTGGCTTCATGTACGACGTGGACACCGGACGCCTCACCCAGGTCAGCTGACCACCGTGCCACCGGAGGACCGGGCCGGGGTGCCGGCCGTCGGCGACCTGCGCCCCGCTTCCCTGCGCCCCGCTTCCCTGCGCCCCGCTTCCCTGCGGCCCTCTGCTCTTCGGCCGCTCCGTCTTGGCACCCTGCGTCCGGCGGGCTGGCTGCAGGCGCGGATGCGGCAGCAGGCCGAAGGGATGGCCGGGCGGCTGGACGAGTTCTGGCCGGACGTCGCCCGCAGCGGCTGGATCGGCGGTGACGCCGAGGGCTGGGAGCGCGGACCGTACTGGCTGGACGGCGTCACCGGGATCGCCTACCTGCTGGACGACGACCGGCTGAAGCGCAAGGTCGAGCGCTGGGTCGGGCACCTGCTCGACCACCAGCACGCCGACGGCTGGTTCGGGCCGCGGACGGGCGAGGCGACGTACGCCGATCACGACGTCTGGCCGCGGATCGTCGTGGTGAAGGCGCTGCTGCAGCACCACGACGCGACCGGCGACCCCCGCGTCGTGCCGGCCTGCCTGCGGTTCCTGCGCTGCCTGGACGGCGTGCTCGACGAGTGGCCGCTGCGGGAGTGGGCCCGGTCCCGGTGGACCGACGCGGTCTGGGTGATCAGCCAGCTGCACGAGCTGACCGGCGAGGCCTGGTTGTTGCCGTTGGCAGCGAAGTGCCGCGCGCAGGGGTACGACTGGTTCGCGTTCGCCGACGACCTGCCGTACCGCGAGAAGGTGCCGGAAGCAACGTTGCTCGGCCTGCAGGCGGCGAACGCCGGCGACTGGATGAACGACGAGTACCTCGCCTCGCACGGCGTCAACGTCGCGATGGGCCTGAAGGCGATGCCGGTCTGGGCCCGGTACGACGACGCGCCCGGCCAGCTGGACCGGCTGCTGCGGATGATCGCCGCGCTCGACGAGCACCACGGGCAGGCGAGCGGGCTGTACAGCTGCGACGAGCACCTCGCCGGGCGGCACCCGAGCCAGGGCACCGAGACGTGCACCGTCGTCGAGTACCTTGCCTCGCTCGAGGTCGCCCTGGAGACCTGGGGCCCGGTCGAGCCGCTCGCGGCCCGGCTGGAGAAGCTCGCGTTCAACGCTCTGCCGGCCGCCGTGGGGCCGGACGAATGGACGCATCAGTACGTGCAGCAGGCCAACCAGGTGATCTGCCACGTCACCGAGGACCGGGTCTACACGAACAACGGACCCGACGCGAACGTCTTCGGTCTCGAACCGCACTTCGGCTGCTGCACCGCGAACCGCCACCAGGGCTGGCCGCGGTACACCGCCCACTTGTGGATGGAAGCCGCGGATGGCGGGCTGACCGCGCTCTCCTACGCGCCGTGCGTGCTGGAGACCGACGACCTGCGGGTCGAGGTCGGTGGCGGCTATCCGTTCACCGACGAGGTCGAGCTCCGCGTCACCGGTACGTCGTCGCGGCCGCTGCGCCTCCGGATCCCGGGCTGGGCGACCGGCGCGACGCTCACCGTCGACGACGAACCCGCCGAGCCGCTCGTCCCGGGCGAGGTGCACCTCGTCGGCCGGGAATGGGCGGGAGAGCGCTTCCTCCGCCTGCGGCTGCCCGCCCGCGTGCGGGCTGTGTCCCACGGAGAGAGCGCGATCTCGGTCCAGCGCGGACCGCTGGTGTTCGCCCTCGCCGTTCCGGAGCAGTGGCGCAGAATCGGTGGGGACGAGCCGCACGCGACCTGGGAGGTGCACCCGACCGGGCCATGGAACTATGCGGTCGCGCTCCCGCCGGGTGACGTCACGGAGTACGTGCGGGTGGAGCAGACGCCACCTGACGATCTGCCGTACACCCCCACAACCGCGCCGATCAAGCTGCACGTCACCGGGCAGCGCGTCGAGTGGGGTCTGGAACGCGGCGCCGCAGCGGCCCCGCCCGTCGGTCCGGTCGACGCGTCGGGCGACGCCGAGGATCTGGTGCTCATCCCCTACGGCTGCACCAACCTCCGGGTCACAGAGTTTCCGTGGACCACGCCACCCGACAACAGTTCGTCCCGGCCTGGCCCGTGATCGCATGGTCGCCGTCAGCGGATCAGCCGCTGACGACGACCTTGCCGGTGTCGAGCTCGTAGTACGCGGCGACCAGGGTGAGCTTGCCGGACTTCTCCAGCGGGCCGAGCACCGGCGACTTGCGGAGCTGGGCGATCACCAGACCGACGTTCGCGCGCACCGCGTTGTCGAGGCGGTCGCCCGGTTTGCCGGACACCTGCCGGACGGCCGGCGCGAGCGTCTCGACCAGGTAGTCGATCTGGCCGGCGTGAGCCGTCGTCCGGTGGCTGTCCAGCGCCTTGATCGTGGCGTCGAGCGCGCCACACCGCTGGTGCCCGAGCACCATCAGCAGCGGCGTGTGCAGCTCGGCCACCCCGAACTCCAGGCTGCCGGTGACCGAGTGGTCCAGCGCCTCGCCCGCACTGCGCACGACCACCAGGTCACCGAGCCCACGATCGAAGACAAGTTCCACCGGCACCCGCGAGTCGACGCACCCGAGCACTGTCGCGAACGGCTGCTGACTCTTGCTCACGGCAACTCGGCGTTCCACTCCCTCGTCGATTGCCTCGGTCCGGTCGGCGACGAACCGCGCGTTGCCCTCCAGCAGCCGCCGCAGCGCCTGCTCGCCCGTCGTCACCGGCGGCTCGACCTGGAGAACGGCCGCGGGCGTGACCGACGGAGTACCGGACACCGGCCCGGACGCCACCGGTCCAGGTGCCGAAGGTGTTGTCGTCAAGGGCGCGGTCGCCGCAGGACCGTTGCCGCACGCGGCCAGGCCGACCGCGCCGACTCCGGCACTCAGCGCGGTGGTCAGGAATCGGCGACGGCTGGAGTCAGGATTGGTCACAGGAGTGCTCCTCACGCGAGGCGGTGTGGGCGGACGCCGCCACCCGAACGTAACCCATTGCATACTGTCTGCAATACCCGCGACGGGCCACGAAGTCCGGCGCGCTGCCCCGCGATCTGATAGACACCCCTTATGAGACTCCGCCCAAGTTCTCTTTCCCGTTCCCTGCTCGTCGGCGCGCTCGCCCTGAGCACCGTGCTCACCACGGCGCCGGCGCCCGCGACGGCCACGGTCTCCCGCACCGACTGCTCCGACCCGGCCCTCGCCACGACCGTCGAAGAGCAGCGCCTGGACAACGGCGTCGCCGGCGGCCCGTCCGTGCCGAACCAGATCCTGGCCCGGTCCGGCTTCGACCGGCACGTCGCGCTGTTCAACCGGCTGCTCTGCGCGGCACCGAACAAGCTCGCCGCCCGCTTGGTCGTCCGCGCCCAGGCCGAGGCCCTGTGGCGCACCGCGACCCACCGTGCCCAGCACCAGCAGAAGGCTCCGGCCCTGCCGGCCACCGACGACCGCGGCCTGTACTGGGCGCGCATCTCGATGACCCGGGCCCTGCGCCAGTGGCAGCCGTCCTTCGGCCTCGGTACGGCGGACCGCGCGGAGCTGATCCGCACCCTGGAGTACGCGTCCCGCGGCATCACCAGCACCCGGTTCAGCCCGGGCGTGCGCAAGGTCCTGGTCACCGGGTTCGACCCGTTCACGCTCGACGCCGACATCCGGATCGGCAACCCGTCCGGCGCGACCGCCCTGTCCCTCGACGGGCAGCGCTGGCAGGTCGGCGGTACGACGTACGAGATCCAGACGGTGGTGTTCCCGGTCCGCTACACCGACTTCGACCAGAACATGGTCGAGCACGCGCTCATCCCGCACTACCGGCCGGGCCCGCAGCACGCCGACCTGGTGATGACGGCGAGCCAGGGCCGGGTGGGCTTGTTCGACCTCGAGGTGTTCAACGGGCGGCGCCGGTCGGTCAGCTCGATCGGTGACAACAACAACTTGTGGGGCGGTGGCACGATCAGCGCGCCGGTCGTCTCCCCGAGCATGCCGGCCGGTCCGGAGTGGCTGACCACCAGCCTGCCGACGGCGCGGATGGCGCAGACCGACGTGACGCCGTTCCGGACCCGGGTGAACACGTCGGTGCTGGAGATCCCGGCCGGGCAGACCACACCGGTCCGGCGGCCGCTCGGCCCGACGCAGGGATCGATCGCCTCGGAAGGCGCCGGTGGCGGCTACCTGTCGAACGAGGTGGCCTACCGCAACACCCTGCAGCGCGACCGGCTCGACCCGCTGATGCCGGCCGGCCACCTGCACGTCCCGGTGCTGCAGTTCGGCGCCGGCAACACCACCGAGATCACCGACCCGGCCTACGAGGCCAACCGCGACGCAATCGTGCGCGGCGCCCACGCCATGCTCCGCTCCGCCTTGACCTGACCCCGACGCCCGGCCGTTGCGTCCAGCGCGAGCGGCCGGGGGTCAACTGGCGAGAATCACGCCGAACGCGTCGAGCACGCTGCCGAACTGGTGGTCCGCGACCGGGCCGCCGGTTCCGTTGAGGTCGCCGATCCGGATGGTGCGCAGCCCGGCGTTGATGCCACCCGCGACGTCGTACGCCGGATGGTCGCCGACCATCCAGCCGCGGCCGAGGGTACTGCCGGCGCCCTCGGCCGCGATCTCGAAGATCCGCCGGTCGGGCTTGCGGACGCCGGCCGCCTCGGAGATGCAGCAGTAGTCGACGGCCTTGTCGATGCCGGTGTGCTCCAGCTTCAGGCTCTGCTGGACGACGCCGCCGTTCGTCACCACCGCGACGCGCCAGCCCGCCGTCCGCAGGGCGCCGATCCCGTCGAGCACCTCCGGCTCGACCCAGGTGAACAACGGATGCTCCCGGTCGTAGGCCGCCACCAGTTCGTCGACCGACGCCTCGACGCCGAACCGCTCCCGCACCCCCGCGAACAGCACCTCGCGGGGCTTGAAGCCGCCTTCGTCGTGATCGGTCAACCAGGTGGTCGCGTCGGGACCAAGCCCTACCTTCGGCACCCACCACTCGGCCCAGGCCACGAACGACGCGTTCCGGTCGATCAACGTGTTGTCGAGGTCGAAGCACGCCAACCGCTCAGCCACAGCCATTGCTCACTCCTCCGCAGCCCTCTACCAGCCCTTCGAGGCTACCCGCCGGCCTCGCGCTCCTGGCCGGCCGACGCTCTGGGTAAGCTGTTGGGCGCCGCGAGCAACAATCCGGCAGCGGGCGTACCCGATCAGGATTCCAGACGGTGGAGCCATGCCCGGATCGTAACGAACAGTCGCCGCTGATCGGACACATCATCGGGCCCCCTCTGTGAGACAAGCTGTGCGCTCAGCGCCGGTGGTCTCGCGGTCAGCCAGAAGGTGTCGGTTGAGGGTTTCCCTCACGGACGCGGAATTCTCCGGGCGGTTGGGTCGATCGCTCGACCCGCCGAATGGGCGATGATGCACAGGTGCGCATCTACTTGCTGACCTCTCCGCGCTGGATCCTGGGGGTCATCATCGGTCTGGCTTCGGGAATCCTGATAGGCCTCGTTGCCAGGTTCGATATTCCGCTCACCTGGCCCGAAGCCTTGGTGTGCGGTGCCGTGATCGGCTCACTACTCGGGGTCACGCTGGTGTTCAGCGTCGACAGGCAGCGCCGGCAGCTGCGCGCGGCCGCCGGCGATCTCCCACCCCAGATGCTGGCCGCAGCACACCGCGCCGCCGGAGGCGGTCCCATCCCTGTTGATGCTGACGTCCGGGGCGCCGCTGCGAAGATCGCCGCACAACAGCTGTTGTTCCTGCGTCGCAACCGCTCCACGTTCATTGTCTTCATGACGGTTCTCGTGGTGTCGACTGCGTTCAACGTCCTCGACGGCTTCGGCTGGGGCACGATGGTACCCATCGTCGTAGGCGCAGCAACGATCGCTTTCGGTTTGTACTGGCCCAGACGCCTTCGCGACCGCATCCAGCAGCTGTCGGTCGACGGGCATACGCAGCCTCCTGATAACGCCTGACTCCCAAAGTACCGAGCAGTTCGGGCCGCGAATGAGGTGTCACCGCTGCATGCGACGGCGGCACCGATAGCTCCTGCTCGTCTGCGGCTGGTGACAGCGTTCTTACCCGACGCCGTGTAGCCGTGACGACCCAGGACACCGAGGTGGTCGGGGCTTCGTGGCGCAGAAACGACAACGGCGAGGCAGACCCCAGGTCCGGGGACGCCTCGCCGGTTGGCGTCGGACGGTCAGACGTCGATGCGGTTCTCGTCGAGCTCGTAGGCGCCCTGCACGATGAACTCCTTGCGGGGAGCAACGTCGTTGCCCATCAGCAGGTCGAAGACGCTCGCCGCGGCTTCGCCGTCGTCGACGGTGATCCGGCGCAGGGTGCGGTGCCGCGGGTCCATCGTGGTCTCGGCCAGCTGGTCGGCGTCCATCTCACCCAGGCCCTTGTAACGCTGCGGGGGCTCCTTCCAGCGCACGCCCTTCTTCATCAGCTCGGCCGACTTCCGCTGGTACTCCGCGTCGCTGTAGGTGTAGATGTACTTGTCCTGCCCTTTCTTCGGGTTCGTCAGCTCGAACCGGTGCAGCGGCGGGACGGCGGTGTAGACCCGGCCGGCGTCGACCAGCGGCCGCATGTACCGGAAGAACAGTGTCGCCAGCAGGCAGCGGATGTGCGCGCCGTCGGAGTCGGCGTCGGCCATGAAGATGATCTTGCCGTAGCGCGCCTGCTCCAGGTCGAAGGTCCGGCCCGAGCCGGCGCCGACCACCTGGATGATCGAGGCGCACTCGGCGTTCTTCAGCATGTCGCCGACCGACGCCTTCTGCACGTTGAGGATCTTGCCGCGGATCGGCAGCAGCGCCTGGAACTCCGAGTTGCGGGCCAGCTTCGCCGTACCGAGCGCCGAGTCGCCCTCGACGATGAACAGCTCGGAGCGGTCCACGTCGTTGCTGCGGCAGTCGGCCAGCTTCGCCGGCAGCGCCGACGACTCCAGCGCGGTCTTGCGCCGCTGCAGCTCGCGGTGCTGGCGGGCCGCGACCCGGGTCCGGGAGGCGGCGACGACCTTCTCCAGCACGGCGCGGGCCTGCGCCTTGGCCGCGCCCTTGGCCGAGGTGAGGAACTTCTCCAGCTCGGTCTGCACCACCTTCGCGACGATCCGCGACGCGGCCGGCGTGCCGAGCACCTCCTTGGTCTGGCCGTCGAACTGCGGTTCGGCCAGCCGGACCGTGACGACCGAGGTGAGGCCCTCCAGCACGTCGTCCTTGATGACCTCCTCGCCGCTCTTCAGCAGCCTGGTGCCGGTCAGCACGCCGGTGAACGCCTTCGACAGCGCGCGCTCGAAGCCGGCCACGTGGGTGCCGCCCTTCGGCGTCGCCACGATGTTCACGAACGAGCGGACCTCGGTCTCGTAGCCGTCGCCCCAGCGCACCGCGATGTCGACGTCCAGGTCGCGCTCGACGTCGGTCGGCGTCATGTGGCCGGCGTCGTCGAGCATCGGCACCGTCTCGGTGAAGTGGCCCGTGCCGGTCAGCCGGATCACGTCGGTGACCTTCTGATCGGTGGCCAGGAACTCGCAGAACTCGCTGATCCCACCGTCGTGCTTGAACGACTCCTCGGTCGGCTCGTGCCCGCGCTCGTCGCGGATCACCAGCTCCAGACCCGGCACCAGGAACGACGTCTGCCGCGCCCGGGTGACCAGCTCGTCGTAGTTGAAGGCCGCGTCGCGGGTGAAGATCTGCCGGTCCGCCCAGTACCGGATCCGGGTGCCGGTGACGCCCTTCTTGGCCCGGCCGGCCTTGCGCAGGCCCTTGGCCGGGGTGAAGCCGGCGGTCGCGCCCTCGCCGTCGAACTCACCGGCCACGCCGCGCCGGAACGAGGTGGTCCAGACCACACCGCCGCGGTCCACCTCGACGTCGAGCCGCGCGGACAGCGCGTTCACGACGGAGGCGCCGACCCCGTGCAGACCGCCGGAGGCGTTGTACGAGCCGCCGCCGAACTTGCCGCCGGCGTGCAGCTTGGTGAAGACCACCTCGACACCACTGAGCTTGGTCTTCGGCTCGATGTCGACCGGGATGCCGCGGGCCTTGTCCCGGACCTCGACCGAACCGTCCTTGTGCAGCACGACGTCGATCCGGTCGCCGTGGCCGGCCAGTGCCTCGTCGACGGCGTTGTCGATGATCTCCCACAGGCAGTGCATCAGGCCGCGGCTGTCGGTCGACCCGATGTACATGCCCGGCCGCTTCCGCACGGCCTCCAGCCCCTCGAGGACGAGCAGGTTGCGCGCGTTGTACGTCGGGTCGAGCTCGGTACTGCGAGGCGTCGGGGCGGCCACTGGGCTCCTTCACTGGTTCACAAGCAGACAGCGTGCGCGAGCTCGGCCCGCGCACGGTGACAGCCTACGAGGCGGCACCCCCAAAACCCGGCAGGAGGGGTCCGTGGTCGGGCGTGTGCGGCGCGATCGCGGGTACCGCACATCCACGACGGCTTCGACTCCGAATCCTTGGCAGGAAAGGTGTTCCGGAAGATATCGATCCGGACTCGATCCTGGCGGGTCTCCGACACTCCGGACATCCGCACGCAGTAACCGGCGGGTAGCGCACAGTGAGAAAAGACACGCCCGACACCCGCCGGAAACACCGGATCGCCCGAATCGGAAACGATTCCCCGTCAATATGCGTCATAAGGGAACAGGTGGTTCGTCTCACATTCGGACACGCTGCACCTACCGGGAAGCGATCCGCATGTCAGGATGTTGCTATCTGGTGAGTACGGAACTAGATGAGATGAGGCCTCAAGTGACTACAGCACTCGCCCCGAGTTCGACCCTGTCGGCTGCGGACCGTTGTGACCGCTGCGGCGCGCAGGCCTACGTCCGTGTCACCCTGACCTCCGGTGGGGAGCTGCTCTTCTGCGCCCACCACAGCCGGGAGCACGCGGAGAAACTGCGCAACATCGCTATCACGATCCACGACGAGACGGGCCGGCTCGAAGCCGCTCCCGCTGTCACCGCGGACGAGGAGCGGTAACCCCCTGGCCTCATAGGCGCCAATGGCGGCGCAGACCCCAACAGACCTTCATCGATGGCGGTCACCCGAGCCGGGTGACCGCCATCCGTCATCTCAGACCATCGGTACGCCGGGCGCCGGGCCGTGCCGGCGCAGTTCCCGCCACGCCCCCGCCAGCCGGTCCACCGCGTCGACCAGCACCTCCGGCGGGTAGGCGAACGGGATCCGCAGGTAGCCGTCGTGCAGGCCGCTGGGGTCCATCGCGTGCCCCGCGACGACCTCGACGCCGTGCCGCAGCGCGATCTGGGCGAACACCCGCGCGTCGGTGTCCGGCAGCCGGATCCACAACGCCGACCCACCGGCCGGTTCCTCCCACTGCCACTCGGGCAGCCGCTCGGCCAGCAGCCGGCCGATGTGCGCGCGGCGTCCGGTGGCCAGCCGGGCCCGGTCGGCGGTGATCTCGGTCAGCCGCGGCAGCAGCCGGGCGGTCAGCGCCTGGTCGATCACCGGGCTGCCGAGATCGGCGAGCGCCTTGTGCCGGGCGAGGCGTTCCGCGAGCGGCCGCGGCGCCCGGATCCAGCCGATCCGCAGTCCGCCCCAGACCGCTTTCGAGACCGACCCGATCGACAGCACCTCGGCGTGGTCCGGGGCGAACGCGGCCAGCGGCGGCGGGATCTCCGGGCCGGACGGGTCTCCGGCCGAGTACGCGTTGTCCTCGACCACCACCACGCCGTACCGGGCGGCGAGCTCGGCGACCTGCCGGCGGCGGGCGGACGACATCAGCCGGCCGGTCGGGTTGTGGAAGGTCGGCATCACGAACAGCATCGCCGGCTGGTGCTCCTTCAGCGCCGCGGTCAGCAGGTCCGGCCGGATCCCGGCGTCGTCCAGCGGTACGCCGACCACCCGGCCGCCGGCGGCGCCGAACAGGTCGAAGCAGCCCGGCCAGCTCGGCTGCTCGATCACGACCGCGGCGCCGCTGCGCAGGTACATCTGGGTGACCAGCGCGATCGCCTGGTGCGCGCCGCTGGTGACGACGATCTCGTCCGGGCCGGTCGGCAGGCCGGACTGCTCGAAGTGGTCGGCGATGCGCTCGCGCAGCGGCAGGATCCCGCGCGGGTGGTAGCCGACGTCCTGCAGCAGCGCGGGCAGGTCCGTGCGGGCAAGATCCTGCACCTCGGCGACCAGTTCCGGGATGCCGGGATCCACGGCGTACGTCATCGAGATCACGTCGCCGGGGCCGAACGCGATCCGGTGGAACAACGACTCGCCGTACCCGGTGGGCATGCGCCGGTCGGCGCCGGACCGGCCGCGGCTCGCGGCCCGGGCGACCGTCGTCCCGCTGCCCCGGCGGCTCTCGACCAGCCCGCGGCCGCGCAGTTCGTCGTACGCCGCGACGACGGTGCTGCGGCTGACGGCCAGGGCCTCGGCCAAGCGGCGTTCGGCCGGCAGCCGGGCGCCGACGGGCAGTTCTGCGGTGCCGATCAGGGCGGCGAGCGCGTCGGCCAGCCGGCGGTAGAGGCCGCCGGGTGGTCCACTCAGCCGGCGGCCGATCAGGTCGGCCAGCGCGGCCGGATCTCCGGAACGGTCCACTTCTCCTCGAATTGGCTCGGGTGGACTGGAACTCGCGCCGCCAGGCTAGACCCATCGAGCGGTCCAGTGCGACAGGTCGGTCCACCGCCGGGTGGCCGGATCGCGGCAACGGAAGGCAGGCAGGGCGGATGGGGATCGGGCAGTTGCTGGGGTTCGTCGGGGCGACCGTAGTCCTGGTCGGGATGCCCGGGCCGAACAACATCTACATCTCGCTGCGCAGCCTGACGCAGGGCCGCCGGGCCGGCGTCGTGTCGGCGTTCGCGATCGAGGCGGGGTCGGTGGTCTACATCCTGGTCGCCGCGCTCGGCCTGGTGGCGGTGGTTGAGGCGTCACCGGCGCTGTTCACGGCGATCTCGCTGACCGGCGCCGCGTATCTGGCCTATCTCGGGGTGCGGACGCTGCGGACTCCCCCGGGCTGCTCCGGCCTCGGCACGTTGCGGGCCGAGCCGCTCGGCCGGGTGTTCCGTGCCGGGGTGCTGGTGAACTTGTTCAATCCGAAGGCGGCGCTGTTCTTCCTGGCTTTCCTGCCGCAGTTCACCAGCCGGGACGCGGGACCGGTCCAGGTCCGCAACGAGATGCTGCTGCTGGGCGCCGCGACGCTGGTGATCGGTTTGGCGCTCGACCTCTGCTACGCGGTGGGTGCAGACGCGATCGGCCGCCGGTTCCGGTCCGCGCGCAGTCGGCGGATCCAGCGTTTCCTTGCCGGCGGCAGCTATCTGGCGATCGCGGTGGTGGCAGCGCTCACCGCCTTCCACTGACGGGTCACGCGTGCACCGTGAGCCTTCCGTTCGTGTAGTGCACGGACAGGGAGCGCTCTCCGACCCGGAGACCGTCGATGCGCAGGGTGGTCCAGGGGAAGTCGGCGGCGGGTGAGACGTCGAGGGTGCCGGCCGGCACGTGCGGGTCGATTCCCAGCGCGGCGACGACGACGGCGACCGCCGAGGCCGCGGCCCACGCCTGCGGGCGGCACGACAGCGGGTACGGCGTGGGCACGCTCTCCACCGCTGAACCGGCGCCGCCGTAGAGCTCGGGCAGCCGGTAGCCGAACGCCTCCGCCGTCGTCAGCAGACCGCGCGCGTACGTCGTCGCGGTGGCGGCGTGGCCTGCGGCGTACAGGCCCTGGATGGCCATCGCAGTGTCGTGCGGCCAGACGCTGCCGGTGTGGTAGCCGAGCGGGTTGAACGCTGCCATCGCGGTCGAGAGCGTGCGGAGTCCGAAGCCACTGTCGAGCTGGGGGTCGGCCAGCACTGCCGCCACCGCCGCCTCCTCGTCCGGGTCGAGCAGGCCCGTACCTAGGAGGTGGCCCAGGTTGGACGACGGGCCGGCGACCGGGCGCTTCTCGCCGTCGAGGGCGATGGCCGGGTAGCCGTCGACCCAGAATTTCTCCCGGAACCGGATCTTCAGCTCGGCCGCCCAGGTCAGCCACTGCTCGGCACCGTCCAGGCCGAACGCGGTCAGCAGCTCGGCACCCGCCACCGCGGCGGCGTACGCGTAGGCCTGGACCTCGCAGAGCGCGATCGGCGCGGTCGCGATCGTGCCGTCGGGCCACTGGACCGCGTCGCTGGAGTCCTTCCAGCCTTGGTTGGCGAGGCCGTGGCCGGACTCGTCCAGGTACTCGAGGAAGCCGTCGCCGTCGGGATCGGCGTGGTCCCGGATCCAGGTGAGCGCTCTCTGCAGGTACGGCAGCAGCGCCTCGACCTGCTCGCGCGGCATGCCCCAGCGCCAGGCCTTGTGCAGCGTGGTGATCCACAGCTGGGTCGCGTCGTGGGAGCCGTAGTACGCCGCCGGCAGGACAAGTCCGCCGCCGTGATCGGCGACCTCGGCGCGCAGCTCGTGCGGGATCTTGCCGGGCTGCTCGGCGGCGTCGGCGTCGACCTTGCTGCCCTGCCACCGGGCCAGCGCGCGCAGCGTGCCCGCGGCCAGTTCGGGGTCGATGGGGATCAGCATGCCCGAGGAGATCAGTGAGTCGCGACCGAACAGGGTCAGGTACCAGGGCGGTCCGGCCCCGAGATACCGCTCTCCCGCGTTCTCGGTGCCGAGCTGCAACGCGGCGACGTCCTGCAGCGACCGGCGGACCCACCGCTCGACGCGGGTGTCGTCGCAGGAGACAAGCACCTCGTCGTACGTCGGCCGGCTCTCCGGCGGCTTGATCTCGAACCCCGTCGGCGGCGGGAAGATCGCGCTCACTCGCAGTGAGACGGTTGCCTCCTCCCCCGGCGCGACTCGTAGCTCCCACGTGATGGCCGCGGCGTCACCCGCCCCGCCTGATGCGGCGACGGTGTGCGGCGCAGGATCCGGGAGAGCGCTCACTCGCGTTCCGGCCGAGTCCCAGCGCAGTGCTGCTTCGTCCTGGGTTGCCAGCAGGGCCGGCCGGTCCGCGGCGGCGGCGCTGCGGACCTCGGCGGTGCCGGCGAGATCGGTGCCGACGGCAACAGCCAGGGTGCACTCCACCGTGCTGTGCGAACGGTTCACCAGCACGAACTGCTCCGTCAGCCCCTCGCCGTCGACCGTGCGGGTCCGCCGCAGCATCACCGTCGGATCGTGGCCGGTGTCACCGAGCCCCTCGACCACCGCCGAGTACGTCGTCGTTCCGGCCGCCGGCTCGTCGACGTGCACGGCCAGCGGTTCGCGGCCGTCGACGGTGACCAGCAGCCGGGACAGGATCCGCCGGTCCCGGGCGTACACGCCCTCGGCGCCTTGTCCCGTCAGCTGACCGGATCGCGGAGAGAGCGCGACCCAGGGCGCGGCGAGCGTGGTGACCAGATCGTGCAGAGCAGGCATGCGCCCACCCTAAGCGCAGCGATCTACGGCAGAGTGGGGGCGTGAACAGCGTGGGTACGATCCTGATCGGCATCACGATCTTCGTCGGCATCATCGGCATCGTGGTGCCCGTGCTGCCGGGCGCACTGCTCAGTCTCGCCGCGATCCTGATCTGGGCTCTCGAGCTGCAGAGTCCGACCGGGTGGGCCGTGCTCGCCGCGGCCGTGGTGCTGATCGGTGCCAGTCAGGTGGTGAAGTACATCGTGCCGGAACGCCGGCTGCGCGAGTCCGGCGTACCGCGGCGGTCGATGTTCGTCGGCGTGCTGCTGGGGATCGTGGGGTTCTTCCTGATCCCGGTGGTCGGCATGTTCGTCGGGTTCCCGCTCGGTGTGTACCTGTCCGAGCGGCAGCGCCTGGGCAC
This sequence comes from Kribbella flavida DSM 17836, assembly GCF_000024345.1. NCBI lineage: Bacteria > Bacillati > Actinomycetota > Actinomycetes > Propionibacteriales > Kribbellaceae > Kribbella > Kribbella flavida. Next base: position 3,692,828 of record NC_013729.1, on the reverse strand, counting down.
CCACCCGGCGGCCTGGGGCTCGACCAAGCACGCGCTGCGGGCGACCGGCCTGTCGATCCTGATCGAGTTCATCGGGACCGCGCTCGCCGCGGCGGTCTGGCTGGTCGCGGTGCTGTTCCTGGTCTGACAGCTGCGCGCGGAGACCCGGGCGGCGCGATTGCCAGGGTTTTGCCAGCTTTCCGGGAGGCGTGCCTCAGGTCGGCGTCGCAAGGTGGAACGACCAGCACCAGGTGACGGCCTGGTGCGCAGTACCGGGAGGCAGTTCCAGATGGCGTTGCAGAAACTCACCGACAAGTCCTGGCGGGTGGCCGGCACCGTGGCGGCGGTCGTCGTCACGACGGCGGCCGGGGGAGTCGCCTGGGCGACCACCAGCGCCGATCCCACGCCGTCCCCGTCGCCTTCGGCCTCGCCGTCGGCGCCGGCCGAGTCCGGCAAGCCCGAGGCCGGCCACGGGCCGGGGCGGCGCGGCGAGCTCGGCTTCGGCGGCGCGCTGCACGGGGAGTTCGTGGTGGAGAAGGACGGCGGCGGCTACCAGACCGTCGCCAGCCAGCGGGGCGAGGTCACCGCGGTCAGCACGGACAAGATCACGGTGAAGAGCGCGGACGGGTACAGCCGGGAGTACACGCTCACGGAGGACACCCTGGTGAACGCCGCGCGGGACGGGATCGCCGACGTGAAGGCCGGCAACCAGGTCACGGTGATCGCGACCGTGGCCGACGGAAAGGCGACCGCGACCCGCGTCAACGACGGCACGGTCCGCGACGCCGCCCGCGAGAAGTGGGGCTTCAAGCGCGGTCCCCGCTGATCCCTGGTGTCCTCCCGGCGGCTCACCCGTCGGGAGGACACTCACAGGGAACTGCCAGGGAGTTGGCAGGATGCGCCTGGGTGGGGGGAGCAGACTGGTGGGCATGAGTCCGCATCTGCTGGTGGTCGACGACGAGCCGAACATCGTCGAGCTGCTGTCCGCGAGTCTGCGGTTCGCGGGGTACGACGTGACCACGGCGGCGCACGGCACCGAGGCGCTGCGCAAGGCGCGGGAGGTGGAGCCCGACCTGGTCGTGCTGGACGTGATGATGCCGGGGCTCGACGGGTTCGAAGTGGTCCGGCGCCTGCGTGGCGAGGACCGGCACGTCCCGGTACTCTTCCTGACCGCCCGGGACGCGGTGGAGGACAAAGTCCTCGGCCTGCAGACCGGCGGCGACGACTATGTGACGAAGCCGTTCAGCCTGGACGAGCTGGTCGCCCGGGTCCGCGCTCTGCTCCGCCGCTCGGGGCATCGCGAGCAGGCGGCCGCCGAGCCCGCCGTACTGAAGTATGCCGACCTGGAGCTCAACGAGGACAGCTACGAGGTGTTCAAGGCGGGTCAGGCGGTCCAACTGTCGCTGACCGAGTTCAAGCTGCTCCGCTGCCTGCTGGAGAACGCCGAGCGGGTGATGTCGAAGGGCCAGCTCCTGTCCGCGGTCTGGAACTACGACTTCGCCGGTGACGCCGGCGTGGTCGAGTCGTACGTGTCCTACCTGCGCCGCAAGGTCGACACCGGCGAGCCGAAGCTGCTGCACACCGTCCGCGGCGTCGGCTACGTCCTGCGTACTCCGCGAGGCCCCCACTGATGCTCGGCCACCGGCGCCTGACCGAGCGCTACCCCCTGCGCGTCACCATCGTCCTGGTCCTGCTGACCTTGGTGACCGCGGCGCTGCTCGCGTCCGGCCTGGTGGCAACCACCATCATGCGCGGCTACCTGACCGACCGCGTCGACGCCCAGCTGGCCGATGCCTCCGGACCGATCGCCAACCGTCCGTGGCGAAGCATCGTCGGACCCCGCCCGGACAGCGGCCCGCCGCTGCCCAGCGCGTTCTACGTGCAGACCTTCAAATCGGACGGGACCGGGGCAGACCGGTTTCTGCAGCCGCTGCGTTCGTCGGAGGCGCCGCCCAGGCTGCCTGCGCTGACCCTTGCTCAGGTGAAGTCCCGCGGCAACGAGCCGTTCAACGTACCGGCCCTCGACGGTGGAGACACCTGGCGCGTCGTCGCCGTACCGCTCAGGAACAGCGACCGCGGCTACGTGATGGTCGCGCAGAGCCTCGGCGACATGAACCGGACCCTCCAGCAGCTCGTCGGTGTTCAGATCGCCGCCGGGGTGATCCTGCTCGTGCTGCTCGCCGGTGTCGGCACGTACGTCGTACGGCGTAGTCTGCGCGGCCTGGAGGACGTCGAGCACACCGCCGTCGCGATCGCCGGCGGCGACCTGGGCCGGCGCGTTCCGCAGCGCGACCCGCGCACCGAGGTCGGCCGGTTGTCGCTGGCGCTGAACCAGATGCTCGGCCAGATCGAGACGGCGTTCGCCCAGCGCACCGCGTCGGAGTTCGCCGCGCGGCGGTCCGAGGAGGCTGCCCGGCGGTCCGCGGAGATCGCGAAGCGTTCCGAGGAGCACGCGCGCCAGTCGGAGGACCGGATGCGCCGGTTCGTCGCGGACGCGAGCCACGAGTTGCGCACCCCGCTGACGTCGATCCGGGGTTTCGCGGAGCTGAGCCGGCAACGTGGTGGTTCCGCCGATCCGGCGACGATGCGACGGATCGAGGAGGAGGCGAAGCGGATGGGTCTGCTCGTCGACGACTTGTTGCTGCTGGCAAGGCTCGACCAGCAGCGGCCGCTGCAGTACCAGCCGGTGGATCTGCTGACGCTCGCGGGCGACGCGGTGCACGACGTCCACGCGGTGCAGCCGGATCGCGTGGTGAGCCTGCGGATCTTGCCCGGCTCGAGCGCGCCCGTGGTCGAGGGCGACGAGGCGCGGCTGCGGCAGGTCCTCGGCAACCTGGTCAGCAACGCTCTGCACCACACTCCGGCCGAGGCCGCGATCACGGTCGCGGTCGGAACGCGTGACGGTGAAGCGGTCCTGGAGGTGGCCGACCGAGGCGACGGGCTGAGCGACGAGCAGAAGGCGCGCGTGTTCGAGCGGTTCTACCGCGCCGACTCCGCGCGGACCCGCGCCACCGGCGGCTCGGGGCTCGGCCTGTCCATCGTCGCCGCCCTGGTCGCCGCACATCGAGGCCGGGTGACGGTCACCGACACCCCGGGCGGCGGGGCGACCTTCACCGTCACCCTGCCGCTGGTGCCGAACCAGCCCTGAGCACGGCGAAGCCCGCCCGGCCGCCTCCGTCCGGCCCTGGATGTAGTGGTGCAGCTCAGCTCGGCAGCCGGCGGAGCTTGACCGTGCTGTCGCGGCGGTGGATGAGCTTGCCCGTGCGGTCGATCTGCTCGCGGCCGTGCTCGCGGCTGACCAGCACCTCCCACTCCCCCTCGGCCAGCTCGAGGTCCTCGATCACCTCGGCAGGCGAGGGAAAGTGGATCTCCGGGTGCGGGTTCTCCTCTCCCGGCGGAAAGCCGAGGTGTCCCTCGATCAGCAGTACGCCGCCCGGCGCGACGGCACGGGACGCGGTGCGCAGGATCGCCTCGCGCGGCAGCTCGGTCACCGAGTGCAGGAACTGCGCCGACACCAGGTCGTACTGACCGTCCGGGAACGACTTGCCCAGCTCGTGCTGCTGCCAGTCGATCCGGTCGGCGACACCTGCCTGCTCTGCGTGCCGGGCCGCACGTTCCAGCGCCACCGCGGAGATGTCGACCGCCGTGACCGTCCAGCCCTGCCCGGCCAGCCAGATGGCGTCGGCACCCTCTCCGCAGCCGAGATCCAGTGCGGTGCCCGGAGTCAGGCCGGCCACCTCGTGCACCAGCGCGGCGTTGGGCCGGCCGCTCCAGATCTGATCCTTCTCGGCGTAGAAGTTGTCCCAGTAGTGCTCGTCGTGAACATGTTCGGTCGTCATGTCCCGATGGTCGGGCCCAGCGGCCGCTGAGGCAAACATCTTTGCCGTTACGGCAACCTCAGCGCGCGTCCTGCCGGTCGCGTCCGCGGAAGCTGCTCAAGGTGCAGCGCCCGCCATTGTTGTCAGCCGGTCGGTGGCCTGGTGCGGTGTCAGGTCGGCCCCTCGGTGGTAGGCGGTCTCGTAGTCGGTACGGCCGAGCCGTTCCGCGAGTGCCGCCGCAAGCCAGCGCAACTCGGTGTCGCCGTGGTCGAAGGTGCCGCGGACAGCCTCGCTGAGGCCGAGCGCTGTGGCCGCACCGGCCGGGTCGCCCTCCAGGAACAGCAGCCTGGCCAGGAGTTGAGCGGCCAAGGGGGCGTCCCTGTCCGCCTGCGCCGCGTGGACGGCGCGGGGCAGTAGTTCGCGGGCGCGTACGGCATTCCCGGCGGTGAGCAGGTTGGCCACCCGAGCGAGGAGCAGCCGATTGCCTGCATGCTCGGCGGCCAGGGGCAGCTTGTGAATGAGCGTTTCCATCCGATCGAGCTCTTGATCAGCGTGTTGGACCTCTCCGGAGCGGCGGTACAGCTCAGCCAGGATGCCGAGCGCCTCGATCTCCAGCGCCGGCTGGCCACGCTGCCAGGCCGCTCGTTCGGCGGTCTCGATGTCGCGCTTGGCGCCGGTCAGATCGCCGGCACGCATGCGTTCGGTGGCGAGCCCGAGCCGACTCGAGACCTCGTCCTGCGAGCCGAGGTCCACAGCGATCGCGAGGCTGTCCTGGTAGGCGGTGATCGCCTGGTCGTGGTCACCGGCGATGGCGTGGTTCTGCGCCAGGCCGTACAGCGCCTTGGCCGCCCACCAGCGATCGCCGACCTCCTCGAACGCGTGCAGCGCCGTTGCCATCGCGGTCGTGGAGCTTTCCCGGTCGCCCCGTCCGCGATGCCACATGGCTTCGATCATGAAGGTGCAGGCGATTGCCCAACGGTCCGAGCCGCGGCGTACTCGGGCGATCTCCCTCTCGGCCAGCTCATCGAGCCCGAGCAGCGGTGCCATCACCAGCACGATCGTCAGCAGCATCGGGTAACGCCGCAGAGCGCCGGTGCGCACGCAGTCGTCGATGAGCGCGCCCAGCCGGTCGGTGAGCGGCCCGCCCGAGCCGATGATCAGATGCAACGCGGTGAACGCGGCCCGGGCGTCCGCGGGCAGCGCTTCGCCGAACTCGGCGACCTTGGCGACGTAGGCCTCGGCGCGGGCGTCGTAGCGGTGCATGACCCAGTACCAGTACAGCGGCCCGAGAATCCGGGCGGAGTCCGAGGCGTCGCCGTTCTCGATGGCCGTTTGCAGGGCGAACATCAGGTTGTCGTACTCGGCCTGGAACAGCCGCAGCGACTCCGCCTGCTTGTCCGAACGCAGCAGCGGCTCGTGCTCCTCGGCCAGGTCCGCGAAGTACCGCGTGAGCCCGCGCAGGACGGCTTCGTCCTCGGCTGCGAGCCGGAGCTTGTCCGCCGCATGGGCCCGGATGGTTTCCAGCATCCAGTAGCCGTCGCCGGCCCACTCCACAATGGACTTGTCGACCAAAGAGTCCAGCAGGTCGACGACCTCGTCCGCGCGAAGTCCCTCCTCCGAATCCGCACAGACCGCTTCGATCACGGCGACGCCGGTGCGCGCCGGGAATACCGACATCCGACGGGCCAGCGTGCGCTCTTGTGAGGTCAGGAGGTCCCAGCTCCATTCGATCACCGCATGCAGGGTCTGCTGGCGGGGCTGGGCGGTCCGGTTACCGGTGCAAAGCAGCCGGAAGCGGTCATCCAGCCGCCGGGAAATCTGCTCGGCGCTCATGGTCCGCAATCGCGCCGCGGCCAACTCCAGGGCCAACGGCAGCCCATCCAGCCGGCGCACGATGTCCACGACCGGGGCCGCGGTGGATGCGTCCAGGACGAAGCTGCGCTGTACCGCTGCCGCCCGATCGAGGAACAGCCGCACCGCGGCCGATTCGCGAGCACGCACTGCATCGGCGTGCGCGTCAGGGAGGTCGAGCGGGCCCAGACGACACAGCGTCTCCCCCATGACCTCGAGCGGCTCCCGGCTCGTGGCGAGGATGGTCAGGTACGGCTGGCGCTCCAGCAGCTGCCCGGCGAACTCCGCGACAAGTGCGGAAATTTGCTCGCAGTTGTCCAGCACCAGCACGCCCTCACCACCGGCGAGCAAGTTGACCACCCGCTCCAGCGGTGTGCCGGACGGCTGGGCTTCGGCGACGCTGAGCGAGCCCAGCACCGCCTCCGCCAACCCGTCAGCCGTGTTGACCGCAGCCAGGGAAACGAGCCAGACCCGGCCGCGCTGATGGGCCCGATGCCGACTCACCGCCTCCACGGCCAGTCGGGTCTTGCCCACTCCTCCGGGCCCCACGACAGTGACCAGCCGGGAGGTCTCCAACGACCCGGCCAGCAAACTCAACTCGTCCTCGCGGCCGACGAAGCGGGTCAGCTGGGCCGGCAGGCGGCCTCGCACCGCCTCCGGCCGGACCTGTTCCGCCTCGGGAATGTCCAGCTCACCCCGCAGCACGGCGAGATGCGTCGTGCGCAACGCTTCGGAGGGGTCGACGCCCAGCTCCTCGGCGAGAGTCCTGCGGACCCCTTCGAACACGGCCAGCGCCTCGGACTGGCGGCCCGCGGCGTGCAGAGCGCGCATCCGCAACCCGGCCAGTCGTTCCCGGAGCGGATGGGCCGCGGCCACCGCCTCCACATCGGCCAGAATCTCGCCGTGGTGGCCAAGCCGTAGCTCCGCCTCGAAGCGGTCTTCGAGAGCCCCGATGCGCAGTTCGTCCAGGCGGGCGCCGGCCGTACCGGCAAAAGGAATGGTGCGCACGTCGGCCAGCGCCTCCCCCCGCCACAGTGCCAGCGCTTCCTCCAGCAGCGAGGCCGCCGGCTGCGCTGCGCCCGCCGCCAGTTCGCGGCTGCCTCGCTTGGCCTGTTGCTCGAAGCGGACCGCGTCGACCTGCTCGCTGCGCAGGCGCAGGCGGTACCCGCCGGCCACCGTCTCCACCACCCCGGCCCCGGCCAAGGCCTTGCGCAGGCGGTGCACCAGCGCGTGCAACGCGTTGAGGGTGCCTCCGGAGGAGTGGTCCCCCCACAGGCCGTCGAGTAGCGAATCGACCGACACCACTTCGTTCCCGGCCAGGGCCAGCCTGGCCAGCAGCGCGCGAACCCTGGTGCCGCCCAGGTCGATCGGCGCGCCGTCATCGGCGTACGCCAGAACCGGCCCCAGCACCTCGATCCGCATGCCGGACAGGCTATCCGGCGGCTGAGAGCGCCTTGAAGCCAGCCGCTGCCGGTTGGAAGCGAGATATCAGCGGCCTGTCAGAGCTGCCGAACATCGTGGAGGACGTCACGGAAAACCTCCCGAAAGGCAGTGCGATGGCAATCATCAAGAACGTGCAGCAGGTGCTCGACAGCGTGGTGGCCGAGTACGGCGCGCCCGGCGTCGTCGCAGCGATGCAGGACGAGAACGACGCCTGGAGCGGGGCAGCCGGACTGTCCGACCTCGAGGCCGGTCGGCCCCGCGAACTCGGAGAGCAGTTCAGCGTCGGCAGCGGCGCCAAGGCATTCACCGCCGCCGCGATGCTGACGCTGGAGGCCGAGGGCCGGCTGAGCCTCACCGACACCGTGGAGCAGTGGCTGCCCGGCATGGTGCGCGGCAACGGCAACGACGGCCGCCGGATCACGATCGGCCAGCTGCTGACCCATACCAGCGGCCTGGGGATCACCGGCCTGAACGTCGAGCTCGCGCGGAAGTACAACACCCGGGCCGGCTTCGCCGCACACCGCTACGACGTCTGGACCGTCGAAGAGTTGCTGAAGATCCAGCTGACCATTCCTCCGTTGTCCGCACCGGGTTCGGACTTCGCCTACAGCAACGGCGGCTACCACCTCGCCGGGGCCATCATCGAAAAGGTGACCGGGCGACGCTATGAGGACGAGGTCGACCGGACGGTCGTTCAGCCGCTCGGACTGACCGGCACCTATGCCCGGGCCCTCGACGAGCGGCAGTACCGGGGACCGCACGCCAGGGTGTACTCCCGGCAGTTCTTCAAGGAGGGCGTGGACATCGACAGCCTCACGCCGGACAACTACGCGTCGCTGCTGGAAGGCCCCGACGCCGATCCGGTCGACGTCACCGACAGGACGATCTGGGGGTGGGCCGCGGGCGGCGTCGTTTCGACCACCAGCGACATGCTCCGGTTCACCAAGGCAATGATCACCGGCTCGCTGTTGCCGCCCGCGCAGCATCGCACGATGTGGAGCACGGTCCCCACCAGCGATTGGCTGCCCAACACCCGCTACGGCACCGGCGTGAGTGAATGGGCGCTGGCCGACGGCCGCACGCTCAACATCGTGGCCGGTGTGGAGATGGGCACCGCCAGTTTCACCATGGGAACTCCTGACGCCCGACGCCTGGTCTCGGTGAACATCAACTGCGACTGGAACTGGTACCCGGTCTGCAGCCAGATCGCCGACGCGGTGTTCGGCTCGCCCTTCCTCCCACCCCAGGAGCGCCTGCGCTGATCAGCGCAGGAGGATTGCCCGTTCGACCACTGTCCAGGTGGTGGTGGTCAGCAGGTAGAGGCCGGCGGCGAGCGGAATGAAGGCGGCGGTGACCAGCGTGCCGAAGGGAAGCAGCCTCGCGAGGTTGCGGCTCATCGGCGTGGCGGTCTCGTGCAGGCGGGCCAACTGGCGACGGGCGGAGAAGCAGGCGACAACCGCCAGGAGTACCGCCAGACCGACGTACGCGGGGGTGGAGGCGAACAGCGGCCAGTGCACACCGAGCGGCGCGCCGAACAGCGTGCCGGCCAGCAGATGGTTCGACTCTCCCGCGACGACCGTCCGGGAGAAGAGGCTGTAGAGCACCCAGAAGAACGGCAGTTGCGCGAACATCGGCAGGCAGCCGGCGAACAGTGTGGTGCCCGACTCCGCCTGCAGCTTGGCGATCTCCCGCTGGGCCCGCTCCGGGTTGCCGGCGTGCCGTCGGGAGATCTCCTGGATCTGCGGCATCAGCACCGACCGGGACTTCTCGCCCCGGACCGCGGCGAGGCTCAGTGGCAGCAGGAGCAGGCGGACGGCGATCGTACAGACAACGATGGCCAGCGCGGCGGCGTACGGGCCGCCGAGGGGTTCGATGGTCGTGGCGAGCCAGGACACGAGGTGGTACGCGCCGCTGACGGGCGCGTCGAGAAAGGAAGGCATGGCAGAACTCCGCGATGAGAGAAGCGACAGGACAGCGGAACGGGCTGCACGAACGAACGCAGCCCGGTTACCTCTGACCCGGTGCTCTCGGACGCGGCCTGCCGGCGGCGTCGGGATCGCGGAGCGGGATGTAGCGCGCCTGGCGTGACTGCGCACGCAGGGCGGTGCTGAGCGCGTGCAGCGGGGCCGGCCCCAGCGGGGTCGTCCGGGCAGCCGCCAGCAGCGCGAACAGAACGGCCGCCGCCGTGAGTACGGCGACGGCCAGCAGGCCGGAGTCCGGCCCGAGGGCAGGCATCGCCAGCGTCCAGACGCCGGCGAGTGCCCTGCCCAGCAGTGTCATCAGTCGAGGTAGTCGCGCAGGACCTGGGAGCGGGACGGGTGCCGCAGCTTCGACATCGTCTTCGACTCGATCTGCCGGATCCGCTCACGGGTGACGCCGTAGACCTTGCCGATCTCGTCCAGCGTCTTGGGCTGGCCGTCGGTGAGCCCGAAGCGCATCGAGACCACGCCGGCCTCGCGCTCGGACAGCGTGTCCAGCACCGCGTGCAGCTGCTCCTGCAGCAGGGTGAAGGAGACCGCCTCGGCCGGCACGATCGCCTCGGAGTCCTCGATCAGGTCGCCGAACTCGGAGTCGCCGTCCTCACCGAGCGGGGTGTGCAGGGAGATCGGCTCGCGGCCGTACTTCTGCACCTCGATGACCTTCTCCGGGGTCATGTCGAGCTCCTTGGCGAGCTCCTCCGGAGTGGGCTCGCGGCCGAGGTCCTGCAGCATCTGGCGCTGGACCCGGGCGAGCTTGTTGATCACCTCGACCATGTGCACCGGGATCCGGATCGTGCGGGCCTGGTCGGCCATCGCCCGGGTGATCGCCTGCCGGATCCACCAGGTCGCGTAGGTGGAGAACTTGTAGCCCTTGGTGTAGTCGAACTTCTCGACCGCGCGGATCAGGCCCAGGTTGCCCTCCTGGATCAGGTCCAGGAACAGCATGCCGCGGCCGGTGTAGCGCTTGGCCAGCGAGACGACGAGTCGCAGGTTCGCCTCGAGCAGGTGGTTCTTCGCCCGGCGGCCGTCCTCGGAGATCCAGTCGTACTCGTCGCGGACCTTGTCCTTGAGCTTGGCCGACTCGTCGCTCAGCTGCTCCTCGGCGAACAGGCCGGCCTCGATCCGCTTGGCGAGCTCGACCTCCTGCTCCGCGTTCAGCAGCGGGACCTTGCCGATCTGCTTCAGGTAGTCCTTGACCGGGTCGGCGGTGGCGCCGGCCACCATCACCTGCTGCTCGGGCTCGTCGGTCTCGTCGGCCTCGGAGACGATGAAGCCCTGGTCCTCGGTGAGCTCCTTCTCCAGCGGCTTGACCGCGTCCGGCTGGAAGTCCGCCTCGTCGACTTCGTCCAGCGCGCGCGGCTTCCCGGTCTTCGGGTCGATCGCCAGACCCGCCTCGGACACGGCCTTCTTCGCCGGCGCCTTCTTCGCGGCGGCCTTCTTCGCGGGGATACCGTCCTCCTTGGTGGACACAGCAGCCTTCTTGGCCGCCGGGGCGGCCTTCTTCACGGTTGCCTTCTTGGCGGCAGGGTCAGGCACTCTGGCGCTGGTCCTCGGGGCCGTGCTCCGGGCAGTGGCGGCCACGGCCCGGGCGGACTCGGCAGGAAGGTTCTCGGACGAGCTGGACGACACGAATTACCTCTCGTCTGACGCAGGGTTCTTCTGTACGGCGGTACGGCGATGCTGATGAAACTGGTCCTACTCGGGTGGTGCCACGAATTCTGCGCTGCGCACCGGCTTCTGTGCTCGTCTGCGATCGTGTTCGCTGGTCAGCGGTGTCCGTCAGGCGGCAGCAACACTACATTGTAATCCGGGCACCAAGGCCTGCCGTCGCGCGACCCCCCGGACGGCGCGCCGTCGGCGGCGCCGGCCCGCTCACGCACCGGCACCGCCTCGAGCACTTCAACGTTCAACTGTTCCTGGTCTGCCGCAACGGCCGCGCCACCACCCGCTGCTGCGTGACCTGCTGCTCGGCCTTGAACTGCCGCACCTTCACCAGGGAGGCGACGTCGATTACGTCGGCGACCGACTTGTAAGCACCGTCCTCGCCGTACGGTTCGGACGCCTCCCGCCAGCCGCGCGGACGAACCTTGAGCTGCTTGCCGAGCAGCGCCACGAAGATCTTCGCCTTCTGCGCGCCGAATCCCGGCAGGGCCGACAGCCTGGCCAGCAGGTCGTCGCCGGACTTCACGTCGGCCCAGACGCCCGAGGCGTTACCGCCGTACTCCTCGTCCAGGTGCTTGGCCAGGGTCTGGATCCGGGCCGCCATCGCGGTCGGGAACCGGTGCACGGCGGGCGGGCCGGCCACCACCTCGACGAAGCCGTCCGGGTCGTAGGCGGCGACCGTGGACGGGTCGAACGGGCCATCCATCCGCTTGGCGATCAGGACCGGGCCGGCGAAGGCCCGCTCCATCGGGATCTGCTGGTCGAGCAGCATGCCGACCATCAGCGCGAAAGGGTCCCTGCTCAGCATCTCGTCGGCGTCGGGCTGCTGCGCCAGGCACAGTTTCTTGCTGCGTGTCGAAGTCACCTCAGTCCTCCCCATCTTCGGCCTTGACGGCCAGCACCGGACACGGAGCGTCGAGCAGCACCCGCTGGGCGTTGCTGCCGAGGATGAGCTTGCCGACCGGGGACCTGCGGCGCAGGCCGATCACGATGAACTCCGCGTGCACCTGCTCGGCGACGGCCACCAGGTCCTCCGCCGGGTCGAGTCCACGCACCAGCTGCCGTACCTCGTAGGGCACGCCGGTCGAGTCGAGCTGCTCCCGTACCTCCGTCAACGCGGCATCACTGGCCGCCGCCTCGTCGCTGTCGAAGCTGCGACCGCCACGGTGGGAGTTCACCACCACCAGCTTGGCGTCGCGGAGCTTCGCCTCCTCTGCCGCCCGCCTCAGGGCTGCACGCCCTTCGGCCTTCGGCACATAACCCACGACGATGGTCGTCATCGACTTGCCTCACCTCCGGGTGTCACTGTCGACCCGTTCCGAACGATACTGCCCTGAACCGCCACCGGCATCTGTGGAAAGGCACGATCTGTGTCGCGACCGTGACCGTTAGGCAGTTGTGTCCGCAACGAGACCATGCAGGCGAGGACCGCGGTTCGGTGGGAACCTGCATACCCGCGCCGGCACCGTCTAACCCTCCGGGGCACACCTTGGCAGGGTGGTCCCCCGGCACGCCAGTCCCCTGCCGTTGCCCAGGGCAATCGGCCGGCGCGGGTGTCCTACGTTGTCGGCGCCGGGCGGCCGATGCCGGGCCCGCGGGGCTAACCGGTTCAGTCCACCGGCCACTCGTGCACCGGGGTGTTGGCGTGCATGTGGTCGCGGTACCGGCTCAGCATTCCTCGCAGAGCGTCACGACGGCCGTGCGAGCCCTTGGTGTACAGGCGGTGGAACTCGTCGGCCTGCCAGGACGCGCCGTTGCGGTGGGTGAGGCACCGCTGCTCGATGATGCCGAGCAGCCGGTCCCGGACCGCCGGCGCGACGCCCCAGCCGTCCAGCCCGCGCGATGCCAACGGCAACAGCCGGCGCAGGACCAGCTCGGTCGCCCGGACCGTGCCGACGCCGGGCCAGAACACCTCGGCGTCGATGCCCTGCCGGGCCGCGACGTGGAAGTTCTCCTCCGCCGCGCTGAACGACATCTGCGACCAGATCGGCCGCTCGTCGTCGGCCAGTGCCCGGACCAGGCCGAAGTAGAAGGCGCCGTTGGCCATCGTGTCGACCACCGTCGGGCCGGCCGGCAGCACCCGGTTCTCGACCCGCAGGTGCGGCTTCTCCCGGACAACGTCGTACACCGGGCGGTTCCAGCGGTAGATCGTCCCGTTGTGCAGCCGCAGTTCCGCAAGCTCCGGGGTGTCGCCGCGATCCAGCACGGCGATCGGGTCCTCCTCGGAGGTGACCGGCAGCAGCGCGGGGTAGTACCGCGAGTTCTCCTCGAACAGGTCGAAGATCGAGGTGATCCACCGCTCGCCGAACCAGACCCGGGGCCGCACGCCCTGCGTCTTCAGCTCGTGCGTGCGGGTGTCGGCCGCCTGCTCGAACAGCTCGATCCGGGTCTCCCGCATCAGTTCCTTGCCGAACAGGAACGGCGAGTTCGCCCCGACCGCGAGCTGGACGCCGGAGATCGCCTGGGCCGCGTTCCAGTACCGCGGGAACGCCTCCGGCGTCACCTGCAGGTGGAACTGGGTAGAGGTGCACGCGGCCTCGGGCACGATGCTGTCGGCGGTCACCTGCAGCCGCTCGACGCCGTCGATCGAGATCTGCACGTCCTCGCCGCGGGCCTGGAAGATCTGGTCGTTGAGCAGCGCGTACCGCGGGTTGGTGCTGAGCGCCTCGCGCCGGATGTGATCGGTCATCAGCGTCGGCAGGATGCCGACCACCACCATCGACGACCCGGTCCGCTGCGCCTTCTCCTCGGCCGCGTTCAGGCTGGCCCGGATCGACTGCTCCATGGTCTGCAGGCCGTCGCCGTCGATCTGGCCGGGCGGCACGTTGATCTCGACGTTGAACTGACCGAGCTCGGTCTGAAACGCGTCGTCCTCGATCGCGCTCAGCACCTCGGCGTTCTTGAACGCCGGGTCGCAGTTCTCGTCGACCAGGTTCAGCTCGATCTCGATCCCGGTCATCGGCCGCTCGGCGTCGAACCGCGCCTCCCGCAGCATCCGCGCGAACGCGTCCAGGTTGCGATGGACCTGGTCGCGGAACGCGGTCCGGTCCGCCCGGGTGAACTCGACCCGGTCGACTTCCTCGCCCATCTGAGCCTCCCCTGTCGGGTACTTGCCGTGGTGCGGCGTACTTCCCAGTACCTGGCCTCAGTCTGCCTGAACCCGCCGCTGGATGTGACCTGGATCGCGTTGGGCGGACGGCTAGGCGTCGGGCGAGCCTTCGGACGAGTGCAGCAGGAGGCAGATCAGGGCCGTTCCGCTGGAGGCGAAGGCGGCGCCCCACCCGATGCACTCGCACAGCGAGGTCTCCGGCTCCGCGCGGGCCGAGGAAGACACCGTCGCCGCGAGCTGAAGTGCGCCGACCGCAGCGACCGGGACCAGCGTCGTCGCCGTGGTCAGCGCCGGCCGGGAGAGGACGCTGGTCGCGTGCAGCCCGCTGGTGATCAGGAAACCGGCTCCACCGGCAACGACCACAGCGATGAGAACCGACCAGGTGGAGCCGAGCATCGGTCGAACACCCGATGGGCCGAGACAGCCGGCAGGAGACTGACCAGGGAAAGCGCCGAGGTCCGGTTCACGCCGACCGGTTTACGCCGGGTGCGCTTTCGTGCGCGGTCCGTTGTCCGGATCGTGCCACCGGGAAGCTGCCGGAGCCGGCGCGTCGGAGCCGAGGCGGTCCCCCGCGACCGCGGCTGTCGGTGAGGGCGGGGAGACTGTCGGGGTGCGTGCCGATCCGTCGATCCTGCATGTCGACCTGGACGCGTTCTTCGCGGCCGTCGAGCAGCGGGACAAGCCCTCCCTGCGCGGCAAACCCGTCGTCGTGGGCGGGATCGGCCTGCGCGGCGTCGTGTCGACCGCGTCGTACGAGGCGCGCAAGTACGGCGTACGGTCGGCGATGTCGACGGCCGAGGCCAGGTCGCGCTGCCCGCACGCGGCGTACCTGGGGACGCGTTTCGAGGTCTACCGCGAGACCAGCCAGGCGGTGATGGCGCAGATGCGGGCCTTGTCCCCGCTGGTCGAGCCGTTGTCGCTGGACGAGGCGTTCGTCGACCTCGCCGCGTCCGGCCTGCGCGACCTGACCGTCGAGGACGTCGAGGCGATCGCCGCGGACCTCAAGGCGGCGATCAGGTCGGCGACCGGCGGCCTGACCGCGTCGGTCGGCGCCGGTACGTCGAAGCTGATCGCCAAGATCGCCAGCGACCTGGACAAGCCCGACGGTGTGGTGGTCGTGCCGCCCGGCACCGAGGCGGAGTTCCTGGCCCCGATGCAGGTCACGGTGATTCCTGGCGTCGGGCCGGCGACGGCGCAGCGGCTGAGCATGGCCGGCGTCCGCACGGTGGCGGACCTGCAGCAGCTCGCGGAGGACGAGCTGATCCGGCAGGTCGGCTCGGCGCACGGTACGAGCCTGCACCGGCTCGCGGTCGCCGCCGACGACCGCCCGGTGGTCAGCGACCGGGAAACCAAGTCGGTCAGCGTCGAGGACACCTTCGAGACCGACCTCATCGACCGGTCCTTGCTGTCGGCAATCGGTGACCGGATGGCGCACCGTGTCGCCGAACGCCTGCAGAAGGCGCAGCTCTCCGGCCGGACCGTCACGGTGAAGACCCGGATGCACGACTTCACCACCCACACCCGCTCGTTCACCCTGGCCGGGCCGACCGACGACCCGCGGGTGATCGCCCGGGTCGCCCGCCGCCTGCTCGACGACAGCGACATCTCCGGCGGCATCCGGCTGCTCGGCGTCGGCGTCTCGTCGCTGGCCGACTGGATCCAGGACGACCTGTTCACCGAGTCGGAGGCCGACGAGGCGGCCCTCGAGCTCGTCGACCTGCCCGAACGTCCACGCGAACGCCAGACCGGCTACTACCCCGGCCAGGATGTCGTCCACAGCACGCACGGTCAGGGCTGGGTCTGGGGAACCGGCCGGGGCCTGGTCACCGTGCGCTTCGAGACCGCCGAGACTCCCGCGGGCCCGGTCCGGACGTTCGGCGTCGACGACCCCGAGCTGACCCGTCTGCAGCGGGTGGACCCGGACGAAGCGCCGGACGCATCGGAAGAGGCCGCGGATGCTCCGGCTTCGTCGGCCGCGGATGCTCCGGCCTCGTCGGCGGCGGATGCTCCGGCTTCGTCGGCCGGGGATGCTCCGGCTTCGTCAGTCGCCGAGGGGCACTGAACGCAGGCGCACCGACAAGCAGGTCACGCAGCCCTCGAGCTTCTCGAACTCGCTGATGTCGACGACAACCGGCGTGTAGCCGAGCTCGCGGAACAGCTCGGCCGACCTCGGCGCGGAGGCGGCCATCAGCAGGCGGTTCTCGTCCAGGAGTACGACGTGCGCACCGGCTTCCTCGGGCACGGCGCGGAAGGT
This sequence comes from Kribbella flavida DSM 17836, assembly GCF_000024345.1. Lineage (NCBI taxonomy): Bacteria > Bacillati > Actinomycetota > Actinomycetes > Propionibacteriales > Kribbellaceae > Kribbella > Kribbella flavida. The sequence goes on along the minus strand of NC_013729.1, from coordinate 3,676,733 downwards.
GGGAAAGGCCGCCGGGTCGTCGACCAGCGGCCCGTACCCGATGACCGTGCCGTCCGGCAGCGCGGTGACCGCCGACTTCAGGTGCAGCACCTTCTGGACCGGTACGGCGACGACCTCCGCGCCGAGCGGAGCCAGGTGCGCGCGGAGCTGGTCGACGCCCTCCTGGTTGGTGCGGCCGCCGCGTCCGACGTACACTGCGGTGCCGATCTTGAGCACGTCCCCGCCGTCGAGCGTGCCCGGCTCCTCGATGCGCGCGATGCGATATCCCTGTGACCGCACGGCTTCCTCGGCTGCTTCGGCCTCCGGCCGGCGCTGTGTCGCGCCCGCCCGCGCGATCACCGCGAGATCCCCGAACACCACCATCGTGTCCTCGACGAACACCCCGTCCGGGCACTCGTCGATCGCCGGTACCTCCACCGGGGTCCAGCCGGTGGAGGCCAGCGCGTCGACGTACGCCTGCCACTGCCGGGCGGCGAGGTCTGCGTCGACCGGTGTGCGTTCGATGTGCGTCACCAGGCCTTCGGCGAGACGCGGGCTCGGGCGGCGGACGAGTGCGCGGGGTGCCATGAGCGCAGACTAACCGGTTGCGCGCAGCGGCCGGTTGGGCTCGCCGCCCAGGTCGGCGCCTGGGCATGGCGCGGCGGGTGCGGGGTACTGGCGGGAGCAGCCCGGTGCATCTGCTGGGCGTGACTTGCTCTGAAGGGACGACGAATGCCGAAGATCTTGCAGCACACCGGTGGCGACGTGGTGGAGGTCATCCTGGCCGATCACCGCTGGTTCGAGGAGGCGCTTCGCGAGCTGCGGGACGTGCGGAGTGACCGGGCTGCCGTGCTGGCGGATCTGGCGACCGTCCTGGTCGCGCACGCCGAGGCCGAAGAGTCCAAGGTCTATCCATCGCTGAGCAAGAAGCACGCGATCGCCGAGGAAGAGGTCGAGCACTCCGAGCACGAGCACGACGAGGGCAACGAGGCCCTGCTCGCGCTGATGGAGGTCGCCGACACCTCCTCGGAGGAGTTCAGCGAGAAGACCCACGAGCTGTCCGAGGCGCTGTCGCACCACCTCGACGAGGAGGAGCGCGACGTGCTCAACCCGGCGCGCACCGACATCTCCCAGGAGGTTCGGGACCGTCTCGGCGAGGAGTTCTCGGCCGAGCGCGAGCGCCTGATCGAGTCCGGCTGCGGCTCCATCGAGAACGTCCGCAAGCTGGTCGCCGCGGCCAAGGAAAAGGACAAGAAGTCCTCCTGAGCAAGGAAGTGCGGCCTGGTCGACAGCCAGGCGGTGTACGCCGCGACCCGGCGCCGTCCGTCCGGTGCCGGGTCGTTCTGCTGGGCAGCCGCCAAGCAGCAACCGAGGACGAGGCGTCGGGACCGACGGAGTGACGGATCGGCCGACACTTCAGGGCTGGGGCGTCAGAGCGACGCTTCAAGGCTGGGCGTCAGAGCGCGACGACCAGCCCCTCCTCGGCCGCGATCACCTCACCCGCGAACACCTTGCGCGCCTCGGAAACCGAGAGAGCGCGATCCGAGCCCGGCCAGAAGTGGGTCAGCAGCAACCGCTTCGCCCCGGTCGCGCCGGCGGCCGCCTCCGCCGCGGTCATCACGTACCGGGGCTCCGTCGCCGGCGGCTCACCCTGGAGCGTCGCGTCCGCGACGAAGAGATCGCTCCCCGCGGCGAGCCCGGCCAACAGGTCCGAGGGTCCGCTGTCGCCCGTATAGGCGACTGTCACCCCCGGAGCACTGAGTCGTACTCCGAGATTCGTTATGTAGTGCGGCAAGAGAGCGGTCTCCAGCCGGAACGGCCCGATCTCGCCGGCGTCGGCGAGATCGCGCACCGCGAAGACCGTCGCCGGATCCGGCCGCGGCTCGAGCGCGCGCAGTACGTCGAGAACGCCCGGCGGGCAGTAGAGCGGGATCGGCGCCGCATCCCTCGCCTGGTAGTAGCGGACCCGAGCGAGCGCGCTCACGTCCACGCAGTGGTCTGGATGCTGGTGCGTGACGACGACCGCGTCGACCTCGCCGTCAGGACAGTGCTTCAGCAACTGCGGCAGCGCCGCGTACCCGAGATCCAGCACCACCTTGAACCCGTCGTACTCCAGCAGGAACCCGGCGCACGCGCGATCCACCTCAGGCCACGCCCCACACGACCCGAGCACGGTGAGGGACCTGGTCGTAGGCCGAACGCTCATCGCTCTTCGACGCCCGTCGCAACCCGCCTCAGCGGTTGCCGGCGACCGGCGATCCGTCCGTACGAGCGCTGCTGGCGGCCGGCGCTCATCGGGTGCCGAAGGCCTCGTCGGTGGAGACGATCTCCTTGCCGAGCGGCAGCAGCGAGATCGGGATCAACTTGAAGTTGGCCAGGCCGAGCGGAATGCCGATGATGCTGACGCAGAGCGCGATCCCGGTGACCAGGTGGCCGAGCGCGAGCCACCAGCCGGCCAGGAGCACCCAGATCACGTTGCCGAGCACCGAACCAGCGCCGGCGCCGCGGCGGTCGACCATGGTCCGGCCGAACGGCCACAGCGCGAAGCCGGCGATCCGGAACGACGCGATGCCGAACGGGATGGTGACGATCAGGATGCAGCAGATCAGCCCGGCGAGCACGTAGCCGCACGCCAGCCAGAATCCGGCCAGCACGAGCCAGATCAGGTTCAGGAGCGTTCTCATACCTGCCAGCCTGCCACCCGGCGGGTGTGCTCGAGGGTCAGCCGGGCGACGAGTCCGGGATCATTCCGGGGCAACCAGTGGCCGCCCCTGACCACCTGCACGCTGAGGTTCGGGGCCCAGCGCGCGACGTCGGTCTGCAGCGGCGTGGTCACGAACGCGTCGCCGTCCGGCGAGACCGCCAGCACCGGGATGTCGGTACGCCGCGGCCTCGGCCGCAGCAGGCGCGGGAGAAGGTTGGCGCGGTAGAGCTCCAGACCGTTCACGAAATCGGTCAGCGAGCGCTCTCCCGGCGAGGGAGCGCTTCCTCCGGCGCTGCGCTCCAACCGCCCGAACACCCGCAGCGCCCAGCCCTTGCGCCAACCGCGCTCGGGCAGCCAGGGCAGCTGGAAGTAGAAGATGTACCAGGAGTGCACGAGCTGATCGACCAGGTCACGTACCGGCCGGCGGCTGCGGAAGAAGTAGCCCGCGTGGTCCAGCGACGGACCGGAGATCGACACGAACGACTCGATCCGGCCGCGCAACGCCTCGCTGGTGACGAAGTGCCAGGACTGGATGGATCCCCAGTCGTGCGCGAGCAGGTGCACCGGCTGGTCCGGTGACACCGCGTCCAGCACGGCCGTGAAGTCCTCCTCCAGCCGGTCCAACCGGTACGCCGCCCGCCCGCGCGGGTGATCCGAATCCCCCGCGCCGCGGACGTCGTACGTGACGACCCGGAAGTGGTCGGCCAGCCGCTGCGCCACCGGCGCCCAGAGCCGGGCGTTGTCCGGGTAGCCGTGCACGCAGACCAGCACCGGCGCGGCCGGGTCGCCGGTCTCGGAGAGCGCGATCTGCGTTCCGTCGGCCGAGCTCACCCGACGCATCGTCAGTAGTCCTCGGTGCTGATCACCCGGAACGTGATCCCAGCCGCGACCAGGCGGTCGCGCAGCGCCGGGCCCATCGCGGCCGCCGTGGTGACCTGGCCGGCGGTCGTCGGCAGGTTGTCGAGCGCCAGGGAGAGCGCGCACTCGCCCAGCATCTTCGCGGTCTCCTCGTAGCCGGGATCGCCACCCGCGACCTCGGTGATCACCCGCTTGCCGCCGCCAGCGCCGACGAACCGGACCTTGAACCAGGACTTCGCGCGACGCTCAGCGGACGGGCCGTCGCCGGCCTTGATCCGGTTCAGCAACGCGTTCCGGGCCGGCGGGATCTGCGCGGCGACGGCCAGCAGCCCCATTCCGGCGATGCCTCCGGCAACCATCGGCAACCGCTTGACGGCGGCGTTGTGCGAGTAGGTGAAGGCAGGCCCGTACTCGTCGAGCAGCAGCGCGGAGTGCCGGACGACCTGCGGGTCCACCGTCGGCAGCGGGACGGCCCAGAAGCCCTGAGAGCGGTGTATCCGTTCCCTCGACAGCTTGACGGAGCGATGGCCGGGGCGCTGCTCGGCCCGGCGGCGGGCACGGTGCGCGTCGACGTTCTGCTTGCTCCGGGAGAGCGCGGTGATCACGGTCTGGAACGTCCCGCCCGACGGCTTGCCGCCGGCCCGGACCAGGCCCTCGACCTTGATCGGCACCCGCCGCGGAAGCTGCTCGACCGTGTACTGCACGCCCAGGTCGTACGGGATCGAGTCGAACCCGCAGCAGTGGATCAGCCGCGCGCCGGTCTGCACCGCCCGCGCGTGGTACTTGACGTACATCCGGTCGACGAACTCGGACTCGCCGGTCAGATCGAGGTAGTCGGTGCCGGCCTCGGCGCACGCGGCGACCAGCGGCTCGCCGTACCTCAGGTAGGGGCCGACGGTGGTGACGACGATCCGGGCCGACTCGGCAACCGCTCTCAGCGACTCCGGCTCCTCGACGTCGGCGGACAGCAGGTCCACGTCGACTCCGAGGTCCGACCTCACGGACTCCAGCTTGGCCTGGTTCCGGCCGGCCAGCGCCCACTTGAGATCCGTTGGCGCGTGCTTCGCCAGGTACTGCGCGGTCAGCGCCCCGGTGAACCCGGTCGCGCCGAGCAGGACGACGTCGTACCGACGGTCCGAGGTCATCAGCGCGCCGCCTTCGACTTCTCGGTGTCAGCCAGACCGCCTGCTCCGGACGCCCGGGAGGAGACGGCAGCACCGCGGGCTTCGATGTCCGCGAGCGCGGCGCGATCCGCCTTCGGCACCGAGAACCGGCTGCCGAGCTCGACGACATGCGGGATGAGCGCGCGGAAGATCTTCAGCGGACCGATCCAGCCCGGAACGTGAACGACGCGAGAGCGCTTCCTGATGCCCGCAGTGAACTTCTCGACCGCGAGCTCCAGGGGATAGACCCGGCCGGCCAGCCGGAGCCCGGACCGCACGGTGCCGAAGACCGGGTGCTCGTCGACGCCGCGCACCATGTCGGTGTCCACGAAGGTCATGTGGGCGACGCCGACCCGCACGCCGAGGTGCCGCAACTCGGTCCGCAGGCTGTTGCCCATCGCCTCCACGCCCGCCTTGGCGGTGTTGTACGAAGCGAGGCCGGGAATGTGGATGACTGCTGCGAGGGAGGACACCAGCAGCAGGTACCCCTTGCTCGCCAGCAGATGCGGCAGGGTCAGCTGCACGGTTCGCCAGACGCCGTACAGGTTCACGTCGAGAACGCGCTCCCAGACAGCCGGGTCCATGCTCCGGGTGAAGCCGGGCGCGGCGATGCCGGCGTTCGCGACCACCACGTCGATCCGGCCGTACCGCTCGGCGATGCCCTCGACCGCCGTGCGCAAGGAGTCCACGTCGGTGACGTCGGCCTCCCACCAGCTCGCCTCCGGCCCGCAGTCCTCGGCGACGCGCTTCAGCTCGTCGGGCTCCAGGCCGACCAGCGCCGGCTTGTCCCCCTCGCTCGCCAGCCGCCGGGCCACCGCGGCACCGATTCCCCGGGACGCGCCGGTGATGAGTACGACCTTGCCGGCCATCGAAGACCTCCGTCTGTTGAGTCGATGGTCAACAGTAAGTGCTTGTTGAGACGACACTCAATAGACTGCCGGTATGAGCCCCGCCGCGCCCCCTCCCGAGCAGCGCGAAGATCGCGCTCCCCGACTGCGGCCCGAAGCTCGGCGGGCCCAGATCCTCGAGGCGGCCCGCCGGGTGCTGGAAGCGGACCCGCACCGCGACCTGAGCGTCGAGCTGGTCGCGGCCGAGGCCAAGGTCTCCCCCGCCCTGCTGTTCCACTACTTCGGCTCGAAGAAGAACTTCCAGTACGCCGTGATCGAGGCCGCCGCCTCCGAGCTCATGCTCCGGACCGCGCCCGACCTGTCGCTGCCCCCCGACGAGCAACTCGAAGCCGGGATCCGCGCCTTCGTCCGGGCAGTCCTGGAAGCGCCTCAGCTCTACCGGGCAACGCTCGCGATGTCCGCGGCCGGCGATCCCGCCGTCCGCGCGCTGCACTCGGAACTGCGGCAGGTGTTCAGCAGGTGGGTGATCGATGCGCTGGCGCAGCTCGGCGTCGAGCCGACACCGAAGGTCGAGCTGGTCTGCCACGGCTGGCAGGGCTACGTGGAGCAGATCTTGCTCACCTGGATCGGCAACCCGGCGGTCAGCGCCGAGGAACTCGAGGAGCTCTGTGAGAGATCGCTCTCCGCCGTTCTCACCACCCTCTGACCTGAGCCTCGACCTCACCTTCACGGTCCGGCACCGTCACCCTTTGGCGGACGGTGAGGCGGCGCGGGTGGCACCGACGGCGGCCGCGGGCGGGCGAACTGCTCGGCCGGCAGGGTCAGCCGTTAGGGTGGCGCGCGTGCTGAAGGTTGCCACGGTGAACGTGAACGGGGTCCGAGCGGCGTACCGGCGGGGTATGGCGCCGTGGCTGGAGCGGACGGATCCGGAACTGCTGCTGCTCCAGGAGGTTCGCGCCACCGACGAGGTGCTGCGCGACCACCTCGGCGGCGACTGGCAGCTCGTGCACGCCGAGCCGGTGACCGAGGGCAGCAAAGGCCGGGCCGGAGTCGCCGTGGCGAGTCGCCGGCCGATCAAGGCGGAGCGCACCGACATCGGCCCGGAGCGGTTCACCGGCTGCGGCCGGTGGGTCGAGGCCGACGTGGTGCTCGACGACGGGTCGACCCTCACCGCGGTCAGTACCTATGTCTTCACCGGCGAGTTCGAGACTCCACCGCGGCAGGAGGAGAAGTACGCGTTCCTGGACGCGATCACCGTGCGACTGACCGAGTTGCGGGCCGACGGACGGCATGTGCTGATGTGCGGCGACCTGAACATCGCACACCGCGAGGTCGACCTGAAGGCCTGGAAAGCGAACCGGAAGAAGAGCGGTTTCCTGCCCGAGGAACGGGCCTGGCTGGACCGGTTGTTCGAGGCCGGGTGGGTCGACCTGGGCCGCCGGTTCGGCGGCGACGGGCCCGGGCCGTACTCCTGGTGGTCCTGGCGCGGCAAGGCGTTCGACAACGACGCCGGCTGGCGGATCGACTACCAGATCGCCTCCCCCGAGCTGGCCGCCGCGGCGACCGGCTGCACCGTCGACCGTGCTCCCACCTACGCCGAACGCTGGAGCGACCACGCCCCGGTCGTGGCCACCTACGAGATCTGAGCGAGCGCTCTCCCGGGCGCGACCCGCGAGGGCCGCGGAACGCTCGGTGAGCGCTCTCCCGAACCCCGCGGCCGGTCCCCGGAGGTGCCGGGTAGTCTCGCCGCATGTCCGAGTCGAAACCCCCCGTCGCCGCCCGCAAGCCGATCGAACGTACCCACCACGGAGACACCTTCGTGGACGACTACGAGTGGCTGCGGGACAAGACCGACGAGCAGGTGCTGGACCACCTGCGCGCCGAGAACGCCTACACCGAGGCCCGCACCGCCCACCTGGAGTCGTTGCGTGAGGCAATCTTCGGTGAGATCTCCGAGCGCACCCTGCAGACCGACCTGAGCGTGCCCGCCCGGCGCGGCGGCTACTGGTACTACAGCCGCACGGTCGAGGGCAAGCAGTACGCGATCAGCTGCCGGGTCAAGGCCGAGGGCGACCAGCCGCCGGCCACCGACGGCGACATCCCGGGCGAGGAGGTGCTGCTCGACGGCAACGAGGTGGCCGGCGACTCGGAGTTCTTCTCGCTCGGCACCGTCGACGTCTCCCCCGACGGCCGGCTGCTGGCCTACTCGGTCGACCTGAAGGGCGACGAGCGGTTCACCCTGCGGATCAAGGACCTGGCGACCGGTGAGCTGCTGCCGGACGAGCTGCCCGAGGTGCACTACGGTTCCGCTTGGTCCGCCGACGGCTCGACCATCTTCTACACGAAGGTCGACGACGCCTGGCGCCCGTACCAGGTCTGGCGGCACCCGCTCGGCGCGTCCGAGGACGTCCTGGTGAAGGAGGAGGCCGACGAGCGGTTCTGGGTCGGCGTCGACCTGACCCGCAACGAGCAGGCGATCCAGATCAGCCTCGGCAGCAAGCTGACCAGCGAGGTCTGGCTGCTCGACGCCGACGATCCGGCCGGGGAGCCGGTCGTCGTCGCGCCCCGCCGCGAGGGCGTCGAGTACGACGTGGAGCACGCCGGTGACCAGCTGCTGATCGTGCACAACGCCGACGCCGCGAACTTCTCCCTGGCGACTGCGCCGCTGGACTCCCCCGGCGACTGGACCACGCTGATCGAGGGCGACGAGTCGAGCCGGCTGCTCGGCGTCGACGCGTTCGCCGGCCACGTCATTCTCTACCGTCGCCGCAACGCGCTCACCGAGCTGGCGATCATGCGCCGGGAGAACACCGGAAACGCGGAGAGCGCTTCCTTCGGCGCTCCCGAGGTGCTCACCTTCGACGAGCCGATCTACACCGTGTCGCCGGGCCGCAACGACGAGTGGCACGACACCCGCTACCGCTTCGGTTACACCTCCCTGGTCACGCCCGGCTCGACGTACGACGTGGACGTCGCGACCGGTGAACGCCGTCTGCTCAAGCAGCAGCCGGTGCTCGGCGACGTCGACCTCGGCGCCTACACGCAGTACCGGGAGTGGGCGACGGCGGCCGACGGGACCCAGGTCCCGGTCTCGCTGGTCGCCCGCAAGGACGTCGCCAAGGACGGCAACGCGCCGGTCGTTCTCTACGGCTACGGCTCGTACGAGTCGTCGATGGACCCGTGGTTCTCGATCCCGCGGCTGTCGCTGCTGGACCGCGGCGTGGTCTTCGCCATCGCGCACGTCCGGGGCGGCGGAGAGCTCGGCCGGCACTGGTACGACAACGGCAAGACGCTGACCAAGCGCAATACGTTCACCGACTTCGTTGCCGTCGCCGAGCACCTGGTCAAGGACGGCTGGACCCGGCCGGAGCGGATCGTCGCCCAGGGCGGCAGCGCCGGCGGCCTGCTGATGGGCGCGGTCGCCAACCTGGCGCCGCAGGCGTTCGGCGGCATCGTCGCGGAGGTGCCGTTCGTCGACGCGCTGACCACCATTCTCGACCCGTCCCTGCCGCTCACGGTGATCGAGTGGGAGGAGTGGGGCAACCCGCTCGAGGACGCCGAGGTCTACGAGTACATGAAGTCGTACTCGCCGTACGAGAACGTCACCGCGCAGCAGTACCCGCGGATCCTGGCGATCACCAGCCTGAACGACACCCGGGTCTTCTTCGTCGAGCCGGCCAAGTGGGTCGCCAAGCTGCGGGCCACCGCGACCGGTGACGTCGACATCTTGCTGAAGACCGAGATGGAAGCCGGTCACGGCGGCCGCAGCGGCCGGTACGACGCCTGGCGCGAGGTCGCCTTCACCCTCGCCTGGGAGTTGGACACCCTCGGCCTGGCCTGATCCCGCCGGAACGGACGAAAGGCTGGGTGACCGGATCGCGGTCACCCAGCCTGTCCGGCCGACGGTTGGTCAGCCGGCCGCCTTCACCATCTGTTTCGGCAGCTGCTTGAGCTGGTCCGGCACCGGCACCTGACCGCTGACCGCCTTCAGCAGTTCACGGCCCTGGGTGTCGTACTCGTCCGGCATCTCCAGCCCGAGCGCCTCCAGCAGCGCGTTCACCAGCTCGATGATCGCCGACAGCGGCGTGTTGGCCGGGATCGAACCAGGCCGCCACTTCTGGTCCTTCGCGCCGGTGTAGGGCACCGTCGAGGTCGGCCGGGCCTGCTTGGCGACGCCGATCATCGAGCTCAGCGCCTTGCCGCTGGCCTTGTTGATCAGCGCACCAGTCTCCTTGTTGTACTCCCACTTCTGGCCGTCACCGGCGCGGCACGGCAGCACCAGCAGCGGCGCCCGGCCCTCGGGCTTGGCCAGGTCGGCCGCGGTGTCCAGGCAGGCGCCGTTCGGAAGGTCGCCACCGACGCCCTTCGACATCGACACCATCAGCTGGCCCTCAGCGGTGTAGGTCCACTGCTGGATCTTGCCCTTCTTGCCGCTGGTGCACTTCAGCATCACCGCGGTCGGAATGCCGCTCGGCGTGACGGCGAAGGTCAGGCACAGTTTCGACTGGACCCGGTTGACGATCTGGCGCGGCTTGCCGACCGGCAGGTCGACGGCCGGCGCGGTCACCGACTCCTTGGCCGGCGAGCCGGCCGGGGCGGCGTGGGCCGAACCCGCGAGCGCTGTGCCGGCGCCCAGGGTCATGGCCAGGACGGCGACAGTGCTTCGGGTGATGGTGTGAAAGCTCAAAGCAACCTCCGTGGTCGATGCTCGGGCGGCGACACTCACTGTCTGCAGCGGGTCGCAACAGTAAGTAATGACCGCCCCGGCCACCGGCTCAAGTGTCACTTGGTGCCATAGGCAACAAAGTGCCAGCGTTTCGTTATCGACGCACGCTCGGCGGACAACGGTGAGACGAAGTCGCAAGGACCACGACACTTGTCCCGCGACCCGCTCGCGCGCCGCCCGCAACGAACTCTCCCGCGAATCGTGACCGAGCCCGGCGCATGGTCGGCACCGGCACCGTTTCGGATTCGCGGAAGCAAACGCCGGTTCCGCATAAGTTCGCGCCCCGGACGGCCGGTTACCGGCGGAATGCGCCGGGTACTTGTGGCGTTCCGACGTGAGAACGAGTGAAGGTGTGTGTCGTGCAACACATCCCCGCCCCGCCCCAGCAGCGTCTTTCGGTGATTCTCAGGTTTCCGCCCAGGCTCGATCCGCAGCACCGTGCCCCGGAATCCCTGGACAGCTTGCCGATTCCGCGCACCGGGGCGCGGCAACGCGCGCAAAAGGTCGCAGCGGCGCGTTTCCGGCGGCGTTTACCGGGCGTGGATGTGCCGGGAACTCTCAGGGAACGTTCAGGCTGCTTACACACTCATCGTGGAATCTTGAACCTCACTCGAGCGTTGCTCTCCATGTAACGACGAAGGGAGTTTCGGTGGCTCGCATGGCTCGTGTCCGGTCCACGGACGAAGGTATCGACGGCAAGGACAGCGTCGGTCTCTACCTCGAAGAGATCGCACGTACTCCGTTGCTGACGGCGGAAGAAGAGGTCGAGCTCGCTGAGACGGTCGAGGCAGGACTCCTGGCGGAGCAGCTCTTGGCCGAGGGGCGGGTGGGACGCAAGAAGGGCGGAGCGCCCAAGTACGCGACCGAGGAGGAGCTCGAGTGGCTGGCCGCGGAAGGTCAGCGCGCGCAGCAGCGGTTCGTCACGGCCAACCTGCGGCTGGTGGTTTCGATCGCCCGCCGGTACGGACGCTCGCAGATGCCGCTGCTGGACCTGGTCCAGGAGGGCAACACGGGCCTGATCCGCGCGGTGGAGAAGTTCGACTACCGCAAGGGCTTCAAGTTCTCGACGTACGCCACGTGGTGGGTGCGGCAGGCCATCACCCGCGGAATCGCGCAGCAGGCCCGGGTGGTCCGGCTGCCGGTGCACGTGGTGGAGCAGCTGAACCAGATCGGCTCGGCCCGGCGGACGCTGGAGCGCAAGCTCGGGCGTGAGCCGGAGATCGACGAGATCGCGGCGGAGCTGGACCTGGACGAGGAGCGGGTCACCGAACTGATCCGTATCGGCCGGGACCACATCAGCCTGGACAACCCGATCGACGACGAGGGCGAGACCTCGCTGGGTGACCTGATCGCGGCGGAGACGGCGCCGGGTCCGGACCAGCTGGTCGCGGACGCCTCCGACCGGTCCGGACTGTTCAGCCTGGTCGACCAGCTCGACCCGCGGTCGGCGGACGTGATCCGGCGCCGCTACGGGCTGCACGACGGCCGGCAGGCCAAGCTCGCCGACATCGGCGCGGTGCACGGCATCTCCGCCGAGCGGGTCCGGCAGATCGAGCGCGAGGCGCTGGGCCGCCTGCGGCTGCTCGCCGACCCGACGCTCGCAGCCTAGGTCTGAGCCGCCAGGCAGCAGCAAGCCAGCCAAACCCCCACCCAGGACCCCCAGCCGCCCTCCCGGCCGGGGGTCCTGTCGCGTCCGGCCGGCCTTTCGGGGACCCCGGGCGAGCACGGCCCGATCCCAGCACACCGACGCGGCCCCGTCGGACCTACTTCCAGCTCTCCAGTACGGAGGACAGCTCCGCGAGGCGGTGGACGGTGGCGTCCGGGATGCCTTCGGTGTGGCCGATCTGATTCGCCGGGATGGCACTGTGCGGAACGTGCACCGCCCGCATTCCGACGTTCTGCGCACCCCATACGTCGTCGAAGAGCCGGTCACCGACGAAGACGCAGCGCGCCGGCTCAGTGCCGCCGGCCGCCCGCATGGCGGCCAGGAACGCCTCCGGGTGCGGCTTCGTCCACGGAACCTCGCTGGTGTAGACGGCGCCGTCGATCAGGTCGAGCACCCCGTCCCGGGCGAAGATCTGCTCGTGCCGCTGCCGCGACCAGATGGTGTTCGACAGCACGCCGATCCGGTAGCCGCGGTTCCGCAGGTCGGTCAGCAGGTCGATCGCATCCGGGTCGAGCTCGGTGTGCGGGTGCCACAGCCGCTCGTACTCCGCCAACGCGGCCGGTGTCATCACCACGTCGGCCAGCAGGCAGACGTCCTCCAGGGTGCTGCTCACGTGCTCGTCCCGGGACCGGAGCCAGGCCGCCTCCTCGGCAGCGACCAGCTTGGCGGCGAGGTCGTCGGCCCGCGCCTCGTCGATCAGCGTGGCCACCGACCGCCACACGGCGTACAGGTCGATGTCGCGCCAGGTGGCCAGGGTGCCGCCCCAGTCGAACAGGACGGTGTCGATGGGTCCAAGGTTCGGTTTCGTCACGGCCGACAGGCTGCCAGATCCCGCCGACAGACCACCGGTGACTGGCAGCGCCCGACCTTGGTCAGGCGCTCAGCTGAGCCACCCGACGGCGCTTCGCCAGCCAGACGACGCTGACGGCGAAGAACGCCAGGCACGGGATGTCGACCGCCAGGACCGTCCACGGCGCGCCGCCCTGGTCGGCCCAGCCGTCGAGCTGGCCAGTTGCTGCCGGCAACAGGAAGGCGAGCAGGTTGTTCAGCGTGTGGATCGCGATGGCGGCCTCCAGACCGCCGGTCCGCACGGTCAGCCAGCCGACCGTCATCGCGAACAGGAAGATGTCGGCCATCGCCCAGCCGGTGTAGCCGTGCGCGGAGACGAAGAGCACGCTGGTGACGACCAAGGCCGGCCACGGCGTCCGCAGTACGCGTCCGGCGATCCGGGTGAAGCCGTTGCGGCCCTCCCCCTGCGGCGCGTAGGCGCCGACGGTCTGGATGAGCCAGCCGCGGAACACGAACTCCTCCGCACTCGCCTGGAAGGGCACCAGCAGCAGGATCAGCACGGCCGGGCCGACGAACGCCGCGAACCCGACCCAGGACCCCTCGTCGGCCGGGATCGGGTCGGCGGTGGGGAAGATCTGCTCGACCAGCAGACCGAGGACGTAGGAGAGCGCCAGGTACCCGAGGGCGGGGAGGCAGCACAGCAGCAGCCACTTCCAGCGCACCCGGTTCAGCACCGAGGCGATGCTCCACGGTGGGCGGCGCTGGATCACCCAAGCGGTGAATGCGACAGCCGGTGTGAGCACGGCGAGCATGACCAGGGTCAGGGCGAGGTTCTCGGTGTCGTTCGGGAAGATCTGGTCGCCCTGTGGGTCCGGGACGTCGCCGCTGATCACTCCGTGCACGACCGACCAGATGACCAGCACGGCCGCGGTCAGGAAGAAGGCGATCGCCACAAGCACGCCGGTGCCGACCAACGGCCGCCACCAGGTGTGCTTGGGGTTGCGCGCGAGCTGGTGGAACGGCGTACCGGGCGGCGCCGGCAGGTGTCGCGGCTCCGGTGGTCGCATCCCGTACGGCATCGGCCCGTACGGCGCAGGGCCGTACTGGCCGGGTCCGTAGGGCGGTTGCCCCGGCGGCGGTCCGTAGGGGCCCGGCCCGTACGGCGGCCCCTGCGGCGGCTGCCCGTACTGCTGCCCGTACGGCGCCGGCGCGTTCGGTGGCTGGCCGTAGGGCGGCTGCTGACCCGCCCACCCCTGCTGGCCCGCCGGCGGGTGGTTGGCCGCCGGCAGCTGGTGGCCCGCCGGCTGGTAACCAGGCCACGGCGGCGGCTGCTCAGGCGACCAGAATCCCGGCTCACCGGGCAACTGCCGTCCGTCCGGCACGGGCGGAGCCGCGTAGCCCGAATGCGCCACGCCCTCTGTCGGTCGCTGAGGCACACCATCGCCCGGAGCCGTACCGGCGCCCCCAGCCTGATGGGCGGTCTCGGCGTCGCCGGGTTGCCCAGCGATCCGCTGATCCCGGACAGCGTCCTGCGGTCGGTCGTTCGGGGGCCCTGCCTGCGACTCCGGCTCCATGCCGAGACTCTATGAGATCGGCTCAAGTCCTCGCCGCCCCACATCCCTGTGGACAACGCACAGCACGATCACGACCCTGCCTGGCATGCTTCCGTCATGTCCGATCCGCAGCAGGCCCGCCGTGTGCGGATCGGCTATGCCCTCGGCTCGGTCGCCACCGGATCCTTCGGCACCGTGCCCGGCCTCCTGCTCCTGCCCTACCTGACCGACACGCTCGGGATCGCCGCCGGACTGGCCGGCGCGATCGTGTTGCTGCCCAAGGCTCTCGACGTCGTGCTGAACCCGGTCGCCGGCCGGATCAGCGACCGGCACGAGTCCCCGCTCGGCCCTCGCCGTCCGTTCCTGCTGCGCGGCGGCCTCGCCCTGGCGGTCTGCTTCGCCCTGCTCTTCGCCGCGCCGGATCTCGACTCGCGGGCGCTGGACGCGCTCTGGGTGCTGGTCGCGTTCCTCGGCTGCGCGACGGCGTACGCGTTCTTCCAGGTCCCGTACGTCGCGATGCCGGCCGAGATCACCGACGACTACACCGAACGCACCCGGCTGATGTCCTGGCGGGTCGCCTTCCTGACGGTCGCGATCCTGATCAGCGGCGGCGCCTCGCCCGCGATCCGGGACGCGATCGGTGGCCGCGAGGGCTACCGGGTGATGGGCCTGGCCGTCGCCGCGCTGCTGGTCGCCGGCACGATCGGCGCGTACGCCGGGACGCGGCGCGCGCCGATCGGCCGTCCGCACGAGACGGCCGGGACGCTGCGCGACCAGTTGCGGGTCGTCGCCCACGCGCGGGACTTCCGCTGGCTGCTGATCACGCTGATGCTGCAGGCCCTCGCGATCGGCGCGATGCTGGCCGGCATCGACTACCTCGCGCGGTACGTGCTGCGCGATCCGGGCGCCGCGTCGATCGGGTTCGTCTGCGTCGTCGGCCCGGCGCTGCTGGTCAGCCCGTTGTGGCTTGCCTTCGGCAACAAGTTCGGCAAGCGCACCGGATTCCTCGCCGCGTCGGCCGTGCTCGGGCTCGGCGCGCTGGCGCTGTCGACAGCCCAGCACGTGCCGGTCTGGTGCGTGTACGTCGCGATCGGAGTCGTCGGGATCGGGTTCACCGGCGCGCAGGTGTTCCCGCTCGCGATGCTGCCCGACGTCGCGGCCGTGGACGCGGCCCGCAGCGGCATCCGTCGCGCCGGCGTGTTCACCGGGATCTGGACGGCCGGCGAGACACTCGGGCTCGCGCTCGGCCCGGGCGTCTACGCGGTGACGCTGGCGCTGGGCGGTTACGTGTCCTCGACCGACCGGTCGGCGGTCTAGCCGGATTCGGCACTGACCGCGATCGTGGTCGGACTGTCGGTGGTGCCTGCTGTGCTGATCGCCGTCAGCTTCTTCTCGTTGACCCGCTACCGGTTGACCGCCGGAGAAGTTCTGGAGGCGCGATGAGCGACGTCCTGGCCCGGCTGCGGGCGCTGCAGGAGGGCGACCTGCCGACCCACGGCGGCAGCACGCTCGCCTACGTGTACGACTCCGGTCTCGCGGAGGCCGACGAGATCGGCCGCACCGCGCTGGCCCAGTACGGCGCGACGAACGGACTCGACCCGACCGTGTTCCCGAGTCTGAGAACGCTCGAGAACGACCTGGTCGGTTGGGCCGCCCGGTTGCTGCGCGGGGAGGCCGCGGTCGGCACGGTCACCTCGGGCGGGACGGAGTCGGTGCTCCTGGCGGTGCAGGCCGCGCGCGACGCGTCGCCGGGCATCACCTCGCCGAGCATGGTCCTGCCCTCCACCGCTCACGCGGCGTTCCACAAGGCCGCGCACTACTTCGGGGTGCGCGCGATCGTCGTCGACGTGGACCCGGTGACCTTCACGCCGCGACCCGAGGATGTCGCCGCGGCGTGCGACGAGGCCACCGTGCTGCTGGTCGCGAGCGCACCGTCGTACGCGCAGGGCGTGGTCGATCCGGTGCCGGCCATCGCGGCGGTCGCGGCGGAGCGGGGCGTCCGCTGTCACGTCGACGCGTGCATCGGCGGCTGGATCCTGCCGTACCTGCGGCTGGACGGCGTCGAGGTGCCCGACTTCGACTTCGCCGTTCCGGGAGTCACGAGCATCTCGGTCGACCTGCACAAGTACGGGTACACGCCGAAGGGCGCCTCGATTCTGCTGCACCGGGATGCAAGCCTGCGCCGATCGCAGTTCTTCGCGAGCGCCGACTGGCCCGGGTACACGATGCTCAACTCGACGCTGCAGTCGACCAAGTCGGGCGCACCGGTCGCCGCGGTCTGGGCCGTCGTCCACCACATCGGCGACGACGGCTACCAACGGCTCGCCCGCACCGCGTACGACGCTGCGGTGCAGCTGGCCGGCCGCATCCGGACGATCGACGGGCTGACCGTGCTCGCGGATCCCGCGACGACGTTGGTGGCGCTGCGCAGCGACGAGCGGGCGGACGTGTTCACGATCGCGGACGAGATGGCTGCGCTGGGCTGGTTCGTGCAGCCGCAGCTCAGCTTCCGCGGGCAACCGGCATCGCTCCACCTCACCGTTTCGGCGGCGACCGCTGCCCGGATGGAGGAGCTGGTCAAGGCGCTGGAATCGGCGACTCGCGCGGCTCAGCTGGCCGGCCCGGTGCAGGTGGCGCCGGAGCTGGCCGCGGCCGCGGGCGCGCTGGATCCGTCGACTCTCGACGACGACGCGTTCGACGGGTTGCTGTCCGTCGCGGGTCTCGGCGACACCGCCACGACCGGCAGCCTGCCGGACCGGATGGCCCCGGTGAACGCCCTGCTCGACGTCGCTCCCCCACGTCTGCGCGAAGCCCTGCTCATCGCCTTCCTCGATCGCCTGATGCGCCCCACCTGGTCGGCAGCCGGAACAGACCAGCACCCCCTGCGCCGGCTCGTACGGCGTACTGCTGCATGCTGACGCCTGATTCGACGTACCGACCTGAGGAGCCATCGATGGTGACTGACCCGACTCCTGGCCCGATCGCCTCGACGCACGCACTGCCGCAGTCGGTGCTGATGCCGCTGACCGGCTCCGCGATCTTCCTGGTCGTGCGGATCGAGCCAGGTGGCGAGCCGGCCGCGCGGGCGCTGCTGGAGCGCGTCAGCGGTCTGGCCCGATCGGTCGGGTTCCGGGGGCCGGCGGGAAAACTGTCGTGCGTGACGAGCATCGGCGCCGAGGTATGGGACCGGTTGTTCGCCGGGCCGCGGCCGCGCCACCTGCACCGGTTCATCGAGCTCGACGGCGGCAAGCACAAGGCCGTGGCGACTCCTGGCGATCTGCTCTTCCACATCCGCGCCGCGCAGCTCGACCAGTGCTTCGAGCTGGCCCAGCAGGTCATGAAGGTGCTCGACGGCGCCGCGACCGTGCTCGACGAGGTGCACGGCTTCAAGTACTTCGAGATGCGCGACCTGCTGGGCTTCGTCGACGGCACCGAGAACCCGACCGGCAGCGAGGCCGAGGAGGCGGTCCTGATCGGGGCCGAGGACCCGCAGTTCGCCGGTGGCAGCTACGTGATCGTCCAGAAGTACCTGCACGACCTGAAGGCGTGGAACGCCCTGACCGTCGAGCAGCAGGAGCGGGTGATCGGCCGGACGAAGCTCGAGGACATCGAGCTGGACGACGACGTGTTGCCGGCCAACGCGCACATCGCGCTGACCGTGATCGAGGACGAGGACGGCAACGAGCTGCAGATTTTGCGCGACAACATGCCGTTCGGGTCGATCGGCAGCCAGGAGTTCGGCACCTACTTCATCGGCTACGCGAAGGACCCCGGCATCACCGAACTGATGCTGCGACGGATGTTCTTGGGTGAACCCGAAGGCAACTACGACCGGATCCTCGACTTCTCGACCGCGGTCACCGGGACGCTGTTCTTCACCCCGTCGGCGGGCTTCTTGGACGACCTGCCGCCGGCGCCGTAGGGCGCTGGGTTCGCCTCGGTCGAGAGCCGGAGCCCGCGCCGGGGTCGACGGCCGGTTCGGTGCCGGTTCGGTGCATTTTCAGTGCTGACTCCGGGCACGGTGCGCTGCCGGAAAGTGTCGGTGCCATGGGCCAGACTGGGGTCATGTTGCTCGCCGATGTGGTAGCCACCTCCAGCTCGCTGAGTGGGACGCGGTCGCGCCTGGCCAAGGCGAAGTTCATCGCCGAGCTGCTGACCGCAGCGACCGATCCGGTCGAGACCGAGGTGGTGGTGACGTACCTGTCCGGCGAGCTGCGCCAGCGGCGTACGGGCGTCGGCTGGCGGACGCTCGCCGATGTTCCGGAGCCCGCCGCGACGCCCTCGCTGACGGTCGAGCAGGTGGACCGCACGTTCGCCGAGCTGGCCGAGATCGCCGGTGCCGGTTCGCAGGCCCGCCGGCGGGAGGCCGTCAACGCGTTGTTCGGGCGGGCGACCGAGCCGGAGCAGCGGTTCCTGCGGCAGCTCGTGGCCGGTGAGCTGCGGCAAGGCGCCCTGGACGGCGTGATGGCCGATGCCGTCGCCAAGGCGACCGGGATCGCGCTGGAGAAGATCCGGGCGGCGACCATGCTGCGCGGCGCCGCGGCTCCGGTGGCGGTTGCGGCGCTGACCGAGGGCGAGGCCGGTCTTGCGCAGTTCGGCCTCGAGGTCGGTCGCGGCGTGCAGCCGATGCTCGCCCAGTCCGCGACGACGGTGGCGGAGGCGATGACCAAGACCGGTACGCCGGCCGCGATCGAGTGGAAGCTCGACGGCATCCGGATCCAGGTGCACCGCGACGGCGACCGCGTCGTCGTCTACACCCGGACCCTCGACGACATCACCGACCGGGCGCCCGAGGTGGTCACCGCGACGCTGGAGCTGGAGGCCGAGCAGGTCGTGCTGGACGGCGAGCTGATCGCCCTGCGGCCGGACGGTCGGCCGGAGGCGTTCCAGGTGACCGGTTCCCGGACCGCGACGCGCGCCGCGACCGGTCCGGAGACCGTGCCGCTCACGCCGTACTTCTTCGACATCCTGCACCTCGACGGCCAGGACCTGCTCGGCCTCGGTGGCGCCGAGCGGCACGAGTGGCTGAGCAGGCTGGTGCCGGAGCACCGCCGGATTCCGCGGCTGGTCACCGACGACGCCGAGGCCGGACAGGCGTTCTTCGCCGACGCGGTCAAGCGCGGGCACGAAGGCGTCATGGTCAAGTCGTTGTCGGTGCCCTACGAAGCCGGCCGGCGCGGCTCCGGCTGGGTGAAGGTCAAGCAGACCCACACCCTGGATCTGGTCGTGCTCGCGGCCGAGTGGGGCCACGGCCGCCGGACCGGCTGGCTGTCGAACCTGCATCTCGGCGCGCGCGACGAGCAGACCGGCGAGTTCGTGATGCTGGGCAAGACGTTCAAGGGCCTGACCGACGAGCTGCTGCGCTGGCAGACCGAGCGCTTCCAGCAGCTCGAGGTGAGCCGGGACGCTTATACGGTCTACCTGCGGCCGGAGATCGTGGTGGAGATCGCCTTCGACGGCGTGCAGACCTCTCCGCGGTATCCGGCCGGGATGGCACTGCGGTTCGCGCGGGTCCTGCGCTACCGCGAGGACAAGACCGCCGACCAGGTCGACACCGTACAGACCGTGCGAGCGATCCATCAACCAGGTGAGGACACATGACCGACGACGACCCGGACACCGCGACCCGCCGCCTGGCCCGGGAATCGCTGGCCGCGGACGACCCGACCGGCTGGTTCGAGCGGCTCTACTCGGCCGCTGCGGATGGGCAGGCCGTCGTGCCCTGGGATCGCGGCACCGCTCACCCCCTGCTCACCGAGTGGGTGCAGAGCGCCGAGCCGGACGGCGCCGGGAAGCGGGCGCTGATCGTCGGCGCCGGGACCGGGTGGGACGCGGAGCTGATCGCCGATCTCGGCTACGACACGATCGCCTTCGACATCTCCCCGACCGCGATCGAGGCGGCACAGCGGGCGCACCCCGGCTCGAAAGCGCAGTACCAGGTGGCCGATCTGCTCGACCCGCCGGCGCAGTGGCATCGCGCGTTCGACCTCGTCGTGGAGATCTTCACCGTCCAGGCGTTGCCGATCTCCTGGCAGGCGGCGGCGACGAAGCAGGTCGGCGAGCAGGTCCGCCCGGGCGGCACGCTGGTCGTCATCGCCGCGGCGCGGGCCGACGACGTACCGGACGGCGCGGTCGAAGGCCCGCCGTGGCCGCTCACCCGGGCGTCCATCGAGGCCTTCGGCGTCAACGACCTCCGGCTGATCCAGCTCGAGGAACTGCCCAGCCCCTCGGACCCGTCATCGACGCGCTGGCGGGCCGAATTCCTGCGGGACTGACCTCTCGCACCCCATCCGTCCCACCAGCACCAATCTGCCGCCTGGGTCGAACATGTGTTCGAAAACGAGGTAAACTTGGGGTATGACGGGCCGGAACGAGCCGGGGCCAACGGCGCTGCGCATCATGCTCGGCGCGCACCTGCGACGACTGCGGGAGCGCGCCGGCGTCGCTCGGGCCGAGGCCGGCTGGGCGATCCGGGGCTCGGAGTCCAAGATCAGCCGCCTCGAGCTCGGCCGCGTCGGCTTCAAAGAACGCGACGTGCTCGACCTGCTCACGCTGTACGGCGTCACCGACACCGCCGAGCGCGAGCGCCTGGTCCAGCTCGCCCGCGACGCGAACAACCCCGGCTGGTGGCACCAGTACGGCGACGTCACGCCCGACTGGTTCGACGCCTACCTCGGGCTGGAAGCCGCCGCCGAACTGATCCGCACCTACGAGGTCCAGTTCGTGCCCGGCCTCCTGCAGATCCCGGAGTACACCCGCGCGGTCGCCCAACTGACGCCCGCCGGCGACCGCCCCGACCACGAGCTCGACCAGATCGTCGCCCTCCGTCGCACCCGTCAGCACCAGGTCCTCGATCGCAACCCGCCCCTGAAGCTCTGGGCCGTCGTCGAGGAGTCCGCCCTCCGCCGCTCCATCGGCGGCGCGGAAGTGCAACGGGCCCAGCTGCGCGCGCTGCTGGACGCGATCGAACGCCCGAACATCACCCTGCAGATCATCCCGGACCGCAGCCCCGGCCACGCCGCCACCGGCGGGGCCTTCAGCGTGCTGCGCTTCCCCGAGCCCGATCTGCCCGACGTCGTCTACCTGGAGCACCTCACCAGCGCCCTGTACCTGGACAAGCGCGACGACGTCGACGCCTACACCCGGATTCTCGACACCCTTGCTGCCACCGTCCCCCCACCCCAGGAGACTCCCGACATCCTCAATGCTCTCCTGCGGCAGGTTGCCCGTTCACCTCGCCGTCGCGAAGGCCAATAGCCGACGCCGTCGGGATGATCGTCTCCGCGAACGTCTGTCTCTCTTTCGCCGGAGTGACTGATCACGCCGGGGTGGACACAGCCGCCCACCCCGACGAGACGTTACAGACTCAGTACCGGAGCGATCGTCTTCGTCCGCTCCCCCTCGTACGCCGCCAGCAGGATGCCGAGGACCGCGATGCCCTCCTCCTCAGTGTGCAACGGCCGCGTCCTGCCGAGCAGCGAGTCGGCGAAGTGGCCGATCTCGGCGACGAACGTGTCCACCGGCTCCAGCTCGATCGTGGTCACGTCACCGGCGCGCAGCCGAAGGGTGATGGAATTCCCGTCGCTGTGCAGCGCGCCGAGTTCTCCCACGGCGGAGAAGCGTTCGGTCGACGCCGCCGGCTGGTAGGCCCAGCTCGTCGCCAGTTGCCCCACCACGCCGTTGTCGAACCGGACCAGCACCTGCGCCGAGTCCTCGCCCTCCATGAACGTCAACCGGTGTCTCGACAACATCGCCGTCGCTTCGACCGGCGTACCGCCGGCCAGGTGCAGCAGCAGGTACGTCGGGTGGTATCCGGTGTCGATCAGCTCGCCACCACCGCTCGTCGCGCTGCTCGCTCGCCACCCCATCGTCGAAGGGTCGAAGTCGTTGTAGAAGCTGTCCGTGGTCCGCACCTCGTACACGGTGCCGATCGCGCCGGCCTCCAGCAGCTTCTTCGCTTCCGCCACCGCCGGCAGGAACAGCTGGTTGTGGGCGCACATCAACGTCACGCCGGCCGCCGAAACCGCCGCCTTGACGTCCGCGGCCTCCTCTGCCGTCAAGCACAGCGGCTTCTCGCACAAGATGTGCTTGCCGGCCTCGGCTGCGGCGACGATCGCGTCCCGGTGCAAGTGGTGCGGCAGGCAGATGTCGACCGCGTCGAGCTCCTCGTCCTCGAGCATCCGCCGGTAGTCCGTGTACGGCGTGGCACCGATCGCGCCGGCCCGCTCGGCGGCGACCTGCGCGTCGGCGTCGGCCACGGCGGTGACGCCGATCCGTGCGGCGTGTGCGCGGTACCCCTTGAGATGTGCTTCGGCGATGCCGCCGGCCCCGATCAGTCCGACCTTGATCTGTGGCATGAAAGTCCTTTGCTCGGCTGCTGGAACGAGGTGCTTCGGTGACTGCCGCAGCTCAGCGGCCGGCCGGACCGGCGTACCGGACGACCGTGGCTTGCTCGGCGGACTCGTTGGCGGCGACCACCATCCGGGTCAGCTCGACGGCACGGGCGAGATTGTCGTCGGCCCGAGTGCCCTCGGTGATGTGGTCGACCCACTGGGCGAACGGGTCCTTGCCGTGGTCCGGCACCGGCACCTGCCGCCCGTCGCCGAAGGCCGGCCCGAACGCCCGCAGCACGTTGCCGTCTTCGGTGTAGGTGAGACTTCCCTCGGTGCCGAAGATCTCGATCGTGAACGGGTTCCGGCTGGCGAAGCCCGCCTCGACCACCCCGATCTTCTGGTCGCCGTACCCCAGTGTCACGACCGCGTTGTCCTCCAGCCCGAGCCCGGCCACCGAGCGGTACGTCGCGCTGACGGTGTCCGGGTCGGCACCGAGGAACAGCTGCGTCAGGTAGATCGGGTGGCAACCGAGATCGGTGAGCGCTCCACCGATCGCCGTCTTCGGCTCGAAGAAGCGCTCGGGCAGCCAACCACCTTGGCCCCCGGCGGACACCGCGCCGTCGTGCGACAGCCGGACCCGCGCGTAGGTGAGCTTTCCGAGGTCGCCGCTGGCGATCACCGCGCGGATCGCGTGGGTGTAGCCGTGGGCGAGCCGCGGCAGCGACACCACCAGCCTGACTCCGTTGGCATCGGCCGCGGCGATGATCTCCTCCGCTTCCGTCACGGTCGGGGCGAGCACCTTCTCGGTGAAAATGTGCTTGCCCGCGTTCGCGGCCTTGACGATCAGGTCGCGGTGCCGGTCCGTCGAGGTGGTCACCGTGACGCCGTCGACGTCGGCCCGGGCGAGCAGGGCGTCCAGGTCGTCGGTGTACGGCACCCCGAACTTCTCGGCCCCGGGCTGCCCGAGGTCGGGGTTGTCGTCCCAGACGGCGACCAACTCGGTCCCGGGATGCTGCTGCGCCTGCCGCGCGTAGTCCCCCGCATGCACGTGCCAGAATCCCAGAGCCGCGATCTTGAGCGGTTTCGACACCTTCTCCTCCTCGCACCAGGTCAGTGGGCGACCGCTCCGGCCGTGGACGGAAAACGATCTCCCGATCTACCTAAGCAACTGACGCGAGGTCCTGTCCGACTTCTCGGCGGTTCGTCTCATCATCCGACCCGAAATCGGAAACGTTTCCCGCAGCTCCGGCCCGCCTGGCTCAGCCGTCGTACTCGACGACCGGCCGGACCTCCACCGCGCCGTACCGGGCGGTCGGAATCCGTGCCGCCCACTGCTCGGCTGCCTCGATCCCGTCGACGTTCACCACGTAGTAGCCGGCCAGCACCGGGCCGCTCGTTGCACCGCCGGACTCGCTCTCGAACTGTCCGTCCCGCACCCGCACGGTCCGCGCCCGGGCGACCGAGTGGAACCCCGCCTCGTGCACGAACACACCCCCGTTCGCACGGCCCGGTCGAAGGCCAGCCAGTCGAGCACCTCCTCCTTGGTCGGTCCGGCGACCGCGGGATCGTAGTAGTACAGCAACGCGAACTGCATCGGCGTCCTCTCGGGACTGTGGTTGAGTCGGCCCCAGTCAACCGGAGCCTCGGACTCCCCCGGAACCCGACCCGTGGGCGTGCGCGCCACTGCCCTTGTTGCAGCCGCTGCCGGATCTCCGTTACAGGTTGTCCACAACCATCCACAGACTGTGCATCGGGATCTCGACCGCTGTGGATATCGACCGGGGTGCCGGTCGCCGGCGAGGGAGCTCGGGTCGTGACGGAGCGCTCGGCCTCACCGCGTCGACGCCCTGTGGAGGCCGCCAGAAACCGTCAGCGAGCCCGGGTACGTTGCTGCGAACCAGCAAGGAAGGGGCACGCCATGGCCATCGCCCTCCGTGCGGTCACCGACGCCGACCTGGACGCCATCTTCGACCAGATGCGCGACCCCGAGTCGGTCCAGATGGCCGCCTTCACCGCCGAGGACCCCAACGACCGGGCCGCCTTCGACGCCCACCAGGCCCGGATCAGGTCGTCCCCCGACGCAACTCAGTACGCCATCACGCAGGACGGCCTCTTGGTCGGCACCATCGGCGTCTTCGTCATGGAAGGCGACACCGAAATCACCTACTGGCTCGCTCGCCGGTTCTGGGGACAAGGCATCGCCACCCAGGCCCTCGCGCTTCTGCTGGCCACGGTCCGGACCCGCCCCATCCACGCGCGAGCGGCCTCCGACAACCTGGCGTCCCTCCGGGTCCTGCAGAAGGCGGGCTTCATCCCCACCGGCACCGATCGCGGTTACGCGAACGCCCGCGCCGCGGAGATCGAGGAAACCATCCTGCGTCTCGACTGAGGCGACCTCGCGATGTCGGCCAGGCGCTCAGAAGATCTCGATGCTCACCGGAGCAACGGGCCAGCGGAGGGCCGCCGTCAGCGCGGACAAGGCGCCGGCGGTGTGTTCGGTGACTCGGCCGGTCGCGGTGAACTCGCTCAGCGGACGGCCACCCAGGTACGCGGCGGCGAGCTCTCTCACGGACAGCGAGAGGTCGGGGGCTGAATCGCTCGGTTCACAGGTCGCTTGCTCCAGGTCACCGGTCAGGCGGTACCGACCGTTGTTGGCCGTGATGAGGTCATCGGTCACCTCGATCACCACATCCACCCCGGTCGCGTACCGGCGCTGTGCCAGGGCGCGGCCGACGTCGGTGATGCGAACCCACAGCGACTCGGTCAGCCGCCGGTTGAGCGCGACCGGGTTGGTCACCAACTGCTGCAGCAGCTCGTCGAGCGCGGCGTGGCCGTACTCGAGTTTGCCGGCCAGGTCGAGAGTCAGCAGGTGATGCCACAGCGCGTGGTACGCCGTCGGCTCGAGAGCGACGAACTCCTCCACGCTCACCTCGTTGGCCGGACCGCCGGGTCCCCAACTGAGCTTGCCGCGCCACAGGGCATACCCGTCCAAGGCGCCGGCTTCGTTGCGGTGCACGAGGATCTGACGCGCGGTCCGACCACCGCGATCGTCGGGCTTGTCCTGCAAGCGCCTGCGCCACTCCTGCTCGGACCGGCCCGACACCCCCGGACGCTTCGCCTGCAGCTCTCGAAGCATCGGCGCCAGCTGAGCCACTGCGTCGTCGGCGGCCAGCTCCTCGAGCGAACCTGCGTCGCTCGGCACGGGGTACGGCTTGAGGGTGCGCAGGTCGGCCTCGTACGACACACCCCAGGCGGCCGGGGCATATCCGAACCGGCCGTAGATTCCCGGCTCGCTCGCCCAGAGCACCGCGAGCGCCTCCGGTACTTCGCGCAGCTGCCGGCTCATCAGCTCGGACAGGATGCCGCGCCGTCGATGAGTCGCCCGCACGCCGACCGCCGTCACGTGCGCAGCCGGCACCACACCCCCGGGCACCGCCAGATCGCGACTCATGGCCTTCGCGGTCCCAACGAACTGACCGCCATCCACGGCCACCAGCGCCCGCCCCGGCTCGAACAACTCCCGGTCGAGATCGCTCGGCGCGCTCTCGAACATCATCGCCGCGCCGAACAGCCCCACGAACTGGTCATGCTCGCCAGCCGTCGCGGTCCGCACCTCGTACCCGGAGTTCACCATGCCAGGCATCGTCACACGCCCGACCGACAATCCTCCACCGGAAATCGCCGACCCCAACCCGACAGGACACAGCAGGGGCGCCGCCCCAGCCCCTGTCTACTCAGGTCTTGTTCGGTAGCGCTCTTGGCGACTACCGGATCCGCATCCCGGAGATCGCTCGGGAGATCACCAGGCGCTGGATCTCGCTCGTGCCCTCGAAGATGGTGTAGATCTTCGCGTCGCGGTGCATGCGCTCCACCGGGTACTCGCGGGTGTAGCCGTTGCCGCCCAGGATCTGGATGGCTTCCTCGGTGACCTTCACCGCGACCTCGCCGGCCTTGAGTTTGGCCATCGAGCCCTCGCCGTGGCGGTAGTTCGGCGACTCGCCGCGCATCAGTGCCGACGACATGTTGGCGGCGCGCCAGACCAGCAGCCGGGCGGCGTCGATCTCCATCGCCATGTCGGCGAGCTTGAAGGCGATGCCCTGGTTGTCGATGATCGGGCGGCCGAACTGCTCGCGGCCCTTGGCGTACTCGAGCGCGAACTCGTACGCCGCACGCGCGATGCCGATCGCCTGGGCGCCGACGATGTGGCGGGTCATCTCGAACGTCGCCATCGAGGCGTTGCGGGCGCGCTGGCCGTCCCGGGGCTCGCGGGCCTTGGCCAGGCGGGCGTCGAGCTTCTCCTTGCCGCCCAGCACGTTCTCGGCCGGGATGCGCACGTTGTCGAAGAAGACGTCGGCGGTGTGCGAGGCGCGCAGGCCGTGCTTCTTCAGCTTGGTGCCCTGCTCCAGGCCGCGGACCTCGGACTTCGGTACGACGAACGCCGCCTGCCCCTTCGTACCCAGCGACGGGTCGACGGTGGCGACGACGACGTGGATGTCGGCGATGCCGCCGTTCGTGGCCCAGGCCTTCTGGCCGTTGATGACCCACTCGCCGGTCTTCTCGTCGTACGTCGCGCGGGTGCGGATCGCGGAGACGTCGGAGCCGGCGCCCGGCTCGGACGAGCAGAACGCGGCGACCTTCACGTCGTCCGGCGTGCCGTAGCAGCGGGGAAGCCACTGGCTCCACTGCTCGGGTGTTCCGTTGGAGAAGATCGCCGACGACGCCAGGCCGGTGCCGGTCAGCGACATGCCGATGCCGGCGTCACCCCAGAACAGCTCCTCGTGCACCAGCGGCATCAGCAGGCCGGAGGGGTCGATGAAGAGGTTGACGTTCGCTTCCAGGCCGTACAGGCCGATCTTCGCGGCCTCCTGGATCACCGGCCAGGGCGTGGTCTCGCGCTCGTCCCACTCCGACGCGGCCGGCCGCATCACGTCGGCGGCGAAGGTGTGCGCCCAGTCGCGGATCTCCCGCTGCTCGTCGTTCAGCGCGAGCGAGAAGGTGCTCCAGCCGGGCTTGGCCCGCTCGGCGCCGAGCTCGCCGGCAAGGGCCATCACGTCGGCCGACACGGTTTCGGACGGCTTCGGGTCGGTCAGGGTCATCGGGGTTCCTCCGGACGAGCACGCAGCGGGTGGAGACGACAGCGGCAGCGATGTTACCCACGAGTGTAACCATCGTTTGCACCCAGGGGTACCGGTGTGGCTAAGATCGGTGCATGAGCTCCGCGCTGCTCGCGATCGGACGCCGCCGGACCACGGCGGAGCGCCGTCGCGACCGGGAGCGGGACATCATTCGCTGCACCCGCGAACTGTTCGACGAGCGCGGCTCGATCGACGCCCAGATCGACGACATCGCCAAGCGGGTCGGCATCAACAAGGCGCTGATCTACCGGCACTTCGCCGGCAAGGAAGAACTCTTCGCCCTGACCCTGGTCGACTACCTCGGCGAGCTCGACGGCCGCCTGGAGGCCGTCGACGGACCGCGCCGCGCCCCGCTGAACCGGCTGCGCGCGCTCAGTGAGGTGTTCGTCGACTTCTGCCTGGAGTACCCCGCGTTCGCCGACTGCGCGATGAGCCTGCTGCGGCGGACCGGCGACGAACTGTTCGGCGAGATCACCGAGCCGGTGATGACCAAGCTCGGCGCGGCGATGGCGAGCGCGCTGGAGCGGATCTCGACGATCCTGCAGGCCGGTCAGCGGGCCGGGGTGTTCGACGAGGTCGACACCGCGTACCTCGCCAACCACCTCTACACCCAGACGCTGGGCTCGCTGCACATGGCCAGGATGGGCCTGATCGTGTCCGCCGCGCAGCCGGGGCACCCGGTCGTGCACCACGCCGACATCGACACCGTGCGGTCCACCGCGATCACCGCCACCCTCGCCACCGCCGTCGGCCGCAAGGCGCTCAGCCCGGCCGGCAAAGCATCCACCAAGTCGGCCAGAACCGCCGGGACAGCTCCCGGCAAACCCCTCAGGGCGACCGCCGGCCGCTCCACCCCACGCACCGCAGGAGAGAAACCGTGACCGAGACCCGCAAGGTGGCCGTTGTCGCCGGCAACCGTATTCCGTTCGCCCGGCAGGACAAGACCTACCGGCACGCCTCGAACTCCGACATGCTCACCGCCGCCCTCAACGGCCTGGTCGACCGGACCGGCCTCGGTGGCGAGGAGGTCGGCGAGGTGGTGGCCGGCGCCGTGCTCAAGCACGCCCGCGACTGGAACATGGTGCGCGAGGTGGTGCTCGGCTCCAAGCTCGCCGCCACCACCCCGGCGTACGACCTCCAGCAGGCCTGCGGGACCGGGCTGGAGGCGGCGATCCTGGTCGGCAACAAGATCGCCCTCGGCCAGATCGAGGCCGGCATCGCGGGCGGCGTCGACTCGGCCTCGGACGCGCCGATCGCGGTCAACGACAAGCTGCGCACGATCCTGCTCGACCTGAACCGGGCCAAGACGTTCCAGGACCGGCTGAAGGTGCTGGCCCGGGTCCGGCCGAAGGACGTCGTGCCGGAGATCCCGCGCAACGCCGAGCCGCGGACGCGCAGGTCGATGGGCGAGCACGCCGCGCTCACCGCGCTCGAGTGGGGCGTCACCCGGGAGGCGCAGGACGAGATCGCGTACCGCTCGCACCTCAACCTGGCCGCGTCGTACGACCGGGGCTTCCACGACGACCTGCTGACGCCGTACCTGGGGCTGGACAAGGACCAGAACCTTCGCCCGGACACGACGCCGGA
Organism: Kribbella flavida DSM 17836; assembly: GCF_000024345.1. Lineage (NCBI taxonomy): Bacteria > Bacillati > Actinomycetota > Actinomycetes > Propionibacteriales > Kribbellaceae > Kribbella > Kribbella flavida. The sequence goes on along the minus strand of NC_013729.1, from coordinate 3,647,392 downwards.
GAAGCTGGCCAAGCTGAAGACGGTCTACGGCAAGGGCGAGACCGCGACCATGACGGCGGGCAACTCGACCCCACTGTCCGACGGCGCTTCGACGGTGCTGCTGTCCACCGACGAGTGGGCCGCCGAGCACGGGCTGCGCCCGCTGGCCTACCTGACCCACGCGCAGACCGCCGCCGTCGACTACGTGAAGGGTGCCGAAGGGCTGCTGATGGCTCCCGCGTACGCCGTACCGAAGATGCTCGCGCGCGCCGGACTGACCCTGCAGGACTTCGACTACTACGAGATCCACGAGGCGTTCGCGTCCCAGGTGCTGGCGACGCTGAAGGCCTGGGAGGACCCGATCTTCTGCAAGGAACGGCTCGGTCTGGACGCGCCGCTGGGCGAGATCGACCGGGACAAGCTGAACGTCAACGGCAGCTCGCTGGCCGCCGGGCACCCGTTCGCCGCGACCGGTGGGCGGATCGTGGCCGCGCTGGCCAAGCAGCTGGACGAGAACGGCGGTGGCCGCGGCCTGATCTCGATCTGCGCCGCCGGCGGCCAGGGCGTCGTCGCCATCCTCGAGAAGTAGTAGGAGCCTGTAGAGATGACGGATCGCTACCAGACCTTCACCCGGACGCCGGTCGGCCGGACCCTGGTCAAGAACCTCGGGCTGCCCGACCCTGCTCCGCTGCCGCGCTGGACCGAGGGCGCCCCGGTCGTCGACGGGCCGGTGGTGTTCGGATCCATCGCCGAGACCGACACCGGCAAGGCGATCCAGGCCCTGCTGCGGGACATCGGCGCCTCCTTCAGTACGGCGGCCGAGGGCGTCGCGTCGAGCGAGCTGCGGCCCAAGGCCCTGGTGTTCGACGCGACCGGCGCGACCTCCACGGCCGACCTGAGCTCGCTGCAGCGCTTCTTCTCCCCCGTGATCCGGCAGCTCGGCGCGGCCGGCCGGGTGATCGTCGTCGGCCGGACTCCCGAGCTGGCGGCCTCGCCCGAGCAGCAGATCGCCCAGCGCGCGCTGGAAGGCTTCACCCGCTCGCTCGGCAAGGAGGTCAAGCGCGGCGCGACGGTCAACCTGGTCTACGTCGCGCCGGACGCGCACGACCAGCTCGACTCCACGCTGCGGTTCTTCCTGTCCCCGAAGTCGGCGTACGTCGACGGCCAGGTCGCGCGGATCGGCACCGGGCCGCTGGTGGCCACCGATCCGGCCGCGCCGCTGGCCGGCAAGGTCGCTCTGGTCACCGGCGCCGCCCGGGGCATCGGCGCCGCGATCGCGCAGATTCTGGCCCGCGACGGCGCGACCGTGATGGGCGTCGACGTCCCGCAGAACGCGAACGACCTGCGCCAGGTGATGACCGCGATCGGCGGCAGCGAACTGCTGCTGGACGTGACCGCGATCGACGCCCCGCAGCGCATCGCCGCGCACGCCGAGGAGCACCACGGCGGCCTGGGCATCGTCGTGCACAACGCCGGCATCACCCGGGACAAGCGGCTCGCGAACATGCGCACCGACACCTGGGACGCCGTGCTCGACGTGAACCTGCGTGCGCCCGAGCGGATCACCGCGCACCTGCTGGAGTCCGGAGCGCTGCACGACGGCGGCTCGGTGATCGGCGTCTCCTCGATCGCGGGCATCGCCGGCAACAACGGCCAGACCAACTACGCCACCTCCAAGGCCGGCGTGATCGGCCTGGTCCAGGCGTACGCGCCGCGGCTGGCCGAGCGGCAGATCCGGATCAACGCGGTCGCGCCGGGCTTCATCGAGACCGAGATGACCGCTCGGGTGCCGTTCGCGATCCGCGAGGTCGGACGCCGGATCAACTCGCTGCAGCAGGGCGGTCAGCCGGTCGACGTGGCCGAGACGATCGCCTGGTTCGCCGATCCCGCGTCCGCCGGCGTCACCGGCAACGTGGTGCGGGTCTGCGGCCAGAGCATGCTGGGAGCCTGAGATGCCGACCCGCCGGTACGACGACTCCCCCGGGCTCGGCTCGCTGTACGCCCGGACGGTCAAGGCCACCCTGCGCAAGGCGGAGTACACGCCGGACGTCGACGGGCTCACGCTGGAGCTTCCGCAGGCCGCCGTCGACCAGGACCACCTGGCGGCGTACCGGGAGGTCACCGGGTTCAGCGCGGGGCCGACGCTGCCGGTGACCTACCCGCACGTGCTGGCCTTTCCGCTGCACCTGGACCTGATGTCGGACCCGTCGTTCCCGTACAAGCCGATGGGCATCGTGCACCTGTCGAACACAATCACCCAGCTCCGGCCGATCCCGCTGCACGCCGAGCTGGCGATCACCGTGCACAGCGGGCCGGAGCGGCCGCACCCGAAGGGCACGGTGTTCGACGTGCTGAGCGAGGTGCGGGTCTTCAACGAGGTCGTGTGGACGGACTCGACCACCCTGCTGAGCCGCTCGGTGGGCGACGAGACGGCCCAGGCCGACGTGCTGCCCGATCCGGAGCTGCAGCCCGAGGCCTGGTGGGAGCTGCGGGGCAACCTCGGCCGCCGGTACGCCGCTGCCTCGGGTGACCGCAATCCGATCCACCTGTTCAAGCTCACCGCCCAGGCCTTCGGCTTCCCTCGCCAGATCGCGCACGGGATGTGGACCAAGGCGGCGGCTCTCGCGTCGCTGCAGCGAGCCGTCGGGCTCCCGGACGCCTACACCGTTCGGGTCGACTTCCGGAAGCCCGTCCTGCTGCCCTCCCGGGTCCAGTTCGGCTACCGCGCCACCGGCAACGCGATCGACTTCGCCCTGTACGACGACAAGCACGAGCTCACTCACCTGGTCGGCCAGCTCGAACCTCGCTGAGCGCGGCGGGGCGGCAGCCGGCCGCCAGCTGATCCAGTACGTCGCCCGCCGCGGCCGGCGCATACCGGCTGCCGCTCCGGTCACGCACGGCCAGCTGACCGGCTTCCAGTTCCCGGGCTCCGATGACGGCCTGGTACGGCACGAGACGGTTCTCCCGGATGCGCGCTCCGAGGGTGCCTTCGTCGGCGTGCGCCAGTTCGGCGCGCAGGCCGCGGTCGACGGCGCGGCGGGTGATCTCCGCGGCGTACTTCTCCTCGGCGTCGGAGATCGGCAGGACGACGAGCTGGACCGGAGCGAGCCACCCGGGCAACGCGCCGCCGTGCAGCTCGATCAGCTGGGCGATGACACGTTCCAGGCTGCCGATGATCGCGCGGTGCACCATCACCGGGCGGTGCTTGTTGCCGTCGGCCCCGATGTAGTCGAGCTCGAACCGGGCGGGCTGGTGGAAGTCGATCTGGATGGTGGACAGGGTCGACTCCCGGCCGGCGGCGTCGGCGATCTGCACGTCGATCTTCGGGCCGTAGAACGCTGCTTCGCCCGGCGCCTCCTCGTACTGGACGCCGGCCTCGTCCAGCACCTCCCGCAGCAGCGCTGCCGAGCGGTCCCAGCTCTCCGCGTCGCCGACGTACTTGCTGGCCGGGTCGCCGATCCGTGCGTCCGCCGCCGGCAGCGACAGCAGGAACCGCGCCGGACGCAGGCCGAGATCGCCGTACGCGCGCAGGATCAGGTCGAGCGCCGCGCGGGCTTCGTCGGCGACCTGGTCGAGGGTGCAGAAGATGTGCCCGTCGTTCAGCTGGATCGCGCGGACCCTGGTCAGCCCGCCGAGCACGCCGGACAGCTCGGACCGGTACATGCCGCCGAGCTCGGCGTACCGGACGGGCAGTTCGCGGTAGCTGTGCGCCCGGGACCGATAGATGAGCGCGTGATGCGGGCAGAGGCTCGGCCGGAGCACGACCTCCTCCTCCCCCACCTTCATCGGCGGGTACATGTCGTCGCTGTAGTGCGACCAGTGCCCCGAGAGCTCGTACAGCTCGCGCTTGCCGAGCACGGGCGAGTAGACGTGCTGGTACCCGGATCTGCGCTCCAGCTCGGCGACATAGCTCTCCAGGGCCTGGCGGATCGCTGCCCCGGCGGGCAGCAGGTACGGCAGACCCGCGCCGATCAGCGGGTCGGAGTCGAACAGACCGAGCTCGCGGCCGAGTTTGCGGTGGTCGTACATCGGTGGTTCCTCGCTTCCAGGAGCGGGCGAGTGTGCACCGGACACGCGAAAGCCCCGGGGCACTCGCCCCGGGGCTTGTCGAAGACTGCGTCAGTCAGCGCGCCGGGACATCGTCCGGCGTCGTCGTCACCACGGCGTGCTGCTGCATGCCGACCAAGTTAGCAGATCCGTCAACCGTCATTCGTCGTCCAGGTCGAGTCCGACCGGACGGATCAGACCTTCCTGCGCCACCGAGGCCGCCAGCCGCCCGTCCTCGGTGAACAGCCGGCCGGTGGCGAAGCCGCGTGCGCCGGACGCGGACGGCGACGCCTGGTCGTACAGCAGCCATTCGTCGGCGCGGAACGGCCGGTGGAACCACAGCGCGTGGTCGATCGAGGCCGGCTGGATTCGCCGGTCGCCGATGATCAGCCCGTGCGGCAACAAGCTTGCCCCCAGCAACGTGAGGTCGCTGGCGTAGGCCAGGACGCAGGCGTGCAACGCCGGCTCGTCCGGAAGCTTGCCGGCGGCCCGGATCCAGAACTGCCGGCCGCTCACTCCGGCGAGCCGGACGTCGAGCGCCGCCCACTCCTTGTTCCAGTCGTCGGCGTTGCGTCCCGAGGCCGCTTCCAGCACGGAGGCCAGCGTCGGCGCCTCCTCCGGCGGGACGAGGTCGTCCGGGATCGGATCGGCGTGGTCCAGGCCCGGCTCCGGCCGCTGGAACGAGGCCGACATGTAGAAGATCGGCTTGCCGTGCTGCGAAGCGACAACCCGACGGCTGCTGAAGGTCCGCCCGTCACGGGTCGGCTCCGGCCGGTACACGATCGGTACGCCGGTGTCGCCGGGGCGCAGGAAGTAGCCGTGCAGCGAGTGCACGACCCGCTCCGGCTCGACCGTCCGGCCCGCGGCGGCCAGCGCCTGACCCAGCACCTGTCCACCGAACACCCGCTGGGCGGAGGTCTGCGGTTGCCGGCCGCGGAACAGATCGAGGTCGATCATCTCCAGGTCGAGCAGGTCGACCAGATCCTCCAGAGACTCGGGCATGCCTCATCCTGACAGGTCAGGACATCGCGGCGGGCGTACGGCCGTCGGGTGGCTTGTGGTTCCGGTCACCTCGCGGCTTTCGGTGAGCTTTCGGTCGCTCCCCGTAGGTTATGGTTGAACGCGCAACCACCTAGTTTCGACCGACAGGAGAACCCCGTGAGCCGCCTCCCCTCCGGCCCCGCCCGGTCCGCCGCCCGTGACGCCGTCCTGCTGATCGCCCGGATCGGGCTCGGTGTCATCTTCATCGCGCACGGCTGGCAGAAGTTCCGTACGAACGGTCTCGACGCGACCGCGGCCGGCTTCGACCAGATGGGCGTGCCGGCCCCGACGCTGTCGGCGTACTTCGCGGCCGGGATCGAGCTGATCGGCGGCGCCGCGCTGATCCTCGGCGTGCTGACGTCGGTGGCGGGGGTGCTGCTGGCGCTGAACATGGCCGGCGCGCTCGTCTTCGTGCACCTGTCGAACGGCATCTTCGCCAGCGAGGGCGGCTGGGAGCTCGTGGCCGGGCTCGGTCTGCTCGCGCTGACCCTCGCCGCCGTCGGCCCGGGCCGCTTCAGCGTCGACGCGATGCTGAACCGATCGACCGCGGACCGCGCGAGCCTTTCGGTCTGAGCAGCCGCACCACAGCCGAAGGCCCCGGAGCGCATCGCTCCGGGGCCTTCGTGCATGGCTGGATCAGTGGTCGTCGTCGCGGTTCAGCTCGGCCAGGAACTGCTCGACCTCGGCGCCCAGCTCCTCGGCCGACGGAGTCGAACCGGCGAGCAGGCTGCCGCGGCTGATCGAGCCGGCCGCCGCGTCGTACTGCGTCTCCAGGGCGTTCACCACCGCGGCGGCGTCCTCCGACTGCTCGACCTGCTCGTCCACCAGGCGGCCGGTCACGGCTGCCTCGTCGAGCAGGGCCTTGCTAGGGAGCAGCAGGCCCGTCGCCGCCGAGATCGCGTGCACCAGGGCCAGCGCAGCGCCCGGGAAACGGTTCTCGGCAAGGTAGTGCGGCACGTGCACCGCGAAGCCCATCGCGTCCTTGCCGGCCTCGCCGAGCCGGACCTGCAGCATCGTGCCGGCGCTCGCGGGCAGTCGCATCTCGCCGTCCCAGATGTTCGACCGGGTGACCAGCTCGGGCCGGGTCGCGTGCGCGGTGAGGCCGAGCGGGCGGGTGTGCGGCACGCCCATCGGGATGCCGTGCACACCGACCGCCAGCGTCACGTTGTAGAGCTCGATCAGCTGCCGGACGGCACCGGCGAACCGGTTCCAGTGGTTGTCGGGCTCCACGCCTTCCAGCAGCAGGAACTCCACGCCCGCGTCGTCGGTCAGCAGGTGCAGGTTCAGCTGCGGCGGCGAGTAGTCGATGAACCGGTCCTCGGCGAACGTCACCTCGGGCCGCCGGGCGCGGTAGTCGTGCAGCAGGTCGACGTCGAAGCGGGCCAGCAGCCGGTGGTCCAGCACCTCGAGCAGGTGGTCGGCCGTCACGCGCCCCGCCTGGCCGGCGTCCATGAACCCGTCCAGCGAATGCACCAGCACCTTCGGCGCAGCCGCCGGGCCGGTCGCCACCGACTCGTCGACGATCTCGTAGAGGTCGTCCGGTCGCAGCATCTTCGTCTCCTTCACACTGGCCAACAGGGCGGGTAGGCCCCTCCATCTTGCCTTCTCCGATCACAACGCCCGTCCACCGGGCAGGAATTCCACCCTCCGAGAACTTTTCCGAGTCCGCGTGCGCACCGCCAGGTCATCCGGCCCGATCTGGCGACTTCGTGCACCCACCGGCCGTCCGAGCGGCGATCGGGTGACCGGGCCGTGCCCAGAGTGGAGATCTCGCGAGGTGCACCACGACGCGGACCGGACGAGCGGGTTTGGAAAGCGCTTGCTAGCGTGTTCCTGTGCGCACCGAACCTGATCCGCTCGACACCGCCGCTCCCGGACCGTCCCTGGCCCGGCCGACCGTGCTGCTCGCGATGGACGAGGCCACCTGCAAGCGCGTGCTGGTCCGGGCGGTTCGCGACCGGCTCGATGTCGCTGCCGACATCCTGCCGCTGCGCGCCGACGAGACATTCCTTGACAAGCCCGCGCTCCGTACGGCGCTCGCCGGCACCGACGTGCTGCTGACCGGCTGGGGCTGCCCGCAGATCACACCCGAGGTGCTCGCTGCGGCGCCGCGGCTGCGGGCGATCGTGCACGCCGCGGGTTCGGTCAAGCACTTCGTCGACCCCGGCGCGTTCGACCGGGGGATCCAGGTGTCGTCGGCCGTCGTGGCGAACGCCGTGCCGGTCGCGGAGTTCACCGTCGCCACGATCGTGCTCAGCGGGAAGCGCGCGTTCCGCCTCGGTGCGCAGTACAAGGTGAGCCGGCGAATGCCGGACCCGCGGCAGATCCCGGGCAACTACGGGACCACGGTCGGGTTGCTCGGCGCTTCGCGGATCGGCCGGCTGGTCGCCGAGCGGCTGCGCGCCTTCGACCTCGAGGTGCTGATCAGCGATCCGTACCTCAGCGCCGCCGACGCCGCCACGCTCGGTGCCGAACTGGTCGACCTGGACAGCCTCTTCCGGCGCAGCGACGTCCTCAGCGTGCACGCACCGTTGCTGCCCGAGACCGTCGGCCTCGTCGACGCGCGGCTGCTGGCGCTGCTCCGCGACGGCTCCGTGCTGATCAACACCGCGCGCGGCCGGATCGTCGACGCCGGCGCACTGGAGAACGAGTGCGTCGCCGGCCGGATCGACGCCGTGCTCGACGTGACGGACCCCGAGCCGCTGCCGCCGGACTCGAAGCTGCTCGACCTGCCGAACGTCTTCCTCACCCCGCACCTGGCCGGAGCCGTCGGCAACGAGGTCGCCCGGCTGGGCGAGCTCGCCGTCGGTGAGATCGAGCGCCTGGCCGCCGGCCTGCCGCTGCAGCACGCCATCAGCCCGGCCGAGCTCGGACGGATCGCATGACGCCGCTCATGGCGCGGGGCTTGCGTTCCAGTTCTTCCTCTTCACTCCCTGCGCTCCTCAGTCCAGACCCGGAGGCCCCGTGACTCCACCCATGCCACGCCTCCGGCGCGGCGGGTCACGGGGCTTGAACTCCGAGTCTTCCCTCGTCGCTCCAGTCGCTTCGCTCCTTGCGCTCCTCAGTCCAGACCCGGAGGCCCCGTGACCAAGCTCGTCCTGCCTGCCACCGATCGTGTGCTGTCCCGCCAGACCGGTTGGGTCCGCGGCCACTGGGAGGCGTTGGCCGACCACCTGCTCGACTCGCTGGTTCCGTACTTCTCGCCTGGTTCGGCGCGAGTCGTGCTGCCCGGGCGGCCGAGCCGGTCCGGCACCGACTCCGACGAGCTGGAGGGGTTCGCGCGGTCGTTCATGCTCGCCGCGTTCCGGATCGGGGGGGTGCGCGGTGCGGGCTGCGAGAAGCTGATCGAGCGGTACGCGCGCGGCGTGGCCAACGGCGCCAACCCGGACCACCCGGAGTCCTGGCTGCGGCTGACCCCGCGGTCGCAGCAGATGGTCGAGGCGGCCGCGATCGCGGTGTCGCTGCACGAGACTCGCGAGTGGATCTGGGACCGGCTGGACACCCGGGCGCAGGAGCACGTCGCGGAGTGGCTCGGCGGCTTCATCGGGTCGACCACGCACGACAACAACTGGCGGCTGTTCCAGGTGGTGAGCGAGCAGTTCCTGGCGTCGGTCGGCGCGCCGTACTCGCAGGAGGACATCGACGGCGGTCTGGACCGGATCGAGGACTGGTACGTCGGCGACGGCTGGTACTCCGACGGCGACGGCCAGAACTTCGACAACTACATCGGCTGGGCGATGCACCTCTACCCCGGGCTGTGGACCCGGATGGCGGCCGCGACGCCCGGCGCGCAGTACGAGGACCGGCTGAAGGTGTACCGCGAGCGGCTCAACCTCTTCCTGGAAGACGCCGTGCACCTGGTGGGCAACGACGGGGCGCCGGTCTACCAGGGCCGGTCGCTGACCTACCGGATGGCCGCGGCGACGCCGTACTGGATGGGCGCGCTGCTGGACTCCACACCACTGTCGCCAGGGCAGACCCGGCGGTTGTGCTCGGGGATCGCGCGGCACTTCGTCCAGCACGGCGTACCGGACGAGCGCGGGCTGTTGACGCTGGGGTGGTACGACACGTTCCTGCCCACAACGCAGCCGTACTCCGGCCCGGGTTCGCCGTACTGGGCGAGCAAGGGGTTCATCGGGCTGCTGCTGCCGCCGGAGCACCCGGTCTGGTCGGAGCCGGAGGACTCGGTGCCGCTGGACGACGCGGACCAGGTCCGGGCGATGCGGGCGCCGGGGTGGATCGTGCACGCGAGCCGGCACGACCAGCTGGTGCGGCTGGTCAACCACGGGGCGGACCACGCACCGCCTAGCGAATCCAACGGACCCGAACCGGCGGGTGACCCGCACTACGACCGGCTCGCGTACGCCAATCACGCGGGTCCGGAGCTTGCCGACAACGCGTCGAGGATCGACAACCTGGTCTCGCTGGTCGACCAGCAGGGCCGGTCGAGCACCCGCGGCCGGATCCGCCGGCTCGGCATCGGCGCCCGAACAGCGTCGTCGTGGCACCAGGCGTGGCTCGGCGACGCCGGACCGTGGCCGATCGAGACCACGTCGATCGTGCACGGCGGCTGGGAGATCCGCTGCTCGCTGGTCGACGGGCCGGCCGGGGCGCTGGTCCGCAGCGGCGGCTACGCGGTCGCGTCGAACTCCTTGCCGGAGGCAATCGCCGGCGACTCGGGAGGGGGCGCGGTGTGGTCGTCGGCCCGGACCGCGGACGGCCTGCTGTCCGCCGTGGTCGGCCTGTTCGGCTACGACGAGGCCGGTGTGCACCGGGGACTCGGCGCGAACGCCTTCGGCGCGCACTCGGCGACGCCGTACCTGACCGCTCCGCACGCGGGCGAGCCGAAAGTGCTCGTGCACGCGGTGTTGCTGACCCGTGACGCGCTGCCTCCGCAAGCGCTTGCCGAAGGCATCCTCGTGACCGTCCACCACCACGAGATCACCGTCACACTGCCCGGCGGGGACGTCGAGTTGGTCACGCTCGGGAACCGCTGACGGCGTACCGTCGGGGCATGGAGGAAGCAACAGTCACCGACGTCCTGGCCGAGGCCGTCCGTACCGACCCGAGCACCGCCAACCAGGAGAAGTTGTGGGCGGCAACGTTCGCGCTGGAGCGGTGGTGGTTCGTGCAGCGCGGCGGCCCGGAGAACCCGCAGCCGTTCGTCGGGGTGCACAGCGACAAGCCGTTCCTGATGGCGTTCACGTCCGCGCAGCGGGCCCGGGAGTTCGCCGTCGCGAACGGGCTGGCCGGCGCCGACGACGAGGTTGGGGTGCTCGCGCTGACCCCGGCCGGCGTGGTCGCGCAGGCGCCGGTATGGTTGCAGCAGGGCATCGCGGCGATCACCTTCGACCACGGAACCAGCGGATTCTTCGCCCCGCTGGGCAACCTTCCCGCGATCCGGTCGCACGTGCTCGGCCCCGCTTAGGAAAGCCTCGCCAACGATGAGAATCGCCGGCCCGCGGACTACATTGGCGAGCATGAGCACGTACGCGAAACTCCTGCAGGAACAGATCCGCAACGAATTCACGGCGTCACAGCAGTACACGGCGGTGGCTGTCTGGTACGACGACCAGGACCTGCCGCAGCTGGCCGGGCACTTCTACAAGCAGGCCCTGGAAGAGCGCAACCACGCGATGATGATGGTCCAGTACCTGCTCGACATGGACATCCGGCCGCAGATCCCCGGCGTCGGCGAGGTCGTCAACGACTTCAAGAACGCGCTGCAGCCGCTGGAGCTCGCGCTGCAGCAGGAGATCACCGTCACCAAGCAGATCGAGACGCTGGCCCGGACCGCGCGCGACGACGGTGACTACATCGGCGAGCAGTTCATGCAGTGGTTCCTCAAGGAGCAGGTCGAGGAGGTCTCGGCGATGACGACGCTGGTCAACGTCGCCAAGCGGGCCGGCGACAACCTGTTCCACCTGGAGGACTTCCTCGCCCGCGAGGTGGTCGGCGACGCCGGCACCGACCCGACCGCCCCGACGGCGGCCGGCGGCGCGGTCTGAGCTCGCGCCGGGGGTTCGGGCCGCCGTCAGCTCGCCGGCATGGCGACGTCGACCGGCCCGGCGGAGTCCTGGGGCGCATGATCCGCTGATGCCCGCGCCCCGCGCCCCGCGCCCGGCGCCCGGCGCGCGGCGCGCGGTCCAGCCGAGTACCGGTCTAGCCGGCTACCGGTCTAGCCGCGGTCACCTGGACGCGACGGCAGTCCCGTTGATCCTTGGGTCTGAAGGCGCCGGCCGCGGCGGCCGGCTCCCGCGGTGACTACCAGGAGCCGCCGCCCCCGCCGCCTCCGCCGCCGCCGGACGAGCCGCCGCTGAAGCCGGACGAGCTGCCGCCTCCTCCCCCGCTGCCTGCGGGCGCCGGCGGCGGGTCGAAGGTGTGGGCGACGGTCTGGCTGATGCTCCCGGCGGCGAAGCCCGAGGTGTAGTACGAGGGGCCGGAGTACCAGTACGGGTCCGGCGGGATCCGCCCCGCCGCGACGAGCTGAGCGCAGACCTGCTGCCACCGATCGGCCAGACCGAAGGCGATCGCCCAGGGCAGGTACTTGCTGAAGATGTCCTCGCCCTCCTCGAACCGCAACTGGTCCGCCTCGGCCGTGGCCAGGTAGGTCCGGAAGCCGATCAACTGGTCGGTGACCGCCCGGCCGAGCGCCGTACGCCGGCCCCGGCCGCGCTTGACGATCAAGGTGCCCAGGGCAACGACGACGGCGACGACCGGGATCCCGACCACGACCGCCCGGCCGAGTCCGCCGGTGGCCGCGCCGATCACCGTCGCGGCAAGGCCCGCGCCGAACACCCAGATCGCGATCATCGCCAGGCAGGCGCAGGAGAACACGCCGGTCAGCGGCGAACTGGCGGCGGCTCGCGGCATCCGCTGGTACCACTGCCGCGCGAGGATCTGCTGCCGGAGCGCGGCGATCATCGCGTCGTGCGCTTTCCGCATCGACGTGTCGCCGGTCGGGCGCCGTGCGAGCGTGATCGCCGAACCCGGCTGAAGGCTCGGGTAGAGGCTCTGCAGCAGCACCTGCTCGTGCGGCGCGACGGCGAGGTAGGCGTTGAGCAGCACCGCCATCTGCTCGGGGCCGGTGTTGTCGATCCTGACGGCGCCGCGGACCGCGAGGTCGATCAGCGTGGCGGCCGTCTCGGTCGTGTTCGCCTTCGCATCGATCAGCAGGCCGCCCTCACCGACCGGGATCGGCGGGGGTGAGAACGCGACGGGGATCTGGTCCTCGGTGAGGGTGTCCTTCACCTCGGCGACGCGGGCACCGGCCGGCGGGACCGTGCCGGGTGGCATCCCGTCGTACCGCAGATCGCGATTGCCGTACTTGCCGTAGAGCACCGCGGCGGCGAGCCCGGCGAGCGTCACCAGCACGGACCCGACCAGGCCCGGCACGGTGACGCCGTTGCGCTGCAGCCAGTTGGGTGGATCGACGACGATCGGGGTGTCGTTGGCGACCACGCCGGGCCGGATCCCGGCGACGATCGTCAGCCCTTCGCCTTTGACGAGATCGGAGGCCGCGAAGACGCCGCGGTCGCCGATGACCGACTTCCGCTCGCAGGTGGTTCTGGTGCCGGGCCGGCCGGCGAAGCACTCCACTTGTTGGACCCCTTCGGGCACGGTCACCGACACGTCGACCCGCCTGAGGGTGGCCTCCCAGCTGTGGCCGGTGGCGTCCCAGTAGAGCTGGCTCTGATCGGGGAAGTGCCGGAGTGCGCCGCGGACGTCGTACTCGATCACGTACGTCGCCCGGCCGCCGGGAACAGTGCGGTTCGCGGAGCCGATCTGGATCTGGAGGGTCTCGTCACGCTGGTTGTTGCTCTTGCGCACGGTCTGCGTGAACTCGTCGCTGGCGCCGCTCGGGCTGGTGACGGAGATGTCGGAGACCTCGTACTTCTGATCCTTCGACTCGTCGTCGCGGTACGGCTCGCGCGTGACGAGGAACCGGTAGATGCCGTGCCGGCCGCTGCTGCCGAACTGGTAGTCGATCGTCTCCTTGACGTGCACCACACCGTCCGGCCTGACGGTGTAGTCCAGCTGCATCCGGGTGACCACGTCCCCCGGCGCGGCGCTGGCCGCCGGAACCGCGCTGCCCGCGGGAGCCGCGCCGCCTGCGCTGCCTGCGCTGCCTGCGTTGCCTGCGCTCCCCGCGGGGGCCGTGGTGTGCCCGGTGGCTGCGGTCGTCCCGGCGGTCGCAGGCGCCGCCCAACCGGTGAGAACCAAGCCGGCGAACATCGCCGCGACAGCGGTGAAGAGTCCCCTACGCATGCCGCGACAGTAGCGGGATCTCAGTCCAGCGGCGGCTGCCCCGCCGTGTCCACCGGGGACTGCCCTGCGGCGGTTGTCGGTGGCTGGCCGGCAGTGTCCGTCGGCGGCTGGCCCGCCGTGGTGGTCGGCAGCTCGCCGGCAGTGTCCGTCGGCGGATGGCCCGCCCTGGTGGTTGGGGGCTGCTCGCCGATGTCCGTCGCCTCGCGCCCTGCCGCGCGGATCGCCGCCTCGACCAGGTCGGCGGCGGTGGTGTCCCGGGTCCGTCGGCCACGGTCGTAGTACTGGGTCGTCGCGATGCTGGCGTGGCCGACGTCGGCCTGCACGTGCTGGATCCGGGCGTCCTGCTCGAGCGCGATCGTGACGTACGCATGCCGCAGCGCATGCGGGTGGACCTTGTCCGCCACGTCAGCCAGCGCGGGACCAGCCTGTACAGCGACCCGGCGGAGCAGCGCGTTGACGTCGAACCGTGAGCACCGCCCTCCGTCCCGCGTCGCGATCAGGGGACTCGTGGCCTGCGCGTTGGTACGCCCGCGCAGCGCCGGAGTTGTTGTCTCTTGCAGGAGATCGCGCTCTCCGAGGTATCTCTGCAGCGCCTCAGCGGCGAGCGTGGTCAGATAGACCTCCCGGTGCACGCCGCCCTTCCCGAGAACGCGCAGCATCTGTTCCCCGCCGGACACCACGAGGTGCTGCCGATCGAGACCGACCAGCTCGGACACCCGCAGACCGAGGGTCAGCAGCGCGACCACCGCAACCGCGCGAGCGGCGTACAGGTCCTTGAAGCGGGTGCGGTTGGGCAGCTTGGCGGCGGCTTCGAGGAGGGCGTGCAGCTGCGGCGCGGTGAGCCGAATCGTCGGCGAGGCGTCCCGCGAACTGCGGTTCAGCCCGAGCCGGGCACGATTGAGCGCTGCCGGGTTGGCCGGGACGACGCCCAGCTCGGTGAGGTGACCGTAGAACGCGGAGAGCGTGCTCAGCATGCGCTGCCGAGTCCGCTTCTCCGCCCCCGCCGCGTCGAGTAAGTGCAGCCAGGCCTTCACCTCACGTCCGGTCGCAGCCCGAGGATCCATCCCCCGGCTCGCGCACCACCGGAACCACGCCAGGTCATGCAACGGCCCTTCCCGCCCCACCGGCGGCCGCTTCTCCTCGGCCCCCTGCGCCGACCCGACCCGCGGACCAACCCCTGCTTCGCCGCGCCCACTGAGTGACAGTGAACCAGCGTCGCCTTCACTTCGCTCGCCACTTGAACCCACGCTCCCGGTCGTCACGATGTCGACCCACGCCATGGGAAGTCCCAGGGCGTAGCCGTAGGTCCGCCGCGTGCCCGCGTTCGCGTACTGGCTCAGCCAGTCCGCCACCTGATCCCGTAGCGACTCCGGGTCAGCGACCCCGGGCCAACTCCCCTCCGCGACCACCACATCGCGCCCTACCGAGTCCGCGCCAACGCGAAAGCCCTCACCTCCGACGCCGCCCCCGGCACCCCACCAAGCTTCGCCACCGGCGTGGAACTCGTCACCAGCAAACCGGTGCGCGCCGCCTCGGTAGCCATCCCGCCCACTTCGATAGCTGTCGGCGCCGTCGCCGTCGTCGGCACTGCGACTGCCGTCGCGCTCGGCCGCGCCCCCATAGCCACCATCGCTCGAAGCGCGGTAGCCGCCCCCACCCGCGGCGAAGCGATATCCGTTTTCACCCTCCGGGACGGGATATCCGTCATCAGCCTCGGCGGTTCCGCGGCCGCCGTCCCCGGCACTCCGGTTGCCACCCCCGGCATTCCGGTCGCCACCTCCGGCGCCCCGCTCGCCTCCTCCACCACTCCGGTCGCCGCCTCCGGCGCCCCCGTAGCCAACCCCGGCGCCCCCATAGCCATCCCCGGCACCCCGGTAGCCATCGCCAGTGCTCCGGTAGCCATCGCCGGCGCCGCTGAAGTCTTCGCTGCGGAAGCGTCCGTCGCGGCGCACTGCCTCCAGCACCACCAGTAGCCGATCCAGCTCTGGGCCCTCCACCACCGCTTCCTCGCCTCTCCGCGCCTGCTTCTCCGCCTGAACCCGCCTGTTCACCCCCGATCTTCGCCCAGAACCCAGTCCGCTCCCGGCTCCCACTCCGCGCTCTTCCGAATCGACCAACAAAACACCGGTTTCGTGATATCGCGGTTTGGTTTCAGAAACGCCGAACCGGTTTCACGGTTTACCAACCGCCAACCTTTAGAGTCTCCGCATGATCGTGGACGCGGCCCGATGCGGCTACAGCAAGTGCCGGCAGGAACTTCCCGCCCCCGGATTCCAGGGCGGCCGACCGAGAAGCTTCTGCCGCGACACCCGCTGGGACGGCGGCAAGACCTGCGCCCAGATGGCCCGCGCCGAGAAGGAGGCCCTCGGCGCACTGGGACTGGACGCGGGCAGCAGCACGTTCCGCCTGGATGCGGAGCGGCTGCGCGACCAGCTGGACGGCGTACGAGGTCCGGTGGAAGCGCTCACCGCGGCGCTGGACGCGGTCAGCCGACGCCTCGACGAAGTGGAAGAAGCAGCAGTCGCCGCAGTGGAGACCGCGAACGCGCAGGTCGTCGAGGCCGAGAAGGCCCGGCTGTCCGCCGAGGAAGCGCGCGAGCAAGCGGAGCTACGTACCCGGCAGAGCCAGGCGGCCGCCGAGCGAGCCGCCAAGGAACGTACGGAAGCCGTCGAGCGCGCGTCGGCCGCGGCCCGTCAGGCGCTCGATGCCACCGAAGCGCTCGGCGCCGCACGCCAGCAGGCCGAGGAAGCGACGAACGCCCGCCGGGCCGCCGAAGCGCAGGCGGCGCGGGAAGCGGAGCGGGCGGCCGGTACCGACCGGCAGCTCCGCGAGATCGCCGTCGCCGCCGAACGCCTGCTCGCCGAACGCGACGCGGCCCGCGCAGAACGCGACACCGCCCGCGCCGCCGAAGCCGACCGCCGCACGGACCTTGAAGCAGCCCGCGCGGAACTGCTCACCCTGCAGGACAAGCTCGCCGCCGCGCAGGCGAAGACCCAGGAAGCCGAAACCGCCCGCCTCCACGCCGAGGCCGCCCACGCTGCACAGACAGAGTCCACCGCCCGAGCCCTGGCCGACGCCGAGCACCAACTCACCACCACCCGCGCCCAGGCCCGCGCCGACGTGGAAGCCCTCCGCACCGAGCTCACCACCCGCGCCGAAGAACTCCACCGCCAAGCCACCCAGGCCACCACCGAACTCGAGTCCCTCCGCACCCAACTCGCCGCCCAGGACTCCCCCACCCAACGCCTCCACCCCGACGACCTGCAAACCCTCCTGACCGCCCTAACCACCACACCCCGCTGACCACCTGCCCTGTATCCCCGCGTACGGTGCTCCGTTACAACACCCAGGAGGAAGAACGCGCGCTCGGCACATCCCCATCAACCGCGTCGACACCGCGACAGCGGCATCACCGCTTGGTGGCGGATTGGAATCCCGCAGGGCGCTTGAAGTGCGCCGCAGGCGGCTTCTTCGAATTCGCATGGGCCGAAGGTCTGCGCCAGTTCCGCGAGATCCCCGATCTGCCCGAGCAAGTTGTTCAGACCTCTGGCTTGTGCGCCGTCGGCTGTCAGGCTTGTCCCGTACGGGATCCACCAGCCGGCGGTGTCGTCAGTTCCCCTGATGGTCGAGGGCAACGACCTCGCGTACCGCCTCGGCGATGGCGCGGAAGTCCTTCCGCAGGATCGAACCGTGGTTGCTGGCGACTTTCGCGCTGATTCGGATGTTCGGATTGCGGGCAGTCACCGCAGAGAGGCCGGCCCGTATCCGTTCGTGTCCGCCCTGGCTTCCGAAGGACTCCCCAGAAGCGACCACGTAGCGCGTCGGGACGGTGATGCTGTCCAACACGGGGCTTAGGTCACGCTCGCGGGCGATCTTGCCAACTTCGATGTTGCTGTCTGCCAGCTGGTCGCCGGTCATCCGTGGAGCCATACCGATCGGGCGCAGCAGCTGCAGTGGCCACCAGATTCGCTTCCATAGCCTGCGCATCCCGGGTTCCATGGACTCGTCGAACCAGTCGTAGGGTTGCGCGCCCTCCACCAAGACCGCGCCCACGGTCCGCGCCGGGTTCCGACTGGCCCAATGCGCCGCGACGAACGCTCCATAGGACCAGCCCACCACCACTGCCCGGCCCACACCCCGGGCTGCGAGGACGGCATCGACATCTCGGATGTTCGTCTCGAACGAGTAATCCGCCGAACGCTTCGATCGACCACGCCCTCGCATGTCATAAGTGATGTGCCGCCACTCCGTCCCCAACTCGGCAAGGACCCGCCGCCATTGCCGCTGAACGGCGGCGTGGCCGTTGAGGTAGATCACGGCGACACCGTCGGCGTCGGTGTCGGTGACGGCCAAGGCCGTGTCGTCCACTGGGACCATGCCGGTCCGGGTGAACTTCCGGCTGGTCATGATTTCCCCTTACTCGCAAAAGGCACGCAGGTGGCCATCGGGCGACTCGCTTTCCATGATCGTTTTGTCGAGGTGCTCCACAAGCGCTCGATCTGTGCGGGCTCGAGCTGGGTCAGGTCAATCGCACGCTCACCTCGACCGGCTCGGCGTCGGCCCGATCCAGCGCCCGCGGTCGGGATGAGGGCGACGAGTTGCACACCGCTCGCAGTAGACGCACCGGACGTGGCTGACTGGCGTCCGGCCGTCTCGACGCCGACGCCGGCCTTGTGCTGCGCTCCACCAACTCGGCCCTGCCCCGTCGCCGCCGACACGAGTAGTCGACGTCCAGTGCGAACGACACCCACAAGTTAGTCGGGGGGCTCCGCCAGCCGCTCGATCCGATTCCAACCGGCCCAGCCGCGCCTGCGCATCAGTTCCCGCAGCCGCTCCGCCCGCGGATCGGACTCGACGGCAAGTGCGTCCAGAAGGTCGATCGGTAGGGCGTCGTGCGCGAGCTCGTCGGGGTTGATCTCGCCGGAGGTGTAGGCCTGCTCGGCCAGGTCGGCCATGGTGTCGGCGGCTTCTGCCAAACGCGGGTCGTCGTCGCCTGTGTCGTCGCTTTCGAGGATCTCCGACAGGATCCGGTAGAGCCGGACAAGTCGCGGGTCATCGAGCTGCGCTATTTTTGCGGCGATGACCGTGGGGATGTCTTCGGGCCAGGCAGCGACAAGCAGGATCCATCCGTCCCTCTCAGCCTCGACCATCCGCTCTGATACCCCGAGCTTTCGCAGCAGACCGAGGTAGGAGATCACCTCCGGCGGGAGCGCCAGACTGTCCCCGGCGGCGAGCTGCGCGATGTGTTTGCGGCTGGTCTCAAGCCGTTGGATCTCGTCGTGCAGCCGACTGTCGATCCGTTCAACCGCTTCGGCAAAGGTCGATGCGTCGGCCTGCAGCATCTGGCCGATCTGAAACAGCGGTACGCCGGCGTTGGCGAGGGTTCGGATCTTGATGAGCGACACGACTGCCTTTGCGCTGTAGCGCCGGTAGCCGGAGGCATCCCGGTCTGCTTCGGGCAGAAGTCCGATCTGATGATAGTGCCGCACCGCCCGCACCGTGACGCCGGCATACGCTGCCAATTGACTGATAGTCAGCATGCTCTGATCCTGCTCCCAACCTCGCCTAGAACCCCGGTCGGCGTCAGCTGAGGAGTCTCGCGACGGTAGGAGAATAGCGAACAGGGAGGCAACGAGGCCGGCGCTCCCGGGCCCGCCCGAGGATTGCGCGCCCCTGGACTCGATCGGCCGTTGGGCGGGATGCTCATAACAACCAGCATGCAGGGTTGACGTCGCGTCAGGGTCAAGTCCGCCGGCCGGGAACGCGCCCGGGTGTCCGGGCACATCCGCCGCGCCTACGCCTCCAGGGTCGCCGGCTATCGCCGCCGGCCAACCGACACCGACCTGGTCGACGAGCGGGGCCGATGCGACTCCACCGGAGCCGATTCGCTCTTCTCCGCCTGGGCCAAGGACTTCGCCGCCCCCAACTGCCGGGTCTGGCTGCTGGGTGTGAACGAGGCGTCCGACAAGGTCAACGCTCACCGTCCGCAGTCGACGCCTTTCACACCCCGCGGGCTGGGTCCGGCAAGAGGCACGGCAACGTGTTCCGGACCTGGGCAGATGAAGAATCGTGACGGCTGACCAGACAACCTGCCGGCTTTCGACGACCTACAAATCCTGTCGGAACGACTGGCACACCGAGGTCGGTCCGCCGGCCGGCGCCCGTCGGAGGTGGTCGAGCCTGCCAGCTTTCCCGCCGCGGCGGGCCAAGGCGGTCTGGGACCTTGGACCTCGCCGCACCAGCCGTTCTGGCGGGCCTCGTCGATCCGTTCGCGCAGGTTGGGCCATGATCGCGCCGGGACGACCGCGGGCTGTGGGACCTGCCGGCCGGCAGACCAGCGCTCTGCAACTGAGTTGCTGGTAGGGCGTTGGAAGGTCTTGTGCTGGGCGGGTGCTTGGGGGAATGGTGGCTCAACAGGAGGAACCGTCATGGCAGACAAGGCGAACACTTCCCAGGCCGGCGCCGCTCCCACCGCGGACGATCCTGCCGCCATCCGCAACGTGGTGCTCGTCGGTCCGTCCGGCGGCGGCAAGACCACTCTCGTCGAGGCCCTGCTGGTCGCCTCCGGGGTGCTCACCAGACCCGGGACCGTCGTGGACGGTACGACGGTGTGCGACTGCGACGACGCGGAGATCCGGCAGCAGCGTTCGGTCGGTCTGGCGCTGGCCTCGCTCCCCCACAACGGCATCAAGGTCAACCTGATCGACACTCCCGGCTACGCCGACTTCGTGGGCGAGCTGCGGGCCGGGCTGAGAGCGGCGGATTGCGCTCTCTTCGTGATCCCGGCCAACGAAGGCGTCGACGAACCGACCAAGACGCTGTGGCAGGAGTGCGACCACGTCGGCATGCCCCGGGCTGTCGTGATCACCAAGCTCGATCACGCCCGCGCGAACTACGAGAACGCGCTCTCCGCCGCTCAGAACGCGTTCGGCGACAAGGTGCTGCCGCTCTACCTGCCGGCCGGCCAAGGCGTCATCGGTCTGCTGTCCCAGACCCACTACGAGTACGCCGACGGCCAGCGCAGCACGCACCCGCCGGACGCGTCGTTCGCGGACCGGATCGAGCAGCTCCGGGGCAGCCTGATCGAGGGCATCATCGAGGAGTCCGAGGACGAGTCCCTGATGGAGCGCTATCTCGGCGGTGAGGAGATCGACCAGGCGGTGCTGATCGAGGACCTGGAACGTGCGGTCGCCCGCGGGTCGTTCTTCCCGGTCATCCCGGTCTGCAGCGGCACCGGCGTCGGCACCGTGGAACTGCTGGAGATCGCAACCAGCGGGTTCCCGTCGCCGCTGGAGCACCAGCTGCCCGAGGTGTTCACCCCGCACGGCGTACCGCGGCCGAAGCTGAGCTGCGACCCGAACGGGCCGTTGCTGGCCGAGGTGGTGAAGACCACGTCGGACCCGTACGTCGGCAGGGTCAGCCTGGTGCGGGTGTTCTCCGGCACCATCAGGCCCGACACGGTGGTCCACGTGTCGGGCCATTTCACGTCGTTCTTCGGTGAACGCAACAGCCACGCCGACCACGACGAGGACGAGCGCATCGGAACGCTGTCGTTCCCCCTGGGCAAGCAGCAACGCCCCGCAAGCACGGTGATCGCCGGCGACCTGTGCGCGATCGGCCGGCTGACCCGCGCGGAAACCGGGGACACGCTCTCCGACAAGTCCGAACCGTTGCTGCTGAAACCTTGGACGATGCCCGAGCCGTTGCTGCCGATCGCCGTGCAGGCCCGGGCGAAAACCGACGAGGACAAGTTGTCGGGCGGCCTGCAACGGCTCGCTGCGGAAGACCCCACGCTGCGGATCGAGCAGAACCCGGAGACCCACCAGATCGTGCTCTGGTGCATGGGCGAGGCGCACTCGGACGTCGTACTGGACGCGCTCGCCAACCGGTACGGCGTCAAGGTCGACACCGTCGAGCTGCGGGTGCCGTTGCGGGAGACGTTCGGGGGCAAGGCGAAGGGGCACGGGCGGCACGTCAAGCAGTCCGGCGGCCACGGCCAGTACGCCGTCTGCGACATCGAGGTGGAGCCGCTGCCGGAGGGCGACTTCGAGTTCGTCGACAAGGTTGTCGGCGGTGCGGTGCCGCGGCAGTTCATCCCGAGCGTGGAGAAGGGCATCCGGGCGCAGATGGAGCGTGGCGTGGGCGCCGGGTACCCGATGGTCGGCATCCGCGTCACGCTGCTCGACGGCAAGGCGCACAGCGTCGACTCGTCCGACATGGCGTTCCAGATGGCCGGCGGCCTGGCGCTGCGCGAAGCGGCCAACGCGACGAAGGTGAACCTGCTCGAACCGGTCGACCTGGTCTCGGTCCTGGTGCCCGATGACCTGGTCGGCGCGGTGATGAGCGACTTGTCCGGGCGACGCGGCCGGCTGCTCGGCACGGACAAGGTCGGCGACGACCGCACGCTGGTCAAGGCCGAGGTGCCGCAGGTGGAGATCACCCGCTACGCCATTGACCTGCGCTCGCTCTCCCACGGCGCCGCGTCGTTCACCCGCAGCTTCGCCCGCTACGAACCCATGCCCGACTCCGCCGCCGCCCGACTCAAGTCCAGCACCTGACCCGCAGCCACGTGCCCACGTCCACCACCGTTGAGGGGATAACCCGCCACGTGCTGGGTCCACCGGTCCGCAGATCGGGGGAGAACCCACAACCGCGGGGGATGTCCCTTCGTTCGCCGCGGAACAGCCCGGAACAGCAGGGTCAGCCGCAGCAACGGCAGGATCGGTACCGGAACCGCTGTTGTGGCGGCGGGACAGGGGCGGACGGCGCTGGGATTGGTCATGGCGAACGGTCGGCCTCCGGCGGGGCCGCAACCGCACCGGCTGCCAGGCCACCATCAGCATCGACCTCACCACTCCAACCGACCCGGAGGTCCGACCCGCGCCGTGATTGCACGGCATCGGCGTCAGAACACGTCACGCAGGGTTTCCAGGAGGCGGGCGATGTTCGCCTCGTCGCGACGGTAGTAGGTCCACTTGCCCCGCCGGGTGGCGACCACCAGCCCTGCTTGCCGCAGCATTGCGAGGTACTGCGAGGTGGTCGACTGCCCCAGGCCCGTGCGCTGCTGGATGTCGGTCACGCAGACACCGATCTCGACGTCGTCGAGCTCCTGGCCGGGGAAACTCATCGGGTCCTTGAGCCACACCAGCATCTGGCGGCGGGCCGGGTTGGACAGGGCCCGGAACACAGCCAGCAACTCCGCCTCCGAGAACATGCGGCGATCGTAACGCACAGACATATTGACGATTCGCGATATTGCGATCTAAGGTCGTTCGCATGTCGACGTCGATGCATGTGATGGAACTCGTCCGCTTCGGTGACGCGGACACCGCGTTCGCCACCCGAGAGCTGCCAAGACCCGCTCCCGGACCCGGCCAGGTGCTGGTGCGCGTGGAGGCCACGTCCGTGAACCCTCTCGACCTGCAGACCCGGCGCGGCGACTACCGCGACCAGGTGGCGCTGCCCGCGGTGATCGGCAACGACGTTTCCGGCGTGGTGGTCGAGACCGGCCCCGGGGCAGACGACTTCCAACCGGGCGACGAGGTCTGGTACCTGGCGCCGATGTTCGCCGGGCAGGGAACCTACGCCGAGTTCCACGTGGTCGACCAGGCCCTGGTCGCCCGCAAACCCGCAGGGTTGTCGCACGTCGAGGCCGCCGGTCTCGCGCTCGTGGGCGTGACGGTGTGGGAGGCGCTGGTCGAACGCGCCGGGCTGCGGGTCGGGGAACGGGTCTTGGTGCACGGCGGAGCGGGCGGGGTCGGCTCCATCGCCGTCCAGCTCGCCAGCGCGCTGGGAGCCGAGGTGGTCACCACGGCACGGGCCAGGGATCACGAGTTCGTCACTGGACTGGGAGCCGACATCGCGATCGACTTCTCGGCTGGTGACTACGTGCCGCAGGTCCGCGCGCTGGGTGGCGTGGATGTCGTCCTGGACACGGTGGGTGGGGACACCCTCGCCCGCAGCCCGGAGGTCCTCGCCGACCGAGGCCGCGTGGTGTCCATCGTGGACATCCCCGAACCTCAGCAGCTGCTCGCTGCGTGGGGCGTGAACGCGACCTATCACTTCGTCTTCGTCAGCCCGGGCCGGGCGAAGCTCGCGGCACTCGGCCGGCTGGTCGACCAGGGCAAACTCCGGCCGGTGATCGGCGCCGTGGTACCGCTGGCCGACGTTGCACAGGCGCACACACTGTTGGAGGGCGGCTCTGTCGGCGAGGGCCGCAGACGCCCACGCGGCAAGATCGCCGTCGCTGTGCACCAGTGAGTGTGCGGAGTCGTTCGCGTTGTCGGCGGTTGTGGTGATTCCGTGTCGGGACGGATGCGGGTCAGGACAGCCGGCGGCGGACGTCCTTCGAGCGGAGGTACGCCGCGGCGTCGTCGTACCGCTCGGACTGATTCGCGAACTCGATGTACGACCGGACGCGGTGCAGCCAGTCGAGCGTCGACGGCTTCACACCAGGGAGCGCTCTCTCGAGGTGCTGCATGCTGAGCGGTGGTTCGCCGCCGGTCGCCAGTGCCTCGTCGATCACGTGGTCCACGCCGCGTTCGACCAGCGCGCGCAGGTCGGCGCCACTGAACATCGCGGTCGTGGCGGCCAGTGACTTCAGGTCCAGGCCGGCCGACGGGACGTCCTTCAGTACGACCGACAGGATGTCCACCCGGGCCGGTTCGTCCGGCGGCGGTACGAAGATCACCCGGTCGAACCGTCCGGGCCGCAGCATCGCCTCGTCGACGTCCCACGGCGCGTTGGTTGCCGCCAGCACCAGTAGGCCTTCGTTCTCCGAGCCGATCGCGTCCAGCTCCTGCAGCAGCACGTCGACCAGCCGGCGCGCCTCCGAACCGCCGTGCTTGTGCCGCGCGAACGCGAGCGCGTCGAGCTCGTCGAGGAACAGCACGCACGGCGAGTTCGCCCGGGCGCGCTCGAAGGCCGCGTGCAGGTTGCGCTCGGAGACGCCGAGGTACGGATCCATCACGTCCTCGATCCGGACGTTGACGAACGGCAGCCCGCACTCCCCCGCGGTCGCCCGCGCCAGCAGCGTTTTGCCGCACCCGGGTGGGCCGTAGAGCATCACACCGCCACCGGACCGCCGCCCGTACTTCTGGTACAGCTCGGGCCGGCTCAGCGGCAGGATCACCATCCGGTGGATGATCCGCTTGATCTCGTCCATGCCGCCGACCTGGTCGAAGGTGGTCGTCTCCTTCGGTGCGTCGCTGACGAACTCCTCCCCGTCGGGCTGCCCGATCTTCACCTTCACCCCGGTCCGGGTGGAGATCATCTCGTCGACCAGTTGCTGGAGCCGGCCGGTTCCCTCGACGATCCCGGCCTGGCGAGCAGCTTCGAGACAGCTCCGGAGCAGCGCGAGCCGCCCGTTCGCGGCCGCCAGCTCGCCGACCGCCACCAGCTGGTCCTCGGGCAGAGCCTGCTGATCCAGCAGTACGACGTACTGGTCGAGCGCGGGCTCGGTCTCGCCGGCGGCGACGAGCGTCTCCGCCAGGACCAGGCGGAGCAGGACGTCGTCCGGGTTCGCCTCGACGGCCTTGCGCAGCGCGGAGATCCGGTCGTTGCTCATCGTCCCCACCCTCGGTCGAGCCAGCGGCGCAGCAGCGGCGGCACCACCCACGAGTACACGCAGAACCCGAACCAGCCGATCGCGGCGACGAAGGCGAGCGGTGCCAGTCCGAGCAGCCGGAGGCCGTAGATCACGGCGACCGCGCCGATCCAGACCGCCAGCGGGTTGAACCGCTGGAACGGCCGCAGCGGACGCATCAGCGGGTGGTTCGCGAGCCGGGCCGCCCGGGCGGCTTCGCGCAGATCGGGGTCACCGGGATTCGCGGCCGCTGCGGACGCGAGAGAGCGGTATCCCGCGTTCGCGTCGCCGGTGAGCATCGCCGACGTGCCGTGCAGCGCGCGGGCGTGCGGGTCGTCGGGATCGGCAGAGAGCGCTTCCTCGCTGTGCCGGTGCATGTCCTTGTCCTTGCCGAGCGCGAACGCCACCTGCGCCCGGGCTGCCGACACGGCAGGACTTTCGGGAGCGAACGCCGCGGCGCGTTCGACCAGCGCGTTGGCCTTCTCGGCCTGGCCCGCGGACAGGCAGACCATCGCGTAGCCGAGCAGGAGGTCGGGCTCGTTCGGGTCCAAGCTCAGGCCCTGCAGCAGTGCCGCCTCGGCCTCGGGCAACCGGCCTTCCACCCGCAGCGCCGCACCGAGGATCTGCAGGAGCGGCAGGAACGGACCGTGGTGCGACAGGCCGTCCCGCAGTACGTCGATCGCCTCGGCGTTGCGGTCCAAGGCGTGCAGCGCGGCGCCTCGGAAGAGGTAGGCGCGGTAGTCGAGCGCGGCGTCGCCCCAAAGCCCTTGAAGTTCGTCGAGCGTGCGCTCGGGTCGGCCGATCTGCAGCCAGTGGCCGGCCAGTTGCAGCCGGGCTTCGGTCGGCTCGTTCACAGCGCCACCGCCACGGCGGCGAGCACGCCGACCTCGAGAATGCCGCAGCCGATCACGGCGGCGATGCCGGGACCCCACAAGGAGGCGTAGTCCGCGCCGCGCAACTGGAACGCGCGATCCATCGGTTGCTGCAGTTTCAGCTGGACGAGGCAGCAGGCCACCGCCACGATCCGGGTCGCGACCCGCAGGCCGCTGCTGCCGTCGTCCTGGGTCAGCAGCGTCACCAGCACCGCCGACGCGGCCAGCGAGACCGCTCCCGTGAGCAGGATCAGCCGCCGCTTGGCCGCGTCGATGCCGAGCCGGCGCGCGTTGAAGAACGCGATCACCGTCACCGCGATCACGCCGCCGAAGAACGCGACGTACGCCTGCGGCAGCAGCCGCCACGGCCGCACGGACAGGTCGACGCCGGCGGTGATCGTCGGCCGCAGCAGTTCGTCCGGCATCTCTTCCCCTCACATCGGCCCCGAGCCACGCGCAGTCTAAGCGAGCGCCGGTCCGGCCCAGGCTCGCGCAGTCTAGGCGAGCGACGGTCCGGTTGTCCCCGGTCGTCCGGCGGCCCGGAATTCGCCGAGGGGTCCCGATCATGGAGATCTACTCCGGGGCGACCGAGCTGCGGCACGATCAGCCGGACCGTGCCGGAGCCGGTAGCCGTCGTCGTACGACGGCGGCTCTAGGCTGGGCGGATGACTGAGAACTGCCTTTTCTGCGGAATCGTCGCGGGAAACATCCCGTCGCAGCAGGTCGCCGAGAACGAGCGGGCGATCGCGTTCATGGACATCAACCCGGCCACCCGCGGGCACCTGCTGGTGATTCCGCGGGTGCACTCGACGGATCTCCGGGAGAGCGCTCCCGAGGATCTCACCGCGGCGACGTTGCTGGCCCAGTCCCTGGTCAGCCGAGTGATCGAGCGCCTCGACGCCGACGGCGCGAACCTGCTCAGCTGCATCGGCGCCGACGCGTGGCAGAGCGTGTTCCACACCCACCTGCATGTCGTCCCGCGGTACAAGGACGACCCGCTGCAGCTTCCGTGGCACCCGGCGCCCGGGGACCTGGACGCCATCGCCGCCACCGCTGCCGAACTGCGCTGACCACCGCCAGCACGACGCTCACCGACGACGTCGGCGACCAAGGGTGACCGCGGCCGGCGATCACCGACGTCAGCTCTCGTGTAACGCCTCGGGTGGTTCCTGACACTGCACCGGTGACAGGAACCACCGAGCGCACCCGGGGGCGTCATGCCGACCGCTACCACCACCCAGCCACCAGCCGGGACTCCGGCCACCACCGGGAGCGGGCTTGCCCGTCGGCTGGTGCCACTGCAACTGATGGCGTTCGTCCAGGCGGTGGCCTTCTGGGTCCCGGTGGAGAAGCTGTTCATGACCGAGATCGGCTTCGACGCCGCGACCATCGGCGTGATGGCGGCCGCCTACGCCGCGCTCGTGCCGGCCGCGGAGATCGTGTCCGGCGTGCTCGCCGACCGCTGGTCCCGTCGCGGCGTGCTTGCGCTGGCCGGGATCGCCCTGCTGATCGCCGTACTCGTCGGCGCGCTCAGCCAGAACGTGATCACCTACATCGCCGCCGCCCTGATCCTCGGCCTGTACTTCGCGCTGTACTCCGGCACGGTCGAGGCGATCGTCTACGACACCGTGCTCGAGGAGACCGGCACCAGTACGGCGTACGAGCGGGAGATCGGGCGGATCAGGCTGGTCGAGAGCATCGGGCTGGTCCTCAGCGCCCTGGCCGGCGGCTGGATCGCGGCGGCGACGTCGACCCGTCTGACGTACTTCCTCACGCTGCCACCGGTTGTGCTGTCGCTGGTAGCGCTCGCCTGGTTCCGCGAGCCTCGGCTGCACGAAACGAGTGAGCGCTCTCCGCTACGGGAACACCTGCGCGTGACGGTTCGGGCGATCGTGCACCGGGGGCGGCTGATCCCGATCGCAGCGGCGTCGGTCACCGCGGCCGTGATTCTGCAGGCCATGTACGAGTTCGGGCCGCTGTGGCTGATCGAACTGTCGGCTCCCGCCGCGTACTACGGACCGTTCTGGGCCGGCATCGTCGGCGCGCTCGGCGTCGGTGGCCTGCTGGCCGGCCGCCTCCACCTCGAGCGTCGGTTGTCGGTGGCAACAGTCGCCGCGGTGATGGGCGGCTGCGGAGCCGTCCTGCTGACCAGCCGGAGCCTGGCGGCTGTCACCGTTGCGGTCGTCGTGCTGACCTTCCTGGTCGTGGTCGTCGGGATCCACGTCAGCCACCTCATGCACGACGCCGTTTCGTCGACGATCCGGACCGGAGTGGCGTCGGGCATCAGCGCGGTGTCATGGATCGTGTTCCTGCCGTTCGCGCTCGGCTTCGGCGCGATGACGAAGCAGACCGGCGTCCACACCGCGGGCTGGTTGCTCGCGGCTCTTGTCGTTCTGGCGGCGGCAGCGCTGCTCTGGGTCGCGCTCTCTCGCCGGATCTCACCGGGGACCGAGCCGTCATTACGCTGAGGCGATGGACGAGCTCCCGGTGGACGGCGACCTGATCCGGCGACTGCGGGATCGGGACGAGAGCGCGTTCACGCTCGTTCTCGACCGGTGGTCCCCGGGCCTGCGGCGGCTGGCCCGGACGTTCGTGTCCACGGACGAGTCCGCCGCCGAGGTGGTGCAGGAGACCTGGCTCGCCGTGATCGAGGGCATCGACCGGTTCGAGGGCCGATCGTCGCTGCGAACGTGGGTCTACCGGATCCTCACCAACACGGCGAAGCGCCGCGGCAGCCGCGAGCGCCGGGTCGTTCCGATCAGCAGCGACGACGGGCCCACGGTGGATCCGAGCCGCTTCCAGGAGGACGGGCCGTTTCCCGGGCACTGGTGGGAGTTCCCGCCGGCCTGGCCGACACCGGAGCAAGGCGTGCTGCGGCATGAAGTTCAGGAACTGCTGACGCAGACCCTGATGCAGCTGCCGGAGCGTCAGCGCGTGGTGCTCGCGCTCCGGGACGCGGACGGCTGGTCGTCCGAGGAGGTCTGCGAACTGCTCGGCGTCACGGCGGCGAACCAGCGCGTCCTGCTGCACCGCGCGCGGGCCTTCGTCCGCGGCAAACTGGAGCAGTACTACACCCAGGAGGCGACCTCGTGAACGACCTCGACTGCCGGCGGTTCGTCGAGCTGGTGACCGCGTTCCTGGAGAGCGCTCTCGCACCGGAGCAGGAACAAGAGTTCGTCGACCACCTGGCGCGGTGCGACGGCTGTGACCGCTACCTCGACCAGATCCGGCAGACCACCCAGGCCCTCGACGGCCTGCCCGGTGAAGCGCTCTCCCCCGAGATCCGCGCCACCCTGCTGGATGCCTTCCGTCACCGTCCGCGCTGAACCAGCACCACCCGGCGGTCCACAAGCCCACCCACCATCAGCGGGCGACGACTTCGTAGACCGCCACGATCTCGTCGGTGAGCACCGACCAGTCGTAGCGGCGGGCAGCAATCAACCCTGCGTCGCGGAACTTCGCGCGGTCCTCCGGTGAGGCCAGCAGCCGCAGGCAGGCCGACGCCAACGCGTTCGCTGCGCCGGGCGTGAAGAGCTCCCCCAGCCGCCCGCCGTCGAGCACCTGCCGGAACGCCGCTAGATCGCTCGCGACCACCGGCGCCCCGGTCGCCATCGCCTCCAGCAGCACGATGCCGAAGCTCTCGCCGCCGAGGTGCGGCGCGACGAACAGGTCCGAACTGGCGAGCATGTCCGCCCGCGCCGCGTCGTCGACAGCGCCGAGAAAGATCACGCTCTCCCGGCAGAACTCGGGCAGCGAACGGCGTGCCTCGTCGCCCTGACCCGCGCCGGCGACCAGCACCGTGAGGCTCGGCCGTTGCGTGACCAGGGCCGGAACGGCGGCGAGCAGGACGCCGAGTCCTTTGCGTGGTTCGTCCATCCGGCCGAGGAAGCTGATCGTGCCGTCGGCGCCACGCCACTGCGGGCGCACCCGGCCGGCGAAGCGGTCGACGTACAGACCGTTCGGGATGACGACGGCCTCGCCGCCGATGTGCTGGACCATCATCGAGCGGGCGTTCTCGGAGACCGCGATCCGGGCGTCGATCTTCTCCAGCGCCGGCCGGAGCAAGCCGGACGCGGCGCTCATCGCGCGGGACCGGACCTGCCAGGTGTGGAACGTGGCGACAAACGGCCCGTCGCCGGCCCAGAGCGCCAGGATCGACGCGCTCGGAGTGGTCGGCTCGTGCACGTGCACGACGTCGAAGTCTCCGTCGGCGAGCCAGCTCCGGACCCGGGCCGCCGTCCGCGGGCCGAAGGTCACCCGCGCCACCGATCCGTTGTAGGGGACGCCGACCGCGTGACCGGCCGACACGACGTACGGCGGGGCGTGGTCGTCGTCCACCGGCGCCAGCACGGAGACCTGGTGACCACGGGCGAGCAGGGCCTCGGCGAGGTCGCGCACGTGGTTCTGCACCCCGCCCGGCGTCCCGAGCGAGTAGGGGCAGACGATCCCGATCTTCATCGACTCACGCGGTCAGTCCAGGAAGATGCGTTGCAGCATGTGCCAGTCCTGCGGGTGTGCGGCGATCCCGGCCGCGAACGCGTCGGCGCACCGCTGGGTCATCGCCGCCGGACCACCCTCGCGGCCGATCGGCGGGTGGAAGGTGATCACCAGATCCGGACCGTCGTAGTGCAGCGTGGCGGGGATCAGGGGTGCGCCGGTCCGGATGCTCAGCGCGGCCGGACCGGCCGGCATCCGGGACTTCCGGCCGAAGAACGAGACCGGCACGCCCCGTTCGGACAGGTCCCGGTCGGCGACCAGGCAGACGAACCCGCCCGCTCGCAGCCGCTCCGCGAGTACGCCGAACACGTGCTCGTCGCTGCCGGTCAGCGGCAGCACCTCCATGCCGAGCCGCTTGCGGTACTCCACGAACCGGTCGAACAGCGACTCCGGCCGCAGCCGCTCGGCAACGGTCGACACCGGCATCCCCGTCCGGCCGGCCCAGGCCCCCGCGTGGTCGTAGTTCGCCAGGTGCGGAAGCGCGCAGATCACGCCGCGGCCGGCGGCATGCGCGTTCCGCAGCCGCTCCTCGTTCACCGTGCGGACCCGGCCGACGATCCGCTCGTCGGACCACTCGGGCAGCCGGAACGCCTCCTGCCAGTACCGCGCGTACGACCGCATCGCCGCCCGGGTGAGCGCGTCCAGCTCGTCGGCCGACGCGTCCGGCCGCACCACCGAGAGGTTGGAGCGCAGCCGTCGTACGCCGGACCCGTCCCGCCGTACGGCGACGTCGGCCGCGCGGGTGAACAGCCCGGTGACCACTCGTTCGGGCAGGCGGCGAACCACTGTCCAGGCGGCCGCAAACCCGAGATCGACCGCCCGCTGCCGTACGCCGTCCACGCTCAGGATCTCGGTGACGAGCCGTCAGCGCCCGGACCGTCGGGCCCAGTCTCTCCCCGACGCTCCGAGTCCGCTCCCGGGACGGGGCCCGGCTCGGTCTCGGTGCCGGAGGACGTGGTTGCCGGGCCAGGCGCCGCGGAGCCGGCCGAGGCCGAGCCGGACGGAGTACCGAGGCCGGCGTTGGCCGGGTCCGCGAGGACCTGCTTGCGGACGGACAGGGTGCGCTGAACGACCGTGACGGTGCTGGCGATCGCCAGGTACCAGAGCACGATCTGCAGCAGGATCGGCAGGTCGAGCACGTCGGAGAAGAAGCCGATGACCAGCACCGCCACCAACCGGTCCGCGCGCTCGGCCAGGCCGCCGCTCGCGTGCAGCCCGAGGCTCTCCGCCTTGGCCCGCGCGTACGAGGTGGTCGCGCCCATCACCAGCGCCCACAACGTCACCGCCGCCATCAGCGTCGAGTCGCCGGCTTCGGCGTTGGCGTAGTACAGCACCAGGCCGCCGAAGATGGCGCCGTCGCCCAGCCGGTCCAGCGTGGAGTCCAGGTAGGAGCCCCACTTCGACGACGTGCCCGAGGTCCGGGCCATGTAGCCGTCGATCAGGTCGGAGAACACGAACAGCGTGATCACCACCGCGCCCAGCCACAGGTGGCCGCGCGGGAAGAACACCAGCGCACCGGCGCAGACGCCGATCGTGCCCACCAGGGTGACCGCGTCCGGGCTCACCCCGAGCCGGAGCAGAAGGTTGGCGATCGGCGCGATCACCTTGGTCCAGAACTGACGAAATCTGTTAAGCATGGCGACGCGATCGTAGTCCAGCCGGATCACCATCGGGTGACAGCGCCACTCCCGGCGCCGCCGATCGACTGGCAACCGTCGCCTCCGGAGCGCACCATTGGCCTCAACCGGTGTCCCCCCGCCGGCCGCGGAGGCCCTCATGCCCAGACCTGCCCCGGTACGCCGAACCTCCCTTCGCCACGCCCGTCCCCCCGTACGCCGAACCGCCCCGCGCCCCGCGCTCGGCCCCGGGAGGCGGCTGGTGAGCTGGTTCGCCGCCGCCCTGTTGCTGGCCGGCTGCTCCGTCGCACGCCGCGCGGACGAACTACCGCCCGAGCCAGTGCGACTCGCCGCACCGGTGCCGACGGTGGTCGCTCCCCCGCAGGCCGAAGGGCTGGACGGCAGAGCGGGCCAGCCAGGCAAGCACGCCTGCAGCGCGGTCTCCAGCGCGGACAACACGATTCGCCGCCCACGGAGCCAGTGGGTCGCCAAGCCCTACTCGTGGAACGACGGCGGCCTGCCGGCGATGGACCTGTGCACGCTGACCGTCGACGGCAGAACCGCCGTCGTCGGAATCACCGCGCTCGCGGCCCGCCCTGGCATGCTGGAACGAGTCGCCGACGCGGCAGAAATGTTCGAGCCCGCAGCGAAGCTCGGCGCCCCGGCGCAGGATCTCGGCTACGGGGCCCGGACCAGTGGCCGCGGAGTGGTGTTCGAGGTCGCGGACCGGGTCGTGCGCATCACCAGCGACACCGGGCTTCCGGACGGCGAGCTGCTGCGCGTCGCCGTGTCGGTGCACAAGGTCGTACCGCAGGTGCTGCGACCGGCCCGGCAGTCGGACTCCGCGTGCCAGCTGTCGACGGCGATGGTCGAGCGGTTCATCGGGGTGCTGGTCCAGCTGCGACGCGACTACCGGGTGAACGGCGCGCTGACCTGCATCTGGGGCACGAACGACACCACGGTCGCGATCGTCGAGTCCGTTCACCCCGACGAGATCCCCGAGGCGCGGCAGGTCCCACCGCCACGGCCGGCTCCCATCGGCCGCCCGGGCTACTACCTCCCCGACCGCGGCGAGCTCGTCTTCCGCCAGGGCCGCCGCGTCGTGCGCGTCAGCGCCCTCACCGTTCCCGCCCGCGAGATCCCGCTCGACACCCTCATCGGCATCGTCCAGCCCCTGCTCCCCCTCTTCCTGCGCTGACGCCGGGCCTCGACACCAGTCCTCCCGCTGTACCAGCAGGTCGGCAAGCGCCAGACCTCGCGGAGGCCTGTTCGAGGGCTAAATTGCCGCAGGTGAGCAGCTTTCCGGCAGCGGCCACGAGGGTGCGCGACGGTGGGACCGACCCGGTCGCGCGGTTCTGGGCGTTGCGGGAGTGCGTGGTGCGGTTTCCGTTCTACGGGTTCCGGGCGACCTGGCACCACGTGACCGTACGAGCCGGGGTCCCGCGAGAGCTCGGGCGGGACCCCGAGTCGCTGGCTCGGGCGGTGGCCGAGCTGGAGGAGGCACGGCAGCACTGGTTGTTGCTGCGGATCGCCTTCGCCGAGCGGCGCCGGCGGGAGAAGGCGCTGGGGCAGCGGCAGCCCGCTGCGGGCGACCACTGGTTGCTGTCGCAGACTTTGGCCTACTGCCCGAATCCGGCGCGGCATCCGGGCGAGCGGATGGTGACGGTGCTGCACCGGTTGGTGGACGCGCAGCTGTCCGGTCCGCAGCCGCAGCCGACGTGCGCAGTCTGCGGAACTGAGCGGCCGGTCGACACCTTCTGCATCTCGTGCGGAGTCGACCCGCGGGGACCGACGGCTGCGGTGTCCGCCGAGCTCCGCCATGAGGCCGAGCGGGCCTGGCGCCAGATCTGGCGGCGGACCGCACAGCGACCCCAGCTTCGCCAGCGGACGACAGGATCCGTCGACTAGCTCAGGACTCCGCCGGCCAGCTCTTCGCCAGCAGGGACCGGGTGTCCGCGAGCAACTGCGGCAGGACCTTCGTCTGGCCGACCACCGGCATGAAGTTGGTGTCGCCACCCCAGCGCGGCACCACATGCTGGTGCAGGTGAGCGGCGATGCCGGCGCCGGCGATCTCGCCCTGGTTCATGCCGATGTTGAACCCGTGCGCCGCCGAGACGGTCCGGACCGCCTGCATCGCCTCCTGGGTCAGCCGGGCCACGTCGGCGACCTCGTCCGGCGTGAGCTCGGTGTAGTCGGCGACGTGCCGGTAGGGCACGACCATCAGGTGGCCGGGGTTGTACGGGTACAGGTTCAGCACCGCGTACGCCGCCCCCGCGCGCTGCACGATCAATGCCTCGGCGTCCGGCAGCGACGGGATCCGGCAGAACGGGCAGCCGGACCCGGCGTCGGCGCTGGTCGGCTTGTTCTCGCCCGTGATGTAGGCCATTCGGTGCGGCGTCCACAACCGCAGGAACGGGTCGGGATCCCCGACCCCCTGCTGCGGTCCCACTTCGTCCGGCTCGTACGGCGAACCGTTGCCCGGCAGGTCGGTCATACCTGGACGCGCTTCTGGACCGACTCGACGATCTCGGCGACGGCGTCGGCGATCGGGATGCCGTTCTTCTGCGAGCCGTCGCGGTAGCGGAACGAGACCGAGCCGGCCGCCATGTCCTCGTCGCCGGCGATCAGCATGTACGGCACCTTGGCCTTCTGCGCGTTGCGGATCTTCTTCTGCATCCGGTCGTCGGAGGCGTCGATCTCGATCCGGATGCCCTGCGCCTTGAGCTGCGCGGCGACCTGGTACAGGTAGTCGACGTGGCCGTCGGTGATCGGGATGCCGATCACCTGGACCGGCGCGAGCCACGGCGGGAAGACGCCGGCGTAGTGCTCGGTCAGCACCGCGACGAACCGCTCGATCGAGCCGAACAGCGCGCGGTGGATCATCACCGGCCGCTGCCGCGAGCCGTCGGACGCGGTGTACTCCAGCTCGAACCGCTCCGGCAGGTTGAAGTCCAGCTGGATCGTCGACATCTGCCAGGTCCGGCCGATCGCGTCCCGGGCCTGGACCGAGATCTTCGGGCCGTAGAACGCGGCGCCGCCCGGATCCGGCACCAGCTCGAGGCCGGAGCTGACGGCGACCTCACGCAGCGTCTCGGTCGCCTCCTGCCAGACCTCGTCGGAGCCGACGAACTTCTCCGGGTTCTTCGTGGAGAGCTCGAGGTAGAAGTCGTCCAGGCCGTAGTCGGCGAGCAGGCCGAGCACGAACGTGAGCAGGTTCTTCAGCTCGTCGCGCATCTGCTCGCGGGTGCAGTAGATGTGCGCGTCGTCCTGGGTGAAGCCGCGGGCCCGGGTCATGCCGTGGATGACGCCGGACTTCTCCAGCCGGTACACCGTGCCGAACTCGAACAGCCGCAGCGGAAGCTCCCGGTACGACCGGCCGCGCGCGTCGAAGATCAGGTTGTGCATCGGGCAGTTCATCGGCTTCAGGTAGTAGTCCTGGCCCTGCTTGCGCAGCTCGCCGTCCGGCCCGCGCTCCTCGTCCAGGTGCATCGGGGGGTACATGCCGTCGGCGTACCAGTCCAGGTGGCCGGAGGTCTCGAACAGGTGCGCCTTGGTGATGTGCGGGGTGTAGACGAACTCGTAGCCGTCCTCGACGTGCCGCTGGCGGGAGTAGTCCTCCATCACCTTGCGCAGCACACCGCCCTTGGGGTGGAACACCGCCAGCCCGGACCCGATCTCGTCGGGGAAGCTGAACAGGTCGAGCTCCGTGCCGAGCTTGCGGTGGTCGCGCTTGGCGGCCTCCTCCAGCCGGGTCAGGTACGCCTTCAGCTCGTCGCGCGACTCCCAGGCGGTGCCGTAGATCCGCTGGAGCTGCGGGTTCTTCTCGCTGCCGCGCCAGTACGCCGCGGCCGTCCGCATCAGCTTGAAGTTGCCCAGGTAGCCGGTGGCCGGCACGTGCGGGCCTCGGCACAGGTCCTTCCAGGCGACCGAGTCGTCACGCCGGACGTTGTCGTAGATCGTCAGCTCGCCGCCACCGACCTCGACCGAGGCGCCCTCGGCGGCGTCCGCCGCGGAGCCCTTGATGCCGATCAGTTCCAGCTTGTACGGCTCGGCGGCCAGCTCGGTGCGCGCGTCGTCGTCGGAGACCACCCGGCGGCTGAACCGCTGCCGCTCCTTGATGATCTGCTGCATCTTCTTCTCGAGCTTGCCGAGGTCGTCGGGGGTGAACGGCGTCGGCACGTCGAAGTCGTAGTAGAAGCCGTTCTCGACCGGCGGGCCGATGCCCAGCTTGGCCTCGGGGAACAGCTCCTGCACCGCCTGCGCGAGCACGTGCGCGGTGGAGTGCCGGATGATCGCCCGGCCGTCCTCCGACCCGGCCTTGACCGGCTCGATCTCGTCGCCGTCGGCGACCACCCGGGACAGGTCGCGCAGCTCGCCGTTGACCCGGGCGGCGATGGCGGAGCGGTCCTGGCCGAACAGCTCGGCGAACAGCTCCCCGATCGTCGTCGTCTCGGTCACACTCCGCTCAGCCTCGCCCTCGACGCCGATCAGGTGGACCTTGACTTCCGACACGTTCACTCCTCGGGGGTAGGACGCTCCGCTGCGGACCGTCACACCGCAGATGGTATCGACTCCGTCTCCGGGCCGGGACGCGCCGTCCACAGGCCCGGCGAACGGCCGCGCAGGCCCGTGGTCGCAAGCCGGACCTGACGAAAGTCGGGGGTCGGTCCCACCGGAAGTCCGATGTGCCCACCCGCTGCCGATTCCTAGGTTCGAAGCACACTCCAGGAACCGGAAGGGCCCCCGTGATCACGCTCGAAGGACTCACCAAGCGCTACGGCGAGAGCACCGCCGTCGACGCGCTCGACCTGACCATCTCCCCCGGCCGGGTGACCGGCTTCCTCGGTCCCAACGGCGCCGGCAAGTCCACCACGATGCGGATGATCCTGGGCCTCGACCGGCCGACCGCGGGCAGCGCCCTGGTCGACGGCCGCCCGTACGCGCAGTGGCCCGTCCCGCTCGGCAAGGTCGGCGCCCTGCTCGACGCGAAGGCGCTGCACCCGCGCCGGTCGGCCCGCAACCACCTGGTCGCGATGGCCCGCAGCAACGGCATCCCGGTCAGCCGCGTGGACGAGGTCCTGCGGCTGGTCGGCGTGGACGAGGTCGGCGGCAAGCGGGCGGGCGCGTTCTCGCTCGGCATGGGTCAGCGGCTCGGCATCGCGGGCGCACTGCTCGGCGACCCCGAGATCCTGATGTTCGACGAGCCGGTGAACGGCCTCGACCCGGACGGCGTCCGCTGGGTCCGGCAGCTGATGCGCTCGCTCGCGGCGGAGGGCCGGACCGTGTTCGTGTCCAGCCACCTGATGAGCGAGATGCAGCTGACCGCCGACCAGTTGGTGGTGATCGGTCGCGGCCGGCTCATCGCAGACGCACCGGTCGCCGAGGTGATCGCTGGGTCGTCCCGCACGACTGTGCACGTCCGAGTGCCCGAGCGCGCCGGCCTCGCCGTACTGCGGGAGCGGCTGACCGCGGAGGCGGAGCAGGTCGAGTCCCGGGCCGACCAGCTCGTCGTGGCCGGCGTACCGGCTGAGCGGGTCGGTGACCTGGCGTACGAGCTCGGTGTCCGGCTGCACGAGCTCACGACCGTGCGGGCCTCGCTGGAAGAGGCCTACATGGAGCTGACCGCCGACAGCGTCGAGTACGGCGTTGCTGCCGACGTCAGCGCGGTGGCCTGATGGCTGACGCGATCCTGCACTTCACCGAAGAGCTGATGTCGTCGTGGTGGATCTATCTGGCGCTGTTCGGCTTCGCAGCACTCGACGGGTTCTTCCCGGCGGTCCCCAGCGAGACGCTGGTCGTCACAGCCGGCGTCTTCGCCGCCACCGGCGAGCCCAACCTGTACGGCGTGATCGCGATCGCCGCGGCGGGCGCGTTCGTCGGCGACCACGTCTCCTACTTTCTCGGCCGTGGGGCGGGCGGCCGGCTGATCGCCCGGACCAAGCCCGGCACCAAGCGGCACGCCATGACGCTGTGGGCGCGCAACGCACTGGCTGAGCGCGGCGGGCTCGTCCTGGTTGTCGCCCGCTACGTCCCGGGCGGCCGGACCGCGGTCACGCTGACCATGGGCGCGGTCAGGTACCCAGCTCGCAAGTTCAGCTTCTTCGCCGGCCTCGCGGCGGTCAGCTGGGGCCTGTACTGCTCGCTGGTCGGCTACCTGGGCGGCAAGGCGTTCGAGGAGAACCCGCTGAAGGGCGTGATTCTCGGCATCGGCCTGGCCCTCACCGTGACGGTGGTGGTCGAGGTCGTCCGGCACCAGCGCCGCAGACGGCGCACCCCTCGACCTGAGGTCGAGGTCGAGGCCCCACTGACGACGGCAGGAGAACGATGAGTACGGCAACCATCACGGTGAACCAGACCTCCAGGCTCGGCGGACTGCGCGGGGCCATGAGCGCGGAGTGGACGAAGCTGTGGTCGGTCCGGTCGACCTGGCTGAACGTCGTCGGGGCAGTGCTGCTGACCGGTCTGCTCGGACTGCAGCTCGGGTTCTCCGCCGCGTACGAGCGGGACAACCCGGCTCCAGGCTCGGTCCCCGAGCTGTCGGAGGTCGGCGGCATGGCGATCGCGACGCTGATGATTGTGCAGGTGGTCATCGCTGCCTTCGCGATGCTGCCGGTCACGTCCGAGTACGCGACCGGCAGCATCCGCAGCACGTTGCAGTGGACGCCTGTACGGCGTGACGTCGTACTGGGCAAGGCGCTCGTACTGGCGCCCGTGCTCTTCGTCTACGGGGCCCTGCTGGGCTTGGTCGCGGCCGTCGGAGCTGGGCTGGCTGCGGGCCGCTGGGCCGACTGGACCGCGTCCGTACTGGTCCAGGACCTGCTGTCGATCGGCGTCTACGCCGTGCTGGCCGGTCTGTTCACGACCGGCATCGCCTTCATCATCCGGAACACCGCGGGCACGCTCACGGCGGCGTTCCTCCTGCTGATGGTGGTGCCGATGATGCTGGGTCAGAGCAGCATCCGGGCACTGCAGTGGCTGGGCGTGCTGCTGCCTGGCGGCGCTGGGCAGGGCTTCCTCAGTGACTCCGAGGGTGCGCTGCTATCGCCGACGCTCAGCGTGGTTGTGCTGGCCGCCTGGGCAGTGGGCGGACTGGCTGCCGGGCTGCGTGTCCTGCAGCGACGCGACGCCTGAACGCCCGGCCTTCGAAATGCCCAGAGCTCCGGCCGGATCGTCCGGCCGGAGCTCTGGGCGTGACCAGCTCGGTGGCTACGGTCAGCGCGGAACGTTGAGCGCGATGGTGATCTGCTCGGCGACCTTGGCGGCGAGCTCCAGCGCCGCACGCCGGGTCCCCGGCTGCAGGGCCGAGTGGTCCAGCGGGCCTTCCGCGGCGATGTGCTGGTCGGTCGGGATGTCGACGACGGCGGCCGCGCGCGACTCGAAGTACGGCCGCAACTGCTTCTCGACCTCCTTGTTGACGTCGCCGGGTCCGTTGCTGACGGCGATGACCGCGCGGCGGATCAGGCGCTGCGCCTCCGGCCCCTGGTGGTCCAGCTCCTCCAGCATCTGCACGGCGGCAGCGCAGGACAGGCTCTTCCACTTGATCGGGATGACCAGCGCGTCGGAGGCCTTCATCGCCTCACGCCAGTTGCTGGAGCCCTCGTTGTTGCCGGTGTCGATCACCAGCACCTTGTAGAAGCGGCTGAGCAGCCGGTGGATCTGGTCGAAGTCCCTCGCCTCGATCTGCGCGTACGTCGTGGTCGCGGACGTCAGGACGTCGTACTGGCCGGCCACCTGGTGCCGCAGGTACGCCGCGACGTCACCGAGCCGGGCGTCCGGCTGGGTCAGCATCGGCATCGCCTGCAGCAGGTCGGTGACGGTGGAGCGGGCGTTGGTGTCGTGCGTGCGCAGGTGCATGTTGCCGCGCAGCTCGTTGTTGTCCCAGGCGACCACACCGCCGCCGCGGGCCTGACCCAGCGCACCGGCCAGCAGCAGCGTCGTCGGAGTCTTGCCGGAGCCGCCCTTCGGGTTCGCCACGGTGATGGTCACCGGACGACGGAAGGCGGTCGCGGCGGTCGCCCTGGCGATCCGCTCGGCCCGCTCGGCACTGCCCGGGCGCAGCCGCAGGATGCTGCGGACGCCGCGCTCGGCCGGAGCCTCGCGGGGCAGTGGCAGCGCCTGGATCAGCTCATCGGCGCGGTACGAGACGTCGCGCTGCGGCTGCTGGGGGTGCTGGTTCGGGATGCCTTGAGGGAAGAAGCGCTGGGCGGCCGGAGAGAGCTGCGACTGCTGGTCGGCCGGCTCTGCGGCCGGCTGCGACCACGGGTCGGAACCCCCCGTGCCGGCAGCGGCCGGGGTGGCTGGGGTGGCCGGGGTGCTGCCAGCACCAGAGGCTGCTGCACTGGCGCTGCCCGGGTTGGCGATCGTCCAGGAGCTCGCCTCGGAGCCGGCACCGGCCGACGGAGCGCTGCTCCCCCACGGGTCGGGGGTGCTGCCGGCGCTGTGAGCACCGGCTGAGCCGCTCGTGCTCGCGCGGTGAGCTCCGGCGGATTCGCTCGGGCCACCGGTCTGCGCGCCGGGCTGCACGCCGTACGGCGTGGCCTGGCCCGGGCCGTTGTCCGCACCGGCGGCCGGCTGGTTCCACGTGTCGCCGGGGAACTCCTGGGCGAGCGCGTCCTTCGCGTCGTCGTCGGCCTCGGGTGTCGCGGGATCGGCGGTGGCGCCGGGATCAGGCTGGGTCCAGGACGGCGTGGGCTGCCACATCCTCCGGACCTCGGCCGCCGCCGCTTCCCGGTCCTTGTGCTGTCCGGAGTTGTGCGAGTCGGTCACGACCTGGATCCCCTGATTCTCTGAACGGGGCGGTGCCGGCCGCCCCCGGTTTGCTGTTCCGTCCCCGGCACGGTCTTCCCCGGGAGCTCCCACTATCCCATGACGAAGTGTCCATCCGGCGTCACCCGCCGGAGCGTCGCCGGTCGTTGCGTCAGCCGACCAGGCCGGCCTCGTAGGCGATGATGGCGGCCTGGACCCGGTTCTTCACGCCGAGGCGGGTGAGCACGGCACTGACGTACGCCTTGACCGTGCCCTCGACGAGGAACAAGCGGGCGGCGATCTCCGCGTTCGACAGGCCGGCACCGACCAGGGACAGCACCTCGAGCTCGCGAGGACTCAGTACGTCGACCTGGTCCTTGGCGGCCGCCGCCCGGGCCATCCGGCCGCCGCCGGTGCCCGCGCCCAGTTCCGCGATCACCCGCTGGGCGACCTTAGGCGACAGGTAGGCCGCGCCCTCGGCGACCGCCTTGAGTCCGGCGATTAACTCACGCGGGTCGCCGGACTTCAGCAGGAACCCGCTGGCCCCGTCCCCCAGCGCCTTCGCGATGTAGGCGTCCTCGGAGAAGGTCGTCAGGATCACCACCGCGGTACCGGGCGCCGTACGCCGGATCTCCGCGCCGGCCGCCAGCCCGTCCATCCGTGGCATCCGGATGTCGAGTACGGCCACGTCCGGGCGGTGCTTCTGCACCAGCTCGACGGCTTCCGCGCCGTCCCCGGCCTCGGCGACCACCTCGATCGAGTCGTCCGAACCGAGGATCGCGCGCACCCCGGCCCGCACCATCGCCTCGTCGTCGGCGAGCAGCACCCTGATCACCTGGTCTCCTCCCCTTCGGGTCGCGGTTGATCGTGTGCCGGATCGGTGACTTCCGGTGTCGGCGCGATCGAGCCCGTCCGGACGGTGTTCTTGGCCACCAGCCGGTCGTTGTCGAAGCACAGCTGGTAGGCGTAGTTGATCGAGAACGGTCCGTCCGGGCGGTAGTACAGGCAGTCCCAGTTCGCCGGCGTGGTCACGCGCTCGGTGGGTGGGTCGAGCATCTGTAGCGGCGGCAGCACCTGCTCCACCTCCACCCGGCTCTGCCCGATCCGCAGCGCGTCGAACCGGCCCGGCGGCAGGACCGAGTTGTAGCCGGTCACCAAGTAGTAGCCGAGGGCAACCAGACCGATTCCGGCGCCGAGCACCACGGGGACCGCGACCGCCGTGATCAGCCCGCGCTGCGCCTGCCGTCGGACGACGGCCCGCTCGTTCGCCGTCGCCGATCCGGCCGGCACCGCGGCCTCCGGCTCGGCCGGACCCCCGGCCCGCGGAATCCGCGCCAGTACCTCGAACCCGCCCGCTGCCGCACTTCCGGTCGCGCTGGGAGCTGTGGGCAGAACTTCGCCGCTGGACTCGGCTGCGGTCAGCGGAACGCCGCCGCTGTTCTCCGACCCCGGTCGAACGCGGCCGCTGTTCCTCGACGCCGTCGGTTGAACGTCGCCGCTGCTCTCCGGCTCCGGCCGAACGCCGCCGCGGCTCTCCGACGCCGGCCGAACGCCGCGGCGGCCCTCCGACGCCGTCGGCTGAACCCCGACGCTGTCGTCGGACGCCGTCGACGCAACCCGACCGCTGGACTTCGACGCCGCAGCGAGCACACCGTCGGCGCTCTCGACCGGCGGTCTGCGGTCGATGGTTCGAGGACCGGCGGTGACCGTGCCGCCGGCGAGGCGGACGCGCTCGCTGAGGCCGGCGAGACCGCTGCCGTTCGACGGGTGCGGCTTGGGGACCGGGCGAGTGGGCCCGGTGTCGGTGACCCGAACCTGAACGTCCTCGGCGCCGTAGGAGACGGCGACGACGACCTCCGCTCCGGGCGCGTGCTTGCTGACGTTGGTCAGCGACTCCTGGACCACGCGGTGGATCGCACGATCCACCATCGGCGACAACTCACCGCTGCCCTCCTGGACCAGCCGCACCGCCAGCCCGGACGCGGCGGCCCGGTCGACCAGTTCCGCGACCGTCTCGTCGCTCGGTACGACCGGCGCCTGCGTGC
Source organism: Kribbella flavida DSM 17836 (assembly GCF_000024345.1). Lineage (NCBI taxonomy): Bacteria > Bacillati > Actinomycetota > Actinomycetes > Propionibacteriales > Kribbellaceae > Kribbella > Kribbella flavida. The sequence continues at coordinate 3,604,698 of NC_013729.1, read as the reverse complement.
CCGCGTCGCGCAGTACGCCGATGATCTCGCCGAGCCGTTCGGTCGCCGTCGCGGCTGCTTCGCGGAGCTCGGTCGCGGCCTGCCGGTGCCGTTCCGGCAGGTCGGAGTCAACCTCCAGCGCCGCGGCCCGGAGCGCGATCAGGCTGAGCTCGTGGCCTACGGAGTCGTGCATGTCCTGGGCGATCCGGGAGCGCTCTCTGAGGCGTACCTGCTCCATCTCGAGCCGCTGCTCGTGCTCGATTCGCTCGGCGCGTTCCCAGCCGGCCGTGGCGAGCATCGCCTGCTGGGCGCGGTACCGGCCGATCAGCCACGGCATGACGACCAGGACGAGCGCGACCAGGACGATGGCCAGCCAGTTGAGCACCACCCCGGCGACCGTCAGCTCGGTGTGGATCAGCATGGCCAGGACGAGCAGGAGAGCCAAGGAACCGCTCGCCAGCAGGACGAAGTACTTGAGCTGGGTCTCTCGCCGGCCGGCGAGATAGGCGAGCACCGAGATCGCCGGAACCAGCGCGATCGGTACGCCGGTGGTGGTGTTGGTGGTGACCGCGAGCACCACGACCTCCGGCAAGATCACCGCGGAGAGCGCGATTAGCGGCCGGGAACGCCGCAGCAGCACCGCCGCCGCGAGCACCGCGAGGCAGCCGAGTTGCCACCAGTACGGATCGCCGCGCGCACCGCTCTCCGCGATCACCAGGAACGACAGGACGGCCCACAGCCCGAAGTCCCGCGCGCGCGTCCACGTCACCCCCCAGACGCTACACAGCCGACGGATCCCGCCAGTACTGCCGAAAGTCAGGGTCGGGCCTGGGCCCGGGCACGGTAGGGGATCGCCGGGGCGGCGGGCACGATCCCGCGGGCGCGGGGGCCGGCCACGGACGGGATCGCCGCGGTCGCCGCGGGTCGCCGCGGTCGCCGGCACGATCTCGCGGGCGGTGACCTACCCGGTCGCTGCCGGCGGGTGATCAGTTGCGGTTGGCATCGACCAGTTCGAAGGGCACGATCGACAGCTTCGGGACCGACTCGCCGCGCAGTTGCGCCAGCAGCAGGTCGACGGCCTGGCGGCCCATCTCGCGCTGGTTCTGCCGTACGTGCAGGTACGGCGGACCGGCGATCGGGTCGCCCGGGGAGTCGAAGCAGCTGATCACCAGGTCGTGCGGCCGGTCGAGGGCCCGGTCCACCATCCGCGCCAGGTTGTACTCGCACGCCACGAACGCGGTCACCTCCGGCACCTCGGCCCGGAATCCCCGGATCGTCTCGAGATCACAGAGAACGCTCTCTGGCGTGAACGACCCCGGCAACGTACTGCGCAACGATGTGAGCTGGTGCGCCTGGTGCGGTCCCGGCTCCCGCTGCGCGAACGCCGCCCGGAACCCCGCGAGCCGGTCCTCGATGCTGGAGGTGTTCTGCGGCGGCGGTGAGACGAACGCGATGTGCCGGTGACCGAGATCGAGCAGTCGCTCGGTCAGCGCCTGGGAGGCGGCGACGTTGTCGGTGTGCACTGCCGACACCGGGATCCCGGACAGGTGCCGGTCGACCAGCACCATCGGGTAGCCGTCCAGCACCTGCCGGAGCAGGCTCGCGTTGTAGAAGTCGCCGTGCACCGGGAACACGATCATGCCGTCCACCTCGCCGGATGCGACGAGCGATTCCACCGCCTGCTCCTCGTCGGCCTGCCGGCCCCGCGTACGGCGTACGAGCAGGTGGGCCCCGTACTCCGCGCAGCGTTCCTCGATCGCGCAGAGCAGTTCCAGGCCGTACGCCTCGGAGATGTCGGGGATGACGAGCCCGATCGCGCCGGAGTGCCGGCGGGGCCGCGCTGGATGGGTGATCCGGCCGCGCAGCGGGGTGGAGACGCCGTCCAGGTCCGGCAGGTTCTGGACGACGAACGAACCCTTGCCGCGGATCCGCTCGATCAGGCCGGCTTCCCGCAGCACCTCCAGCGCGCGCTTGGACGTGATCCGGCTGACCTCGAACTGGGCCGCCAGCTCCATCTCCGACGCCACCCGGTCACCGGGACCGAGGGCGCCCGACCGGATCTCCTCGAGCACGTGCGTGCTGATCCGCTCGTAGAGCAGTGCCATGCGATCCTCCGGTCGGCGGGCAGGTTGGCATACCAAATCATCCGTCGTCACCGCGGGACAAGGCCAGCCCAGCCATATCTACCCATACCAACTGGGCGGGCACGAAAAGTGTCGGCGGCGTCCGGAAGTCTGGCCCCGTTCAGAAACTGGAGGTAGTGAATGCAGATCGAAGGCAAGCTCGCAGTCGTCACCGGAGCCGCGGTCGGGACCGGCCGGGCGATCGCGACCCGGCTGGCCGCCGAAGGCGCCCGCGTCGTGCTCGCCGACGTGGACGAGGCGGCCGGCGCGGAAGCGGCAGCCGAGATCGGTGCAGCGGCGAGCTTCCGTGCGACCGACATGCGCGACGACGAGGCAGTCGCCGCCTTGCTCGCCTGCCGCCCCGACATCCTCGTGAACAACGCGGGCGGCGGTGCCGTCCTGCGCCCGTGCTTCCCCGACGCGACCGCCGAGCGGTGGTCGGCATCCCTGGATCTCAACCTCCGCGCCCCCATGCTCGCCACTCAACTCGTTCTCGATCCGATGCGCGCGGCGGGTGGCGGCGCCGTCGTCAACCTGGGATCGACGGCCGGCCGAGGGCTCGGGCCGCACGTGTCACCGGAGTACAGCGCCGCCAAGGCCGGGCTGATCCGCTTCACCGCGACGTTGGCGCCGCTGCGGGAAAGTCACGGCGTACGGGTGAACTGCGTGGTGCCGGACTGGGTCGCGACCGAGCGCGGCGTGGCCGAGCGGGCGGCTCTGCCCGCCGACGAGCGAGGTCCGGAGCTCGTGCCGCTGGAGACCCTGACGGACGCGGTGGTGCGGCTCGTCACCGATGACGAGCTGGCCGGACGTGTCGTACTGCTCGACCGCGGGAGGCCACCGGAACTGTTGCCGGCCTGACAACGGAGCCAGAACTCCGCCCGCGAACGCTGGTCGGCGACCCCGGGCGCTGGCAGCATGCCGCCATGACGCGCCCGTCGGTCCCGGCCTTCTCCACCGCGCCCGTCGCGGCCATCGCCTGTGGGGTGGCCGCGGTGCTCACTGCGCTCTCCGGTCGCTACGGGTATCACCGCGACGAGCTCTACTTCCGCGTCGCCGGTGAGCACCTGGCCTGGGGATACGTCGACCAGCCACCACTGACCCCGCTGCTGGCCCGGATCTCCATCACGGTGTTCGGTGACACCCCGATGGGACTGCGGGTCGTCTCCTCCGTTTCCGCCGCGATCACCGTGGTCGTCGTCGCGCTGATCGCCCGGGAGTTCGGCAGTGAGCGCCGAGCGCAGATCCTCGCCGCGACTTGCACCGCGCTCGCCGGGTTCGTGCTCGGCACCGGCCACATGGTCTCGACCGCGACGTACGACCTGCTGGCGTGGATGGTGATCGGCCTGTTCGCCGTCCGCCTGCTCCGGACGGGCGACGGCCGGTGGTGGATCGCGCTCGGCCTGACCGCCGGCGTCGCGCTGGAGAACAAGTACCTCGTGGTGCTGCCGCTCGCCGCCCTGCTCATCGCAGTGCTGGCCATCGGCCCGCGCGAGATCCTGAAAACCTGGTGGCTGCCGGCCGGTATCGCCCTCGCGGCCGTCATCGCGGCGCCGAACCTGGTGTGGCAGGCCACCCACGACTGGCCGCAGCTCACCGTCGCCGGCGGAATCAGCGAGGACGACGGCACCGAGAACCGGATCATGTTCGTCCCGCTGCAACTCGCCCAGCTCTCCCCGTTCCTGGTTCCGGTGTGGGTGGCGGGGTTCCTCCGGCTGTGGCGTACGCCGGCGTTGCGCTGGGCTCGCCCCGTCGCGCTCGCCTACCCGGTGCTCTGCGTCATCGTGTTCGCCGCGGGCGGCAAGTCGTACTACGCGCTCCCGCTGCTGCTCGTCCTCGTCGCCGCCGGCTGCCAACCCACGGTCGACTGGCTTCACCGCGGCCGTCCCGCCGTACGCCGTGCTGTGCTGGCCGTTGGCGCCGTCCTCACCGCGATCACCTCCGCGGCCTTCACCCTCCCGGTCCTCCCGGCCTCGGCCGTCAACCTCGTGCTGCCCGTCAACCAGGAGCAAGGTGAACAGATCGGCTGGCCCGAGCTGACCGAGTCGGTCGCGAAGGTCTGGCAGCAGATCCCCGCCGCCGAACGCGAACGTGCCGTGCTCTTCGCCGGCAACTACGGCCAGGCCGGCGCGCTGGCGAAGTACGGCCCCGAGCACGGGCTCCCCCAGGTCTACTCCGGCCACATGAGCTTCGCCGACTGGTCCGTCCCGTCCGACGACCACACCGGCCCGGTCGTCCTGGTTCTGCAGAACCGCAGCCCGCAGTACGAGGCCCACTTCGGCACCTGCACCGAGGCCGCAACCGTCGACAATCGCCAGGGCGTCGACAACGAGGAGCAAGGTGCCCACATCTTGGTGTGCACGGCAACGACGAGGCCGTGGTCGTCGCTGTGGCCCGACCTGCGCCGCTACTACTGACCGATCAGTCGAACGGGCACCACGGCTTGGTCAGTGAGCTTTCCCGGTCGCGTGGGTCGCCGCAGACCAGATTGTCGCTCGCACTCGCCTTGCCGCCGCGGAAGGTGACGATGTAGACCGGCTTGTTGACCGGGACGCGCTGCTCGATCCGGCCGCCGAAGTCGATCGTGCCGGTCACCCCTTCGTAGCGGCGTTGCTGCCCCGCCTCGTCGGTGATCGAGAGCAGCGCCGGCCACAGCGTCGCGCTGCTGACCGCGATGTCGTTCTCGGCGAGGAAACGCACGGCGAGAACCGCGGTGTAGCCGGCGTCGTAGCTCAGCGCGGCGTGCCCGTCCAGCGTCCGCGACCGCTCGGGATCGTCCTCGTAGCGGAAGAGCTCCTTCAGCCGCTGGTAGAAGTTCGCCGCCGCCGGCGAGGCAGCTCCCCCTAGCTCGGGCGCGATGGCCAGCGACAGGTACTGGTACGGGACGGCCCGGTTGGCGGCGCTGACCTTCCGCTCGGCCACGTGCTTGGTCACGTCGTCCCCGGCCAGGATGTACGGCGGGTTCTTCGGGCACCGATCGGTGATCCCGTCCAGGAACGCCTGGAAGTCGACCAGCCCGCGGGCGGCGTACAGGACCGCTTCGCCCTTCGCGTCGCAGGCGTCCCGGCCGGCCCGCTCGGCATCCGGTTCGCTCGAGCCCTCACCGTTGCTGCGGATGGCGATCGTCCTGACCGGGATGCCGCGGCGTCCGAGACTCTGCTCCAGATCGGCGGCCAGGTTCTGGCTGTAGGTGTCCTGCGGATCCGCGGACTTGTACAGCCGTGCCCGTCGCGTCAGCGGCCGCCGGAACGGATCACGCCCACCCTTCATGAGCTGGTCCAGGTACGCCGCCGCGACGGCGGCCTCCCGCCGGTTCTGCGGTGAGATCTGGAAGTACAACCGTGACGTCTCCACCATCGAGTCGGCCGTCAGCGTCGCCGCGATCGACGGGATGCCGGCGGCCGCCAGTTGCTTCACCATCTCCTTGGTGGACTCCCGGCTCTCGTGCAGACCGGTCGCCGCGACGATGCTGGGGTCGTCCGCCATCAGCATCCGCAGCCGGTCCACGACAAAGCGCGTGTGCTCGAGCTGCGGCCCGGCGTTCGCGAGCAGGACTCTCAGCAGCGGCTCCTCGCTGCGTTCCCGGTCCAGTTGCCGGGCCTGGACCACGGCCATCCCGGCCAGCTGTTCGCGTTGCGCGGCCAGCGCGTTGTCGACGCCGACCTGGTCGGCCACCGCGGCGACGAAGACCAGCGTCATCAGCGGTCGCTGCGGCGTCTGCTCGTGCAGCTCCCGGACCCGCTCGTTCTGCGCGAAGATCAGCCCCCGGACGTCGTCGAACTGCGCGCTCGGCAGCAGCAGGCTGTTCGATCCGTCGGACACCCCCACGCACGTGCCGCCGATCCGCTCGACCGAGTCGGCGATGGGGTCCGAGCCGATCCACGTCAGCCCGTCGCGCCACTGGAACCCGTCGCCGCAGCGCCGCTCGTCGTCGAGGTCGCCGTAGAAGCTGTACCCGCCGCCGATCAGCGCCAGGGTCGCCAGCACCGCCACGCCGCGACCGGCCGGCGTACGGTGCCACGGCGCCGGTGGCCGGGTGAGGAACGGCGCGGGCGGTGCTGCCGCGGGGGTGGCCGAGCTCGGGGTGGGCGCCGTAGCGGACTTGACGTGCACGGTGATCGGGATGATCCAGGCAACGATCTCGCGCCGGCGGCTCTCCGCCTCGATCCGCTCGTTCCACCCGGTGAGCAGTTCCTCGGGAGTCTGGCCGTCCGTACTGCCCAGCGAGGAGTCGGCGTCCGGCGGCTCGGCCAGCGGCGGCACCAGCCGGCTGGTCGTCATCAGCAGCAACGGGTCGAAGGTGCGCGTCTCGTTGCGCACGTCGGCGACGGTCCGGATCAGGGCGTAGCCGCCGTTGGAGCGGGTGATGCCGTCCAGCAGCACGATCGGGAACGTCGTCCGGTACCGGAAGGCGCGCCGGTGGTAGGCCTCCCGGAGGTCCTGCAGGAAGGCGCCGACCAGCAGCCCGGCGATCTGGGCCGGATCCTGCGACTTCCACTGGAGCGCGGTGATGCGGTACGCCAGCTCGGCGAACGAGTCGTCGCCGCGCTGCAGGAAGTCCTGGTTGCGGAACCACCGATAGCCCTTGCCGGGGCCCGGCACCCGCCCGCTGTGCAGGATCCGCAGGAAGGCCGTGACGACGACCAGCACGCCGGTGGCCAGGACGCCCGGCAGGTGGTCGAGCGCGAACCTCGCCGTCGCCGTGCCGTCCTCACCCGCCTTCACCAGTGCGCGCCGGAACATCTTGTCGCTGATCGCCGGCGTACCGCCGTCCGGCTCCGGCACCTCGATCTTCATCAGCCAGTTGACCAGCGAGAACCGCCGGAACCGGTAGTTTCCGCCGTTGCCCAGACCGAGCTGACCGGCCATCCGGGACAGCACCTTGCGCAACTGCTCGACATCGTCGACGTCGATCGGCGCCAGGTCGTGATCGGCGCCCGGCGGCACCGCCCGGTCGTAGTCGAGATCGACCAGCGCGAACGGCACCGGTCGGCGTGCCCCCTTCGGACGCAGCTGCTCGGCCACCGCCGCCAGCAGTCCGGGCTCGTCGTTCAGGCTCGGCTGCACGCAGGCCAGAATCGGCGGCGTGTCCTCCCGCACGCACCGCGGCCGGGCCCGACGGAACCGCAGCCGGAGCAGTTCGACCAGTGCTTCGAAACCCTCGAACCTGTCAGCAGCGCCCGGCACCGTGCCCCCAGAAGTTTGTGGCCGACGAAAGCCCCGTGACCACCTGCCGTCCCCAGCGGCCCGCGGCTGGTCACGAACCGCCGGCGACCCAACGATCACCGAACGTTGCCATTGTTCTCACCCAGGAGCAACGGACAAACCCCGGAAACAGCAGAAAGCGGCTCGCGCTCACGTCTTGCGTGAGAACGAGCCGCCTGTCGATCGAGTGGACGATACTGGGATCGAACCAGTGACCTCTTCCGTGTCAGGGAAGCGCGCTACCGCTGCGCCAATCGTCCAGCTGGTGACAAGGGTCTGTCGAGGTGGAGACGGGATTCGAACCCGTGTACACGGCTTTGCAGGCCGTTGCCTCGCCTCTCGGCCACTCCACCAAGTGAGAAAGCTGGCCTACCGAACCCTCTCCGAGCGGACGACCGGGTTCGAACCGGCGACCTCAACCTTGGCAAGGTTGCGCTCTACCAACTGAGCTACGTCCGCACTGCGACCGGTTTTCGTTTCCCCCGGCGCGAAAAGAACATTAGCCCATCGCGGCGCCAACACAAAAACCGGGGTCCCCCTTCGTCCACCGTTCGAACACCCCGGCCGTCACCCTGCGTTCACCCAACCTCACCCGCCCGACGTCGAAATCCCAACGGTGTAAGACGAAACGCCGACCCCGGCGTGCTCGACGTCCACCGTCGGCGGCGGCGCGGCGAGGGTACGGCGTACCGCGGACTAGGGTGTGCCCGTGGGAAGGAGCAAGGATGATCGTCTGGCTCAACGGGTCCGTCCTGCCGGATCCGGCCGCGGCGGGGATCTCGCCGCTGGATCACGGACTGACCACCGGTGACGGGGTCTTCGAGACGCTGAAGATCGTCGACGGGCAGCCGTTCGCGGTGACCAAGCACCTGGAGCGGCTGGTCACCTCGGCCACCGGCCTGGGACTGCCGGCGCCCGACGTCGCGGAGGTCGAGGAAGCGATCGCCACCGTGGTGAAGGCCGACCCGGACATCACGTTCGGCCGCCTGCGCATCACCTACACCGGCGGCGTCTCCCCGCTGTCCTCGGACCGCGGGACCGCGGGGCCGACACTGCTCGTCGCCTCCCAGGCGATCCGGCCGCCGGCGCCGACGTCCGCGATCGTCACCGTGCCCTGGGTCCGCAACGAACGCAGCGCCGTCGCCGGCCTGAAGACCACGTCGTACGCCGAGAACGTGCGTGCGCTGGCCTACGCCAAGGAACGCGGCGGCAGCGAGGCGATCTTCGCGAACACCGTCGGCAACCTCTGCGAGGGCACGGGCTCGAACATCTTCTGCGTGTTCGAGGGCGAGCTCGTCACGCCGACCCTGGAGTCCGGCGCGCTCGCCGGCGTGACCCGCGGGCTGGTGATCGCCTGGTTCGGCGCCGTGGAGCGCGACGTACCGCTGGGCCGACTGGTCGAGGCTGATGAGATCTTCCTCACCTCGACCACCCGCGACGTCCAGGCCGTCCATCGCGTCGACGACCGCGACCTGAACGCCCCCGGCGAGGTGACCGCCGCCGTCGCCAAGGTCTTCGCCGAACGGTCCGCCGAGGACATCGACCCGTAACACCCAACGGCGCTGCGCGGCGGGCGGCCGTGCGCGCGGCTCTGGCGGGCGGCCGGGACACTGCGCACGGCTCCGGCCGGCGGCCAGGACACTACGCACGGCTCCGGCGGGCGGGACACTGCGCACGGGTCCGGCGGCCAGGACACTGCGCACGGCTCCGGCGGGCGGCCGCGGCGCACGGGTCCGGCGGGTGGCCGCGGCAACACGCTGGCTTCCACGTCTGCAGCGACAACATCGGCGCCGCCGCGCTTCGCCGGGACCTCTGCGGCCGGGCGAGGCGCACCCCCAGCCGGGCGAGGCGCACCCCAGACCGGCCGCGACAGGAGCCGGCGCCAGGTCATCTCGCGGGGACTGCCCGAGATGCATCTGCCGGGTTAACCCATCAGATGCAGGGTTGGCCCGCCGGATTTTGGTGGGCCAAACCCTGCGTTTGGTGGGTTAACCCCTCAGACGGGCGAGCGCTGCCGATGGGCTGCGGTTGGGGCGGAGTGTGCTCAGAGCGAGCGCCGACCAGGTGGAGCGCAGCGACGAGGTGCGGCTGTGAGGCGCCGCGGCGCGGAGGCGAGGCGTGACCCCGTCGCGCGGACGCGAGGCGTGACCCCGTCGCGCGGACGCGAGGCATGACGCCGTCGCGCGGACGCGAGGCATGACGCCGTCGCGCGGACGCGAGGCATGACGCCGTGGTGCGGAGGTGAGACGTGACGGCGTGGCGTGGCGACCTGGTGCAGAGCTGGCGGGCGCAAGCAGCATGCCGCGCCGGTGCGGACACACCGGCGCGGCGAGAGCGTACGTCGTACGGGTTGCTACTCCCCCGACGCCTTGCGGCGCTCGCGGTACGCGGCGACGTGCAACCTGTTGCCACAGGTCCGCGCGTCGCAATAGCGCTTCGACCGGTTGCGGGACAGGTCGATCAACGCGTCGTCGCAGTCCGGCGCCTCGCAGCGCCGCAACCGCTCGCGTTCACCGGCCGAGATCACCTGCGCCAGCGCGATCCCGCACTCGACCGTGATCCGGCAGGTCAGCGACGAGCCGTCCCGCGAGTAGTGGATGTGCCACGGATGACCGTCGTGGTTGGTCAGCCGCGGCGTGGTGGTGCCGCGCGCGACGATCGCGTTGATCATCGCCGCCGCCTCGGCGTCGGAACTCGTCGTGAACACCGGGGCGAACAACGGCCGCAGCTCTCTGACCTCCTGCAGGTCCGTCTCCGTCAGTGTCCCGACCGCGCTGAACTCTCGCTCCTGGACGAACTTCTCCAGATCCTCGAGCGTGTTCATCGTGTCGACCTGGCTGTTCGGCCCGGGCAGCGTGTTGACCAGCCGGACCAGCGTGCCGAGCGCGTGCTCGGTGTCGTGCGAGAAAGTCACAATCACGTCTCCAACGCGACGGGGTCTCCGTCCTGCAGCAAGAGTAGCCCGGCCGGTTTCGTACGTCGCCGCTTCATGCGCTATGGTTTCTCCCGAGCAACACCAGCAACACCCCGAACGGGCGATTGGCGCAGTGGTAGCGCGCTTCGTTCACACCGAAGAGGTCACTGGTTCGAACCCAGTATCGCCCACCGCAGGAAACAGCAGGTCAGAGCGGGAACCCGGCACCAGCCAGGTCCCCGCTCTCGTCATTTCAGCCTTCGTCAGGCAGCGAAAAGGCAGCAAGAGCCCCCAGGACCCGCTCTTGGGACCCTCCCTGGACGTGGGTGTAGATCGCCAGCGTCGTCGTCGGCCGCTCGTGCCCCATCACCCGCTGTACGTCGGGAACAGGCACCCCCGAAGTGATCAACCACGATGCGTAGGAGTGGCGCAGGTCGTGGAACCGGAGCCCGCCCTCCGCGTGTCGCGACACGGCCTTGATTGCCTGAGCCCGCGTCTTGAACAGCTCGGTCTCGTCCCCGGCCGGAGTGGGCCACGTTCCCCGGAACTTGTCTCCCTCTGCCACTACCGAGCCGAGCAGTCCGGCCCGTACGAGAGACGGCCGCCAGATTCGCGCCCGGAACAGCGTGCGCCTCAACGGCGTGCCCGCCTCGTTGATGAAGACCTCTCCCGCCTGGCCGGTCCCGTACAGCTCGCGGTACTCGTCCAGGAGGCGGAGCACCATCGACGGCACCGGTACGACGCGTCTCCCAGCTCGCGACTTCGGGTATGGCTTCGGGGTGACGTGGCCGTTGACCTCGACCGCCACACGCTCTACCCGCACAGTGCCGGCCGTCGGATCGATGGATTCCCAGCGGAGTCCGACGCACTCTCCCCAGCGCAGTCCGGTTCCGCCAGCGAGGGCGACGAGTGCGCGGTGCCGTTCGGGCACGGCCGGAAGAAGGCGTGTGGTGAAGTCCTCACGGCTGATCGTCTGCCTGTCGCCCGCATGTTGCCGCTTCCTCGGCAGCCGCAGTTCCTTGGCCGGGTTCACGGCGATCAGGCGATCCCGAACGGCCGCTTTCAGCACGGCGCTGAACAGCCGGTGGCATTCAGCGACTGTTGACGGCGATAGCTGCCGGGAGAGGGCGGTCACCCACTTCTGTGCGGACGAATGGTCGATCGCGGACAGCGGAGCATTCGCCCAGTGCGATACAACGTGATTCTTGAGCAGTGACATGTCGCGTGCCCGCGTCGTCAGCTCGACGTTGTGCGAGTCGATCCACTGCGCGGCGTAGGTGCCGAACTTGATGCGTCGCGCCGCGTGCGGATCGACGTACGTACCGGTGTGCTTGGTTGATTCGATCGTGGCCAGGAACGCTGCGGCTTCTCGACGGGTGGGAAAGGTCTTCGACGGCTGGCGACCGGTGGCATCGCGCCAGCACGCCTTCCAGTTTCCAGCCGGGGTCTTTCGGACGTAGCCCATCTCGGGGTCAGCTCCAGTTCGATGCGGTGGCGAGCGTTGCGGTGTCGTCGGGAATCGGAGTGGCGTCAAGCCAGGCATGGAATGCGCGTCGCGGAACCACCCAGCGCGTCCCGAGTCGGCGGGCGGGAATCTGCCCGGTGCGAACCATGACGTAGGCGGTGTTGCGGGAGACCGCCAGCAGTCGAGCAACCTCCGGGACCGTGTAGACGAGCGCCCGGAAGTCGTGAACGGTCGCCGTCGAGTCGTCGTCCGGGACGGGGATCAGGTGCGGGGCGGGTGCGTGGCCTTTCATGCGGCTCCAGAGGTCGAATCGGCGCTGACGGCTCGGAGGGGGTAAGGCGTACCAGCCGTACCAGCCTCGTTTCCGCTGGTCAGGTGCGGTACGGCTTGGGTGGTTGGTACGGCTTGAGCCGTACCAGTGGCGGAAGCCTCCTTGGGACTGACCTGCGGTGTTGAGGCTGGTACGGCTGGTACGGCTTCCCCGGGGGCGGGTTTTGGCTCGGGGCAGTAGCGGTTCCAGGCGTCGGTGAAGTCGCTGCGGTGGTAGCCCTTGGCTTGGCCGGTGGGGAAGCGGATGGTGTCGCTGCGGATCTCGAATTCGCGCAGCAGGTTGCCCATGCGCATCGCTGTGAGTCCGGCCGCGCCCATCGTCGCCCAGGGCGCTTCGGGGTCGCTGCGGAGCCGGTCGAGCAGGATTTGGGTGGGTAGCGCGTCGGCGTCTTGGAAGGCGGTGCGGCAGTCGGCCAGCAGCCGTGACGGGATGGAGGTCTCGTCGCCTGCGTCGCGGTCGCTGGTGAGTGCTACGGCGGCTTTGCGGGCGGCGCGGGGCCACTGTCCACCGGCGAGGTCGGCGACGGCGATCATGGGTTCCCAGGTGTCGGCTGCGCGGTCTTCGAGCGGCATGTCCGGTGTGGCCGCGCGGAGTTGGTCGATGTGGCTGGTGAGCCACTGGTTGAGCCGCTGGCGCAGTTCGTCCAGCTCGGGGCCGTCGCGGCGGACTCGGTATGGCGCGACCTCTTCCCCTGCCGCTCGGCGGCGCATCCGGATCACGGCGGCGCGGTCTTCGATGGTGTCCGGCATGGCGCCGATGCCTGCCAGGGCGGCCATGGCGAAGGTCTGGATTTTTTCCACCGATCGTGACCCGGCGTCGTAGCGCAGGGCGGGACGGCCGCGTTGGTGCCCGGCGTTCAGCAGGCCGCGTAGGTCCTCGTTCTCGCCCGCCTTCGGGCCAAAGATCGTGTCGGCCTCATCGATGAGCAGGGTCGGCGGATCGGACGGTGCCATGCCGATCGACCGGTACACCGCCGACGGGGACGCGTTGACGGTCATCAACGGCCGGTGGCACATGCCCTCGACCATGTCCAGCAGCCGCGATTTCCCGCACCGCCGCTCGGGTGCCCGGATCACCAGCCGCGGGGCACAGTTCCACGCTGCAACCGCATGCGTGGCGGCGATCCACAGCACGACAGCAGTCGCTGCGGACTGGCTGGGCAGGATGACGTACCGGGCGATGGTCGCGGCCACCGTGTCCAGCAGCTCGGCACCGTCCACCAGCTCGTCGGCCTGGTCGTGGTTGTCGTGCTCGGTGTGCGCGGTCATGCTGCGGTGATCCCTTCGTCGCGGAAGCCGCCAGCGATAGCGGCTCGAATATCGCGGTCGGTCTGGGCGGCCTGGTGTCCGGCGTAGGTGAGGGCGGCGACGGCGGCGGCCGGGTCCAAGGCTCCGGCCGCGACCATCCGCGCGACGCCTCGCGCGGCGCCGTAGAGGGTGGTGCGGCGCTTGCCCTGCGGTGCCTGCCGTACGGCGTCCAGGTGTGCCGTCAGCAGCTTGTCAGGGTGGGAGATGCCCCCGCCTCCGGTGTCCCGCTGAGGGCCGGAGAGCGGCGCTGAGGGCGCGTGTGTGGATTCGGCCGGCGTGGCGGGTAGGCATGCGGCGATCAGGGGTGGGGGCATCTCCACCACGGCTGCCGGGTCGGCCAGGTCGCTGCCGGTTCCCCAGGCGTAGGGGCGGCGGGTGCGGTGGTGGATCGAGGGCGGCAGCACGACGTATCCACCGTCTGCCTTCACGTCGATGCCGGGCCGGTTCGGCATCGGCCGCGACGGCATGTGCAGTCCGGGGTGGCGGTAGTACAGGTGCGCCCCGTCGCTGCCGGTGCGGACCCACAGCGTGCGCGGCACCAGTTGGCGTGCGACCAGCTCGGACAGGCTTTCCCAGCCGCCGTGCGCGGGGTCTACGTCGACCACCAGCAGCCCGGACACCATCCCGGTGCGGACGGCGAGCTGTCCGCCCGGTACGGCGTTGACGATTGCTGCGACCCGGGCTGTGTCGGTAGTGGCGGCGTAGAAGCCGTGGCAGGTCAGGTGCCCGCAGGACCAGGGGTCGTGCGGTGGTTGGCCGTTGACGGGTCGGCAGGTCTCGCAGTTGGCGACGGGCCGCTTGGAGCGTCCGAGCATGAACACCGGCCAGCCACGCCCGGCCGCGTCGAGTGCGGCGGTGAGGATCGGCGTCGGTGTGGTCATCGTGGTTCCTCCTTCAAGGCTTAGGCGGCGGTGGTGTAGTGGTCGGTGGTCATGCACAGGTGGCAGCGGCCGTCGGAGGTCGGGATGCAGTAGTCCTCGACCCGGCCGCATTGCCCGCAGGTGCGGCGCGCTCGCATGGCCTTGTCCAGGGCGTTGAGCTGCGCGGGTGACGCGACGCGGGACGGCCGGGCCAGATCGAGCCGGTACAGCCACGCCCACCGCTTGCCGCCTCGCCACACGAGCAGCGCGTAGGGCTCGTGGCCGCCGGGGCACATGCGCATCGCCCGGAGCTGGCGGCGGGTTGCGAGCCCTGCGGGTGCCCACCGGTACTTGAACACCGGAGTGCCGTGCAGCTCCCAGCCGAGTGCCTGTTGGCCGTTCCACAAGGTGATGAACCGGGACGCGGCGGGGTGGAGGCTGGCGCGGTCCATCAGTTGTCCGGTCACTTCCGGCCGCCTTTGCTGGTGGTGTTGGTTCCGGCGCCGCGGGTGGCGCGGATGCGGTTGACGATGTGGCGGCCGATGCGGACCCGCAGGCCGGAGCCGTCGCAGCGGCCGCAGTGGCGGTAGGCGTTGCCGAACGGGGATTTGAACTTGCCCGCTCCTTTGCAGCGGTGGCACTTGCCGAACGGCCAGATCAGGCAGCTGAGCAGGTACAGCGCGAGCGCGATAGTGACGATGAGTGCAACGGCGGCGACCTGTCCAGCGGTCTGCACAGCGGCGGTCAGAGCAGCAGCAGTGTCGCTACCGTGAGTAGCGGCGGTGGGGATAGCGGTAGCGGGGTGGTTGGACACGGAATGCCTCCAACAGGCTGTTTTTGGGCGTGAGAGGCCATGGCCGCTACGCGCTACGCGTGGAAGAACGGCCTGGTCAGGTATGGGTTGCGGGGTAGCGGGACGGGTAGCGCAGTCGCTACCGGTAGCCTCCGGGCCGCTACTCGACCCGTCCCGCACCCTCAGTTGTGTTGATTACGCTGCGTTGATCACCGGGTTAGGTGGTGGTGCCGTCGCGGCGGGCCATGGCGGCGCGCAGGTCGTCGGCCTTGACGCCCTTGCGGACCGCGCCGTCGCGCTTCACGTTCACGCTCGGCACGTGCAGCGCGCGGGCCTGAGCCGAGATCGCCTCCGGCGTCGTGCCGTCGTACTGCTCGGGCATCTGCTGCGCGAGGCGTCCGGCGATGGTGTCCCAGTGCGCGGCGTTGTCCGGCCCCATGACGGTCAGCACGTCGGCCAGGACGTCGCGGCTGGCGCGCTCCAGCTCTTCCCCGGCCGCCTGCCCGGTCAGGGTGCCGAGCCGTTCGCGGTGCTGCCTCGCCGCGGTCAGAATCTTGTCCGCATCCGACGCATCGGCCAGGAACGTCCGCACCGTCGGGGTCTCGTCGGTGGCGCCGTACAGGTAACCCACACCCCGGTACTCGTCCCCGACCGGCAGCGAGGACGCGTCGAACCCTTCGGCGTAGGCGTCACCACCGAGAACGGCTTCGGACACGATCCGGTTGCCGCACTTGAGCGCGAACCGCGTGGAGTGGTTGTCGCGGTAGCGGTTGAACAACCGGCCCACGTCACCCGCACCGACACCGGACGGCTTCTGCGAGCTGGACAAGATCACCACACCGGCCGACGGACCGACCGCCTGAATCCGCGACAGCTTCGCCGCAATCTCCTTGTTGACGGCCTGGTCCTCGGTCTCGAAGTAGACCTGGAACTCTTCCATCACCAGCACCAGCACCCGCAGGTCCGGGTAACGGGGGTCGCGGGCCAGTTCCTCGGTCAGCTTCCCGTCGGGGCACATGTCCACCGGCAACGTCGTCAGGATCGAGTTGACCTTGTCGATATGGGCGAGGACTTCGTCCAGGATCGCGCGCAGGTGCTCGATCGGGTCGTCGTCGTTGGGGTTGGGGTGGGTGCCGAACACCATCCGGTGCGCGACCTTGCGGAACGCCAGCCAGTCCGGCGAGTTCTTGCCGTCAGCAACGATCAGCTTCACCCACGGGTCGAGTGCGGCGTGCAGCGCGACCAGGCGGGCGGCGAACGTCTTGCCCTTGCGCGGCTGCGCGCCGACCAGCAGCGACGACCACATCAGCTTGAGCCGGACCAGGGCGTCGCGCTCGTCCTTGCCGAACCGCACCGGCTGCCACACCGAACGCGGCTTGCAGTCCAGCATGTCCGTGCGCCCGACCGGCACCGCCAGCGGGTCACGGTCGGCCACGAACAGCATGTGGCGGCGCGAGCTGGTCTTGTCCGGGGTCAGGAACACCTGGTTCACGTGCACGTCCAGACCGGACGCGATCTTCTCCCGGGCACCGGCCACGTCGGACCAGCCCTTGCCGTACGGGAGGTCTACCAGCACCTGCGACCCGGTGTTGCGAGCATCGCGCGACATGGCGGACCCGAACCGGACCTCCTGGTCGGCGCGGTTGGGGTTGCCGAGTCCGGCGGCGTAGTAGGCGCGCAGCACGATGTCAGAGTTGAGCTTGCGGAACCGCGGCGCGACCACCGCCGTACCTACCAGCGTCTGACCGGCCGGGCGGCCGTAGTGCGCCAAACCCGCCACCGCAGCCGCACCCACAGCGGCCAGACCGGCCGCCGGAGCCGCGTTCCAGGCGATCGGCGCACCGATCAGCAGACCGAGGTTCTGGCCCGTCAGAACCGCGCCACGCCACAGCCGGGTCGCCTTGAGCTGGCGGTGGATCTTCTCCCACTCCTTCAACTCGCCCGCGTCGGCGGCCTTCTGCTCCAGCGCGAACGAGTTCGGCACCCACCACCAGCGCAGCTGGCTGCGGACCAGCCGGGTGAACCCGCGCCCCGCGAACCAGCTCAGCTTGCACCCGTACCAGGGCGCCCGGACGGCGTGGAACAGCGCGACGTGCCCGGCCCGCTCCAACGCTCGGCGGACCGTGACCCGCAGGTTCTCCGGGCGCAGATGCACCGGCACGATCGGCACCCGCGCCCCTTCCGCCACCGCGACCGGCAGGGCCGGGGAGTCCACCGGAACCAGCACCTTGCGCAACTCGGCATCGGTCGTCTCGTCGTCATCCAGCACGACTTCGTAGGCGGCGTCCGAGCTGGTCTCCGCGACGGGGACGACGGCGCCGGCCGGGGTAACCACCACATGGGCGGTCTCGCCGCGGTCGTCGCGGCGGGTGCGGTGGGCGTCCAGGTCGATCGGGTCGGCAACGCGCTCGACAGCATCGCTCATGGTCACTTCTCCCCGTTCTCGGAAGGGCGGCGGATGGTCTCGGGTGTCGGCTCGGGTGCGTGGATCAAATGGGCCAGGGCGGCGCCCATGCCGAGCACCGCTACCGGCAGGCAAGCAACGACAGTGGTGATCTGCCACGGCGCCTGAGTGACCCCTGCCGCCTCGAGCAGGTGATAGGCGACCTGCCCCAGCGCGCCCAGGCCCAGCGCGGCCAGCGCGGACACCTTGGCGAACCGGCGCGCCTTGGCCGGGACCCGGCCGGACAGCCAGACCCGCAGTGCGAACGCGGCGTAGGTCTCGACACCGATCGGCAGCGTGATCGCGGAGTTGATCGTGAAGCCGTCCGCGATCCCGGGCAGCGGGTGAACCACCCCGAACCCGGTCAGCTCACCCAGTCCGACCCACCCAGACCAGACCGCCACGAACGCGGGCAGCGCCAGCAGCAACACCGGCCACGACCGCACCGGCCTGCCCTCGTCCACAACAGCCGCGGGGACTACCTCGACCGGAATGGACTGGGCAGTCTCTACCGGGTCTGTGTGCGGCGTGACCTGCGGAGATGCCCCCTCCCTCGGCGCGGGGGGCATCTCCCCACCCACGCCGTCGCTCTCCGGTCCGGGCGCGGACTGGTCCAGATTCGGCACGGCGTGCAGGTGCGGCTCAGCCGGACCGTCGGTGGACTGCGGCGCTGTGGGCGGGGTCGGCTCAGTCAGGGCGTCCAGGACAGTGCGGGCCTTGTCCGCACCGATCCGAAACTCCTTCATGATCCGGTTCCGCGACGGGACCGTGCCCAGCTCGGCGGCGAGCTGGCGCGCGGCCGGGATCAAGTCCTCCACCGGCACCGGGTAGGTCGTGCGAAGAGGCGTGCTCATGCGTGAATCTCCTTGCCCTGCAAGACGCGATGCGCGTCAGCGAGGAAGCCGGTCAGCGCCCACAGGTCGCCGTACGCGACGGCCGCGGCAGCCGAATCGGCCGGGGGAACGTCAGCGGTCACCAAGGTGACCAGATGCGACAGGCGAGCCTCCAGCTCGCTCGGGATCGCAGCAGCGGACTCCAAGCCCAGGCGCTCGGTCCAGACCGGCGCCAGACCGGTCACGCGGCGGCGGCTCATGCGGCACCGTCCGTGGCGATCTTGCGTTCGGCCAGCTCGCGGCCAACCTCCAGGACCCGACGCGACGCGCGCCGGACCCGACGCGTCTCCAGCTCCGACGCGTACGGACCCGCGTTGATGAACGCGATCTGCGCATCCAACAGGTCCAGCTCAGCCGCGATCAACGGCCATTCCCGCTCGATACCGGCCAAGTCCGCAGCGGATGGTTCCTGGCTACCGACCGCCGACAGGTGGATGATGCTCATTGGGTTTAGCTCCTGTTCGTGAAGGGACTGGTGCGGCCCGGACGCCTCGGCGGCTGCAACCGCCGGGGCGTCACCTTTTGGCGCCTGACCAGAACATGAAGCGATACTAAGGTGCGCACCACGGTAGCGCTTCTCCATCTGTTGCGCAAGCGAGGTGCGATACCCTGGATGGGTGAGTGATCTACGCGAAGAGTTGACCTCGGCCACGCGCCGGTACCGCGAGACCGAGACTGCCCACGAGCAATCCCGGACGGAGATGTTGGCGGCTGTCCTGGCAGCGCTCCGTGGCGGCATTCCACCTACTGAGGTCGAGCGGCTGTCACCGTTCACGGCGGCATACATCCGGAGAGTTGCGCGCGCAGAGGGCATCCCACCAGCGGCACCGGGGCCGAAGCGGGTGAGCTCCTGAGTGGTCGGCTCGTTCATGCGTCCAGCGTCGAGGCGAAACGAGCGATGGATGTGCACTCGGCAGGCTGCGCACTTTTTTGCGCATTGTTCGGGCTGGTGGCCGGTTCACTGGAGGGATCACATCAACCGAGGGGAAGTGCAGATGCACGTAGGTGAGCGCATCGGGGCATACCGCAAGCGACGCGGTATGTCGCAGGACGCCCTGGCTGGCCTCATCGGAATGTCGCGGTCTTGGCTGTCGCAGGTCGAGCGTGGCATTCGTGGTGTCGATCGACTGTCCACCCTGAACGACCTAGCAACCGTCCTGCGTATCGACGTAGCGGACCTGATCGGCCGCGACTGGATTCTCGCGCCGGACGCATCCGAGCAAGTTACGGCGGTCGACGCCGTGCGTACCCAGCTCGCGGGCTATCACCACCTGCTCGGCGAGCCGACGACACCATGGCCGCTCCCGCAGCTCCGCAACGGCGCTGTGCAGGTCAACCAGGCTTACCAGGCCGCGCAGTATCAGCGGGCGACAGCGATGCTGCCAGACCTCATCCGTGCCGCAGACGCGTATGACGGCTACCAAGGCCGCGACGGCCGGGAGACACACCTCGCCCGCTGCTCGGTCTACACGGCGGCCGCGAAGCTCCTGACCAAGGTCGGCGAGCACCAGCTCGGCTGGCTGGCCGCAGACCGCGCCACTCACGCAGCTTTGGCCGCCGAGTCAAAGGCGGCGCAAGGCATGGCTGCCTATCAGGTGGTCATCGCGCTCCTGCGCAGCCAGCGAACCGACGACGCCGAACGCGTCGCCGTCCGGTCGGCGGAGGGTCTTATGTACCTCGCTAGCTCGGACGCGCCCGATGCCGTATCGCTTGCCGGGTCGCTGTGGCTCATCTCGTCCGTGATCGCCGCTCGCCGCTCCGATCGCGCCACCTCAACCGAGCGGCTCGGTACGGCGACGCATCTCGCCGACCTTCTGGCGCACGACGGCAATCACTGGTGGACGGCCTTCGGCCCAACCAACGTCCTGATCCATCGAGCCTCGGTCGCAGCCGAGTTCGGCGACCCGTCCGGCGTACTGCGGGTGGCAACCGAGATCGACACGGAAGCCATGCCGGCCGGTCTCCAAGGCCGCCGCTCACGCCTACACCTCGACCTCGCCTGGGCACAGGCTCAAGCCAAGAACGACATGGAAGCGATCCTCCACCTCCAACAGGCTGAGCGCGTCGCCCCCGAGTCGATCCGCTACCACACCATCGCCCGCGAGCTGGTCCGCGAACTCCTCAAGCGTTCCCGCAAACCGACCCCAGCCCTGACCGCTATTGCAACCCGCGCAGGAGTCCTCGCGTGACCAACCGAATCCTCTACATCGTCGTCTGCGGCGCTCCGCTAGCGTCCCGTACCGCAGACGGCGTCAAGGCCGCCCGAGCCAACGGCTGGGACCCCTACGTCATCCCCACCGAAGCGGCCATGCCCTGGCTCGCCGACCAGGACCTAAGAGATGTCCCCGTCATCACCGGCAACCGCACCCCAGACCAACCGAAGCGCACCCCACCGGCCGACGCCGTCGCCGTCGTACCAATGACCTTCAACACTCTCAACGCCTGGGCCAACGGCAACGCCAACACGTACCCACTCACAACGCTCTGCGCGGCGCTTGGCTCGCGCACCCGTACGGCCGCTATACCGTTCGCCAAGCATGATCTAGCCGGTCATCCGGCATGGCTGGCATCGCTTGCTGTGCTCCGGTACGCAGGCGTAACTATTGTCGATCCGCAGAATGGATCCAGATCCTCAATTGAACCAATCGCGTCCGGAACGGGCAACGAAGTAGCTTCCGCCTTTCATTGGGAGTGGGTCTTCGCATCACTTGAACACCGCTGATTTAGCTACCGCGCGAGTCAGGCACTACACCAGATCGCGAGCGGAGCATTCACCGTCGTTCTGAGATACGCCTCCGTCGATGCCAAGAGATCAAACTGTTGCGTTGTGGCCTTTGATCGAGAAAGGCCGGGTTGTGCGATCACGATCTCCATCCTGCGGCGAAGAATGGTCGCCTTATCCCTTATCTCATAGAGCTTACGGATATCGCCGACTTCAAACGGGCTCACACCATCTCGCTGATTCTTCTTGCGAGCACGGTCGTGCAGCGCCCGGAAGAATGGCCCAAGGTCACTGCGCCGCCACACCACCGACTTTTGTGCCTGACCGCAAACTTCGTACAAATCAGCGAGGCGAGCGCCAACCTTCCCCTCGTGGGCGTACTTGCAGTGGACAAGCTTGACTAGCAGGCCCTCAGCGTCGATCCGCATCGCCACCAGGTCGGCTATCTCGCCCTTTCCATCGTCGTCGATGATCAAGTCCCAGGGTTCACTATCCGCCTGGAGTTCAATTAGCGATCGATATTGAATCGATTCTTGAAGCTTTTCGTGTGTCTGGGATTCGATGTTTAGTTTTGTGTTTCCCCAATCCAAAACGGTCAGCTTCTGCCGATCGTATGGCGTTCTGTCCCACTTCGGCTTGTAGAGCAAATCGTTCTCGATGATCCGATCGCCATCGAGAATGAACAACAGGCCAAACTTGTTTAGCCAATCGCTTAACCGCACCTCTGAGCCCGCTCGCAGAATTACGATCTCTGTATCACGTGCGCATCGATACAGGATTCGATCCGACTCCACCGTTGCTTCATACGGAACCGACCAGCTTCCACTCTCGACCGCAAATCGGAAAGCTCCGTTAATCGGCTCTGTCTCGGGAACCAGGTCGGTGAACACCGCCTGATGGACACTTCCGGCGTATGACAGTCGCATACTGTCAGCCTGCAGTGTATGCACCAACCATGGCCATTCGACCGCTAACAACACGCCGCTCGGCAAGGACGTGAGTTCTTCGGGCAAAATGAACTGACCGATCACCTTCTCAATGCTAATGGTTTCATCCAGCAATTTCTTACCGATGGAATCACACCAGTCGCACCATTCTTTAATCGTTGAGGCTGTGGCATGTGACCAGATTCGCCCTTTCAACGATGCGCTTATGTTGACGATTTCACCGTCTCGATAGCCGCTCCCGGAGATGTTCGTCTGAGACTTCGTGCTCGCTTCAGCCTGACTAAAACTCTCGGTCACATCCGGCCCGACGTGCATAGAGAACCGGCGGAACTGGTTATGCGCATCGAGGACGCCTACGTTAGTCGGCACCAGGCGGTCTATATCGGCCATTGCTCGATAGACACTCGAGCCCGTGAATCGCCGCGCACCCGCTCCAAGGACAGCCTCGGCCAACTCCTCAAATACGCCGTCATTAGCGGAATTGTTGATATAGAGCAGCTTGGTCTGCTCATTGAAGTACAGAACATATAACTCGTAAGAGACTTCCTCGATTGTCTTCAGGTCGCCCCACCGGACTTTGTTTCTGTTCTCGATCACGAACCAAGCGACACCAGCGCTCTGATTCAGACCGATCGGAAACGTGTAGAAACTATCCTCACCGAAGAACTCCACGACATTATTCGGCTCCCACTTGGCAGTCGGAGCGCGATAGACGACGGTACTCATCTTCGGCAGTAGACTCCGGAGGTCAACTTCAGGCGGCCGGCTCGTGAACCCAGCCTCAAAGTCGCTGATGTCATGCTGTTCCTGGACGGCGGCTTCCGATAGATCTCGGACGATGAGGTTCCAATCGGAGTCCTCGGCGTATAGCTCCCGCAGACGCCTGTCGATATCCATCTCCGACCTCGCGACGAACATCGACGCTTCTCCGTATTGCCCCGTTGAGGAAGTTCGAGCGAAGCGTCCAATGAATTGCAGAGTCACTCCAAGACTCTTCTGCGGATCATGCACCGCCGCGATCTTCAGGGCTGGTAGGTCGAAGCCTTCGCCGAGCATGTTGACACAAATGATGATATGAGAATCGCGCGCGCGAACAGCACGCAGGGCATCGCGCTGATGCTTCTTGGACATCTGACTATTGATGATTACCGGGTTTAGATCGGCTGCCAACTGTTGATAAAGCGGAAGTACTGCCATCGCGCGAGGTATTCCACTCACTCGCGCCATGAGCACATGATCAAAGTTGTTGTTTAGGTCAGAACGGAGTCTTTCGACGCTTTGCGTTGCGACGGCAAGATCGACGTTGTCGAAATCAATGATTGACTTGTAGTTGATCTTAGAGAAGTAGTTCTGCGCTTGGGCTTCGCGCAACGGGAACGAGTAGATAGTTCGACCCTGAAGGTGCTTACCATCCTCACGGAATGGTGTCGCAGTAAATTGCACCACATTCTTGTCGGCGAAGCGCTCCCGGATCTCTGTCCAGGTGCGTGCCGCCACGTGATGCGCCTCATCTACGAAGAGATGCGAGCAGGCACCTAGCATCGCCTCGAATGCCTCTTGCTCCGACGCACTCAGAGATTGAGGCGTAGCGACAATCACGTTACATGCTTCAGCGAAGCTCGTTGCATGCGCAACTGATGAGAATCCGTGCGCGACGCGGCCCACGACCGGCCGAACTGCCATGTTCGAGACGATTCCGAGTTCCTGAAGTACACCGAGCGTTTCAAACTTGCCAGCGATCTGATCGCGCAGCGAGTCCGACGGAACCAACACCAGCAGGCGCTCGGGTTTTGCGGCGACCAGGAGAGCAAGCATCGTCTCGGTCTTCCCTGTCCCGGTCGGCATCACGACGGTCGCGGCCTGCTTCTGATTTGTGGTCCAGTAGCCGAGGACCGCATGCAGCGCGCCCAGCTGTGGAGTCCGCAGTCCTGGTTTTGAGTCCGAGGCTTCGGAGAACCCGATGGCACCGTCGTACGACCTTAGGACGTCTGCTGGATCTTGAAGCTGGAGCGCGTCGGCGGGCGCGTTCCACGTGGCCTGGCTCAACCTATCGCCGGGCCTCGCACCAACCGGCAGCCTGACCCATAACGCCCCAGCATCGAGGGGGCGGTCTACGGTCGCGGCAGCCCACGTGCCGTACGCGTTGCTGACTGTCAGCGCTGAAGGCTCTCCAGAGACCAGGTCAAATCTGCTCGCGGGCACTCTCAGTTGCCGGATTCGGTTGCCGTCGATGTTCTCTTCCCGAGCCCACACGTTGGCGCTGCGCCACCCGCCACGATCCCCAACCCCGGCGTCGCTCTCTGTCATCAGAGAAGCATGACATCGCAGCTACCTGGCGGCTAGACCAGTTAGTGGTCCAAGGCAGCGGATAGGCAGCGAACCCGGGAACGTCCGGTGGGCGCACGCATCGCTCAGGCACCGCTCCGGACACGTAGAGCGGGACACAACACCGCTTGCTACGAAGAATCCGCCTTCACACCGAAGAGGTCACTGGTTCGAACCCAGTATCGCCCACGCAGTCGACAGGCGACGTGTGCCGCGCTTTTCAAGCGCTGGCCACGTCGCCTGCGTCGTTTTGTGCGCCTGGCTTCGCCGGCGCGAGGTGGGGGCTTCGCCACCCACACCCCCCTGTCTGTGGTTGGGCGCCGCTGCTGCTTTCTGCTGTGGCTGGGCGCCGTTGCTGGCTTTTGCTGTGGCTGGGCGCCGTTGCTGGCATTTTGCTGTGGTCGGGCGCGCTGCCGGCTTCCTGCTGTGGTTCGGCGCCGCTGTTGATTTTCTGCTGTGGTCGGGCGCGCTGCCGGCTTCTGCTGTGGTTCCGCGCCGCTGTTAGCTTCCTGCTGCCGCCGTTCGTCGGTCGGTTGGATCTTCAGATCAGCCAGGTGCCTTCGGTCATCAGGTCTCTGCCGGCTAGTTCGTTGGCCTCGCGCCAGGCCTGGATTCGGGTGGGGGTGATTCCGAAGTACGGGTAGGAGGCTTTGAGGGAGCTGGGGTCGAAGCCGGTTTTGGTGGCGAAGGCTTCGGCTTGGGTGGAGGTTGGGGTGAAGGGGGCGGCGGTGCCGGTGATGAGGACTACGTCGCGGGTGTGGCCGATCGCCAGGTGGACCTGGGGGTTGGTCTGGAGGTTGAGGCTGGTGGGGTTGCGGGAGGCGGTGGAGACGATGAGGGTCTCGCCGGTCCACAGGAACGACAGCGGCACGAGGCAAGGGGTGCCGTCCGGCGACGCGGTGGAGACCCAAGCGTCGATGTCGGTGGTGAGGCGGGCGAGGACGTCCGCCTTGCGGGTTGCTGCTCGGCGCGGGGCGGGGTCGGTCATGGGTGAGCTCCTGGTGTCACATCGGTTCGGCTGACGGCGTCAAAGGAATGACGGTGCGTGCGCGGCATTGTGACAGCGGGAGGGCTCGCGGTGATGGGCGACAAGCCGGTGGTGGCGGCGCGCGCGGATCGGGTGGGAGCCGAGGTGGTCGACATACTGGCGAAGTTGGCGCCGGCGGAGCGGCTGGCGTTCGTGCTGGCCGACGTGTTCGGGCTGTCGGGTGCGGAGATCGGCGCTGTGGTGGGGGTGTCGCCGCTGATGGCCGGGCAGCTGGTGGAGCGGGCGCGGTGGAAGGTGCGGGAGGCGGCTGTGCTGGCGTGTGATTCGGTACTGCGTACTGCTGGTTGAGCTGAGTCCGCATCGGGCTCTGCGAGGGTGGGACTGGTGTGGCTGGTGGGGCGAAATCCCCGCTTGGAGATGGGGGTTCGCGACACCCCGAATACCGATTTTTCACCGACGGGAAAGTGCGCTACTGTTCTGCTCTCGCACCGAGCAGGACAGCTCGAAGCGATGCGGACGTAGCTCAGTTGGTAGAGCGCAACCTTGCCAAGGTTGAGGTCGCCGGTTCGAACCCGGTCGTCCGCTCGGAAGAGGTCAGCAGGCTGAGACTCTGTGGTGGAGTGGCCGAGAGGCGAGGCAACGGCCTGCAAAGCCGTGTACACGGGTTCGAATCCCGTCTCCACCTCGACAAATCCCTTGCACAACAGAAAATTCTGGACGATTGGCGCAGCGGTAGCGCGCTTCCCTGACACGGAAGAGGTCACTGGTTCGATCCCAGTATCGTCCACACGTCATCGGCGTCGGTCTGTGCCCACGGAGAGCGTGGGCCGGGCCGCTTCCGTCATTTGTGCGCCGGCTGCGCCGTCGCGATCGGGGGCTTCGCCACCCGAACCCCCTGTCTGGGCGAGCCGCCGTCGATTGCCTCCTGCTCTGGGCGAGCACCGTCGTTTGCATGCCCCGTGCACCGACCGCCGTAGGTTCCTCGGGCTGGCCGCCGTCGCCAAGGAGATCGGGTGCGCGACCCCACGATGATCACCCCGGCTCGAACTCGCCATCCATCGCGCCACCGATGAAGGCATCCCATCCCGACGGCTGAACCGCAGCAGCACGGGCCCGGCACTCATCTACGCCTCGGACTCACCATCCTCGAGCAACTAGCGTGGTTCACATCCTGAGGTGGGAGCCGCCGTTGAAGTCGAGCACGGTGCCGGTGGCGAACTCGGCGGCGGGGGACGCCAGGTACAGGATGGCGGCCGCTACTTCCTCCGGGGCGGCAACCCGTTCCAGGGGGCTTTCGAGGCGGCGGCGGTCGTAGCCGGGGCCGGAGAGGGCGGGGGCGGCCATGTCGGTGGTGGTCCAGCCCGGGGCGATCGCGGTGACGGCGATGCCTTCGGGGCCGAGGGAACGGGCCAGCGACTGCGTCAGCGAGACCAGGCCGGCTTTGGTGGCGCCGTACGCGGGCTGGTTGGGTTCGCCGCGGAAGGCGCCGCGGGAGGCGACGTTGACGATCCGGCCGCCGCGGGCCATGTGCTGGACGGCGCACCAGCAGACGTTGGCCGCACCGACCAGGTTGACGGCGAGGGTGTCGGACCAGGCCTGCTGCCACTCGGCGTACGACGTCTGGCGGATCGGGTGGGCGGCGTACACGGCGGCGTTGTTCACCACTACGTCGATCCGGCCGAGCGCGTCGGCGGCCTCGTCGACCATCCGGCGGATCGCGTCGGGGTCGCCGAGGTCGGCATGGACGAGGGTGTGGCCCTCCCCCGGCAAGTCCTTCAGTACGGCGCGCGCCGCGTCGGCGGAGGCGCCGTAGTGCACGGCGACGCGATCACCCGCCTCGGCGAAGGCTTTCGCCGTCGCCGCACCGATTCCGCGGGAAGCTCCCGTCACCAGCACCGAACGAGCCATGCCCCGAGTCTTCCATTGCCCTGACATGGGGACCGGCGGCGGGCTTCTCTCCCACGAGAATCAGCGCCGCGGCTTGATGTCGCGACGATAGCCCTTGGCCTGCCGGGCCCACTGCTTGTTCGCCTCGGCCCGGAGCCGCGCGTCGGTTCGCCGGGCCATGAACGCCGCTTCGCGTTGCAGCTTCTGCCAGCTTTCGTAGCGGCGGACCGGCAGCGTGCCGTCCTCGAGCGCGGCCTGTACCGCGCACCCCGGTTCGGTCGCGTGCACGCAGTCCTTGAACTTGCACTGCTCCGCCAGCCCGCTGATGTCGGGGAACGCAGCCGCCAGCCCTTCGCCGGAGTCCTGCAACCCGATCCCCCGCAGCCCAGGTGTGTCGATCACGACACCGCCGTGCGGCAGCAGGATCAGCTCACGGCGTACGGAAGTGTGACGGCCCTTGCCGTCCTCGCGGATCGCCTGCACGTCGAGCAGTTCCACCCCGGCGAGCGCGTTCACCAGCGAGGACTTGCCCGCGCCGCTGGACCCGAGCAGCGCCATCGTCGCGTTGCCGGCGAGCAGGTCGCGGACCGCCTCCAGTCCTTCGCCCGTGCTCGCGCTGCACACGAACACGTCGGCGCCCGGAGCCGCCGTCGCGACGTCCTCGGCGATGGAGCTCGCGTCGCCGACCAGGTCGGCCTTGGTGAGTACGACGACCGGGCGCGCACCGCTCTCCCAGGCCAGGGCGAGGAAGCGCTCGATCCGGCCGATGTTCGGTTCGGGGATCAGGCCGACCACGATCGCGATCACGTCGACGTTCGCGGCCAGCACCTGGCCCTTCGACGTGCCGCCGACCTCGGCCCGGACGATCGCCGTACTGCGGGGCGCGATCGCGTCGAGCGTGGTCCGGTCGTCGGGCCAGTGCCGGAGCGCGACCCAGTCGCCCGTGCAGGGCGTCGCCTGGGTGTCCTCGGCGATCGCGGCGAGCAGGCCGCCGGACCAGCTGGCCCGGACCGGACCGTTCTCGGTGAGCACCGTGGACAGGCCCTTGTCGACCCGGATGACGCGGCCCGGGACGAGCCCGGCGGCACCGGGCAGAGCGGAGAAGTAGTCGGCCGTGGCGCTGTCCAGGCCGAGGGAGACAAGCTGTGCTGACATCGTGCGACGAACCTTTCGGGAGGTCCGGCCGCGAGATCAGCTCGGCGGACGGACGGTACGGGAGCGAGCGGCCCAGGAAGCTCGGTGGTCCTGGTGGGCCCGGTCGAAGTTCATGGTCATCTCAACTCCCTTCTGCTGTCCGGCCGTCGTACGACGGCTTGTCGCGGTACCGCCAGCGTAGGCCGACTCCCCCGCCCGGCGCACCGGAATTACGGCGGCCGATCCGGCGTCGTGCCGGTACTACGGGGTCGTCCGGCTGGAGGTCGGGTCGGGGGTGTTCACCTGGTCGGCGCCGGAGTGGGCTGCGCCGTCGGAATCGGCATGACCGCCTGCTGCCGGCCGAGCTGCCGACGCCGATCCCACGGGCTGGGTCGATGGTGCGTGCTCCGGCTTCGAGGAATCCCCGGGACCGGACTCGGCCCTCGGCGCCGACTTGGCAGCGGTGGCGCCGTGCAACTCGGACTGCGCACTCGCGGCTTTACCCGCATCGACGTTGTGCCGCTGCCCCGGCCGGTCTTCATCCGGCTCGCCGAGGGACTCGACGGCGGCGGCCAGACCCACTTCGGGCCGCTCGTCGGCCGGCGTCAGCGGGTGGTCCTGGTGGTGCGGGTCGGCCTCCGCCTTCATCACCGGCTCCCGCGCCGCGTCGATGCGGGCCTGGTGCGGCCAGAGCCGGTCGACGACCGCGTTCAGCGCCGCGCCGATCAGCACCGCGATCGCCGACATGTACAACCACATCAGCACCGCGATCGGCGCGGCGAGCGGACCGTAGATCGACGTCCCGCCGACAGTGCTCTGCAGGATCCAGCGCAGCACGAAGCTGCCGAGGATCCAGATCGACAGGGCCAGGAACGAGCCGGGCAGGTCCGACACCCACGGCGTCCGGACCGGGACCGACAGGTGGTACAGGGTGTTGAGGAAGCCGGCGGACAGGATCGTCACGACCGGCCAGTAGAGCTGGTTGAGGAAGTCCAGCCGGGCCGGCAGCAACGCGTTGACGGCGTCCGGTCCGGCCAGCACCAGCGGCAGCACGATCACGCCGATCACCAGCGCCGCGCAGTACAGGCTGAACGACAGCGCCCGGGTCCGGACGATGCCGCGCTTGCCGCCCATCCCGTACATGATCGTGATCGTGTCGACGAAGACGTTGAGGGCACGGCTGCCCGACCACAGGGCCAGCACGAAGCCGATCGAGATGACGTCGGGGCGGCCGCCGTTCAGCACCTGGTTCAGCGTCGGCACGATCACCGTCTTGACCGAGTCGTCGGTCAGCGCCCGGGCGGCGAGATCGGCGATCTGGACCTTGATGTCCTCGATCGTCTCGACCTCGAAGTAGCGGCTGGCGATGAAGCCGATGCTGCCGGCCAGTCCGAAGATCAGCGGCGGCAGCGAGAGGATCGCGAAGAACGCTCCCTCGGCGGCCAGCCCGGTGACCCGGTAGCGCAGACAGGTACCGACGGTCTGGGTGATGAGCTTCCAGGTCGTCGCGGGAATACGTCGCACCCAGGCGAGTGGGACCGACGTCCCACCGCCTCGCGCTGACCCAGAGCGTGCCATACCGCTTACCGTACTGACATGGCGGACCCAAACGCTGTAACGAATCAGGCTCCCCCACTTCAGGGAGTGAACTTCTTCACCCAGGACCAGGCGCTCGGTGACGCTTTGCGTCCGCACGCGGACCTGGCGAAGGACTCCGGACTGACCGCGATCGGAGAACTGGCGGGAACGCAGGAAGCGCTCTCTCACGCTCTCCCGGCGAACCAGCACCCGCCGGTCCTGAAGACGCACGACCGCTACGGCCACCGGGTCGACGAGGTCGAGTTCCACCCGTCCTGGCACTGGCTGATGGACAAGGCGGTCGGCTTCGGCCTGCAGGCCGCGCCCTGGACGAGCGACCGCCCGGCGCCGCACCTGGCCCGCGCGGCCGGCTTCTACGTGTGGTCCCAGGTCGAGCCGGGTCACGCCTGCCCGGTCTCCATGACGTACGCCGCGGTGCCCGCCCTGCGCACCTCCGACCGCCTCGCCGCCGAATGGATCCCCCGCCTCGCCGCCCCCGAGTACGACGTCCGCCGGCTGCCGGTCGCGGACAAGGCCGGCGTGCTCGCGGGCATGGGCATGACCGAGAAGCAGGGGGGCTCCGACGTCCGGTCCAACCTGACCACCGCGACCCCGTCCCGCCGCGGCTCCGAGGCCGCCGGGGCGCCGTCGGGCGTCGGCGCAGCGACCCCCACCGGTGCCGACGACGAGTACCTGCTGACCGGGCACAAGTGGTTCTGCTCGGCGCCGCAGGCCGACGTCTTCCTCGTCCTGGCGCAGGCGCCGGAGGGACTGAGCTGCTTCGTCGTCCCCCGAGTTCTTGCCGACGGCAACCGGAACGCATTCGCCCTGCAGCGGCTGAAGGACAAGCTGGGCAACCGCTCCAACGCGTCCAGCGAGGTCGAGTTCCACGGCACCGTCGGCTACCGGCTCGGCGACGAGGGCACCGGGGTCCGGACGATCATCGAGATGGTCGCCGCCACTCGGCTGGACTGCGTGCTCGGCTCGGCCGCTCTCATGCGCCGCGCCCTGGTCGAGGCGACCTGGCACACGTCGTACCGCAGCGCGTTCGGTGGGCTGCTGCGCAACAAGCCGGCGATGCGGAACGTGCTCGCCGACCTGGCCCTGGAGAGCGAGGCGGCAACCGCTCTCGGGATGCGTCTCGCCGCCGCCGTCGACGCCGCCGAGGCCGGCGACGAGCAGGCGAAGGCGTTCCGGCGGATCGCGCTGCCGCTGGCCAAGTTCTGGGTCTGCAAGCGCACGCCGGCGATGGTGGCCGAGGCGCTGGAGTGCCTCGGCGGCAACGGCTACGTCGAGGAGTCGGGCCTGCCGCTGCTGTTCCGGGAGTCCCCGCTCAACTCGATCTGGGAAGGGTCGGGAACCGTGAACGCGCTCGACGTGCTGCGCGCGCTGCGGCGCCCGGAGTCGTTGCAGGCCTGGCTGCTGGAGGTCGGCGCGGCCCAGGGTGCGGACCCGCGCCTCGATGCCGCGGTGACCGACGTACTGGAAGCGCTCTCCGACGTTTCCGAGGCCGAAGCGGGCGCTCGCCGGCTCGCCGCGCGGATGGCCGCCTGCCTGCAGGCCTCACTGCTCGTCCGGTACTCACCGCCCGACGTGGCGGACGCCTTCGTGGCCTCCCGGCTGGCCGGCGACTGGGGCGGCGTGTTCGGCACGCTGCCGCGGACCACTCCGTTCGGTGGCATCGTCGACCGCGTCCTCTGATCGGACCGGTACGCGCTAGGGTTACCGCGTCGCGACTGGCGCGTGAGGTGGAGAACCACCGGGGAGCGAGAAGACGCGGGCACCGTGCGCCTGGGTGCCCAGCGACCGAGTGCAACCGCAGGAGAGACAACGATGACTCAACCCTTCGACGCCACTGCCGCGTCGGCCGCCTACCGCAACGCGCTCGAGGTGATCGGCGCGGTGGAACCCACCATCGCCGGCGCGATCCGCGCCGAGCTGGATGACCAGCGCTCCTCCCTCAAGCTGATCGCGAGCGAGAACTACGCCTCCCCCGCCACCTTGCTGACGATGGGCAACTGGCTCTCGGACAAGTACGCCGAGGGCACCGTCGGCCACCGGTTCTACGCCGGCTGCCAGAACGTCGACACCGTCGAGCAGGCCGCCGCGGACCACGCGAAAGCGCTCTTCGACGCTCCGCACGCCTACGTCCAGCCGCACTCCGGCATCGACGCCAACCTGGTCGCGTTCTGGGCGATCCTGGCCAACCGGATCGAGTCCCCGGCCCTGGCGCAGGCGAGCGCCAAGCACGTCAACGACCTGTCCGACGAGGACTGGACCACGCTGCGCAAGGCGCTCGGCGACCAGAAGATGCTGGGCATGTCGCTGGACGCCGGCGGCCACCTGACGCACGGCTTCCGGCCGAACATCTCCGGCAAGATGTTCCACCAGAGCTCCTACGGCACCGACCCGGAGACCGGGCTGCTGGACTACGACAAGGTCGCCGCGACGGCCCGGGAGTTCAAGCCGCTGATCCTGATCGCCGGCTACTCGGCGTACCCGCGCAAGATCGACTTCGCCAAGATGCGCGAGATCGCCGACGAGGTCGGCGCCACCCTGATGGTCGACATGGCGCATTTCGCCGGGCTGGTCGCCGGCAAGGTGTTCACCGGCGACTTCGACCCGGTGCCGCACGCGCACGTCACCACCACCACCACGCACAAGTCGCTGCGCGGCCCGCGCGGCGGCATGGTGCTGTGCCAGCCCGAGTACGCCGACGCGGTGGACCGGGGTTGCCCGATGGTGCTCGGTGGTCCGCTCAGCCAGGTGATGGCGGCCAAGGCCGTCGCGCTGGCCGAGGCCCGCCGGCCGGAGTTCCAGACCTACGCCCAGGCCGTCGCCGACAACGCGGTCGCGCTCGCCGAGGGCCTGATGAAGCGCGGCGTGAAGCTGGTCACCGACGGCACCGAGAACCACCTGGTGCTGCTGGACGTCTCGTCGTACGGCATCACCGGCCGGCAGGCCGAGTCGGCGCTGCTCGACGCAGGCATCGTCACCAACCGCAACGCCGTACCGCGTGACCCGAACGGCGCCTGGTACACCTCGGGCGTGCGGATCGGTACGCCGGCGCTCACCACGCGCGGCTTCGGCGTGGACGAGTTCGACCGGGTCGCCGAGCTGATGGTCGACGTGCTGTCCAGCGTCACCCCGACCACCACGTCGGCCGGCGCGGCGTCCAAGGCCAAGTACGTGCTGGCGGACGGCGTCGCCGACAAGACCCGCGCGGCCTCGGCCGAGCTGCTCGACAAGCACCCGCTCTACCCGGGCCTCGACCTGAACTGACAGCCCCGCCCGGAGAACCGGCGCCCACTCCTCATTCAGGAGCGGGCGCCGGTTGCTTCTTCCGGCGATCGAGTCGCCCCGGTCCGCCCTGTTCGGGGGGCCGCCTCATCCGTGCGGCCGACCACAGCATCAGGGCAGCGAAGAACGCGCCGATGAGCCCGCAGGCAGCCGCGATCCCGGCCAGCGACACCAGAGCGCCGAAGCCGGTCATCGCCACCGGCATCAGGGCCTCGTCCGACAAGCTCACGATGCTGCTCGTCCGCCCCAGGTAGCCCGGGTCGACGGTCCGCTGGAAGACCGCCGACAGCTGCGCCGAGGCAAGCCCCGCGGTGAAGCCGATCACGCCCATCGCCACGAACACGCCGGCCCGCGGCACCAGTCCGATCGCCGCACATCCGGCGGCCTGGAAGATCAACGCGAGCAGACCGGTCCGGGCCGGGTTCGACGGCTTCCAGCGCATCGCAAGGACCGCGCCGGCCGCCGCCAGCAGGCCCGAGCACGCCTGGAAGAGCCCGAGTGAACCGGCACCCCACCCTGCCCACGAGGTCCGCTGCACCAGCCCGACTGCCAGGACCGGACCGACGCACAGATTGAGCCCGGAGAGCGCGATCACCAGGGTCCGCGCCGGCAGATCTCGGCGCAGATAAGCGAAGCCCGCTCGCAGATCCGCCCGGACCGACGCTCCCCCGGACGACACCTGTGGCAGGCGCGGGCGCACGATCCAGACCAGCGCGATGGCGATCACCGCGAACGACGCCGCGTTCACGAGCATCACGGCCGCCAGCCCGCCG
The DNA here is from genome assembly GCF_000024345.1 of Kribbella flavida DSM 17836. Taxonomy (NCBI): domain Bacteria; kingdom Bacillati; phylum Actinomycetota; class Actinomycetes; order Propionibacteriales; family Kribbellaceae; genus Kribbella; species Kribbella flavida. The sequence continues at coordinate 3,570,731 of NC_013729.1, read as the reverse complement.
TGGGCGACCAGCAGACCACCCAGTGGGGCGCCGACGAAGACCGCCAGCCGGTTCGCCAGTTGCGTCCCGGCGGCGAGCTTCACCAGGTCGTCACCGCGCACCATGCGCCGCGGCATCGTTCCGGCCGCCGGCGTGTAGATCGCGTCGACCACACCGAAAACCGCCGCGACCGTGAGCAACAACGGAACCGACACCCCGGCCAGGCCGACGACGGCTGCCGCGACCGCGAGCACGAGGATCCGCCCGAGATTGGCCAGGATCATCGTCCGGCGCGCGTCGAGCCGATCGGCCAGCGCGCCGCCCCACAACAGCACCAGCGCCCGCGGCAGCGCGCCGATGCCCATCACCAGCCCCACCCCGGCGGGTGTCGTGACCTGCGCGGCGCTCCACGCCAGCCCGACGTACCAGGCGACGTCGCCGGCCTGCGAAACCCCGGCCGAAAGAATCCAGCCCTGCACCCGTCTGTCCCGGGCCAGAGGCGGAAAAACCACCTCCGGCGCGGTCGCGGTCATGGCCGGGCCGGGACGGCGTGGGCGAAGACGAAAACAGGCTCCGCCCCCGCGCCGTCGGACGGCGCATCGGCGTACTCCTGGACCAGGGCGCGGATCCGCTCGCCGAGCTCCTCCAGGCGTTCGGGGGTGAGTGTGACCCAACTCTCGGACGAGAACGCGGCCCGGATCCAGCTCTCGTCGTACTCCGGCCGCAACCCGAACCACTGCCGCACTTTGGTCGCGTGATGAGCCAGATTCGCCTCCTCGGCCGTCTCCGCGACCAGTTCGCCGGCCGGATCACCACCGGCGTCCGCGAACGACCACGTGTACGACGCCTTGGCGCTGCGCCACCACCGCTCCCGCCGGGTCCGGGCCAGCTCCGGCGCTTCCTCGATGACGCCTGCCGCGGCCAGCACTTTCAGGTGGTGACTGACGTTCCCGACCAGTTCGCCGGTCGCCTCGGCCAGGCGCGACGCGGTGGCCGGGCCGTTGACGCCGAGCAGGTCGATCAGCCGGCGACGCAGCGGATGGTGAATGGCGGCGATCACGGAGGCATCGGCGGTTCGGCGGTTGGCAGGACTCATATCCAGCATGCTAATTACCACAAGAGCTCTTGTGCAAGGGATCTTGTGAAGTGATTTTTGAGCGTGAATCAAAGTCGAGCCGAGCGCTAGACATGTCTGCATGGTGAGATTGCATCTCGCGATGCAGGATTGGGAGTTGATTTGTCAGCCGCCTGCGCTGATCGTTGTGGGCATGCTCGCTGCCCTGACCACCCACCTCGTAGGTCGCATTCACGTCGACCTCGGGCGGATGCGCAGCGCCATCTGTTGTCCTTCGACGTTCTGACAGCCACCCCGCCGGGCCGGTCACGGCCCCCTGATCACCTGATCACCGCTGGGTGCGCACCGCGCAGACCGGATCGAACCGACGACGCTTCGAGCCCCCATCGCGGCCGCACCTGTCTGTAGAGACAAGGACACGCCCCCAGATGACTGGCGTCACCTCCGCACCCCGTAAGCCGGCCCGCCCCCGCAAAGGCAAGGGCGAAGGACAGTGGGCGCTCGGCTACCGCGAGCCGTTGAACAAGAACGAGGAGAACAAGAAGAACGACGACGGCCTGAACGTCCGGGCCCGGATCGAGAACGTCTACGCGCACCGGGGCTTCGACTCGATCGACCCCGCCGACCTGCGCGGCCGGTTCCGCTGGTGGGGTCTCTACACCCAGCGCAAGCCCGGCATCGACGGCGGCCGGACCGCGACGCTGGAGCCGGAGGAGCTGGACGACAAGTACTTCATGCTCCGGGTCCGGATCGAGGGCGGCCAGCTCAGCACCGAGCAGCTGCGGGTGATCGCCGAGGTGTCCAGCACCTACGCGCGCGACACCGCCGACATCACCGACCGGCAGAACATCCAGCTGCACTGGATCCGGGTCGAGGACGTGCCGGCCATCTGGCAGAAGCTGGAGGCGGTCGGTCTCTACACCACCGAGGCCTGCGGCGACGTGCCCCGGGTGATCATCTCCAGCCCGGTGGCCGGCATCGCCGCCGACGAGATCATCGACCCGACGCCGGCGGTCGAGCAGATCGTCGAGAAGTACATCGGCAGCACCGAGTTCTCCAACCTGCCGCGCAAGTTCAAGACCGCGATGACCGGCCACCCGTCGCACGACGTGGTGCCGGAGGTGAACGACGTCTCCTTCGTCGGCGTGGTGCACCCCGAGCACGGACCGGGCTTCGACCTGTGGGTCGGCGGCGGCCTGTCCACCACCCCGATGCTGGCCCAGCGGGTCGGCGCGTGGATCCCGCTCGAGGAGGTGCACCTGGCCTGGAAGGGCGTGGTCAGCATCTTCCGCGACTACGGGTACCGCCGGCTGCGCAACCGCGCCCGGCTGAAGTACCTGGTCGCCGACTGGGGCATGGACAAGTTCCGCCAGGTGCTGGAGGACGAGTACCTGCACCGCAAGCTGATCGACGGCCCGGCGCCCGAAGTGCCCGCCGTCCAGGGTGACCACGTGGGCGTGCACCGGCAGAAGGACGGCCGGTACTACGTGGGCGTCGCGCCGGTGGTCGGCCGGGTGTCCGGCGCGCTGCTGGCGAAGGTGGCCGACGTGGTCGCCGCGCACGGCTCGGACCGGATCCGGACCACCGTGCAGCAGAAGCTGATCGTGCTCGACGTCGAGGAGTCGAAGGTCGAGTCGCTGGTCGAGCAGCTCGGCGCACTCGGCTTCCAGGCTCGGCCGTCGGCGTGGCGGCGCAACACGATGGCCTGCACCGGGATCGAGTTCTGCAAGCTGGCGATCGTCGAGACCAAGGCCCGCGCGGCCCAGCTGATCGACGAGCTGGAGGAGCGCATCCCCGACCTCGACGTACCGATCACCGTGAACGTGAACGGGTGCCCGAACTCGTGCGCCCGGATCCAGGTCGCCGACATCGGCCTCAAGGGCCAGCTCGTCCTCGGGGCCGACGGCACGCAGGTGCCCGGCTACCAGGTCCACCTCGGCGGCGGCCTCGGCCTGGACGCCGGCTTCGGCCGCAAGCTGCGCGGCCACAAGGTCACCGCGGAGGGACTCACCGACTACATCGAGCGCGTCACCCAAAACTACCTGAAGGAACGGTCCGACGGCGAGCGCTTCGCCCAGTGGGTCGTCCGTGCGGACGAGGAGGCACTGCAGTGAGCGAGCGGGCTGCACCTCTGTACTGCCCCTACTGCGGGGACGAGGACCTCCGTCCGTCGGAGGAAGGGCACGGCGCCTGGGAGTGCCGGCCGTGCGCACGGGTGTTCCAGCTGAAGATGATCGGACTGCGGGTGAGGGTGGAATGAGTACTGACTTGAAGACGCTCGCCGAGGAGGCGAACGAGCAACTCGCCGGCGCGTCGGCGCTGGAGGTGCTGGCCTGGGCCCGCGAGACCTTCGGCGACGAGCTCGTGGTGACCGCCTCGATGGCCGACGGCGCTCTCCCTCACCTGGCGGCACAGGCGGCGCCCGGGGTCGACGTGCTGTTCCTGGACACCGGCTACCACTTCGCCGAGACGATCGGCACCCGGGACGCGGTCGCCGCGACGCTGCCGATCAACCTGATCAACGCGACGCCGAAGCAGACCGTCGCCGAGCAGGACGCGGAGTACGGCAAGGACCTGTTCGCCCGCGACCCGGACACGTGCTGCGCGCTGCGCAAGGTGGAGCCGCTGAACCGGGTGCTGTCCGGCTACAAGGCCTGGGTGACCGGCGTACGCCGGGAAGAGGCGCCGACCCGCGCGAACACCCAGCTGGTCGAGTACGACGCCAAGCGGGACATGGTGAAGCTGAACCCGATCGCGCCCTGGACCCAGGCCGACCTCGACGGCTACATCGCCGACAACGGCGTCCTGGTCAACCTGCTGCAGTACGACGGCTACCCGTCCATCGGCTGCAAGCCGTGCACCCGCCAGGTCGCCCCCGGCGAAGACCCCCGCAGCGGCCGCTGGGCCGGCCAGGGCAAGATCGAATGCGGACTCCACGTATGACGGCTGTACTGATGGCCGGGCCTCCGGCGCCGGCGTGGTCATGGGGCTCACCTCCCGGCCTTCCCTCGTCGCTCAGTCGCTTCGCTCCATCACTCCTCAGTCCAGGCCGGGAGGCCCCATGACCGCCACAACTTTGCCCTCGGCAACGACACTGGTGCCGGCAGCATCTCCTGTGACCGAGCTGGATGCTCTGGAGAGCGAGTCCGTCTTCGTGTTTCGTGAGGTGGCGGCGGAGTTCGAGCGGCCGGTGATCTTGTTCTCCGGTGGCAAGGACTCGATCGTGATGCTGCACCTGGCGCGGAAGGCGTTCGCGCCCGGGGCGGTCCCGTTCAGCTTGCTGCACGTGGACACCGGGCACAACTTCCCCGAGGTGCTGGCCTACCGCGACGCGACCGTCGAGGCGCTCGGGCTGCGGCTGGAGGTCGCCAGCGTGGAGGACTACCTGGCCGACGGCCGGCTGCGCGAGCGCTCCGACGGCACCCGCAACCCGCTGCAGACCGTTCCGTTGCTGGACGCCATCAACACCCACCGGTTCGACGCCGTGTTCGGCGGCGGCCGACGCGACGAAGAGCGCGCCCGGGCCAAGGAACGGATCTTCAGCCTGCGCGACGAGTTCGGCCAGTGGGACCCCCGCAACCAACGCCCCGAGCTCTGGTCGCTCTACAACGGCAAACACAAACCCGGCGAACACGTCCGGGTGTTCCCACTGTCCAACTGGACCGAGCTCGACGTCTGGAACTACATCGCCCGCGAGAGCATCGAACTCCCGAGCATCTACTACGCCCACCAGCGCGACGTGTTCGAGCGCGACGGCATGCTGCTGGCCGTCGGCCCCTACTCCCAACCACGAGACGGCGAGACCGTCGAGCGCCGCGTGGTCCGGTACCGCACGGTCGGCGACATGTCCTGCACCGGCGCCGTCGCCAGTACGGCGGCCTCGCCGGCCGAGGTGGTCGTCGAGGTCGCCGCCAGCGAGCTGACCGAGCGTGGCGCCACGCGCGCCGACGACCGGGTCAGCGAAGCCGCGATGGAAGACCGTAAGCGAGAGGGGTACTTCTGATGAGCACCGCCGAGAACACTCTCGCCCAGCACGCCGACGCTGCCGAGACCGGTCACGCCAAGGCTGATCTGGAGCAGCTGGCGCAGCGCCAGCTGCTGCGGCTGGCCACCGCGGGCTCCGTCGACGACGGCAAGTCCACCCTGGTCGGCCGGCTGCTGCACGACTGCAAAGCGATCCTGGCCGACCAGATCGCCCACGTGCAGACCGTCACAGCATCACGAGGGGGAGCCCGCGGCACTGGGGGCGACTTCGACTTCGCCCTGCTCACCGACGGCCTACGCGCCGAACGCGAACAAGGCATCACCATCGACGTCGCCTACCGCTACTTCGCCACCGACAAACGCTCCTTCATCCTCGCCGACTGCCCCGGCCACGTGCAATACACCCGCAACACCGTCACCGGCGCCTCCACCGCCGACGTCGTCATCATCCTCGTCGACGCCCGCCACGGAGTCCTCGAACAAACCCGCCGCCACCTCGCCGTCGCCGGCCTCCTGCGCGTGCCCCACGTCGTCCTCGCAGTCAACAAGATCGACCTCGTCGGCTACGACCAGGCCGTCTTCAAAGGCATCACCAAAGACGTCACCCAACTGGCCGACCAGCTCGGCATCACCGACATCCAAGCCATCCCGGTCTCGGCCCTGATCGGCGACAACGTAGTGGACCGCTCCCCCGCCACCTCCTGGTACACCGGCCCCACACTGCTGGAATTCCTGGAGAACGCTTCCGGGCGATCCGACCTGTCCGCGCAGCCGCTGCGATTCCCCGTCCAATACGTCATCCGGCCACAGACCAACGACCAGTACCGCGACTACCGCGGCTACACCGGCACCGTCGCCTCCGGCACCATCACCGTCGGCGACCCGGTGATCGTGCTGCCGGCCGGCCGGCGCACGACTGTCGCCGGCATCGACCGAGCGATCGTCACCCCGACCAGCACGGCCGTCGCCGAACGACCCTCCGCAGTCGCCGGCGAAGCCATCACCGTCCGGCTGACCGACGACCTCGACGTCGCCCGCGGCTCGGTCATCGTCGCCGCCGACTCCTCCCCCGGCACCCGCCGCGAGTTGTCGGCCACCGTGTGCTGGCTGTCCGACCGCCCGCTGACCGTGGGCGCCCGGCTGCTGATCAAGCACACCACCACCACCGCTCAGGCCATCGTCACCAAGATCAACGGCGCACTGGACCTGAACACGCTCGGAGTCATCGACGCCGCCGGGCTCGACCTGAACGACATCGGCAAGGTGCAGCTCAAGATCGCCGCCCCGCTGGCCGCCGACCCGTACTCCAGCAACATCATCACCGGATCGTTCCTGCTGATCGACGCCCACGACGGGTGGACGCTCGCGGCCGGCATGATCGACGACGAAGAAGGGGAACTGCTGTGACTGCTCCAGCTCTCGTGGTCCTCGCCCACGGCAGCCGCGATCCGCGCTCGGCCGCCACCGTGCACGCACTCGTCAGCTGCCTGCGCGAGATGCGCGACGACCTGCGGATCGAAGCCTCCTTCCTCGACCACTGCCCGCCCACGCCGTACCAGGTGATCGGCAAGCTCGAAGCCGAGGGCGTGGAGGAGATCGTCGTGCTGCCGCTGCTGCTGTCGTCGGCCTTCCACGCCCGGGTCGACATCCCGGCCGTGGTGGACGAGGCGCGCGGCCGGTTCCCGCAGCTGCGCATCATCGCCTCCGACGTGCTCGGGTACGACGACTCGCTGCTGGACGTGCTCGACCGGCGGATGCGGGCCGAGCTCAAGGACGGCCGGGTCCGGGAGCTGGACGCGCTGGTGCTCGCCTGCGCCGGGTCCAGCGACTCGCAGGCGAACGCGGCCGTCGCCCGGCTCGCGCGGCTGTGGGGTCAGCGGCACAAGCTGCCCGTCACCGCGGCGTTCACCACCGCGGCGTCGCCGAGCCCGGCCGAGGCCGTCCTGCAGTGGCGGCTGGAAGGTCGCCGGCACGTTGCCGTCGGCTCCTTCTTCCTGGCGCCCGGCGTGCTGCCGGACCGGGCCGAGACGACCGCCCGCAAGGCCGGGGCGGTCGCGGTCTCCCGTCCGCTCGGCGTGAGCGCCGAGGTGGCCCGCCTGGTCCTGCTGCGCTACGGCGTCGCCGGGCTCGACCTGCTCACGCTGGCCGCGCCGACGCCTCGCCCGCAGCTGGTCCGCACCGCCTGACCTCGGCTGCACCAACTCGCAGCCAACCCCGCACGTGCTCGCCAGCTTCTGGGAGATTCGGTTCGGGCATGCCCCGGCGCGGCTCCACCACTCACCAACCCTCGCCGGCAGCGGCTCTCTCCGGCCCAACGTGCGCAGCGCCGACGGCGCTGCGCACGTTGGTGAGTGCTGCAGGTTCAGTTGGCGTAGCGCCGGGGGTCGAGGAACGCGGTGTCGCAGTAGGTCTTCTCCCCCAGCGTCAGTTGGGCGAGCAGTTCGCCCAGGCCGCCGGCGTGCTTGAAGCCGTGGCCGGAGTCTCCGCCCGCGACCACCAGTCGGCCGCCGTCGTCCGGGCGCCCGATCAGGAACTGGCCGTCCGGCGAGTCGGTCACCATGCACGGCATCAGCTTCACCGGCACCGGGTCGAGGCCGGGGAACCCCTCGCTCACCGCAGCCGCGATCTCCTCCACGTCGTCACGGGGATGGATGTACCGGTCGACCTCGTCCGCGTCCTGCACCGGCGTACCGGCGACGCGGCCGTCGTACTCGAGGCCGAGCTTCACCCCGAAGCCGTCGCCGGAGCCGTGGCCCCAGAACCCGGCTCCGGTCGGCCGTTGCCAGATGAACGACGGAAAGCGCTCCAGTGTGAACTCGGCCGAGGCCGGATCCCGCGGCTGGAACCAGTACAGCGGCGTCCGCCGAGGCGCCAGCGGCAACCCGGGAACCAGCTTTCCCAGCCACGCCCCGGCCGCCACGACCACCTGCTGCGCCCGGATCTCGACCGTGGGCGTCCGCACCAGCACCCCGTCACGCTCGATCTCCACCGAGGTCACGAATGTGTGCTCGAAGACCTGCGCCCCGAGCCGGCGCGCCGCGGCAACCTGGGACTGCACGATCGGCTCCGGGTAGCAGATCCCGGCGCCCGGGTCCCACACCCCGACATCGTCCGGCCCGAGCCCGGCGTACTGCGGCTGGCGCGCGACCAGCTCGGCATGATCCAGCTCCACGACCGGTATGCCCGCGGCCGCCGCGGCCTCGCGCGTGCCGACGACCGGGACACTGCCGGGTGGACCGGCGTTCAAGGAACCGGTCTGCTCGACGAGGACCTGTCCGGTGTCGGCGCCCAGCGTGTTCCACAGCTCGAGCGACTTCTGGGCGATGGGCGGCAGCCCCGGATGCTCCATGCACGCGATCCGGAACAACCGGGTGGTCCCGTGCGACGAGCCGAACGCGTGCCCGACCGCCTGCCGCTCGATCCCAACGACGTCGGCGCCGCGAGCGGCCAGCCGCCAGAGCGTCGCCGAACCGAACGCGCCCAGTCCGACGACAACGACGTCCGTGCGCAGTGTCTCCATCTCATCCCCAGGACAGTGAGTCGAGCAGGCGGTAGAAGACGAGACGCCGCTGATCGGGCGCGTCCAGACCGTACGCGGCGTGGAACGACGCCGGGTCCAGGTCCCACTCGTCGCCCAGCTGGGCCGTCGTGAGCGCCAGGTCGGCGTACCGGTCGGCGAGCCCGAGCCGGCCGACGTCGATGAAGCCGGTGATCTCGAGGGTGCCGGGATCGAGCAGCACGTTCGGCAGGCAGGGATCGCCGTGGCAGACCACCAGGTCGTGGGCCGCCTGCGCGTCGGCGTACGGGCGGTCGGCCTGGATCTGCGCGAGCAGGTCCTCGGGGCGCTCGCGCCGCCACTCGTCGGTGAGGAAGTCGGGGTTGACGGCACCGCGGCGTACGACGTCCGTCGCCTGCGCGACCACCTCGGCCAGCGGGCGGGTGAACGGGCAGTCCGCGAGCTCGTGCAGTCCCCGCAGTGCCTCGGCCAGGACCTCGACCGCCTTCAGCCTCGACGACGGCGGCAGGTCGACGGCGGCGATGCCCGGAACGGCCGTCGTGAGCAGGCACGCGCCGTCGTCGGTCTCGATCCAGTCGGCGACCTCGGCGCCGGGGATGCCGGTACCGCTCAGCCAGACGACCCGGTCACGCTCGGCCCGGAGCTCCTCGATGCCCCGCAGCGCGGCGCACTTCGCGTACACGGCGCCGTCGCCGCGCCGGAACACCTCGGTGTCCGACTCGCCGGAACCAGCCGGCTCCCAGGTCCCCTTCGGCAGCACCACAGGCATCCCCACCGGTCAGGTCGTCGCGAGGCGGGCCTTCTCGGCCTGCACGTCGAAGTCGGCCGCCGGCCACTGCGGGTCCAGGTCACGCAGCGTCTCCAGCAGCAACGTGGTGACGGCCCAGTTGCGGTACCACTTCCGGTCGCTCGGGATGACGAACCAGGGTGCCGCCGGGCCGTTGCACTGCTCCAGCGCCGCCTCGTACGCCTCCGCGTACGCCGGCCAGTGCCGGCGCTCGTCGATGTCGCCCGGGTTGTACTTCCAGTGCTTGGTCCCGTCGTCGAGGCGAGCGGCGAGCCGCTCCTTCTGCTCCTCGGGCGAGATGTGCAGGAAGCACTTCAGCAGCGTGATGCCACTCGCGGCCAGCTCGGCCTCGAACTCGTTGATCTGCTCGTAGCGCCGGTTCCAGACCGGCGGGGCGACCAGGTTGCGCACCCGGGCGATCAGCACGTCCTCGTAGTGCGACCGGTCGAAGATGCCGATCATGCCCGGACCGGGCAGCGCCTGCCGGATCCGCCAGAGGAACCCGCGCCGCTTCTCGGCCGGCGTCGGCGCCTTGAAGGAGGTGATCCGCAGCCCCTGCGGGTCCATCAGGCCGGCGCCGTGCCGGATCACGCCGCCCTTGCCGGAGGTGTCCATACCCTGCAGCACCAGCAGCACCGACCGGTCGCCACCCTTGCGCCCTTCGGCGAACAGCCGCTCCTGCCAGTCGGACACCTCGGCCCCGAGCTGCTCCAGCGCGACCTTGCCGTCGTCCTTGGTGCCCTCGAAACCGGTTGTCGCGCGCGTGTCGTACTTGCTCAGGTCCACCGCACCGGCCGGCACCCGCAGCGCGTCCAGCAACCTGGCCTGCGGCTCGCTTCCGTCAGCCCTGTTCTTCACCATGACGCCATCCTGCCCCATCCTCACCACCGTTTCGGCGAGGACAGGGCAGGGGCGTCAGGTGCTTACCAGGTCAGCGGGTGGTGACGGCGCTGCCGAGGTCCCAGCTGATCGGGGTCGAGTACAGCGAGAACCGGTAGTCGCGGACCTTGCTGTAGCGGTAGGCCATGGTGACCTCACCCTTGCTGTTGGTCCACACGCCACCCTTCAGCGTCTGCCACGTCGAGGAACCGCGCTCCCGGAACTGGAACACGCCCGCGGCGGACCGCTTGAAGTAGCTGTTCGTGCTCACCGAGTACAGCAGCGAAGTGCCCTTCAGCGTGACGACGTCGCCGGTGCGGGCGGACGAGATCCAGGCGCCGGCGGCCAGCTTGACCGTGACCGGGAGGTTGTTCTGGGTGTGCTCGCTGCCGTCGGCGTTGATGCTGCCGACGCCCTTCCAGACCATGCTGCCGATCGGGTGCTCGGCCGGCACCTCCCAGCGGCCGTTGCCGAACGGGTCGGTCGGGTGCCACAGGATGCCGTTGACCTCACCCTGGCTGGGGTGGTTGAGGACCCAGCCGGACGTGTTGCCGCTGACGGCGCAAGTGCCGGTGCGCTTGCCGTACAGCGTCAGCATCGGCCGGCCGACGGCGACCCGCCACGGCAGCGACAGCGTGCAGGTACCTGCGGCTGCGGCCTTGCTGACCGGGCCGTCCAGGGTCGGCGGCATGACCGGGCCCGGACGGGCGGCAGCGGCCGACAGCGGCGCTGCCGCGGCCAGCCCGATGACCGCCAGGGCAGCGGTCAGGGTACGACGGATCATTGATGTGCTCCTTGCGTCGAACATGATCGGCGCTGGGACCCCCCTCAGCACCTGGTGACGGGCGGAGCCTATGCGGTCGCAGGGTCTCGGCCGGTACTCGTTCACCCCCGAACGCTTGGATTGCAGCTGGCTGCAAACCTGTCCTGTCAGCGGACGGGTGCGTCCATGCCGGCGTGCGCCAGCGCGATCAGCCGGGACAACGCGCGCAGGTACTTCTTGCGGTAGCCGCCTTTCAGCATCTCCGGCGGGAACAGGCGGTCGAGCGAGATGCCGCTGTGCAGCAGGGGCAAGTCGCGGTCGTACATCCGGTCGGCGAGCACAACCAGCCGCAGCGCGATGTTCTCGTCGGTCAGCTCCCTGACGTCGGTGATGCCGACGGCTTGCACGCCGTCCAGGAACGCGCCGTACTTGCTGGGGTGCAGCTCGCCGAGATGGCGGTACAGGTCCACGAAGTGGTCGCAGGAGGCGTCCGGGCGGTCGGCGGCCGCTCGCTCGACGGCGTCGTCGGTCCAGGGCTCCGGCGCGACCGGCAGACCCCGGTGACGGTAGTCGGGGCCGTCGATCCGGCGTACGTCGAAGTGGCCGGCCAGGCCCTGGATCTCCCGCAGGAAGTCGATCGCCTGGAACCGGCCTTCGCCGAGTTTGTCGGGCAGCGTGTTCGAGGTGGCGGCGAGCTGCACCCCGGCCTCGACCAGCTGACGCAGCAGCCGCGAGATCAGCACCGTGTCCCCGGGATCGTCGAGCTCGAACTCGTCGATGCAGATCAACCGGTACGCCGAGAGCGCGTCGACCGCCGAGCGCATCCCGAGCGCGCCGACCAGGTTCGTCAGCTCCACGAACGTGCAGTACATCTTCGGGCCGCTGGACACGTGCCACAGCGACGCGAGCAGGTGGGTCTTGCCGACGCCGAAGCCGCCGTCCAGGTAGATGCCCGGCTTGAGGGTCTCGGCCGGTGGCTTCCGCCGCCACCAGGAACGCTGCCGGCGCGGTTCGGCGAGCACCCGGCCGCGCTCGACGAGCACTGCGAGGGCGTCGGCCTGGCTCGGCTCGGCGGGATCGGGCCGGTAGGTCTCGAACCGCACCGGCGCGAACCGCGGTGGTGGGACGCACTCCGACAGCAGCCGGTCCGGACTCACCTCCGGCCGCCGCTCGACCAAACGGATCGGCATGCGGTCAACCCTACGGCCAACCATGCTTCGCCTCGGGCCCGCACGCCGGCGACCGCTTCTCCCGGCGACCTTCCCTGTCCGCCTTCCCTGACCGCCTTCCTCGGCGGCTCGGCCCGGCGTACGCTCTCTGCGGTTCCGCCTCCTTTGTCCTGAGAAAGTTGGTCCCTGTGACGAGTCCATCCACCGACGACTGGCTGCGGCCGCTCGGCGCCACGGGCTTGACCGTTTCCGCCGTCTGCGCCGGCGGTGCCCTGCTCGCCGGCATGCCGGAGGTTTTCGGGTACGACGTGAGCCGCGCCGAGGCGGTCGCCGTGATCGACCGGGTCTTCGACAGCCCGCTGCGCTGGATCGACACCTCCAACGGGTACGGCGACGGGGAGAGCGAGCTCAGGATCGGCCAGGCGATCGCTGCCCGCGGCGGTCTGCCCGACGGCTTCCTGGTGGCGACCAAGGTCGATGCCCGGGGCGACGACTACTCAGGGGCGAGGGTCCGGGCGAGCGTGGCCGAGAGCAAGGAACGACTCGGGCTGGAGCAGTTGCCGCTGGTGTACCTGCACGATCCGGAGTTCCACGACTTCGGCGGCATGCGCGACGCGGTCGACACGCTCATGCGGTTGCGGGACGAGGGCGAGATCGGGCACGTCGGACTGGCCGGCGGTTCGGTGCGCGAGCTGTCCCGGTATCTCGACCTGGGCGGGTTCGAGGTGCTGCTGGTGCACAACCGGTGGAGCCTGGTCGATCACAGCGCCGAGCACCTGATCGAGAGAGCGCTGTCTGACGATCTCGCCGTGGTGAACGCGGCGATCTACGGCGGCGGCATCCTGGCCAACCCGCAGGGTGGCTCCGCGAAGTACGGCTACCGCGACGCACCGGCCGCGACGCTGGAAGCGGTTGCGCAGATGGACCGGGCCTGCCGCGAGCACGGCATCGACCTGGCCACGGCCGCACTGCAGCACTCGGTCAACGACCCGCGGATCGCCGGAACGGTCGTCGGGTTCAGCAAGCCGGCGCGGGTGGACCAGCTGATCACCGCCCTGGAGACCGAGATTCCCGCCGAGCTCACCGCCCGGCTGGCCGAACTGATGCCCGACAAGGCGCACTGGCTCGAGACCACCCCCTGACCGAAGCAGTCGCCAGACAACCCGGGCCGCACAGCAGAAGCGGGCCGGCCTGCCAGTCGACAAGCGAGATTGGATCACGGCCGGCGTCGCGACCAGGTTCAGCAGGTGACGAGCCGGAGCAAGAGCTTGCGGGGGCGCCCAAATCTGGTTCGTTGACCGCTCAGGGCACAGGATCCCGGAAGGTGCCTGGGTACGTGCCTGGCTGCGGGCGTTCGGAACCGGCAGCTGCAGGTCGTCACTGAGCTCGGCCTTCGAGCAGCCATCGCTTCACCGGAATCTCGATCAGCACGCGGGCACCGCTCTCCGCGGATTCGGCTGCGGTGACGTCCCATCCGCGGTACTTCCGGGCGAACGCCGCCACGACATCGGCCGGGAAGCCGCTGTGGTGGACCCGGGCCTGTCCCTCGGCGACCACTGGGTTTCTGCCGTCCTCGAGAGCCAGCGAGACCCTCGGATCGCGCTCCACGTTGCGGACCTTGCGATTGCGCTCGGCGCTGCCGATCCACCACGTCGACCCCATGTACACGAACCACACCGGCGTCACGTGCGGTGAACCGTCCGGCCGGAGGGTGCACAGCCAGACGTTCTGTTCCCGCGCCAACCGAGCCGGCAACTCCGGGCCCGGGTTCGAGCTCTCGCGGGCCGGGCTGTCGTCGTCCCGGGTGGTCACCTCAGGTCGTTCGTGAGTCGGCATGCCGGCCATCCTGCGACCTCAGCCGCACTGGAGGTCAAGGCGGTCTGTCGCGGGCTTGACCTCAACAGCGCTTCAGGTTCTAGCGTCGTCGTGCGCGGCGCGAGGCCGGGCGACCCTGTGGAACCAGAGGAGCACACGATGCGGGCGATCAGGCTGCACGAGTTCGGGCCGGCCGACAACCTGACCTACGAGGACGTACCGGATCCGGTGCCCGGCGCCGGTGAGGTGCTGATCGCCGTCGAAGCAGCCGGCGTCCATCTGATGGACACCGCGCTCAGGCAAGGATCGGCCGGCGGTGGACCCGTCGCTCCCCCGGTCCTGCCGACAATTCCCGGCCGCGAGGTCGCCGGCACCGTCGAGGCCGTCGGCAGCGACACCGACAACCACTGGATCGGCAAGCGCGTCGTCGTCCACCTCGGCCCGGTGCCGGGCGGGTACGCCGAGAGAGCGGTTGCCAGGGCCGAGTCCCTGCACGAGATCCCCGACCACCTCGGCGGTGCACATGCCGTCGCCACCATCGGGACGGGACGCACAGCCATCGGGGTCCTGGAGCAGGCCGCCCTCACCGCTGACGACGTGGTGCTCATCACCGCCGCCGCGGGTGGGATCGGCAGCCTGTTCGTCCAGTACGCCCGGAATGCCGGCGCGACCGTCGTCGGCCTGGCCGGCGGACCGGAGAAGACTCAGCAGGTCGTCGAACTGGGCGCTCAGGTCGCCGTCGACTACCGGCGCGCGGACTGGCCGGGGCGGGTCCGGGAACAGCTCGGAGAGCGCGATCTGACGGTAGTTCTCGACGGTGTCGGCGGCGAGAACGGCCGGCGCGCGTTCGAGCTGCTCGGGATCGGCGGCCGGATCCTGATGTTCGGCTGGTCAGGCGGTGGCCCGGTCGAGCTCACCACCGACGACCTGATGCAGCGCGGCCTCTCCGCAACCTGGGCCATCGGCCCCAAACTCATGCGCCGCCTCCGCACCCTGGAAACCAAAGCCCTCGAACAATCCACCGAGGCCCACTGGGTCCCCCTGGTCACCACCTTCCCGCTCGCGAAAGCCGCCGACGCCCACCGCGCCCTGGAGAACCGAGAAACAGTCGGCAAGGTCGTCCTGCTCCCCTGACGAGTACGAGCTCGCGGGGCCGCGACAAGCTGCTGATGGCGGGCGACAGCTGTCGCCGGTGGCGTCAGACGGCGTCGAAGTCCGCGACAAAATCTCGCGCCGCGTTCGCACCCAACAACCGAGGCGTTGGCGCGACGCCGGGTGGGCATTCCGCGACGCCGGATGGGCGAGGCGCCGGGTGGGTGTCGGCGAGGCGTGTCGGGGGCGTGTCAGCATCCGCCAAGTGGGCGTCGGCGCGACGGCGGGATGGGCGCCGGGTGGTTGTCGGGGTGAGCATCAGCGTGCCGCCAGGTGGGGCGTCGACGCGACGCCGGATGGGCATCGAATGGACGTCGGCGAGGCGCCGGACGGGCGCCGGGCCGGTGCCGGGGTGGGCATCAGCGCGGCGCCCGGGTGGCGTGGTGGGCGTCAGCGGGCCGCCCGGGGGGGGCGTTGGCTTGGTGCCGGGTGGGCGTTGGCGCGACGCCGGATGGGTGAGGAGCAGGGGCTGGGCGTCGGCGAGGCACGGGGTCTTGCAGGTGCTCGCCGGGGCGAGTGAGCACCTGCACACGTGACGCATTCGCGTGCTCGCCGGACCGCTCTCGCTGGGTGGCCCGCATCCGGCGGTCGGCGTCGCGGAGATGACGCCGGCAGGCACTACACTCCCGAGCCATGATCGTGCCGCCCAGCCAGTCCGAGGTTTTCGTGCTCTCCGCGGACGACCGCCGGCTGGTGGTCGACGGGCCCGCGATCGTCGATGCCGACGGCAACCGGCACGACGTTCCGCCCAAGGTCCTCGACGCCCTGCGTTTCCTGGAGACCGCGCTGCGCGAGGGCTACGCCGTGCAGGTGACCACGCTCAACGAAGAACTCCCGCTGAAGGAGGCGGCCCTCGTCGCCGGGATCGCCGAGGACGAGATCCGCGGGTACATCGCCGCGGGGCAACTGCCGGTACGCAAGGACGAGGACGACTCGGCGGACCGGGTCCGGCTCGAGCACCTGCTCCCCTTCCGCCGGCTGGAGAGACGCCAGCGCCAGAGCAGGGACTACCTCCGCGCCGAAGCCGACGACGACTCCGGCCTGGAACCGGACTTCGACTTCGAGCGCTAGCCGACGACACCTCCCCACCACCGGCCGAGGCCCCACAACTCCTGTCCGCCGGTGACGTCGACGGCGCGGCGGTCGTGCTCTTCCACGACGGCCAGCGGATCGCGCGAACACCGTCGTCTCGCAACAGCTCCGAGGAACACCCGCTACCGCGCCGCGCTGACGCATCCAAGCGACGCCACATCTCGCCGACCGGCCCGGCTCCGACGGTGCGCTTGGCGTCGGACAGCAGCACGTCCACGCGCCGGGCTGGCCGACTGGACCCTTCGGCGACCTGCCGCGCAGCTTCTTCGCGGACACCGCCACGGCACCTCTCGGCGCCGTCCCCACGGCCGCACCACCGACACCTCGTGTCACCACGCTGCCACACGGCTGACGTCTCGCGGCACCGGCGTAGCGAGCGGCGACGCCAGGCCGGCGGCGTACCGGTGACGATCGACGTGGCCGCGCGCCGTCTTGCGCACCGCTTGGGGACGGGTTGAGCAAAGCGGGTGGCAGTACGCCGGCGCGCACCGCAAGCACATGACGCAGCCAAGTGAAGTCAGCACCCCGCCGATCCCAGCGAACAGATCGCCGCCTCGGCACCGCAGACGCCTCGCCCCACCGCTGGCGCGTTGTGCCACCGATGCGTCCGTGGAAGGCCTCAGCGGCGACAGAAGAGGTCAGTCGAGCGCGGCTCGACCAGCGGCAGCGCTCAGCGGAACGAGCACGGCTCGACCGACGGGGCTCCGCACGAAGAGCTGTGACAGGCGCCCGGCTCAGGCGGTGAAGACGGCGTTGCGGCGTAGCTGTTCTGCGCACCAGCGGAAGTGACCGTCATCGTCGCCCAGGCCGAAAAGGTCGTAAGTCGTAAGGGCGTAGGCGGCCTGATAAGTGGTGAGGGTCGCCGGCGCATAGCCGAGCTCGTGCGCGCAGAGCCGGGTGAGCTCTTCGGTGTGCTCCGCGGCGTGCGGTCCGTACATGTCCCAGATCGCAGCGGTGACGGCGGCTTCGAAGGCCGGGTCGCCTGCGGTGGTGTGGAAGCCGAAGTCGAGCACCGCGACGGGTCGGCCGGCGGCATCGATGTGGATGTTGGGCGGGACGAGGTCGCCGTGGATCGCTGCCACCGGAGCGTCGGGCAGCGAGCGCAGTGCCTTCTGCGTGCGTTCGACACCTGCAGCGAAGTCCGGCACGCAGCGAGCCAAGGCAGCACCGTGCCGAGTTACCGCCCGGGCGACCAGGGCCGCGAGCGCGTCGCGGAAGTCGTCGTGATCTCGCCACAGCGGGCGGTCGTCCCCCTGCACAGTCAACCGGCGCATGGCGTCGGTGCCGGGCACGGAGGCCAGGCCACGCAGAACGGCAAGGAGCGCGTCACTGTCGCGAGTGGGCAGCTTACGCTCGTAGTTCGCCTGTGCGGAGTCCGCTCGCATCGAGACGCCGGGCAGCTCACGCTCGTACGTCACCAGGACGCCCTCGTGATGCTCAACGTCGAAGATCTCCGGTACGGCGAAGGGCAACGGGTGCCGCGCAAGGTCGGCGTACACCTCGCGGGTGAGCTCGAACTCGGCCGGCGGCCGACCGCTCCACACCTTGGCAACCCGCCCCTCGCCCAACCTGTACACGACGCCTTCGACACCAGCGCCGACACGGCGGACATCCCGGTGGCCGCGCTCGGCGAAGTACGCGAGCCACGGGTCGGCGAGCGGGGCTTCCGGAACGTTTCCCATCCGCGTATTAGACCAGCAGCCGCACCGAACTCACTGGAGTGTTTCGTGCGGTCAGCGAGGGCCCGGGGACGTGAGGGTGTAGGGGATGGAGCCGAACTGGAGAACGTCGCCGGGGCGGACGGGAGTGGGTGAGGTGATGCGGGAGCCGTTGAGGTGCGTGCCGTTCATCGAGTTGAGGTCGCGGACCATCCAGCCGTTGCCGACGTGGCGGAGCTCGGCGTGGCGGCGGGAGATCGAGGCGTGGGCGATGCGCAGCGTCGCGCCGGGGCCGCGGCCGATGCGGACCGTTGGGGATCCTGGCGGAGGCAGCGAGAGACCTGGGAGGGCGGGGGTCTTTCGCGGGGTGAGGGTCACTCGGGGCACTCGGGCGACCAGCTCGCGGGCCCACTCGACGATGCGCGGCTCGCGGCCGGGCAGGTCGTGGATCGCCTCGTGCAGCTCGCGGCGGCTTTGGGCGCGGAGAACGAAATTCATCCGGCGGACGAAGGTGTCGTGGGACAGCCGCCCGGTTCCGGCGCCTTCGCGAAGCAGGGCCAGGGCGCGGTCACGCTCGCCGTCCGATGGACGGGTGAGTTCCAAACCGGTCGCCATGGGCGAAATTGTCCGCTGCGTGAGGTTCACTGTCCAGGGTGCCGCCTGACTGGTCTGGTCCAGTACGTCGTACCGGCTGCCGTCGCGGGCGGGCAGGCGGCGGCTCACCGGCTGCGGGGTGGGTGCGGGCGTGGTTAGCTGGGGCGTCGACTTGGAGGGCCGGATGACTGCTGGCACTAGGACCGGTGAAGTGCTCGGACGGTTGAGCCTCGCGGAGAAGGCGGCCTTGTGCCTCGGGTCCGACTTCTGGCACACGGCGCCGGTCGGGCGGGCGGGCGTCCCGGCGATCATGCTGGCGGACGGGCCGCACGGGCTCCGGCGGCAGCCCGATGAAGGGGATCATGTCGGCATCGGCGGGAGCCTGCCGGCGACGTGCTTTCCGACGGCCAGCGCCTTGGGCTCGTCGTGGGATCCGGAGCTGGTCGAGCGGGTCGGCGCGGCGATCGGGGCGGAGGCACGGGCGCAAGGGGTCTCGGTGGTGCTCGGGCCGGGCATCAACATCAAGCGGTCGCCGTTGTGTGGGCGGAACTTCGAGTACCTGTCGGAGGATCCGTTGGTGTCGGGCGTGCTGGGCGCGGCGCTGGTCGAGGGGTTGCAGAGCCAAGGCGTGGGCGCGTCGGTGAAGCACTTCGCGGCGAACAACCAGGAGACGGACCGGCTACGGGTCAGCGCGGACGTCGACGAGCGGGCGTTGCGGGAGATCTACCTGGCGGGGTTCGAGCGGGTGGTGACGAGCGCGCGGCCGTGGACGGTGATGTGCTCGTACAACAAGCTCAACGGGGTCTACGCGTCGCAGAATCGCTGGCTGCTCACTGACGTCCTGCGGGACGAGTGGGGCTTCGACGGGTTGGTGATGTCGGACTGGGGAGCCGTTCACGATCGCGTCGCGGCGCTCGCCGCGGGGCTGGACCTGGAGATGCCGCCGAAGCTGGGGATCAGCGATGCGCAGATCGTGGCGGCGGTCGAGAACGGCTCGCTCGACGAGGCGGTACTGGATGAGGCCGTCCTGCGTGTACTCCGTCTGGTGGAGCGAGCGTCGCCTGCCGCACTGGCCGGTGCGGGGACGGCGCTGGGCAGCTTCGACGTGGAGAGCCACCACGCTCTCGCCCGGGCCGCTGCCGCCGACAGCCTGGTGCTGCTGAGGAACGATGACGCGATTCTCCCGCTGCACCCGGCCGACGGGGGCGTCGTCGCGGTGATCGGCGAGTTCGCCCGCACCGCGCGGTACCAGGGCGCGGGCAGCTCGCAGGTCAATCCGACCCGCGTGGAAACCGCCCTCGACGAACTCCGCGCCGCGCTACCGAGCGGAGTCGAAGTCGCTTTCGCCCCGGGATTCACGATCGCCGGGCAGCAAGGCAACGAAGGCGCCGCGGACGCTGGCAGGGAGGATCTGCTAGCAGCCGAAGCCGTGGAGCTCGCCGTGCGGGCGGGGACGGTGGTGGCTTTTCTCGGGTTGCCGGCGGTGGACGAGTCGGAGGGATTCGACCGGACGCACATCGACCTCCCGGCGAACCAGCTCGCACTGCTCCCCCGGCTGGCCGCAGCCAATCCCCACCTCGTCGTTGTGCTGAGCAACGGATCTGCCGTCCGCGTGTCGACCTGGGAAGAGCACGCCCCAGCGATCGTGGAGTGCTGGCTCGCCGGGCAGGCCGCCGGCGGCGCGGTGGCCGATGTGCTGCTCGGCAAGGTCAACCCGTCCGGCCGGCTCGCCGAAACGATTCCGCACCGGCTGGAGGACACCCCGTCGTACCTGAACTTCCCCGGCGAGGACGGTCACGTCCGGTACGGCGAAGGGGTGTTCGTCGGGTACCGCGGCCACGACGCGATCGGGCAGGACGTCAGTTACCCGTTCGGGCACGGCCTGTCCTACACGACCTTCGGCTACAGCGACCTCACCGCGGCGCTCACCGGTCGTGCCGAGGACGGCGATCTCCGGATCACCGTCACCTGCTCGGTCACCAACACCGGCGACCGGCCGGGCAAGGAAGTCGTTCAGCTGTACGTCGGCGACCCGGTCGCCCGCGTACGACGGCCGGTCCGCGAGCTGAAGGCCTTCGCCAAGCTCCAGCTCGACCCCGGCGAGAGCCGGCCGGTCACGTTCGACCTCACAGCCCGCGACCTGTCGTACTGGTCGGCGAAGTACGGCGGCTGGGTGCTGGAGGGTGGCGACTTCGAGCTCGCCGTCGGGGCCTCGTCCCGTGACCTCCGGCTGCGCACCACCCTTGACGTGCCCGCTCCCCCGCTGCACCCGCGGCTCGGCCCGATGGCGACGCTGGAGGAATGGCTCGACCACCCGGCCGGTGGCCCGGCCCTGCGCGCAGCCGTCGGAGTCGATGCCCACGGCAACGCCCAGGGCATTCTCGCCGCACCGGAGCTGCTGAAGATGATCGGCAACTTCCCGATCAGCAGCATCGCCGGCTTCCCCGGTCTAGGCCTGGACCAGCAATCCCTCGCCGACCTGCTCGCGACCGTCGCGAAGAAGTAGCTCAGCCCAGGACGTCGGCCAGGTCGAACTTGACCGGCTCCTCGAGCTGCTCGTACGTGCACGACTCCGGCGTCCGGTCGTCGCGCCAGCGGACGAACTGGGCCGTGTGCCGGAAACGCACGCCCTCCATGTGGTCGTACCGCACCTCGACCACCCGCTCCGGCCGCAGCGGCACGAAACTCAGGTCCTTGCCGGCCTGCCACCGGCTGCCTTCGGCGTTGCGCGGGGTGCGGTTGCCCTCCTCCTGCTTCGCCCAGGCCCACGGGTGGTCGTCGAAGTCGGTGACCAGCGGCTGCAACTCCTCGAACAGCTCCTCGCGCCGCGCCATCGGGAACGCCCCGATCACGCCGACGCTCGCCAGTACGCCGTCGCTGGTGAACAGGCCGAGCAGCAGCGAGCCGATCCGGTTCGGGCCGCTCTTGTGGACGCGGTACCCGGCGACCACGCAGTCCGCGGTCCGCTCGTGCTTGATCTTGAACATGGTCCGCTTGTCCGGCTCGTACAGCCCGTCCAGCGGCTTCGCGATCACCCCGTCCAGCCCGGCGCCCTCGAACTGGTGGAACCACTCGGTCGCCACCGCCTTGTCGGTCGTCGTCCGGGTCAGGTGGATCGGCGCCTTCGCCGGGGCGAGCGCCTCCTCGAGCGCGGCACGCCGCTCGACGAACGGCCGCTCCCGGTAGTCGGTGTCGCCCAGCGCGAGCAGGTCGAAGGCGACGAACCGCGCCGGCGTCGTCTCCGACAGCATCGTCACCCGGGACGCCGCCGGGTGGATCCGTTGCTGCAGCACCTCGAAGTCGAGCCGGTCCCCGGACGCCCCGATCACCACGATCTCGCCGTCGATCACGCAGCGTTGCGGCAGATTCGCCTTGATCGCCTCGACCAGCTCGGGAAAGTACCGGGTCATCGGCTTCTCGTTCCGGCTGCCGATCTCGACCTCGTCGCCGTCGCGGAAGATGATCGAGCGGAAACCGTCCCACTTCGGCTCGAAGCTGACCTCGCCGTCGGGGATCTGCTTGACCGCCTTGGCCAGCATCGGCGGGACCGGTGGCATCACGGGTAGCTGCATGCGGCCATTCTGCCCGCGGACGGGGCATGATGGAGGGATACCGACTGGTAGGACCGGAGGTACCGCGATGTACGACGTCGTACTGCTCGTCGAACAGGAACTGTCGGAGACCGACGCCCAACGGGTGGTCGAGCTGCACCAGGACATGCCCGAGCCGGTGAAGTACCACGTGCTCGTGCCGTGCCACAACGCCGAGGCCGGGGTCGAGGCGTCGATCAGCGCCCTCGGCACCGCCAACCTGTACGGGCCGGGGCTGGCCGACCAGCGCCAAGAGCTCGCCGAGGCGCAGAAAGCGATCGACAGCGAGGCCCGCGACTGCACCGGCCGGAGCGTGCAGCGCCTGCGCGACCTCGGTCAGCAGGCCGAGGGCGGCATCTCCCACGACCGCCCGATCGACGCCCTGACCGCGACCGTGGACAAGGTCGGCGGCCAGGAGGTCATCATTCTGACCCGGCCGCACATCGTCGCGGAGTTCTTCCACCTGGACTGGACCAACTCCGCCCGCCGCCACCTCGGCGTGCCCGTCCTCCACCTGCTGGAGTACGACCCCGAGAAGGCCAGAAAGTAGCCGCCGGCCACCAACACGGCACCACGGCGAGCCGGCCCCGGCGAGTGTCACCGGGGCCGGACCGGCCGGGATCAGGCGGGCGGCGTGTCCAGCGCGGCGATCAGGCGGGGACGCAGCTCCTCGGGGCGGATGACCGCGTCGACCGAGCCGACCGCCACCGCGCGATGGATGCTGTGCACCCGGTCGAACTCGGCCGCCACCTCGCCCAGCTTCTCCGACCGGACCGCCGCCCGCACCTCGGCCAGCTCGTTGGCCAGCGCGGCCCGCTCGGCGCCGTCGGCCGCGGCCAGCCGCGCCGACAGCTCGGTCACCCGCGGGTCGGCCGAGGTCCGGTTGTTCACCTCGCCGGAGAACACCACCGCCGCCGCCGGCGCGCCGCCGATCACCGAGGCGAACGAACCCTCCACCGCGAGCACCGTCATCCGCGGGTTCAGCGCCTTGGAGAAGACCACGAACGCGCCGCCGTGGTACCGCGACACCACGCAGAACACGATCGGGCCGTCGAAGTTCACGATCGCCCGGCCGATCTCCGCGCCGTACTCGAGCTGCAGGTTGCGCATCGAGTCCGGCGAGCCGTCGAAGCCGGACAGGTTCGCCAGCACCACCAGCGGACGGTTGCCGCTGGCCGCGTTGATCGCGCGGGCCGCCTTCTTCGACGAGCGCGGGAACAGCGTGCCGGCGGTGTAGGTGTCCGGCCCGTCGGTCGGTGGGAACCCGCGCCGCGGCACCGGCTTGGACTCGATCCCGAGCAGGCACACCGACCGTCCGCCGAGCCGGGTGTCGGCGACCACCGCCGTCTCCGCGTCGGCCATCCCGGCCCAGCGCTCCAGCATCGGGTGGTCCTGGTCGGCCACCGCGCGCATCAGCGTGCGGATGTCGAACGCCTTCTTGCGGTCCGGGTTGGTCGCGGTCGAGAAGATCTCGCCGACGGTCCGGAACCCGCCGTCGGCCGGGTCGTGCGGGTACGTCGTGACGTCGCGGTCCAGCGGGTCGGTCGTCGGCGCCCGTCGCGGGCCGGACTCCCCCGGTACGACGTACGTGTGGTCGTAGTGCGCCATCAGGATGTCCCGCGCCCCGGCCAGGTCCGGCGCCCAGTACTGCGCCTGGCCGTTCGGGCCCATCACCCGGTCGTAGCCGCCGATGCCGTGGTTGTCCTCGGCCGAGACGCCGCCGGAGAAGTCCAGCGACTGCTTGCCGGTGAGCACCATCGCCGAGTCCGGCGTCATCACCAGGATGCCCTTGGTGTGCATCAGCATCGTCGCCTCGGCGTTCCAGTACGGCTGCGCGCCGACGTTGATGCCCGCGACAACGATGTTGATCTCGCCGCCGGCCTGGGTGAACTCGACGATGCGCTTCAGCGCCTTCGCCACCCAGTCCATGTTCTCGGTGCCGGAGTCCATCGAGATCCGCGCACCGGCCGACACCGCGAACCACTCGACCGGGACCCGCATCCGCTCGGCCAGGTCCAGCGCGGCGATGATCCGGGCGCACTCCGCCTCGGCGACCGCGCCGAGCGCCTTGGTCGGGTCGCCGCTGAGCACGACCCGGGTGACGCCCTCGGGGTGCCGGCGGGTCGGCGTACTGATCACGCCCGCGATCAGGCCGGCCTTGTTCAGGCCGCGGGGCCGCTCGACCGGGACCAGCGCGCCGGTGTCGTCCAGGTCGTGCTCGACGTAGACGCCGCCCGCGCCGGCGACCATGCCGGCCACCTCGTACGGGTACACGGTGTTGCGCCGGCGCGCGCGCAGCACCTTCTGCGCGTAGTCGTCGAGCGGCTTGAGCCGCTCCGTCGGGGGCCGTTCGACCGCCGTCACCACGCCGGCGCCGGGCTGGTACGAGAACCGGCCGACCACCGGGAACGGGTTGCCGTTGGAGCCGGTCACCCGGCCGGTGACGACGACCTCCTCGATGCCCGCACCGGCCGTCATCGGCGCGATGTTGCGCTGCAGCGCGGTCAGCTCGGCGACCTGCGCGTCGACGACCGGCCAGATCGTCACCCAGACGTGGTTCATCTCCAGCCGGGCGCCGGCCGCGCCGCGGGCGGTCCGGGCCCGCCGGATGCCCTCCAGGCAGTTCGCGATCGCCCGCTCGACGTGCGGCAGCGAAGCGACCTTGCCGTCCTCGTCGCGCACGACCGCGAACTGACGGACCTGGGCCAGCGCCACCAGCCGCTCGTCGGCCTCGTTGTCGCGGGCGACGCAGTGGTACAGCAGCACGTCCTCGGGTGCGTCCAGCCGGGTGATGCGGAAGTCGCGCAGCCGCCACAGGTTGAGTCGGCGCCCGACCATCGGGTGCACGCCCCGCACGTTGTCGTCCTCGACCGGTCCTTCGGCCGCCGGGCGGAAGGTGAAGTACCAGACCTCGCGGCCGCCACCCGGAACCACCGCGACGGCGACCCGGCGTACCTGCCGGGTGAACGGCAGCGCGGCGAAGACCTCCCGCAGCCGGTCGGACGCGTCCTGCGGCGACTCCGGGGTCTGCGGCCAGGACAGGTACAGGTCGGCGACCGCCTCGCGGCCGGGCGGGCGGCCGGCGATCTCCGCGGTCAGGTCACGAACCAGCGCGCTGTCCGGGTCGGCCAGCTCGTTCACGGTGCCGATCGTGCTCACCAGGTGCGTCGGCCGCTCGTCGAGCGTGTAGTCGGCCGTTGTGAAGGCCCGGCCGTTCACGGTGTGGTTGCGCAGGTCGTGCAGCTCGTACTCGAGGTAGTGCCGGCGGACGAGCACCTCCAGCATCGGCTCGGTGCCGCTGACGCCGCGCTCGAGCCGCTCGGCCAGGAACCGCACGATCTGCTCGGGGATCGTCGCCAGCGCCTCGACCCGCTCGGCGTGATCGGGTGCGTCGGGATCGAGCGCGAGCGCGGCCAGCTCGTCGCCGACCACGGACAGCACCTCGGCGCGGGCCTGGTCCACCAGCGGCTGGTCGAACCAGCGGAACCGCACGCTGCGCGCCAGGTCGCCGATCACCGGGAAGCGCAGCTGAGTGGCGACCACCAGATGATCGAGTACGGCGTACGCCTCGGTGTCGATCGGCGCTTCCGGCCGCGGGTCGGACGGCCACTGCTGCAGCAGCGACGTCACCAGCAGGACGTCGGGCGACGTGCGCTGCTGGGCCAGGAAGATCCGGAACACCGCGTCGGTCAGCTCGTCGGTGCGGTCGAGATCGGTCACGCCGTAGTAGCTGAGCACCCGGGCCAGCCGGTCGCAGAACTTGGCCGGCAGCCCGGCCCGCTCGGTGTCCAGCGTCTGCAGGTAGGTGTGGAAGTGCTCCTTGGGGCTGTGCACCCGGAGCTCGGTGTTCAGGTCCTCGCCGGCCGGCCGGTTGCGGCTCAGCTCGGCGAAGTCGGCGAACAGCCGCAGGACGCCGAGCTCCTCCGCGATCGGCGGCTCGGGCAGCTCCGCGCGGGCCGCCAGGTACTCGGACAGGGTCCGGCCTTCGTCCCGCGGATCGATGTCGAATCCGAGCAGCATGCTGCGCAGGTCGTCCAGCCCGCGGGCGGCCCGCTCGGCCGCGGTGGGCGGAGCCTCCGGCTCGGGCAGCTCCAGGTCGACGCCCTCGGTCAGCTCGACCGCGACATCGGCGTCGCCGACCGGCTCCAGCCGCAGCAACGGGGCGCCGGTCTCCACCTGGCTGCCCGTCGACACCGGCAGCTCGCGCACGATCGCCTTGAACGGCGCGTACAGCACCGTCTCCATCTTCATGCTCTCCAGCACAAGCACCGGAGCCCCGGCCTCGACCTCCGCGCCGGCCGGAACCGGCGTCGCGACCACGAGCGCCGGAGCGGGCGCGCGCATCACGCCGCCCTCGTCGCGGCTGACCCGGTGCGTCACGCCGTCGACCTCGACCAGGTGCACCGGTCCGTGCGTCGCGGTCACCAGCCGGAACCGCCGGCCCGCCACGACCAGCCGTACGTCGTACGTGTCGAGCCGCTCGTGCTCGGCGTCGAGGAACCGCAGCTCCTCCCCGACGCCCACGCCGACCCGGTACCGCTGCGGCCCGATCTTCGCGACCGTCACCTTGTACGCCGCGCCGCGCAACTTCAGGGCAATCGCCCGGCCGACCTCGTGCTGGACCTGCGGGCGGCCGCCGCGGGCCGTCTCCAGCAACCGCTGCCGCTCGACCCGCTCGGCCTCCTGGTACGCCTCGATCGCGGCGGCGACCAGCGCGATGCCGGAGTGCCGGTGCGAGACCAGCCGGCCCTCGCCGCGGACCCGGTCGATCCAGCCGGTGTCGGCGCTGCCGTCGATCACCTCCGGCTGGTCCAGCAGGTCGAGCACGAAGCTCTTGTTGGTGGCGCCGCCGTCGAGCACGACGATCGTGTCGGCCACCGCGCGGCGCAGCCGGCCGAGCGCCTCGTCCCGGGTCCGGCCGTAGGCGATGATCTTGGCGATCATCGAGTCGAAGTCGGCGGGGATGGTGTCGCCCTCGCTGACGCCGGTGTCCACCCGGACGCCGGGGCCGGTGGGCAGCCGCAGCCGGGCGATCCGGCCGGGCGACGGCGCGAAGTCGCGGTCCGGGTCCTCGGCGTTCAGTCGGGCCTCCACCGCGTGGCCCTGCTCGACCGGCGGTGAGCCCTCCAGCCGGCCGCCGGCGGCGATGTGCAGCTGCGCCTTGACCAGGTCGAACTCGGTGGTCAGCTCGGTGATCGGGTGCTCGACCTGGAGCCGGGTGTTGACCTCGAGGAAGGCGAACAGCTTGTCGCCCAGGTGGTACAGGAACTCGACGGTGCCGGCGCCGCGGTAGCCGACGGCGACCGCCAGCCGCTCGGCGGACGCCTTCAGCTCGGCGACCTGGTCCGGCGCGAGCACCGGCGAGGCCGACTCCTCGATCACCTTCTGGTTGCGCCGCTGCACCGAGCAGTCGCGCACGCCGAGCGCCCACGCCGTGCCCTGGCCGTCCGCGATCACCTGGACCTCGACGTGCCGGGCACCGGTGACGAGCCGCTCCAGGAACACGACGCCGCTGCCGAAGGCGCGGGCCGCCTCGTCGCTGGTGCGCTGGTAGGCCTCGCGCAGTTCGTCGGCGTCGCGGATCACCCGGATGCCGCGGCCGCCGCCGCCCGCGGTCGCCTTCAGCATCAGCGGGTAGCCGACCTCGGCCGCCGAGGCGAGTGCCGCGTCGAGCGACTCGACCGCACCCCGGCTCCAGGGCGCCACCGGGACGCCGACCTCCTCGGCGATCAGCTTGGAGCCGATCTTGTCGCCGAGCTTGCGCATCGCGTCCGCGCTGGGGCCGATGAAAGTG
Organism: Kribbella flavida DSM 17836; assembly: GCF_000024345.1. Classification (NCBI taxonomy): domain Bacteria; kingdom Bacillati; phylum Actinomycetota; class Actinomycetes; order Propionibacteriales; family Kribbellaceae; genus Kribbella; species Kribbella flavida. The sequence continues at coordinate 3,542,883 of NC_013729.1, read as the reverse complement.
ACTCCGATCCGCTCGCACAGCTCCGCGAACGCCGGGTCCTCGGCGACGAAGCCCCAGCCGACCCAGGCGGCGTCGGCGCCGGTCTCGGTCAGCGCCTGCTCGAGCTTCGCGTGGTCGAGGTAGGGCCGGTCCGCGGCCGGGCCGAGCGGGTAGGCGAGGTCGGCCGCGCGCACGAACGTCGCGGTGCGCTCGGCATCGGTGTACAAGGCAACCGTCTCGACCCGGCTCCCCGTTTCGGCGTTGAGCTCACGGACCGCGTTGATCAGCCGCATCGCGGCCTCTCCCCGGTTGACGATGGCGATGCGGTTGAACACCGGGCGGCACTCCTGTCCTCGACAATCTGACACCGCACACATTCCCAGGACATCGCCCCTACCGTCGAGTCGGGGTCCTGGTCGGTGCCGCAGGACAGCGGTGGTGCGGACAGCCGAACGGCCGGTACAGCGGTGGCGACGCGTCAGTGCGGCCCCAAGGGGAACCGTCAGTGCAGCACCAGGGCGGCGTAGGCGAGACCGCCGGCCAGAGCCGCGAAGAACAGCGACAGGCCACGGCGCAGGGCCTGCTCGCCGACCTTGCCGTAGTGCACGCCGTCCTCGGAGTGGTACGCGAGCTTGAATCCGGTGTAGCCGGCGCCCAGCACCAGCGCGAACTTGATCATCCCGCAGTCCTTCCCTCACGTCAGGACAATGCCGCTGCCTATCAACAGTATCCCCGCTGATAGCAGCGCCGCACGGCTCAGACCGCGGCGGGACTCTCGGCGAACTGGGTGCGGTAGAGGTCGGCGTACTCGCCGTTGAGCGCCAGCAACTCCTCGTGGGTGCCGCGCTCGACGATCGTGCCGTGGTCGACGACCAGGATCTGGTCGGCGTTGCGGACCGTGGACAGCCGGTGCGCGATGACCAGCGACGTCCGGCCTTCCAGCGCGGTGTCGAGGGCCTGCTGGACCGCGACCTCCGACTCCGAGTCCAGGTGCGCGGTCGCCTCGTCCAGAACGACGATGTGCGGCGCCTTCAGCAGGAGCCGGGCGATGGCCAGCCGCTGGCGCTCCCCACCGGACAGCCGGTGGCCGCGGTCCCCGACGACGGTGTCGAGTCCGTCGGGCAGGGACGAGACGAGGTCCCAGACCTGCGCCGACCGCAGCGCCTCCTCCATCTCGGCCTCGGTCGCGTCGGGCTTGGCGTAGGTCAGGTTCGCCCGGATGGAGTCGTGGAACATGTGCGCGTCCTGGGTCACGTAGCCGACCGCGTCGTGCAGCGATCGCAGCGTCACCTCGCGGACGTCGCGGTCCCCCACCCGGACCGAGCCGCTGGTCACGTCGTACAGCCGGGCGACCAGGTTGGTGATCGTCGTCTTGCCGGCACCCGAGGGCCCCACCAGCGCGACCATCTGGCCAGGCTCGACGGTGAAGCTGACGTCGTGCAGCACCGACGACGACGCACGCTTGTCCAGCACGGCGACAGACTCCAGGCTGGCCAGCGACACCTGGTCGGCCGTCGGGTAGGAGAAACCGACGTGGTCGAAGGTGACCGACGCGGCGTCGGCCGGCAGCGGTTCGGCGTCCGGCCGGTCCTGGATCATCGGCTCCAGGTCGAGCACCTCGAAGACACGCTCGAAGGAGACCAGGGCGGTCATCACGTCGACGCGGATGTTGGACAGGGCGGTCAGCGGGCCGTAGAGACGGCCGAGCAGTGCCACCAGCGCGAGCAGGGTGCCGACCGTCAGGCTGTTGCGGACGGCCAGGTTGCCGCCGACGCCGTACACGAGGGCGGTCGCGAGCGCCGCGACCAGCGTCAGCGCGGTGAAAAACACCCGGCCGAGCATCGCGGTGCGGATCCCGAGGTCGCGCACCCTCCCGGCGCGCTGGGCGAACTCACGGTTCTCCGACTCCGGCCGACCGAACAGGGTCACCAGCAGCGCGCCGCCGACGCTGAACCGCTCGGTCATCGCCGTCGACATGTCGGCGTTCAGCTGCATCTGCTCGCGGGTCAGCTCGGCCAGCCGGCGGCCCAGGATCCGGGCCGGGATGAGGAAGACCGGCAGCAGCAGGACGGCGACCAGCGTCAACTGCCAGCTGAGCAGCGCCATCGCGCCGACGACCAGGATCAGGCTGATGATGTTCGACACGACGCCGGACAGGGTCGAGGTGAACGCCTGCTGGGCACCGATGACGTCGGTGTTGAGCCGCGAGACCAGCGCACCGGTCTGGGTGCGGGTGAAAAACGCGACCGGCATCCGCTGCACGTGCCCGAACACCTTGGTCCGCAGGTCGAAGATCAGTCCTTCGCCGATCTGCGCGGAGTACCAGCGCTGCACCAGCGCGAGACCGGCCTCGACCACGGCGAGCGCGGCGACCACCAGCGCGAGCGCGGTCACCAGCCCCGCGTCGCCCTTGACGATGCCGTCGTCGACGATCTTCTTGAACAACAGCGGCGAGGCGATCACCAGGACCGCCGACAGCACGACCAGCACCAGGAACACCGTGATGTGCCGCCGGAACGGCCGGGCGAACCGTACGATCCGGCGGACCGTGCCCTTGGCGAGCTTCTGGTTCACCACCGACGCGTCCTGGCGGCGCCAACTGCCCGCGCCGCCAGGCCCGCCCCGCATCATGCCTGACGACATCCGGTTCCTCCCCGCTCTGCGCCGTTCAACCTTGACAACACTTCAGGTCAGCCGAAACTTCCCACCAGCTCCGCCAGCCGCCGCTGCTGAGCCTCCCGCTCGGCCCGCAGCTGCTGCTCGTACGACGTGTCGGCGGCGCTCAGCAGCAACGCCTTCGTCTCGCGGATGGCGCCCGGCAACGGCGCCAGCAGCGCTTCGGTCAGGTCCTTCACCGTCGCCGCCAGCTCCTCCGCTGGGACGACGATGTTCGCTAGGCCGACCTGACGCGCCTCCTCGGCCTCCACCCAGCGCGAGGTCGCGCAGATCTCCAGCGCGCGGGAGTAGCCGACCAGCTGAACCAAGGGCTGGGTGCCACCGAGGTCCGGCACCAGCCCGAGCGCGGGCTCCCGCATGCTGAACTGCGCGTCCGGCGTGACCACCCGCAGGTCGCAGGCGAGCGCCAGCTGGAACCCGGCACCCACGGCGTGCCCCTGGACCGCCGCGATGCTGACGATCTCGGGCCGCCGCAGCCAGGAGAACCCGGCCTGGAACCCGGCGATCTCCGCGTGCACCACGTCCGCGGGCTTGGCGCCGAGCGCGAGCAACGGCTCCTCGCCGTCGGCCGGCTCGCCCGCGATCAGCCGCCGGTCCAGACCGGCCGAGAACGACGGCCCCTCTCCCGACACGACCACCACGCGCACGTCGTCCGGCAGCCGCTCACCGAACTTCGCCAGCGTCCGCCACATCGCCGGTGTCTGCGCGTTGCGCACCTCCGGCCGGTCCAGCACGACCCGGGCCACCGGCCCGTCCACCGTCAACCGCAGTCCACTCTCCGTCATGCAGTGAACATACGCGAACCGCTTTCGGATTCCGTGCGGTCGCCGTCACCTGTGGAAAAGCGCGCAGGCGCGGCGGCGGACAACGTCAGGCGAGCGACACCAGGTCGGCGTACTCGCTGGTCCAGAGGTCCTCCACGCCGTCCGGAAGCAGCAGCACGCGCTCCGGCTCCAGCGCCTCGACCGCGCCCTCGTCGTGGGTGACCAGCACGATCGCACCGGTGTAGGAGCGGATCGCGTTCAGCACCTCGGTGCGGGATGCGGGGTCCAGGTTGTTGGTCGGCTCGTCGAGCAGCAGCACGTTCGCGGCCGAGACGACCAGCGTCGCCAGCGCGAGCCGGGTCTTCTCACCACCCGACAGCACCTTGGCGGGCTTGTCGGAGTCGTCACCGGTGAACAGGAACGAGCCCAGCACGCTGCGCGCCTGCGTCTCGTTCAGGTCGGGGGCGGCGGACTTCATGTTCTCCAGCACGGTCCGGTTCACATCGAGCGTCTCGTGCTCCTGGGCGTAGTACCCGAGCTTGAGCCCATGGCCGTCGATCACCTCGCCGGTGTCGGCCTTCTCGATGCCGGACAGCACCCGCAGCAGCGTGGTCTTGCCCGCGCCGTTCAGCCCGAGCACGACGACGCGCGAGCCACGGTCGATCGCCAGGTCGACGCCGGTGAAGATCTCCAGCGAGCCGTAGGACTTCGACAGCCCACGGGCCATCAGCGGCGTCTTGCCGCACGGCGCCGGGGTCGGGAAGGAGATCTTCGCCACCCGGTCCGACTGACGCTCGTCGTCGAGCGAGGCCATCAGCTTCTCGGCGCGCTTGAGCATCTGCTGCGCGCCGGCCGCCTTGGTGGCCTTCGCGCGCATCTTGTTGGCCTGCTCGACCAGCCGGCCGGCCACCTTCTCGGCGTTCGCCCGCTCGCGCTTGCGCCGCCGCTCGTCGGTCTCGCGCTGGGTCAGGTACGCCTTCCAGCCGACGTTGTAGACGTCGATCTCGGCCCGGTTCGCGTCCAGGTGGAAGACCCGGGTGACGGTCTCCTCGAGCAGGTTCACGTCGTGGCTGATCATGATCACGCCACCGGGATAGGTCTTCAGGAAGTCGCGCAGCCAGACGATCGAGTCCGCGTCCAGGTGGTTGGTCGGCTCGTCCAGCAGCAGCGTCTCGGCCTGCGCGAACAGGATCCGGGCCAGCTCGACCCGGCGGCGCTGACCACCGGACAACGTGCCGAGCGGCTGTCCGAGCACCCGGTCCGGGAGACCGAGGTTCGCCGCGATCCGGGCCGCCTCCGACTCCGCGGCGTACCCGCCGGCGGCGTGCAGGTCCTGCTCGGCCCGCTCGTAGCGGCGCATGCCCTTCTCGCGGGTCTTGTCGTCCGCGCTGGCCATCGCCTTCTCGGCGTTGCGCATCCGCCGGACCACCTCGTCCAGGCCCCGGGCGGACAGGATGCGGTCCCGGGCCAGCATCTCCAGGTCGCCGGTGCGCGGGTCCTGCGGCAGGTAGCCGATCAGGCCCGAGGAGGTGACCGAGCCGCTGGCCGGCAGCCCTTCGCCGGCCAGGATCTTGGTCAGCGTCGTCTTGCCGGCGCCGTTCCGCCCGACCAGACCGACCTTGTCGCCCGGACCGACGCGGAAGGACGCCGGCGCGAGCAGCTGCCGAGCCCCGACACGGACCTCGAGGTTGGTGACGGTGATCATGGCGGCGCAGGGGTCCTCAAACTCGGGTGACAGGGGGTCAGGCGGGTCGGCGACGCCACGTCTGAAGTCGGCCTGTACCCCGCACCGCGGTCTAGTGTAGTTGCTGTGAAATTCAACCCGGACGCCGACTTGGACACCAGTGGCGTCGAGGACACGCGCGGTAGTGGCGGAGGCGGCGGCATGCTGCCCGGCGGGATGGGCATCCCGGTCGGCGGCGGCATCGGCGGCCTGATCCTGCTGGTGGTGATCCTGCTGCTCAACGGCGGGATCCCCGGCGTCGGCGGCGGCGGCTCCGAGGAGCCGACCGTGCGCAACACCGGCGCGGGCAACCTCGACACCTGCACGAAGGGCACCGACCTCGCCAAGAACGAGGACTGCCGGTTCGTCTTCTACCAGAACTCCATCGAGGGCTTCTGGGCGGCCGAGCTGCCACGGCGCGGCAAGAAGTACACGCGCGCCCCGATGCGGATCTTCACCGGCTCGGTCAACACGCGCTGCGGCGCCGCGTCGAGCGCGGTCGGCCCGTTCTACTGTCCGCCCGAGATGCGGGTCTTCCTGGACATCAGCTTCTTCCAGACCCTGCAGACCCAGCTGGGCGCGCGCGGCGGCAACTTCGCCGAGGCGTACGTCGTGGCCCACGAGTACGGGCACCACATCCAGAACCTCTACGGCTACCTGGACCGGATCAAGACCCGGGAGGGCCCGACCTCCGACGCGGTCCGCTCCGAGCTGCAGGCCGACTGCCTGGCCGGGATCTGGACCAACCACGCCACCACCGTGCCGGACAAGGACGGCGACACCTTCATCGAGGGTCTGACCGAGGACGACATCGCCCGCGGCCTGGACGCCGCCGCCTCGGTCGGCGACGACCGGATCCAGGAGAAGACCCAGGGCCGGGTCACCCCGGAGAACTTCAGCCACGGCACCGCCGAGCAGCGGATGAAGTGGTTCAAGGTCGGGATGGACTCCGGCGACATGACCGCCTGCGACACCTGGGGCAGCAGCCAGCTCTGAGCCGCCACCTCGTCAGACAGCCGAAAGCCCGCCCCGGGGACACCCAGGGCGGGCTTCCTCTTGCAGGTAGCTCGGAGCGCCTGACTCCGTACTGCTTTCAGCTCGTACTACGCGACCGCGGCCGGCCGTCGGTAGCCCGGCAGCAGCTCGTCGACCAGCGCGTCGGTCTCCGCCTCCGGCCCGCGCGGGCCGCCGTGCTTGGCCAGCGCCGCGTACATCTGGCCCGCGACCGCCGTGACGTCCTCGGTGGTGCCGAAGTGCGAGGCCAGTCGTAGCGTCGCGCGCCACAGGTCCTCCGACGCCGGCGAGAAGCTCAGACCGGTCTGCAGCGCCACCCGGGCCAGGTTGCCGTCGTTGTGGCGCAGACTCGCCTCGGCCAGCTTGAGCGCGGCGTCGACGACCGCCTCGGCCATCCGCCGCTCGATCCCGGACGTGGCCAGCCAGGAGTACCGCCCGGCCGGCAGCCCCGACCAAGCCTGCCCGTGCACCAGGCTGAGCGCCGTCGACAGCGGCCCGCGCGGGTCCTCCATCATCTCGGCCTGCTTGGCCAGCGTGCGGAACACGTCCCAGTCCACCCGGACGGTGCTGCGGTTCAGCATCCACCGGCCCGACTCGTCGGCGTACATCGCGTCCGGGCCGAGCCACTGCCGGGTGTGCTCCAGCGCGGCGTTGCGCAGCTCCTCGCTGATCCCGCGCGGCCAGATCGAGCCGGCCAGCACGTTCGGGTGCACGCCGTAGTCCTGGCTGGCCAGGAACGTCACGATCTCGGTGGCCAGCTCCAGCCGGCCCGGGTCGATCGTGCCGCGCGCGTCCACCTCGACCGGACCGAGCAGGTCGACCTCGACCGGCGCCGCCTGGCTCAGGTCCGCGGAGGAGAACTCGTACGCCGGCAGGTTCTGCTCGGCGCGCCGCTTGTCCCGCGCCTCCGACTCGGCCACCTCGAACAGCGCGACCAGGTCGGCGAACTGGGCCGGGTTGATGCTGTGGGCATCGACCTCGAGCCCGAGCAGCCGGCAGACCGCCTGGTTCTTCTCGTCCACCACGAAGCGCCAGGGCGCGTTCAGCACGTCGCCGACCACGACCACCGCCACGCAGCGCCGCGGGTCGGAGGCGAGCTGGACCAGCTGCTGCTCCTCCTCCGGCGACGGCGGCGCGGACACGAAGACGATCTCCGGGCCCCAGAGCACCGGGTCGGGGTGGGCCATCCGCGCGGCCGTCACCGAGTCGGCGTTGCGGCGGGTGCAGGCCTGCACCTGGTGATCGGTCCGGGTGGAGATCTCGCGCAGCGCGTCGTCCAGCCGGGTCCAGTAGCTCAGCCGGCTCGGTGCCAGCGACGACAGGTCGTCACCGAACCCGACCATGCTGACGTGCGCGCCCTCCGACCACAGGTTCGTGGCCAGCTCGGCGGCCAGTGAACCGACGACGTCGCGGGAGGCGTTGGTGACGCCGCCGAAGCTGACGATGCCCCGTGCGGTGTCGAGGTCGACCAGCACGGTCGCGCCGTCGGCGTTCCGGCCGATGGTGACCAGCGTCGGGTACGGCGACGGCGCGGCCACGTCTCCGGCCGGGGCGTACGCGCGGCGCAGCACCCAGCGGCGCCCGTCGGCGATGACCTGCCACGGAGCCGGCGGCGGCGCTTGGTGCTCCCCCGGCTCCAGCACCAACGTGAGCGCCCGGTCGGTCACCAGCGCGGCGACGACGGCCGGCATCGAGCGGTTCGCCTCGGTCATGCTGGCGCCGAGCTGCCGCAGCGCGTTGTCGACGAAGTGCGCCGTCGGCACGTCGGACGCGAGTCGCAGGCTGACCTCGGTCTGCCGGGTCGACGCGGCCTTGGGACCGGGGCCCTGGGCCCAGCCCCGGCGACGCTTCAGCGCGATCGCCAGACCGGCGGCCAGCAGGGTCGCGCCGAAGCCGTAGATCCCGGCCTCGGTGAGGCTGACGCCGCTGCCGGCCGGAGCCGGAACCGCGTCGGGCACCTTGGTGCCGCCCGGGGCGGGGTCGCCCGGCCGTGCGTCCGTCGTCCCGGGGCCGTGCGGCTGGGCCACGTCGACGCCCGGCTCGTTCGGCTTGGCGTTCTTCGCGGTCGGGTCGGCGGCGGCGCTGCCGATCTCCACCGACGAGCCCTTCTCGACGCCCTGCTCCTCGAACCAGCGCGACCCCTTGCCGTCCGTGCTCGGGCTCTCGGTCCGGGTGCTCGCCTTCGGCGTCACCTTGGTCGAGGTCTTCGCCTTGGTCTCGGTGGTGTTCGGGGAGTTCTTCTCCGCGTGCGGGTCCTGCCCGGTGGAGTCGACGGCGACCCGGACCGTGTGCACGCCCGGGCCCTTCGCGTCGGCCGGCAGCCGCACCTGCCAGCCCGGCATGATCAGGTCCGGGTTGGTGAGTCGCCGGCCGTCCGGCTGCAGCTTGTTCTTGTTGAGCTCGTAGATCTCCTTGTAGCGCCGGCCCTCACCGAGGTAGCGCTCGGCGATGTCCCACAGGCAGTCGTAGTTGCGTCCCTGCGGCGGCTTGACCTCGGTGTACTTGACCACCTGACCCGACTGGTCGTTGTTGGTCCGTACTCCGGTCCGCTCCGCGCCGCTCAGCACCGTGCTGCGGGCCTCGGTCTGCCGGAACGAGCTGGTGGAGTCGTTGCCGCCGCCCTGGGTGGCGCTCACCGACATCGGCGCCGCGACGCTCGTGGTGGTCACCGCGTTGGCGACCGGCAGCGTCACGCTCGCCGCGCCCGCGATCAGCACCACGCCCGAGACCAGCCGGCGCGCCAGCGACTGCGACCCGCCACCGAGCGGGATCCGCGGCGACAGCCCGTGCCCCCGGATCTCCGCGATCACCTCGGCGATCAGGCACACCACGAAGTGCAGCCAGGCCAGCCAGACGACGACCCCGATGATGCCAAGCACCGTCTCGATGGTCAGCTCGCTGAACAGCACGTCCCGACTCGGCATCCGGTCCGGCCACGGCGTACCGAAGAACCTGAGCAGCACGTACGGCACCCCGCCGACGATCGCGAGGATCGCCAGCAGCGACACGAACCCCTTCAGCCGATCCGCGCCGGTACTGCGGGACCCCCGCTGCGGCAACCGCGCCCGCACCGGCTCAGAAGTCTTCACCATCGTCGCTCCTCCATCGCCCCACCATCAGCCACCGATCGCCTGCACTTCCTGCACAGGCAACCGCTGCACCGCGTGCACATCCGCTTCTCCGACCTTCGTCCAGTCCTGCAGCCGATCCGGCCCACGCCAGTAGTCGACGCGCCAGTGGATCGTCAGCTTGACCGTGTACATGCCCTCGGGCTGCTTGGCGCTGGACCGTTTGTAGACGTGGCTACAGGTGCTGGCCTGGTGGAAGGGGTCCTGAGTCTCCTCGTAGCCGTCCGAACCGATCGGCAGCGTGCCCTCGAGACAGTCGAACGGCTTCGTGCCGTCGCCGGGATCCACCGTCAGCCGCGTCACCATGGCCCGCATGGTGAGCCGTGTCCCGGGTTTGTAGTTGGCGAAGTTGCGGGACTCGACCGAGCCGTAGTTCTTGAGCACGTACGACGTCTCCGGAGCCAGCGCGAAGTAGGCCGGCACGTTGACCCGCGGTGTGTAGGTCGGCTTCACCAGCAGCACCGGGTCCGGGTAGGCCTCGTCGAAGAACGTCCAGAACTGGTCCATGTACGACTCGGGGAGGCACTGCCGCCTCTCCTCCGCCGACACCGGCACGATGGCCCGCTCCAGGTGGGCGTCGTCGCCGCCGTCGTTGGTGTCCAGCTGGTAGTCGACGATCGTCAGCCGCAGAACCCACTCTTTCCCGGGCGGCGGCTCGGCCAACTCGATGCCACCCGGCACGGGGAAGTCGCGGCAGGGGATGAAGGGCCTGCCGCCCAGCGTCTGCCGCCAGGTCGGCGGGTTGTTGCCCCAACTCACCTGCCCAGCGCTGCAGTACGCGCCGAAACCGTTGGAGTTCGCGTACATGCTGCAGACACCGTCGCCGAGGTGAATGGTGCTGGCCGTGGCGGTTGGGGCGGGCAGAGAGACCATCAAGGCGAGCACGGTGCTCAGGGCAATGAACCCGCGGGCCACCCGGTTGCGCATCCTCACTCCTGACACTGGTCCTCAGGGCAGATTATCGCTGCTCAGGGGCATCATGCCCACCGTGCCGCGTCCTTGCACGTGCGTTCGCCTTGGTTCCGATCTAGGCCGGATAGCGCACCGCCGAGCAGTTGATGCCCGTCGGCACCGGCCGCACCACCTTGTACATCGTCCAGCCCAGCCCGGTGCGCACCATGTCGATCGCCTCGGCGGTCCCGCGCGGCGCGTTCACCACGAACTTGCGGGTCTTCGGGTTCCACCACTGCAGCCGCTGCGAGCGGCACAAGTTCAGCCGAACCACGCCGTACGGCTGCTTCGACGTGCCGACGACGACGATGCTGCCGGGCGGCCGCATCACCCAGCCGGACGCCTTCGCGGCGTCGATGTTGATCGCGGTGTCGGCGTAGAAGAAGGCCGGGAAGTTCGTTTTCACCAGGTCGGAATCGCGCTGGACGAGGGCCTGGTAGTACAGCGGGTACTTCGCGACCAGGCCCTGCACGGCCGGCTCCGCGCCGAAGCGACCGGGGACGACGACCACCCGCGCCCCCGACGCCGCCGGCGGCTTGGCCGGTTTGGCCGGCGTCGACGCCGAGGGCCGCGGCGTCCTGGACGGCTCGCCGGTCGGGGTCGGCAGCGTGATCGTGGTCGGGCCGGCCGGCTGCTCCTCGACGCCTTCCGGCATCCGGCCGGTGCCGGACCCCGCCCCGTTGCTGCAGGCAGCGATCAGGACCGACGCCAGGACGACGGCGGCCGCACGGGTCGCGGAAGCGCGCACAGAACTACTCCTCGGCAGGCGGTTCAGGGGCATCAGCCACCACCGGTGGTCGGCGAGGTCGACGTCGACTCGCTGGGCGACTCACTGGGCGACTCACTGGGCGACTCGCTGGGCGAATCGCTGGGGGTCGGCGAGGTGTCGGTCGGCGTGACGCTCGGGGTGCAGGAGGCCGGGAACGGGATCGGGATCGGCGGTGTCCACGGCGGCGTCGGCGAACCGATCGTCCACACCGGGCACGGGAAGTCGATCGGCGGCGGGCTCGCAGTCGGCTGGACCGTCACCCCCGGGCCGTCCGGTGTGGTCTGCACCACCAGCGGCGGGATCTGCGGACTCTCGTCGGCCTTCACGATGCCCTGCTCGGCGTGTGCCTCGCCCTCGCCGTTCGCGGTCAGGCTCTGGATGCCGATCATGCCGAGGAACGAGGTCTTGTTGGCGATCTGGACCTGGACCTTGAGGTGCTCGGGGTCCAGTTCGCTGGTCGCGCAGCTGGTCACCGCGGGGTCGTTCTCGGTCACCTTGGCGCAGAAGTTGCCGACCGCCTCACCGGCCTTGGCGACGTCGATCCGGGCCTGGGCCGAGTTGAAGTCGATCGTGCCGACGCCGGCGCGGGCGGCCTCCTGGGCGTAGCCGACGGCGCGCGACTTGGCGCCGAGCTGACGGCCGCCGTCGATGACCAGACCGGCCAGCGTGAAGATCATCAGCGCGAGGATCACGACGGCCGGGCTGAGCGCGCCGCGCTCGTTGCCCGGCGCATCGACGCGGCACCAGTCGGTGCACCGCGCGACCACCGAGCCCGTGCGGGTCCGGGCGCGGTTCCGTGCACGGCGAGGCACGCGGGCGGCCGGCGTACGGCGGGGGTCAGGGGTTGCCATCGCGGATGCCACGGTAGGGGTCGAGGGAGCTGGAGAACTTCTTGGTGATGGTGGTGTCGCCGCCGATGCCGAGCAGGCCGAGGTCGCGGTAGTCGATCGTGCAGGTGATCTCCACCGAGAGCGGGGTGCCGGCGACGAAGCCGGTGGTGATGCTGCCGGCGGCGGACTGCTTGCAGGAGTCGACGGACTGCTCCATCGTGCGGGTGACGGCCTGGTCGACCCGGGCTTGGGCGTCGCCCAGCGAGCGCGCCTGGCTGGCGGAGCGGGCGCCGTCGCGGGCCGCGTTCTCCAGCAGGGACGAGGTCTGGAAGTACCGGCCGCAGGCGAGCAGGAACATGAACAGGATCAGCAGCAGCGGCGCGAGAATCACCATCTCCAACGCCATCGTGCCCCGCTCACCGCGCAACCCGCGCCGCTGCGCGGCGCGGATGGACAAGGAGTGTGAGGGCGCCGCCGACACGGCCGCTGCGGGGAAACCGGCGAGCTCCGGGGATCGCGAGAGCGTCCGCGCCCGCCGAGCCGCGGGCCCCGGGCGCGCGGGCGGCGTCGGCGCGTGCGGGCGCGGCCGCGCGGGAGGGAGCGGGCGGTGCTTCCCCAGGATGGTCATGCCTCACTCACCGTCGTCGGCTTCGAACTGCTCGATCGGGCCGGTGGCCGTGCGGCTGACGGTCAGCGTCAGGCCGGGCACCAGCGAGATGGTCTCACCGGTCACCGTGAACGACACCAAGCCCTCGGGGTTGTTGTACGTCGGTGTCTCCACCTTCGCGTCGCCCAGGGAGTTGCCGCCGAGCTGCTGTGCGTACGCCTCGATGTCGGCACGGACCTTCTCGCCCACTGCGGCGGTGTACAGCGGCGGCTGCACCATCCGGAGCCGGGAGACGCCTTCCTGCGCCGCGTTCAGCGCGACCGACCGGCCGTAGAGCCACAGCGCGGCCTGGATGGAGACGAAGATCAGCGCCAGCAGCGTCGGCGCGAGGATCGCCAGCTCCAGCGAGCTGGCGCCCCGCTCCGAGCGTCGGCGCGACACCCACCCGCGGGCGGGTGGGCTGCTCCGGCGACGTCCCCGCGGCAAGGTGTCAGCCCTTCTGGATCTCGCCGGTGCGCTTGTCGATCACGCTCTTCACCACCGCGCCGATCGCGATCGCCGCGGCGACCAGGATGGCCGAGATGATCGCCCACTCCAGCGCCGAGGCGCCGAGCTGGCTGTCCCCGCGCCGGGCCCGGGCCCGTTGGTTGTGGGCCCGCGCCAGCGCGTAGCCGACCATCGCGCGCACGAACTGCACTTCCACGTTCATCCGTTTGCCTTCCACTCTTCGGGGCCGAACCAGGGCTCAGTATGCCCGGTACGACGGACAACTCCGCTCGACGGATCCCTTGCCCGATCCGCCGGTCCGACTAACTTCCCAGGATCGCCGCGCCGGCCGGGTACCCGAGGAACAGCATGAACGCGGCGCACATCACCAGCTGGGCGACCAGCATGGACTGGGAGCGTTCACCGGCCTTGCCCTCGACGTCCGCGAGCTCCTTGCGGCGCAGCGACGCGGCGCGGGCCAGCAGCGAGGCGCGGATCTTGGCGCCCTCGTCGCCGGCCAGCGCGAGCGCGGACGCCAGGTCGCGCAGCTCCTCGACGCCGAGGTCGTCGCCGAGCCGGGCCATCGCGTCCCACGGGGTGATGCCGATCAGCCGGGCGTTGGCCAGCGCCTGCCGGATCCGTGCCATCGCCCAGTGGTCGCCGATCGTGGAGGCCGTCATCAGCGCCTCCGGCAGACCCCGGCCGCCGGCCAGGTTCATCGCGACCAGGTCGAGGAAGCTGCCGACCACGTGCCGGAAGTCGCGCCGCCGCTCCTCCGCCTCCTGGCGCAGCGCCAGGTCGGGCAGGAAGAACGCGAACGCCATCGCCGCCAGGGTGACCACGGCCGGCGTCGCCCCGGGCGCCGGCAGCCCGATCACGCTCGCGCCGTACAGCACCAGCGGGATGAAGATCAGCGCGCCGAGCGCGAAGAACACCTTGGTGGCCAGCATCGTCGCGAACGGCTGGTTCATCACCGCCAGGTCGCGGCGCAGCCGGCCGAACGCCCAGCCGCGCGCGTTCGCCTCGGCCTCCAGCCGCCGGCCGAGCGTCTCCCGGGCCCGGTCGACGCCACCGAGCACCTTCTCCCCCGCGGCACTCGCGGTGGCGGCGCTGGTGTAGCCGGTCCGGCCGGCGTCGATCCGCGCGATCGTGGACAGCACGTTCGGGGCCGGCTTGACGAACATCCGGATCAGCAGGAACACCCCCAGCCCGACGAGTCCGCCGCTGACGAAAGCCCATGTCATCCGCCCACCACCTCCATCCGCTCGTCGCCGGCCCGGCCGGCCCGCTTGTCACCGCTGCGGACCAGGAACCGCTCGGGCACCTCGATCTTGGCCAGCTTGCGCAGCCAGACCAGCCCCACGGCGTACAGGGCGATCACCAGGAACAGCACGAACTGGCCGACGAAGCTCGTGTACGGCTCGACGTACGCCGGGTTGAACAGCACCAGCGCGGCCGCGACCAGCAGGGTGATGGCGACCACGACCTGGACCGACCGCCGGGTCGAGCGGCGTTCGGCGGCGACCTTGCGCCGGACGTCGAGCTCCTCGCGGGCCGAGTCGGCCAAGGCGGACAGCACCTCGCGCAGGCCGGGTCCACGCAGCCGCGCGTTCAGCACCAGGGCGGCCACGATCAGGTCGGCCGACGGGTCGTCCAGGTCGTCGGCGAACCGCATCAGGGCCGACGGCAACGGTTCCCGGATCCGCAGCCGGTCGACCAGCAGGTTCAGCCCGGGCTTGATCGCCGGCGCCGCGTTCACCGCGGTCGCCGGGATCGCCTGCTCCAGGCCGACCGCGCCGGCGATGGTGTCGCGCAGCGCCTCGGTCCAGGTGGCCAGCGCGTCCAGCCGCTCGATCGCGCGGCGCTCCTCACCGGTACCGCCGAAGAACCGGTCGGCCATCGCGGCCAGCAGCCCGAGCGCGGCGGCCAGCACCAGCCAGCGGGTCACCACCAGGACGATCAGCGCGACCGCGAGGCCGGCGCCGATCCGGGTGAGCTGCCGCCGGCTGTCCGCGCCCGTACTCCGCTTGAACAGCGACGGTGTCTCCTCGCGCGGCGTGGTGCCGCGGATCGCGACGATCAGCAGCAGGATCCCGCCGCCGACCACCGCGCCGCACAGCAGCGCGAGCAAGGTCCGGTCGGTCATGGCGCCTCCCGGCCTGGACTGAGGAGCCGAAGGAGCCCGGTCATGGCGCCTCCCGGTCCGGTTCGAGGTGCGCCGCGAAGGTCGTGGGGCCTCCCGGTCTGGACTGAGGAGTGGAGGGAGCGAAGCGACTGGAGCGACGAGGGAAGACCGGGAGACAAAGCCCCACGACCCGCCGAGCCGGGGGCGAGGCCAACAACACAGTCATCGCTGCACCTCATGCCCACCGGCCGTGCACCATCGGCTGGTAGCCGAAGTGCTCCAGCTCGTCCATGCAGGCGATCGGCGCGTGCGCCGCGGCCCGGCCGTCGGGTCCCGGTGCGAAGACCTCGCCGGACAGCACCCGGCCGTCCCACCCGGTCACCTCGCGAATGCTCTCGACGTACCGGCTCAGCGTGCCGCCGTGCTGGTAGTCGTTGTGCTTGCGGACGAACACGACGAAGTCGAGCGCGCCGGAGATCAGCATCTGGGTCGCCTCCATCGGCAGCCGCTCGGAGGCCTGGATGGCGTAGGTGCTGATCCGGTTGAACACCTCCATCGAGCTGTTCGAGTGGATCGTCGACAGCGAACCGTCGTTGCCCTGGCTCATCGCGTTCAGCATGGTGACGATCTCGTCGCCGAGCACCTCGCCGACGATCACCCGGGACGGGTTCATCCGCAGCGAGCGGCGGACCAGGTCGGCCATGCTGACCTCGCCGACGCCCTCGGAGTTCGGCAGCCGCTCCTCGAACGCGACCACGTTCGGGTGCAGGTCCTTGAACTCGCCGAGGCCGAGCTCGAGCGAGCGCTCGACGGTGATCAGCCGCTCGTGCGGCGGGATCTCGTTGGCCAGCGCCCGCAGCAGCGTGGTCTTGCCGGAGTTGGTGGCGCCCGCGATCATGACGTTCTTGCGCGCCGCCACGGCCGCGGCCAGGAACGAGCCGACGTCCTCGGACATGGTGCCGTTGGCCACCAGGTCCTTGAGGAACACCCGGCCGAGCCGCGCCCGCCGGATCGAGACCGCCGGCCGCGACGTCACGCCCATCACGGCGGACAACCGGGAGCCGTCCGGCAGCCGGAGGTCGAGCTGCGGGTTGGCCGAGTCGAACGGCCGGCTGGTCAAGCCGGCGTGCGCGGCCAGCACCTGGATCAGCTCGATCAGTTCCTCGTCGTTGTCCGCGACCGGACCGGGCCGTTCCTCCCGGCCGTCGCCGTACTGGACGAACACCTGGTCGCAGCCGTTGATGTCGATGTTCTCGACCTCGGGGTCGTCGATCAGCGGCTGCAGCCGGCCGACGCCGAACAGCGCGGAGTGGATCGCGCCGGCGATCTGCGCGTCGTCCTCCGGCGTCGGCGGGGTGCGTCCCTCGGCCAGCTCGTAGCGGGCGTGGTCCTCGAGCACCTGGACGATCAGCGAGCGCGCGTACTCCCGCTCGTCCTCGGCGCTCATCGGCGGTACGCCGTTGGCCTGGTCGCGGCGGCGCTGCTCGTTCAGCCGCTCTGCGACCTGGACCCGCAGGCTGCGCACCAGCTCCTGGTCGGTGATCACCGGCGTGCCTCCAGGTCGGGACCGGGCCGGACCTCTCCGCCGGGGAAGGCGGCCTGCGCCATGTCGTACTCGTACTGCGAGGGCATCGCGACGGACGCGGCCATCTCGGCGGCGATCTCGGTCGCGGTCCGGATCAGTGCGGTCCGGTCCAGCCGGCCGTGGCCGCGGCCGTCGAAGAACGCCGCGCCGGCCGGGTCGTAGGCGAGGTGCCAGCGGTGCTGGACCTGGACCGACATCGCGTCCAGTACCGACCAGACCTGCTTGACGCCGTCGCGGCGCTTCGGGTCGGCGACCACGATCACGCCGAGCCGGGCGTCGACGTGGTGCACCAGCGACGACAGCCGCTCCCGCAGGTGTGCCACCGACGATCCGGTCGCTGTGCACACCAGCACGACCAGGCGCGCGGCCTGCACGACCGGCAGCTGCGGCGAGGCCGGGCCGATCCGCCCGCAGTCGGCCAGTACGTCGGTGTTGTGCATCTGGTTGAAGGTGATGCCCAACGGAGCCCACAGACCGCCCATGCCGCCGATCTGCTCGGGCGAGCGGACCCCGATCATCGCGTCGAGCCCGCCGTCGAGCTGCTGGCTGTGCGCCATGATCACGTCGTCACCGAGGCCTTTGCGACCGGCCGCGGCGAGGCTGACCAGGCCGCGGTCGGAGTTCAGCGGCTGGCCGCCCGGGGCGGTCATCCGGATCGCGACGTCGCTGCCGGCCGGGTCGCACTCGGCCAGCAGCACCGGCCGTGGC
Organism: Kribbella flavida DSM 17836; assembly: GCF_000024345.1. Lineage (NCBI taxonomy): Bacteria > Bacillati > Actinomycetota > Actinomycetes > Propionibacteriales > Kribbellaceae > Kribbella > Kribbella flavida. The sequence goes on along the minus strand of NC_013729.1, from coordinate 3,525,538 downwards.
CAGAGCGCGCCGAGCACGAGACCGGCAGTCGTCACTCCCGGCGAGCCCTTGGCGCTCGCCAACGCGACCAGCGCCATCAACGCCCTCCGGTCGCGTTCGAGATCTCGGGCTTGACCGCCGAGGACAGCTTGACCAGCACCAGCGTCTTCGCGGCGGCCGCGGCGGCCACCGCGGTGGCGCGCTCGTCCGGCACCAGCACGGTCACGTTCAGCGTGGTGCCGGCGTTCGTCTTCGCGTCGGTGAGCGCTCCGCTCTTGCTCTTGATCGACGCGGCCGGCGCGATGATCTGCGGCACGCCACCGTCCTGGTTCGCTGCCGGGACGCGGATCAGGCGCACGATGTCGCCTTGCTGGAGCTCCTCCGACGGCGCCCGGCCGCCCTCCAGGCTGATCCCGACCAGTGCCCCGCCCTCGGGCACCGGATCGCGGGTGGTGCTCCCCTCGGCCAGGAACTGGCCGGGGTAGATCCAGGACGTCGTGTACTGGCCGTCGAGGCGTTCCAGCTCCGACCACGGCACCAACCGACCGGTGGCGCCGGCCAGGTCTCCCCGCGTGAGGTCATTGTCCTTGTCGATCAGGTGACCGGGAGGCAGTGGCACCTTGGCCGCCACGTAGTACTGCCGCTCGCCGTTGTTGATCGCGATCAGCGCCGAGCCGGCCGCGCCGAGCAGGATGAGGATCACCGCCAGGGCAGCCAGCGCGGGACGGCGCTCGCGGCCGCCCGGGAGACGGTTCGTCGTACCGGCGGGCTTGGCCGCGCGGGCGCCGACGGCGGGGGCACGGTTGGTGGAGGAGAAACTCACGGGCCTACCGTAATGGCCACGAGGTGCCATCCGCGCCGCGAGGTCCACGCCGGTGCAGGGCCGTTACCGACTGGGTGCACCGGCCGCCACCTGGGCCCGCTCCTCGGGGGTCAGCAGCTCGGTGAACGCCCCAGGTCCGCCGTACAACTGGTCCAGATAGGTGTACAAAGCCTGCAGGCAGCCGCCGAGCTCGCCCTGCCAGTCTCCGGCCGTCGCCAGCTCGGCCGCCAGCCGACGGCCTTCGAGCAGCGTCACGGCGGCGTTGACCGGCTGGTCCAGGCGTGGATCCGCTTCCGTGGCGGACAGATCGACCGGTACGCCGTGCTCGTCCAGCTCGACCGGCGCCGGGCCTGAGCGGCCGCGGACCGCCTGGATCCGGCCGGCCAGCGCAGTCCGCTCGGGTTCCGGCAGCAACCGGTCGAAGCCCGCACCGCCGTACAGGTCGTCGAGATACTCGGTCAGGGCACCGAACAGCTCCAGGCCGTCGTACTCCGCGGCGGTGGTAGCCGTGTGCCGTAGCTGGGCGGCCAGGCTGCGCGCTTCGGGCAGCGTCCAGCGGGAAGGAAACAGGACAGCGTTCACCACCTCACCCTGGCACACCGAGATCGATGCGACAGGCAACCGAACTGGCCGGAAGGTGAAGGTTTGACGACCTCTGCGCACCGTCGGCCACGGCGGTTTCGTGAATCAGCCACCGATTCCGGATCGAGATCGGCAGTTGGTTGCCTGCGGGAACCCGAACCGTTACTTTGCGGTCACACTCACGTCACCGTGAGCGGATGAGGATCGGAGTCTGACCGACGATGACCGAGGCAGCGGGGAACCACCCGGACGGCACCCGTCCGGTGTTCACGCCGGCCGAGCGGGCCCGGGCCGCACTCGGGGTGGCGCTCGGGGTCGTGGTGCCGGAGGCGATGGCGCTCGACGACGGCCGGGTGCGGCTGAGCGGGGCCACCGACGTGCTGGAGCGCGACGCGGTGGGCCGGCTCGACACCCGGCTGGCCGCGATGGCCCAGCGCGACGACGTGACCGACCAGCGGCTGCTCGCCGAGGCGGTGGCGCTGGTCGGGGCAGAGGTCGACCACAGCCGCGGCGGTTCATCGCCGGTCGACGGCGCCACGGCCGCGCTGGACCGGATGCTCGACCTGGACGATCTCCCCGACGACGTGCGCGACCAGACCCGTACGGTCCTGCGTGCCGTCCTGGAGACCAACCCGCTGACGACCGAGACCGCAGTCCGGCGGCGATCGGCCGAGCAGGCCGCCGAGCGCCCGCCGCTGGTCGCTGACTCCGTCCAGGCCGCGCAGGACATCCGCCGCGAGGCGGAGCTGCTGTCGCGCGCTGCCACTCCCCCGGTGACCGCCCGCGGCCGAGGTCGCCACCGCCGCGAGTTCGGTGGCCGGCACCGCCGCCCCACCGCTCAGACAGTCCGTACGCCGGAGACCCGGCGCAGCCGCAGCGCACGACCGGAGAACCAGCCTGCTCTCGCCCCCACCGAAGCGCTGGGAGCGCTGCGCGAGGTCCGGCCGGGCGACCTGTCCGTCGAGCTCACGGCGCCGATGGCGCTGGTCGGCCGCCCCCAGCTCGGGGTGGTCACCACAGCCGAGCACGGCCCGCAGTACTTCCGGGTCGACGACCAGGAGCCGCCGAAGGGCCTGGCCGCCGACACCACCGTTCGCTCCGGCAGCCAGGCCGACCCGCACGTCGTCCGCATCGCAAGCTCGACACCCACTGACCAGCTGCCGCGGGTCTGGGCGAGTCAGATCGGCGGCACGTTGCGCCGGCTGGACTCGCGCAACGCCGAGCCCACCGGCCTTCTCGGCCGACTGAAGTCCACCCTGCGCGGAGTCCGCGGTCGCGACCGGCACGCGACATCGCAGTACGACGAATTCCGGCTGCTCAGCCGGCACTGGCGCGAGGAGCAGCTTCGCCCGTCCCCCGACCCGGCTCGCAGCGCCGACCTGCGCGGCCAGCTCGAAGAGCTTGCCGCGACGATCGAACGCAAGGAAGGCACGGCGCCGGCCATGCCGTGGTCGGAGCAGAGCCTGCACGTCATCGCGCCCGACCGGACGGCCACCGCCCGCCCGGAGCCGAACACTCCGGCTCATCTGCGCGAACAGGTGGTCGGCCAGATCTCCGGACTGGAAAAGGCGGCCGAAGCACTCGAGCACCGCGCGGAGCTGAACCGTACGTCGGCCACGACCGCGCAGGACAGCGCTGCGGAGACCCTGGAGCAGGCCGAGGAGCAGGAGGGCTACCAGGACTCCGCCGCGGGAGAGCGCGGGCGCCGGCTGCGCAAGACCGCGGCGGCTTCGATGGCCTCCGCCGGGCGGCACACCCTCGTCGCGGCGAGCTGCGATACCGCTGCCGCGAAGGCGAAGGAAGCCGGTCAGGCGTACCAGGAGCTGCTGGACGGTCTCGACAGCGGCGTGTCCGGTCCGGAGCTCCAGAGCATCGCCCGGAACGCGGAGACCAAGGTCGACGCCTACCGCACCGCGGCGGCCGCGACGCTGCCGTCGCCGGACATCCAGCACGTCGCGATCAGCTCCGGCCGGTTCCCCCACCTGACCAAGCTGACCAGCGAGCTCAACCAGTCGCTGGCCGAGCAGAACAATCCGTACCGCTTCACGCCGGAGGTGCTGCACCGGCGGCTTCGCGGTCACGCCCGGCGGGTGCTGTCGCCAGATGGTCTGGTGCTGACCGTGGGCAACGATCCGCGCGCGGACGTCTCCCAGCTCACCCAGTTCAAGCTGCACCTGCGCCCCGGCGAACTGCGCGAGGTGCTGGACTCGCCGGTCACCTTCGACGAAGGAGCACTGGCCCAGCTGCGCCAGGGCGGCTACAGCATCGCGACCTCGCTGACCGAGACGCTCACCTACAACGGCGGCGTCAGCGCGAAGACCATCACCGCCGCGCTGCCCGACTCCAGCGCCGTGAAGGCCGTCTCGCAGGTGGTCGACCCCGGCGTGGAGCACGCCGTCGGCCGGAGTCACGGCGTGACCGGCGGCGCGCAGCGCAACGGCGTACCGGGATCGGTGGAAGTGTTCAGCGGGATCCTGCCGTACCGGTCGGACAACCCTGCGTGGGGCTGGCAGGTCCGCCACTCCGCCCTCGCGCCGTGGTCCCAGGCACGGGTCGTCGACTCCGGCGCCGAGGCCGACAACACGCACCTGCTGCTCGGCATCGTGCACGACTACACGGTCCCGCCTCCGACCGACACGGTCCGGCTTGCCGACCTCAACCTGGACGTCGAACCGGCCGGACAAGGGCTGCCCGAGCACGTCGCGTCTCGCGTCGACGGCCTGGACGCCATGGCGGACGAGTCCGTCGCCCAGCTGCAGGCGCGGCTCGGCAAGCTCGACCGGACCGCGCTCGACGAGATCAACAGCCTGCTGCACGACGACGGCACGTCGTCGATGTCGGAGACCACCCAGCCCGGTGGCCTGGGCCGGCTGATCCACAACGGCGGCCGGCCGGTGGCCTACGCCCAGCTGGAGACCTTTGTCGTCCGGGAGCGCGCCGAGCTGCTCAGCGGCAGCGATCCCGACCACAAGATCGAGGGTGTCGGGGTCGGCTTCTCCGGCGCCAGCGGCAGCCAGTCCTTCGGGACGTCGTCCTCGACCAGCGCGTCGCTGGGGGTCCGCGGCAGCGGCCTGGCCGATCTCGGCTCGACCGACGTCGACCTCGGACCGAGCGTGCGGGGCAGCCGGAACGTCTCCCGCGAGGACAGCCTGAGCGTCAGCGACGTGGCGATCCGGCCGAGTGTGCGGCGGACCGCGGAGACGGTCGGGATCAAGGTCCGGCTGGTGCACCGGCTGACCTTCCACCGGCTGGACAAGGACGAGTCGTTCGTGGTCGACGGCGAGGGCGACGCCGTACTGCGGATGGCAGCGAAGGAGGCGCTGCATCACGAGTTCCCGGTGCCGAAGGACATCTTGGTGCTGGACGAGAACGGCGCGCCGCAGCTCGGGCCGGAGGGGCGCGTCCTGACCCGCGGCGATGCGCAACCGACCGACCAGCCGTTGAAGCTGCCGGTCTGGTTCGGCGACGAGCCGGGTCAGCTGCGCGGCGCCGGGCCGGCGCTGATCCAGGATCTGCGCGGCGCCCCGGCGGCGTACCAGGCGTTCGTCCGGCACCTGAGCGCCGAGGGCATGGTGCCGCCGCTCGACGACAAGTTCCGGCCGATCATCGCGAAGCTGACCGGCGAGGACCCGGTGCTGGTCACCAGCCAGCTGGCCAATCTCGAGCGGGTCGGGCAGCAGCTGTCCAAGACCCGGCTGGAGACCGGGTACGAGGAGGCCTGTCAAGGCGGCATCGTCTTCGCGCTCACCCAGCACCGAGTGGGCCGTCCGCCGCAGCAGCGCAGCTACCGCAATGTGCTGCTCCAGGACTTCGAGAACGCCAAAGCACTCGGGCTGAACACCTCGCAGACCGGGGCAACCCTGAACATCGGATCGAACACGACCGTCCGATCCCGGGGCCGGTCCAAGGGCCTGCCGTGGTTGGCGCGTTTGGGCTTCAGCAACAAGCCCTCGCCCGGACAGGCCGGCGGTACGCCGGACGCAGGGGCGTCGTACGGACGCTCGGCACTCGGCCGGTTCGTCGCCTGGACCACCGGGACGACGGTCAACGGGGTCGCGTCGGCCGAGACCTCCGCGCCGCTGGCCGACGTCCGCCTCCCGCACCGGCAGATCATCACCGAGGTCTTTCCCGAGGGTGACTCCGAACCGATCGTCGAGGTGGCCGGCAGCGCCAAGGTGTCGATCGACAGCGAGACCTGTGACCGTGGCGAGCCGCAGTGCGTGGCGATCGCGGGCGCGGTCGACCCGCACCTGCTGCAGTCCGCGACCTGGCACCACCTCGACGCCGGCGACGTGGCGTCCCGGCTCGCGGCCGCGATGCCGGCCGCCGCCCGGGCGGACACGGCCGCGATGCACCACCTGGCCGCGTTCGTCAGCGGGCCCAACCTCATCGCCCATCCCGAGATGCTCACGTCCGAGTACACGACGGGTTTCGTGGTCAGCCCGGTCCCCTCGGACCCGGCCCAGGCGGTCGCGCAGCGCGGTCTCACCCCACGCCGCGGCAGCATCTCGCTCAAGACCCGGATCGAGAACCTCCGGTACGTCGGCAGCGGCCACCCGGTGATCGGCGACATCAACCTGACCCTGGACAGCTCGGGCTTCACCACCGGCAGCTCGACCGGTCACACCGTCGGCGTCGGTGGTGGCAGTGGCGAGGCCGAGGCCAACGGAGACGGGTGGAGCGGCTCACTCGGCGTAAAGCGGTCGGCCGGCGTCTCCAGCTCGAGCAGCCAGCTGGCGATTCGCGGGGTCGAGCGGCTGAACATCAAGGACGGCCAGCACTACCAGTTCGTCGGCGACCTGGTGCTGGAGGCGAAGATCAAGGCCGCCGGCGCGAAGGCGACCAAGGTCGACCTGGACAGCGGCTCGGTGATGCTCACGCTGCCCGAGCGCGACGCCCTGCGGATGTACGGCCACCGCCAGCTGAACCTGCCGCTGGAGAAGGTGTCCGACGCCGTCGAACGGCTCCTGGACGGCAACCTCAGCCTGGACCGGCGGACGACCACGACGCTGCTGCGCCGGTACCAGCGGGAGAAGTCCGGCCTCACCACCGGGCTGGCGGCCACGCACACCGACGCGCGACTGAAGGCCAAGCTGCGCGACCTGGCCAACCTGACCACGCCGACGTCCCGGCCGGAGGAGTTCGAGCAGGTCGCGGCCAAGGCACAGCAGGTGGCCGAGACCCGGGCCGAGGCGACGCTGCCGGAGCACTACCGGACGACGATGGGCGCCGGACTGATCGACCGCAACGAGTTCCGCGACTCCGATGGCCACCGGACGACGCTGGAGCAGGGAGTGCAGGCCACGGTCCGGGACGGCGTACCGGACGCTGCTCAGGACCCGGCGGTGCAGGCGGCGATCCGCAGCTCGCTGGCCGGGACCCGGTTCCGCGGGCACGCGGAGAAGCTGAAGGATCCGGCCGGGCTCACGCTGGACTACCCGTTCGGAGGCGACGACCCCGGTGTCGAGTCGCCGCGCAACCTGCGGATCCGGATCAGGAAGGTCGCCGTCGGCCCGGTCACCATCGACCGGTCCCCCGCCGAGGCGGCGGGCCCGGGTCAGCAGGCAGGTACGCCGGACCAGGCGGCGGCCGGGTCCGGCGAGCCGGCGGCCGGCAAGAAGCCGACCGAGAACGCGTTGATCATCCTGCAGGGCTACGACTACGTCGAGGACGGCCGCAGCATCACCCGCACGACCGGCTACAGCGCCGACGTCGGCGCCGGCATGACCGACGGCGACTCCGGCTCCGCCGGACTGAGCACCGAACTCACCACCTCGCACACCGTCGGCGTCACGAACCAGAACACGCGGTTGAGCCGGGCCCTGTGGTCGGACACCGTGCGCGCCGAGCAGGAGTACCGGATCGTCATCGACGTCGAGGAGACCCCGGGCCCCGGCGCCGAGACCAAGGGCGCGGTCCGGCAGACCCTGGACCGGCTGCGCTCCGAGGACAAGCGACCGGAGCCGCTGCGCCGGGAGCTGAGCGGCAAGATCACGCTGCTGGTGCCGGCCTCCGACGTCAACCAGCCGCCCGTGCAGCGCCCGGAGATCGCCGACCACCGCGCGGTCACCTTGCCTCACCATCTGTTCCTGCGCGGCATCCAGCTGCACGACGAGAACGGCCGGCTGCCCGACGAGGCGGAGACGATCGAGGACCGCCGGTACGAGGACGCCTTGGTGACCCGGGTCGCGCACGAACTCAGCGGCCGGGGCTGGCTCACCCAGAGCGGGGTCGAGCAGCACAGGGTGGCGCTGCGTGACCAGTTGACCGGCAGCGCGCGCCGCGTGGCGTTCGAGCGCTCCGACGGCGTCGGAAGTCCGTGGACGACTCCCCTGCCCGTCCCTGGACACGGATCACGCCAGGTCGTACTGCGGCTGCGCGCGGACCTGGCCGGCCTCCAGCTCCTTGATCCCGAGGCCGAAGGCACAGCGGCCAAGGCCCAACTCGGTGACGTCTACCGTGAGCAGACCGCCGTCACCACGACCACCAAGAGCACCCGCACCCTGCCCACCAGCCAGAACCTCGGGACCGGCGACTCCGGCACGGGCCTCAAGGCCGGAGTCTCGTTCGGCGACCAGGCTGCGGAAAAAGGCTCCGACACCACCGGCGACCGGATCGAGACCAACAGCAACGTGTCCGGCCAGGTGGTGACCGTGGAGCTGCTGGTGACCTTTCACGTCGACGCCCGGCGGCAGCACACCACCCGCGACCACAAGACCGAGGTCGACCGCGAGCAGACCTTCGACAACGTCGCCACCGGGGTCGCCACGCTGACCGTGTTCCGGCACGACTACGAGCAGATGCTGGCCCGGATGGAGGCCGGTCAGCCACCGCTGCGCGGCTGGGACCCGAGCGAGCTGGCCAAGACCGCCAAGCGGCTGCCGGTGCACCGGATGACCGCCCGCGAGGAGGTGCGGCAGACCGACGGCACGATGAAGCTGCAGCCGTACCGACCCCTGGTGGAGGCGCTGGCCACGGCGCGGCGGGACAATACCGAGGTGGTGCTCACCGTGCAGCAGGCCAACGGACGCGACCAGGTGTACCGGGCGCTGCCGAACGGCACGATGACCGGCAAGAACGACAACGGGTACGGCGCCGCGTTCGCCACCCTGCACCCGAGTCTGGCACTGCTGGCCGAGGGGCAGGTCGACCTGCGCGCGCTGTACGAGTCCGAGGGCACGAACGGGCGGTTCAGCGGCTCCGTCGTCCGAGCTTTGGAGAAGGCCGGGATCCCGGCCTCCGCACTGACCGGCCTCGACCACACCCGATCGACCCGGCGGACCGAACCGGTGCGCGAGGACGGGACCAAACCGTACGCCGGCCGGCAGGCGACGGTCGGCAAGAGCGGATCCGGAATGGCGGTGCAGTGAGCGACCACGACCCGAAGTACGCGATCGCACGAACCGGCGACGAGACGCTGCTCTTCCTGGAGCTGCACCCGTGCCCGGACTGCGGCTCGATCGAGACGCCCTGGGAGCACGGGCTCGCCGACGACGACGGTGAGCTGGTGATCAGCTACGCCGGCGTCTGCTCGCAGTGCGGCGCCGAACGGCAGTACCTGTTCGGTCTGCCCGAGCGCGAGTCCGTCGGCCCGTTCCCGCACTTCGGCGGGCCCGAGGCCTCCGAGCTGCTGGACGCCGGGCAGTGGCTGGCCGTCGCCGACAGCGCGGCCGAGTCCGTGCCGGCCGACGCTCCGGCCGACGACAGCCACGCGGCGACGGTGATGAGCATCGCCCGGGCCGCCGTGGAGGAGGTGCTCAAGTTCGTGCCGCCCGGCGCCGACGCGGTGCCCGACGACGCGTTCTGGACCGACGACGGTCGTGCTGTCCGCGACGCCGAACCCGGTAGGTTCCGGGTGGAGCGACTGCTCGTCGTCCGAGACAGCTACAGCGACCCGGGAGCGAATTGATGCTGACCGCAAGGACCTTGGCCGAGGCGGAGGTCTACCTGAGCGTGCTGGCGGCGAACGCCGGTGGGGTGACCGAGACACCGGAAGTCACCCGCACCGAAGGGCCGGAGGGCTGGACGGTCAGCTCGGCCGCGGGCGAGGTGCAGGTGCCGTACCGGACCGAGGACGAGGCCCGGCGGCTCGGCGTACGGTTCGGGCTGGGCAACTCGCTGCTGCTCGACGCCGGCGACTGGGTTCAGCTGGCGTCGGTCTGGGCGAAACGCGCGCTCGACGCCGACTTCGAGTACACCGGGCAGCCGGGCCAGGACCGGGCGGCGGTCGAGCTGAACTGGGAGTTCGCCCGGGACGCGATGGCCGAAGCGCTGAAGTTCCTGCCCGAGGGCGCGGACGAGGTGCCCGACGAGGGCTTCTGGACCGAGCTCGGGCTGCGCACGCACGCGCAGGACCGGGAGCTGTTCACCCGCGCGAAGCTGACCGAGGACTACGAGTTCTACCGCGACACGCTGTCGGACTTCCGCGCCCTGTACGGCGAGCAGTAGGCCGGCTCAGTCCGGATCGGTCAGCTCGATCCGGATCGCCCGGGCGTCGGCACCGGCCTGCTCGAGCACCTTCAGCTTGGGATCGGCAACCCCGAGGAACGGCGGCCGGACCAGCTCGCGCAGCCGGTTGAGCCGAGGGTCGTCCAGCACGGTGTCGATCGCCTTGCGGTCTCCCCCGGTGACCAGGACGTCCAGCCGGGCCGGCGCCAGGATCCGGACCGCCACCTCGGTCGCCGCGGCGAACGCCTCGCGCGCCTGATTCTCCCGCCGCCGCGCGAACCGCTGCTGCGACCAGCCGCCGGCCTTGGTGGTCCCCTGCACGTGCCGCGACCCGACCTTCGAGTCGGTCAGCTTCCCGGCGACGAAAACGCCGGCTCCGTAGCCACCCCGCCGTACCAGCAGTACGCCGAGCCGCCGGTCCGCGAGCACGTGCGCGACCAGGCCGTCCCGGCTCAGCTCCACCAACGGCCCGAACGGCACGGTGATCTCCGCGACCGCCCCGTCGTCCGCCGCCACCCGGACCAGCTCCGGCCCCAGCTCGTACGCCGTCCCACCGTGCCGCTCGCCGAAGCCGGTCAGCCAGCGGTCGAGCCGCTCGGGGGCGACGGAAACGATACGGGTCACCCCGCAGACGCTAACCCATCCAGGCATGCGAAAGCCCGGGCCACCTGACCCGGGCTGACGCAGTACTGGTGTGCCTCAGACGTTGAAGCCGAGGGCGCGGAGCTGCTCGCGGCCGTCGTCGGTGATCTTCTCCGGGCCCCACGGCGGCATCCAGACCCAGTTGATCCGGAAGTCGTTGACCAGGCCGTCCAGCGCCATCCGGGTCTGGTCCTCGATCACGTCGGTCAGCGGGCAGGCCGCCGAGGTCAGCGTCATGTCGATGATCGCGGTGGTGCTGTCGTCCACGGTCACGCCGTAGATCAGGCCCAGGTCGACCACGTTGATGCCGAGCTCGGGGTCCACGACGTCCTTGAGCGCCTCGGTCACGTCCTCGACGGCGACGCTGCCACCAGCCGGGCTGTTCGCCGCCGCGAGGTCGACCTCCGGCAGCTCGATCTTCTCGTCGGTCTGGTCAGGCATTGCTCACTCCCTCAGTCTTCGAAGACGCTGACTTGGCCAGCGCTTGCGCTGTGGCGTCCCGCCAGGCCGACCAGCCCAGCAGCGCGCACTTCACCCGGGCCGGGAACTGCGCGACACCCGCGAAGGCGACGCCGTCTTCCAGAACTTCCTCGTCCGGTTCGGCATTCCCCCGGCTCTGCATCAGCTCCAGGAACTTCTCGTACGTCGCCATGCCCTCGGTGACCGGCTTGCCGATCACCAGGTCGCTCATCACCGACGTCGCCGCCTGGCTGATCGAGCACCCGACGCTGTGGTGCGACACCCCGGCCACGACGTCGCCGTCGAGCTCGACCCGGAGCGTGACCTCGTCCCCGCACGACGGGTTCACGTGGTGCACCTCCACGTCGTACGGCTCGGTCAGCCCCGCGTGGTGCGGGCTGCGGTAGTGGTCCAGGATGATCTCCTGGTACAGCGAGTCCAGCTGCATGATTGCCTCAGGCCACCTTGAAGAAGGACCGGACGAAACCGAGGCCGTCGACCAGCGCCTCGACCTCCTCCGGCGTCGTGTAGAGGTAGAAGGACGCCCGGGTCGAGGACTGCACCCCGAACCGCTCGTGCACCGGCCGGGCGCAGTGGTGCCCGGCCCGGACCGCGATGCCGCGGGTGTCCAGCACGGTCGCCACGTCGTGCGGGTGCACGCCGTCCAGCTCGAAGCTGATCGCGCCGCCCCGGTCGACCGCGTCGGTCGGGCCGAGGATCTTCAGGCCCGGCACGGTCTTCAGCCCTTCCAGCGCGTACGCCGTGATCGCGTGCTCGTGCGCGGCGACCTTGTCCATCCCGATCCCGGCCAGGTAGTCCACGGCCGCGCCGAGCCCGACCGCCTGGGCGATCGGCGGCGTCCCGGCCTCGAACCGGGCCGGCGGCGGGGCGTAGGTCGACCCGGTCATCCGGACGACCTCGATCATCTCGCCACCGCCGAGGAACGGCGGCAGCTCGGCGAGCAGGTCGTACCGGCCCCACAGCACGCCGATGCCGGTCGGGCCGACCACCTTGTGGCCGGTGAAGACCAGCAGGTCCGCGCCCAGCGTCGCGACGTCGACCGGGAACTGCGGCACCGCCTGCGAAGCGTCGACCACGACGGTCGCGCCGGCGGAGTGTGCCTTGACCGCGATCTCGGTGATCGGGTTGATCGTGCCCAGCGCGTTCGACACCCAGGTCAGCGAGACGACCTTGGTCCGCTCGGTGATCAGGTCGTCGATGGTGCTCAGGTCGAGCCGGCCCTCGTCGGTGACGCCGAACCAGCGCAGGGTGGCGCCGGTCCGCTCGCAGGCCAGCTGCCACGGCACGATGTTGCTGTGGTGCTCCATCTCGGAGATCACCACCTCGTCCCCCGGCTTCAACCCCGCGCCGAGCGTGTGTGCGGCCAGGTTGAGCGCCTCGGAGGCGTTCTTGGTGAAGACGATCTCGTCCCGGCTGGGGGCGCCGATGAACGCCGCCACCTTGTCCCGGCCGCCCTCGTACGCCGCGGTCGCCTCGGCGCCGAGCTGGTGCATCGCCCGGGCCACGTTCGCGTTGTGCCGCAGGTAGTGCTGCTCGATCGCGGAGACCACCTGGACCGGCTTCTGCGAGGAGTTCGCCGAGTCCAGGTAGACCAGCGGGAACCCGCCGGCCAGCTCGCGGGACAGGATCGGGAAGTCCGCCCGGACCGACTGCAGGTCCAGCGGACTGCTGAAGGTCCGGGCGCCCGTCACGCCTGCGCGCCCGTCTTCAGGAAGCGCTCGTAGCCGTTCGCCTCGAGCTCGTCGGCCAGCTCCGCGCCGCCCTCCTCGGCGACCCGGCCGTCGACGAACACGTGCACGAAGTCCGGCTTGATGTAGCGCAGGATCCGGGTGTAGTGGGTGATCAGCAGGACACCCTTGTCACCCTTCTCGGCGAACCGGTTGACGCCGGTGGAGACGACCTTCAGCGCGTCGATGTCGAGGCCGGAGTCGGTCTCGTCGAGAATCGCGATCTTCGGGTCGAGCAGCTCCAGCTGGACGATCTCGTGCCGCTTCTTCTCGCCGCCGGAGAAGCCCTCGTTGACGTTGCGCTGGGCGAACTCGGGCTTCATCTCCAGCCCGGACAGCGCGGCGTTGACGTCCTTGACCCAGGTCCGCAGCTTCGGCGCCTCGCCGTCGATCGCGGTCTTGGCGGTGCGCAGGAAGTTCGCCACCGACACGCCCGGCACCTCGACCGGGTACTGCATGGCCAGGAACAGGCCGGCCCGGGCCCGCTCGTCCACGGCCATCGCCAGCACGTCCTCGCCGTCGAGCGTCACCGTGCCGCTGGTGATCGTGTACTTCGGGTGGCCGGCGATCGAGTACGCCAGCGTGGACTTGCCGGAACCGTTCGGGCCCATGATCGCGTGCGTCTGACCACCGGCGATGGTCAGGTCGACGCCGCGCAGGATCTCCTTCGGGCCGTTCTCGGTGTCGACCGACACGTGCAGGTCGCGGATCTCGAGTGTCGCCATGAGGTTTCTTCTATCTCCGTCGTTAGGAAGCCGTTAACCGGCACTGTTCAGGGGGTTCTTGACGTCGACCAGCACGTCGTCGCCTGCTACCCGCACCGGGTAGATCGGCACCGGGTCGTACGCGGGCAGGCTGGTCGGCTCCCCCGTGCGCAGGTCGAACCGGGAGCCGTGCAGCCAGCACTCGATCTCGCAGTTGCCGACGTCGCCCTCGGACAGCTGGATCTGCGCGTGCGAGCACTCGTCGCGGACCGCGAAGACCTGGCCCTCGCTCTTCACGACGGCCACCTCGACGCCACCGACCTCGGTCGCCAGCACCCCCTCGTCGGGCAGGTCGGCCAGCGCGCAGGCGCGTTCGAACGAGTCACTCATGGTCAGACCTTGACCGCCGCGCTCAGCTCGGCCGTGCGGGCCAGCTTCTGCTCGATCACGGCGTGCAGGTGCTCGGTGACCTCGGCCACGCCGATCCGGCCGATGATGTCGTTGAAGAAGCCGGACACCACCAGGCGCCGGGCCTCGTCCTCGGGAATACCGCGGGCCTGCAGGTAGAACAGCTGCTCGTCGTCGAACCGGCCGGTCGCCGACGCGTGCCCGGCGCCCTCGATCTCGCCGGTCTCGATCTCCAGGTTCGGCACCGAGTCGGCGCGGGCGCCGTCGGTGAGCACCAGGTTGCGGTTCAGCTCGAAGGTCTCGGTGCCCTCGGCGGCGGCCCGGATCAGCACGTCGCCGATCCACACCGCGCGGGCGTCGTCCCCGGCCAGCGCGCCCTTGTAGAGCACGTTGGACTTGCAGTGCGTCGCCTCGTGGTCGACGAACAGCCGGTGCTCGTGGTGCTGGCCGGACTCGGCGAAGTAGACGCCGAGCAGCTCCGCGTCGCCACCCGGACCGGCGTACCGGACGTTGGTGGAGACCCGGACGACCTTGCCGCCGAGGGTGACGGCGACGTGCCGCAGCTTGGCGTCGCGGCCGACCTGGGCGTCGTGCTGGGCCACGTGGATCGACTCGGCGTCGCCCTGCTGGATGGTGACCACCCGCAGCTCGGAGCCGTCACCGACGACGATTTCGACGTTCGAGGCGAGCTCACCGGCGCCGGTGTGGTCGATCACCACGGTGGCCCGGCTGTGCCGGCCGGACTCGACCACCAAGTGGGCGAAGCCGCGGGCGCCGAGGCCGGCGACGTTCACGTGCACGGGGTCGGTCAGCTCGGCGTCGGCCGGGATCCGGACCGCGAACGTCTCCGGGGCGTGCGCCCAGGCGACCGCGGCGATCCGGTCCTGCGGCTTGCCGGCCTGCACCGAGTCCGCCGCGACGGTCTCCACCACGACGCCGTCCGGACCGTGCGCGTCGACCTTGACGGTCTCGGCGCCGGCCTCGTCGGCGAACAGGCCCTTGAGCAGCTTGACCGGGGTGAAGCGCCACTCCTCCTCGCGCCCGTTCGGCACCGGGAAGTCGGCCACGTCGTACGACGTGGTCCGCTCGCTCCGGGCCTGGAGCGGGACCGGCGAACCCGGCCCGTGGGAGTGCGCCCGGTTGCCGGTGGCCACCAGGGTTTCAGCAGACGACATCAGCCGACGGCCCCTTCCATCTGCAGCTCGATCAGTCGGTTCAGTTCCAGCGCGTACTCCATCGGGAGCTCGCGGGCGATCGGCTCGATGAAGCCGCGGACGATCATCGCCATTGCCTCGTCCTCGGCCATGCCCCGGCTCATCAGGTAGAAGAGCTGGTCGTCGCTGACCTTGGAGACGGTCGCCTCGTGCCCCATCGCCACGTCGTCCTCCCGGACGTCGACGTAGGGGTAGGTGTCGGAGCGGCTGATGGTGTCGACCAGCAGCGCGTCACAGCGCACCGTGGACTTGCTGTGGTGCGCGCCCGGCGCCACCTCGACCAGCCCCCGGTACGACGTCCGGCCGCCACCGCGGGCGACGGACTTCGACACGATCGAGCTCGAGGTGTACGGCGCGTTGTGCACCATCTTGGAGCCGGCGTCCTGGTGCTGGCCCTCGCCCGCGAACGCGACCGACAGGGTCTCGCCCTTGGCGTGCTCGCCCATCAGGTACACGGCCGGGTACTTCATCGTCACCTTGGAGCCGATGTTGCCGTCGATCCACTCCATCGTCGCGCCCTCCTCGCAGGTGGCGCGCTTGGTGACCAGGTTGTAGACGTTGTTCGACCAGTTCTGGATCGTCGTGTAGCGGCAGCGGGCGCCCTTCTTCACGATGATCTCGACCACGGCGGAGTGCAGCGAGTCCGACTTGTAGATCGGCGCCGTGCAGCCCTCGACGTAGTGCACGTAGGCGTCCTCGTCGACGATGATCAGGGTCCGCTCGAACTGGCCCATGTTCTCGGTGTTGATCCGGAAGTAGGCCTGCAGCGGGATGTCCACCTTGACGCCCTTGGGCACGTAGATGAACGAGCCGCCGGACCAGACCGCCGTGTTCAGCGCGGCGAACTTGTTGTCGCCGACCGGGATCACCGAGCCGAAGTACTCCTGGAACAGCTCCGGGTACTCCTTCAGGCCGGTGTCGGTGTCGACGAAGATGACACCCTGCTGCTCCAGGTCCTCGCGGATCTGGTGGTAGACGACCTCGGACTCGTACTGCGCGGCGACGCCGGCCACGAGGCGCTGCTTCTCCGCCTCGGGGATGCCGAGCTTGTCGTAGGTGTTCTTGATGTCCTCGGGCAGCTCGTCCCAGCTGGTCGCCTGCTTCTCCGTCGACCGGACGAAGTACTTGATGTTGTCGAAGTCGATCCCGGACAGGTCCGCACCCCACGACGGCATCGGCTTGCGGTCGAAGAGCTTCAGGCCCTTCATCCGCAGGTCGAGCATCCACTCCGGCTCGTTCTTGAGGGTGGAGATGCCCCGCACCACGTCGGCGCTGAGACCGCGCTTCGCGACCGCGCCGGCGGTGTCGGAGTCGGCCCAGCCGTACTGGTAGTTGCCGAGGCCTTCCAGTTCGGGGTGAGCGGTTTGCGTCATCGTGCAGTCCTCGCAGATTCGCCGTCGGATACAGGAGAAACCGGCTGAGCGCCGGGGATGTGCGTCGTACAGACACCGTCGCCGTGGGCGATGGTGGCCAGCCTCTGGACGTGCTTGCCGAGCAACCGCGAGAACACCTCGGTCTCGGCCTCGCACAACTGGGGGAACTGCTCGGCCACGTGCGCGACCGGGCAGTGGTGCTGGCACAACTGGGCGCCGGCACCGGCCTGCTGGGTGGAGGCGGCGTAGCCGTCCGCGCTGAGCGCCTGGGCGAGCACCTCCGCCCGCTTGCCCTCGGGAGCCGCCGCGAGCAGCTCACCGTACCGCTGCTCGACCTCGGCGACCCGGCGGCGCGCGAACTCCGCGACCGCCTCGTCACCGCCGGCCTCGGCGATGAACCGCAGCGCCGTGGTGGCCAGGTCGTCGTAGGCCTGGTGGAACGCGTGCCGGCCGCTGTCGGTCAGCGCGAACACCTTGGCCGGGCGGCCACGGCCGCGCGGGCCGTAGACCCGCTCCTCGCGGGACTCGACCAGCCCTTCGTCGAGCAGGTGGTCGAGGTGCCGGCGGACCGCTGCCGGGGTGAGCTGCAGCCGCTCGGCCAGCACCGCGGCGCTGGACGGCCCGTTGGTCAGGATCGAGCGGGCGACCCGGTCCCGGGTGGACTCGTCGCGCGCCTGCGGCGTGCCCGCGGGCACACTGTGCCTGCCGGAACGAGAGGGCGCGGGAGTTTTCACAACATCAGTGTCGCGTAATTCCCCGGGCCCTTCAAATAAGGCTGCCCTAACCGGTTCACCGGGCCGCGCCTGGGCCGAAGGGCGACCGTGAGCAGCGTCACGCCGGGGCGTTTCCTACACTGCACACGTGCCAGTCGCGGTGGAGATCGACAACCTCGTCGTCCGGTACGGCGAGAAGACCGCTGTCGACAGTCTCACTCTCACCGTAACCGGCGGAACAGTGACGTCCGTGCTCGGCCCCAACGGCGCCGGCAAGACGACCACCGTGGAGACCTGTGAGGGGTTCCGGCGGCCGGATTCCGGTCACGTCCGGGTGCTCGGGCTGGACCCGGTCGCCGACCACGACGCGCTGATGCCCCGGATCGGGGTGATGCTGCAGGAGGGCGGCGCATGGTCCGGCGTCCGCGCGCTGGAGATGCTCCGGTACGTCGCGTCGCTGCACGCCCACCCGCTCGACCTGCCCGCGCTGGTGGACCGGCTGGATCTCGGCACCTGCGGCCGGACGCCGTACCGGCGGCTGTCGGGCGGGCAGAAGCAGCGGCTCTCGCTGGCGCTGGCGATCGTCGGCCGGCCGGAGATCGCGTTCCTCGACGAGCCGACCACCGGCCTGGACCCGCACGGCCGCCGCGAGATCTGGCAGCTGATCCGCGACCTGCGCGAGGACGGCGTCACGGTGGTGCTGACCACGCACGCGATGGACGAGGCCGAGCAATTGTCGGACCAGGTCCACGTGCTGTCGGCCGGCAAGGTGATCGCCTCCGGCAGTCCCGACGTCCTGACCGACCACGGCGCGAAGTCGCTGGAGGACGTCTACCTGGCGCTCACCGCTCCCCCCGCCCGGGAGGTCCCGTGACCACCTACGTCCCGCAGCCGGGCAGCGCGCCGTGGCCGCGGAAGGTACTAGCGCACACCCGGATGGAGTTCCGGCTGCTGATCCGCAACGGGGAGCAGCTGCTGCTGGCTCTGGTGATCCCACTGGGTCTGTTGCTGCTGCTCGGCGGCACCGGACTGGGCGACCGGCTGCCGCTGGGCGACGGACCGGCCATCGATCTGGCGGTACCGCGGGTGCTGGCGCTCGCGGTGCTCTCGTCGTCGTTCACGTCGCTGGCGATCGCCACCGGCTTCGAACGGCGGTACGGCGTGATCAAGCGGCTCGGCGCCTCTCCGCTGTCCCGGACCGGCCTGCTGGCGGGCAAGATCGGCTCCGTCCTGGTCATCCAGGTGATCCAGCTCGCGGTCCTGATCGGCACCGGCTTCGCGCTGGGCTGGCAGCCTGTCGGCGGCCTCGACGCGGTGCTCGGGGTGCTGCTGATGGTCCTGTGCGGCACGGCGGCCTTCGCGTCGCTCGGGCTGCTGATGGCCGGCATCCTGCGCGCCGAGGCCACCTTGGCCGCCGCGAACCTGCTCTACCTGCTGCTGCTGGTCGGCGGCGCGGTGATGACACCGGTCGACGAGTACCCGGCCGGCCTGCAGGGCGTCGTCCGGCTGCTGCCGAGCGCTGCGCTGGCCAACGGTCTGGCGAACTCGACCTTGGAAGGCGTTGTCCCGTGGGCGGCGGCCCTGTCGCTCGCGCTCTGGGCGGCGATCCTGGGATACCTGGTCTCCCGGACCTTCCGGTGGGACTGAGCATGGCTGTGCCTAGAGTGTGCCGGTGACCTTGGAGACCCCCATCCGCGAGACCGAGCCCGTCACCGGATTCTGGCGACTGGTGCCCGAGCCGAGCCTGGACACGGTCCGGCGCTGGGGCTGGGCGTCCGTGGCGGCCAACATCGGCATCGTGGTGACCGGTGGGCTGGTCCGGCTGACCGGGTCCGGCCTCGGCTGCCCGACCTGGCCGCAGTGCACCGACGAGTCGTACGTACCGCACGCCGAGCTCGGCATGCACGGCGCGATCGAGTTCGGCAACCGGTTGCTCGGTTTCCTGGTGGCGTTCATCGCGATCGGCACCTGGCTGGCCGTGATGCGCTACCGACCCCGCCGCCGGGACCTGCGCCGGCTGGCCACCGCGGCCGCGCTCGGCGTCCCGCTGCAGGCCGTGATCGGCGGCGTCAGCGTGCTGACCGGGCTGAACCCCTGGATCGTGTCCGCGCACTTCCTGGTCTCGCCGATCATCATCACGCTGACCGTGTCGCTGATGCGCAGGTCACGCACCAGCCCCTACCCGCACACTCCCCCGGTGGTCCGGGCCCTGGCCACCGCCTCGGTGGTCGCCGTCTGGCTCACCGTTGCCCTCGGCACCTTGGTCACCGGCGCCGGGCCGCACTCCGGCGATCCCGAGACCGGCCGCAACGGCTTCGACGAGGAGCTGATCAGCCAGCTGCACGCCGACGTGGTGTTCGCGCTGCTCGGCGTCTCGATCGCGCTCGTCATCGCCACCCGGGTCACGGCGACGTCGCGCACCCTGCGCAAGCTCGCCGCCTGGCTCCTGGCCATGGAGCTGCTGCAGGGTGTGGTGGGTTTCACCCAGTACTTCACCGGGCTGCCGTGGGTGCTGGTGCTGGTTCACATGTTCTTCGCGGCCGTGCTGATCGCCCTGGTCACCGCCGTGTACGCCGAACGCGGCACCCCGGCGACCTAGGGCGTGTTGATCAACACGCCCTCGGCCGTGAACCCGGAGCGCCCGGCCGGGTGAGACGGCCGGACGCCCCGGGCGATCGGGTCTACCAGACGCGGTAGATCGCTCCCGGACCGAACATCGGCGACGACCGACGTACCAGTAGCCGTCCGAGCCCACCGTCACCGAGGTCGGCACGGCCTCGCTGCGGATCGGCGTACCGGCCGGTGGCAACATTGCGCGGCCGCAGCTTGTACAGCCTCGAGCTGCCGGGCGCGGGCGGCGATCAGAGCCGCCGCGGACACCGCGGCCAGATGCGCTCTTCCTGCCCCCACTAGTCCCCCTAGTGTCTCGTCCCCCCAGGGTGGAACCCCTCCACGGACCCGACCATGTCAGCATCGCGACGCCGTCAGGTCAACGGCAGGACTCTGCGCGGCCGGTCGTGCACGGGCTGCGAAGCAGGGGGCAACCAGTCGTGCCGGCACCGCGACGCAGCGCGGTACAGGCCAAGGGCAACGACCCGCCCTAGCGCAGCAGGGGATCGATCGCAGCGGCGATGAACAGCAGCGCCAGGTAGATGTTGGAGAAGTGGAACAGCCGCATCGGTCGCAGCGCGGGCCCGTCGGCCCCGGTGTTCGCCCGGGCCAGCAGCGCGAACGCCTCGCGGAGGAAGACCGCACCCAGCACGACCGCCGCCAGCGGGTAGACGAACCCGGTGCCGGCCACCGGCCAGAGCGCGACCGAGGTGATCACCATGACGATGCTGTAGGCGAGGATCTGCCGCGCGGTCGCGACCGGCGTGGCGACCACCGGCAGCATCGGCACGTCCACCGACGCGTAGTCCTCGCGGTAGCGCATCGCCAGCGCCCAGGTGTGCGGCGGGGTCCAGAAGAAGACGACGCCGAACAGCACCAGCGGCGTCCAGGCCAGCTCGTTGGTGACCGAGGTCCAGCCGATCAGGGTCGGGAAGCAGCCGGCGATGCCGCCCCAGACGATGTTCTGCACGGTCCGGCGCTTGAGCACCATCGTGTAGACGAAGACGTAGAACAGGTTCGCCGTCAACGCCAGCCCCGACGACAGCCAGTTGACGAAGAGGCCGAGCTCCAGGGTCGCGAGCACCCCGAGCACGATGCCGAACACCATCGCCGAGCGCGGACTGACCGCGTGCCGCGGCAACGGGCGGCGGCGGGTCCGCCGCATCTGCTCGTCGATGTCGCGGTCCAGCACGCAGTTGATCGTGTTGGCGCTGCCGGAGGCCAGGATGCCGCCGATCAGGGTGGCGACGACGACGCCCAGGCCGGGGACTCCCCCGGCGGCCAGGAACATCACCGGCACGGTGGTGACCAGCAGGAGCTCGATGATGCGCGGCTTGGTCAGACCGACGTACGCCTTGATCACGTCGCGCACCGACGGGCCGGTCACCTCGGAGGGAGCCGGTTCGGTCGGCAGCGGCGCGGGGTACGGGGTCGTCGCGGCTGTACGCGGGTCGACGGCCGTCACGAACACCTCGAACTCAGTGGGTTGACGCCGGAGACCGGCGCTGACGGTTCGACAGTCTACGACGGCCCGTAGGAGAACCGAACCAGGCCCCTGCCGGAACAGGCATACGGCCCGCCCGGAGGGGCACCGGTGGGACGTGCCGGACCATCCGGCCGGGCCGGGAACAACAAAAGGCGCGGTGCGGTTGGCCAGGTATGGAAGGCGAGAGGCGGTCGGGCGAGTAGGCTCGCTCACGGTGACGCGCGGGGGCGCGACCGGCGTACGGGCTGCCGGCCGGGCGGGCCTCGGACGCCGACCAGACGAGTGTTTCGCAGCCATCGAGAGGAGCGCCGCCGGCGTGACGGAGAAGACCAGCCCCAAGCTTGAATGGACCGAGCTCGACCAGCGAGCGGTCGACACCGTGCGGGTCCTCGCGATGGACGCGGTGGAGAAGGTCGGCAACGGCCACCCGGGCACGGCGATGAGCCTGGCGCCCGCGGCGTACCTGCTGTTCCAGAAGGTGATGCGGCACAACCCCGCCGACCCGACGTGGGCCGGTCGCGACCGGTTCGTGCTGTCGGCCGGGCACTCCAGCCTCACCCTGTACATCCAGCTGTACCTGGCCGGCTTCGGCCTCGAGCTGGACGACCTGAAGTCGCTGCGCACCTGGGGCAGCCTGACCCCGGGCCACCCCGAGCACGGGCACACCAAGGGCGTCGAGACCACCACCGGCCCGCTCGGCCAGGGTGTCGGCAACGCGGTCGGGATGGCGATGGCGGCCCGCCGCGAGCGCGGCCTGCTGGACCCGGAGACCGCGGCGGGCCAGAGCCTGTTCGACCACCACATCTTCGTGATCGCCTCGGACGGCGACCTGCAGGAGGGTGTGTCCGGCGAGGCGTCGTCGCTGGCCGGCCACCAGAAGCTCGGCAACCTGACGCTGATCTACGACGACAACAAGATCTCGATCGAGGACGACACCAACATCGCGTTCTCCGAGGACGTGTCGGCCCGCTACGCGGCGTACGGCTGGCACGTGCAGGACGTCGACTGGACCGCAGGCGGCACCGGCTACGAGGAGGACGTCCAGGCGCTCTGGGACGCGCTCCAGGCGGCCGAGGCGGTCACCGACAAGCCGAGCTTCATCCGGCTGCGCACGATCATCGGCTGGCCGGCCCCGAACAAGCAGAACACCGGCAAGATCCACGGTTCGGCGCTCGGCGCCGACGAGGTGGCGGCCACCAAGCAGATCCTCGGCTGGGACCCGGAGCAGAGCTTCCAGGTCGCCGACGAGGTGATCGGCCACACCCGCAAGGCCGTCGAGCGCGGCCAGGCCCTGCAGGACGCCTGGACCGAGAAGTTCGAGCAGTGGAAGTCGGCGTCGGTTGAGCGTGCCGAGCTGTTCGCGCGGATGGAGAAGCGTGAGCTGCCGAAGGGCTGGCAGGACGCGCTGCCGACCTGGGACGCCGACGCGAAGGGCGTCGCCACCCGGTCCGCCTCCGGCGAGGTGCTCAGCAAGCTGGCACCGCAGCTGCCCGAGCTGTGGGGCGGTTCGGCCGATCTGGCCGGCTCGAACAACACCACCCCGAAGGGCGAGCCGTCGTTCGTGCCGGCCGAGCACGCCACCAAGGCGTTCCAGGGCGACGAGTACGGCCGGGTGCTGCACTTCGGCATCCGCGAGCACGCGATGGGCTCGGTGATGAACGGCATCGCCCTGCACGGCGGCACCCGCCCGTACGGCGGCACGTTCCTGGTCTTCAGCGACTACATGCGCCCGGCCGTCCGGCTGGCCGCGCTGATGAAGCTGCCGGTGACCTACGTCTGGACGCACGACTCGATCGGCCTCGGCGAGGACGGCCCGACCCACCAGCCGGTGGAGCACCTGGCCGCGCTGCGGGCGATCCCGGGCCTGGACGTCGTCCGCCCCGGTGACGCCAACGAGACCGCCGCGGCCTGGGCCGCGATCCTCGAGCACACCGACCGCCCGGCCGGCCTGGCGCTGACCCGGCAGAACGTGCCGACCTTCCCGCGCGGCACCGACGGCTTCGCCACCACGGAGAACGTCCGCAAGGGCGGCTACACGCTGCTCGACACCGACGGCACCCCGGACGTCGTGCTGATCGGCACCGGCTCGGAGCTGCAGCTGGCCGTGCAGGCCCGCGAGACGCTGGCCGCCGAGGGCATCAAGGCGCGGGTCGTCTCGATGGTCTCCCGCGAGTGGTTCGACGAGCAGGACGACGCCTACCGCGACTCCGTCATTCCGCCGCAGGTCCGGGCCCGTGTCTCGGTCGAGGCCGGGATCGCGCTGGGCTGGCGGGAAGTGGTCGGTGACGCCGGCCGCAGCGTGAGCCTGGAGCACTTCGGTGCCTCCGCCGACTACCAGCGGCTGTACACGGAGTTCGGCATCACCGCCGAGGCCGTGGTCGCCGCCGCCAAGGACAGCATCGCCGCCGCCGCCGAGCTCGGTGGCTCCGGAGTACCGGCCGGCCGGCGTCCCGCCGGACCGCTGGGCCCCGGCGACGACCCGAGTGTGAGCGCCGACCCGGACGCCGACGCCACCAACGAGCGCAACTGACACCCACAACAGAACATCGGAGGCTTCGGACATGACCGACCGTTTGAAAGACCTCGCCGACGCCGGCGTATCCATCTGGCTCGACGACCTGTCCCGGCAGCGGCTGACCAGCGGCAACCTGGCCACCCTGATCCACGACCAGCACGTCAGCGGGGTGACCACCAACCCGACGATCTTCGCCAAGGCGATCTCGGACAAGAACGCCTACGCGGAGCAGGTCGCCACGCTGGCCGCCGAGAACGTCTCGACCGACCAGGCGATCCGGGTGATCACCACCGACGACGTGCGCGACGCCGCTGACCTGTTCAAGCCGGTCTACGACGACACCGACGGCGTCGACGGCCGGGTCTCGATCGAGGTCGAGCCCGGGCTGGCGCGCGACACCGAGAAGACGATCGCCCAGGCCAAGGAGCTGTGGGAGACCGTCGGCCGGGAGAACGTGTTCATCAAGATCCCGGCCACCCAAGCGGGCCTGTCGGCGATCACCGAGACGCTCGCCGCGGGCATCAGCGTGAACGTGACGCTGATCTTCTCGCTCGAGCGCTACCGTGCCGTCGCCGACGCGTTCCTGTCCGGCCTGGAGAAGGCACTGGACAACGGGCACGACGTGACCAAGCTGGGCAGCGTCGCCTCGTTCTTCGTCAGCCGGGTCGACAGCGAGGTGGACAAGCGCCTCGACGCGATCGGCACCGACGAGGCCAAGGCACTCAAGGGCAAGGCCGCGATCGCGAACGCGCGGCTCGCCTTCGAGGCGTACGAGGAGATCTTCGCCACCGACCGCTGGCGCGCGCTGGAGACCGCCGGGGCCAAGCCGCAGCGTCCGCTGTGGGCCTCCACCGGCGTCAAGGACCCGGCGTACAAGAGCACCATGTACGTCGAGGAGCTGGTCACCTCGGGCGTCGTCAACACGATGCCGGCGGCAACCATCGAGGCGGTCGCGGAGAGCGCCGAGATCACCGGGGACACCGTGCGCGGCGACTACGACGCGGACCGCAAGGTGATCGCCGACCTGGAGAAGCTCGGCATCTCCTACGACGAGGTCGTGCAGGTGCTCGAGGACGAGGGCCTGAGCAAGTTCGACGCGTCCTGGTCGGAGCTGCAGGAGACCGTCACCGCGGCGCTGAAGGCGGCGGCCAAGTGACCGACGCGCACAGCAAGCTCGCCGCCACGGCGTACGGCGAAGGCTGGCAGCAGGTCGTCGACCGGCTGGTCATCGAGAAGATCGCGTCGCGCATCGCCGCCAAGGACGCCACCGTCTGGGGTCCGGAGGCGGAGGCCGAGTCGGCGATCCGGCTCAGCTGGGTCGACCTGTACGAGTCGTCGCGGCCGCTGCTGGCCGAGATCGAGGCGCTGCAGGCCGATCTGCGGGCCGAAGGCCTGGACCGGATCGTGCTGGCTGGCATGGGTGGTTCGTCCCTCGCTCCCGAGGTGATCACCCGCACGGCCGGCGTCGACCTGGTCGTGCTGGACTCCACCAACCCGAGCGTCATCGCCCGGGCCCTGGCCGGAGACCTGCAGCGTACGGTCCTGGTGGTCTCCAGCAAGTCCGGCGGCACGGTCGAGACCGACAGCCAGCGGCGCGCGTTCGTCAAGGCGTTCAGCGACGCCGGCATCGACGCGGCGTCCCGGATCGTGGTCGTCACCGACCCCGGGTCGCCGTTCGAGAAGCTGGCGGCCGACGAGGGCTACCGCAAGACGTTTCTGGCCGACCCGCACGTCGGCGGCCGCTACAGCGCGCTGACCGCCTTCGGGCTGGTCCCGTCGGCTCTGGCCGGCGCCGACGTCGCCGAGCTGCTCGACCAGGCCGCCGAGGTGGCCCCGGCGCTGCAGGCCGACGACGCGGAGAACCCGGCGCTCGTTCTGGCGGCCGTGCTGGCCGGCAGCCCGGGCCGGGACAAGGCGATCATCGCCGCCGGTGGCTCGTCGATCGTCGGGTTCCCCGACTGGGCCGAGCAGCTGATCGCGGAAAGCACCGGCAAGAACGGCACCGGCGTCCTGCCGGTCGCCGTGCAGACCCTGAAGGCCCCCGAGCTGCACAGCAGCGCGGGCGACCTGGTGCACGCCCTGCTCGCCGCCGACACCAGCTCGGCGTCGGTGGCGTCCGGGACGCCGACCGTGGTCACCACCGGTTCGCTGGGCGCGCAGCTGCTGCTCTGGGAGACCGCGACCGCGGCGGCCGGCTACCTGCTCGGCATCAACCCGTTCGACCAGCCGGACGTCGAGAGCGCCAAGCAGGCCGCCCGCGGTCTGCTTGACGCTCAGCCCGAGCCGGAGGCCGCGGCCTTCACCGACGGCACCGTCGAGGTCCGTGGGTCCGAGGGCCTGCTGGACGGCGTGGACTCGCTGCAGGGCGCGCTCGACACGCTGCTGGGCAAGCTCGACGAGGACGGCTACCTGGCCGTGATGGCCTACCTGGACTCCGAGCGCGACGAGAACCTGGTGTCGATCCGGCCGGCGCTGGCGACCCGGACGGGCCGTCCGGTGACCTTCGGCTGGGGGCCGCGGTTCCTGCACTCCACCGGGCAGTACCACAAGGGCGGCCACCCGCAGGGCGTCTTCCTGCAGATCACCTCGTCGGAGAGCACCGACGTGGAGATCCCGGACCGGCCGTTCAGCTTCGGCACGCTGATCTCCGCGCAGGCCGCGGGCGACGCGAACGTGCTGGCCGAGCGCGGCCGGCCGGTGCTGCGGCTGCACCTGACCGACCCGGCGGCCGGCGTACAGCAGCTCATCTCCCTACTCGACGCACACGACAAGTCGGAGGCAAGCGGCAGATGACCGCTGAACTAGAAGAGCCGACCGGCCCGGTGAACCCGCTGCGGGATCCCCAGGACCGACGGCTCCCCCGGATCGCCGGGCCGTCCAGCCTGGTGATCTTCGGCGTCACGGGCGACCTGGCCCGCAAGAAGCTGATGCCGGCGATCTACGACCTGGCCAACCGCGGCCTGCTGCCGCCGGGCTTCGCGCTGGTCGGGTTCGCCCGGCGTGACTACAGCAACCAGGACTTCGCGCAGATCGTGCACGACTCGGTCAAGGAGCACGCGCGGACGCCGTTCCGCGAGGAGGTCTGGCAGCAGCTCGCGGAGGGCTTCCGGTTCGTCCCGGGCGACCTGACCGACGACGAGGCGTTCAAGAAGCTGCGGGAGACCGTCGACGAACTGGACGTCACCCGCGGCACGGGCGGCAACCACGCCTTCTACCTGTCCATCCCGCCGGGTCTGTTCCCGCAGGTGGTGGAGAAGCTCAAGCAGCACGGCCTGGCCGACGAGGTGCCGGGTGCGTGGCGGCGGGTGGTGATCGAGAAGCCGTTCGGTCACGACCTGAAGAGCGCCCGTGAGCTCAACCGGGTGGTCGAGTCGGTCTTCCCGCCCGAGGCGGTCTTCCGGATCGACCACTACCTGGGCAAGGAGACCGTGCAGAACATGTTGGCGCTGCGGTTCGCCAACGCGATGTTCGAGCCGGTCTGGAACAGCCACTACGTCGACCACGTGCAGATCACGATGGCCGAGGACATCGGCATCGGCGGCCGGGCCGGGTACTACGACGGCATCGGCGCGGCCCGCGACGTGATCCAGAACCACCTGCTCCAGCTGCTCGCGCTGGTCGCGATGGAGGAGCCGGTCAGCTTCGACGCGTGGTCGCTGCGGCAGGAGAAGAAGAAGGTGCTGGCCGCGGTCAAGCTGCCGGACCGCCTCGACCTGCACACCGCCCGCGGCCAGTACGCCGCCGGCTGGGCCGGTGGCAGCAAGGTGAAGGGCTACCTGCAGGAGGACGGCATCCCGCAGCACTCGGCGACCGAGACCTTCGCCGCGATGCGGGTCGACGTGGACACCCGCCGCTGGGCCGGCGTCCCGTTCTACCTGCGCACCGGCAAGCGGCTCGGCCGCCGGGTCACCGAGGTGGCGGTGATGTTCAAGCGCGCCCCGCACCTGCCGTTCACCGCGACCGAGACCGAGGAGCTGGGGCAGAACGCCCTGGTGATGCGGATCCAGCCGGACGAGGGCATCACGATGCGGTTCGGCGCCAAGGTGCCGGGCACGATGATGGAGATCCGCGACGTGAACATGGACTTCGCCTACGGCGGGTCGTTCACCGAGTCCTCCCCGGAGGCCTACGAACGGCTGATCCTGGACGTGCTGCTCGGCGACCCGCCGTTGTTCCCCCAGCACACCGAGGTGGAGCTGGGCTGGAAGATCCTCGACCCGGTGATCAACTACTGGGCCGAGCACGGCCAGCCGGAGCAGTACGCCTCCGGCGGCTGGGGCCCGGACTCCGCCCACGAGATGCTCGCCCGCGACGGACGCGCCTGGAGGCGGCCATGATCATCGACCTGACCGGTACGACGTCGAGCGAGATCGCCTCGGCGCTGCTGCGGGCCCGCCGCAACGCGGGCTCGCCGGCGATGGGCATGGTCGGCACCATCGTGGTCGTCGTCGACGAGGCGTCGCACCACGACGCGATGAAGGCCGCGAACGAGGCCGGCCGCGAGCACCCGTCGCGGGTGCTGGTGGCGATCCTGCGGCCGGGCCGCGGCGAGGGTGGACTGGACGCCGAGGTCCGCGTCGGCGAAGGCATTCCCGGCGAGGCGGTGCTGCTGCGGCTGCACGGCGAGCTGGCCAAGGTGCCCGAGTCGGTCGTCACCCCGCTGCTGCTGCCCGACTCCCCCGTCATCGTCTGGTGGCCGGGGGGCGGTCCGAAGGTTCCCGCCGAGGACCCGCTGGGTCAGCTCGGCCGGCGCCGGGTCACCGACGCGGCGGCCACCCGCCGAGCCTCGGTCGACTTCTCCAGCCGGGCCGAGGGCTACCAGCCCGGAGACACCGACTTCGCCTGGTCGCGGCTGACTCCGTGGCGGGCGCTGATGGCGGCCGCCCTGGACCAGTACCCGGCCCAGGTCACCGGCGCGGAGGTCGTGTCGGCCAAGGGCAACCCGAGCGCCGACCTGATGGCCGCCTGGCTGCAGTGCAAGCTCGGCGTCGCGGTCGAGCAGAAGACGTCGCGCGGACCCGGCCTGACCGCGGTCCGGCTGTTCACGCCGTCGGGACCGATCTCGCTCACCCGCCCGGACGGCTCGATCGCGACGTTCAGCGTGCCGGGCCAGCCGGACCGGCCGGTCGCGCTGAAGCGGCGGACGACCTCGGAGCTGCTCAGCGAGGAACTGCGGCGGCTCGACCCGGACGACGTGTACGCGCAGACGCTGGCGTGCATGGTCAAGCGGGAGAGCATGCCGGCCGACGCGAAGAAGGTGAGCGCCGCCGACCGGCGGTCGGCCCAGCACGCCGCGCAGCAGGCGGCGGCCCGCACGGCGGCCGTCACCGGTCAGGCGGCGTCGCCGGAGCTGCAGGCCTCGGCCGAGGGCGGTGCGGCGGCTGCCGCAGCGTCGAGCGGGGCGGGGCCGAACGGCGCGGGGTCGAACGGCGCGGGGTCGAACGGGGCGGGGTCGAACGGCTCGGCGTCGAACGGCTCGGCAGCCAAGGACGGTGCGGCGAAGTCGGCGGCCAAGAAGGCGCCAGCGAAGAAGTCGTCTGCGGCGTCCTCGGCGACGGCGCGCAAGACCAGCGCCGCGGCGAAGTCGGCCCGCAAGAAGACCGCGGCGCCGGCGGCCCAGCAGACCGGCGGCAAGCAGACCACCACGAAGCAGACCGGCACGAAGAAGGCGGCGGCGAAGAAGTCGACCGCCCAGAAGGCCACCGGCAAGAGGGTGGCCGGGCGATCATGACCTCGTTCGCACTCTTGCTGAACCGCGACCCCGACGGCTTGGCCCACGCCGTCGCGGCGCGGCTGATCACCCGGCTCGTCGACGTCCAGAGCACCGGCAAGGTGGCCCAGGTCGTGCTGACCGGCGGGCGGGTCGCGTCCGCGGTCTACCGGGCCGTAGCGGAGTCACCCGCCCGGACGGCGATCGACTGGCAGCGGGTCGAGTTCTGGTGGGGCGACGAGCGATTTCTGCCCGACGGCGACCCGGAGCGCAATGAGACCCAGGCCCGGGACGCGCTGCTCTCCAAGGTCGACGTCGACCCGGCCAAGGTGCACCCGATGGCGGCCGACACCGGCCAGGGCCCGGAAGCGGCAGCCGCGGCGTACGCCGAAGAACTGTCCGCCGCTGCCGGCGCAGCCCGCACCGAAGGCGCACCACGCGCCGCGTCGGTGTCAGGCGCGGGAAGCGCCGAGGGCGAGCTGAGCGCAGCAGCCACCAGCCGTGCCGAAGGCGCGGACAGTGGCGCCGGCCGGGCGGATGCCGAGGTCAGGGTTCCTGTCTTCGATCTGCTGATGCTGGGCGTCGGGCCGGACGGACATGTTGCCTCGCTGTTCCCGGACCATCCCGAGCTCGCTGTCGACGACCGGTCGGCGGTTGCCGTGCACGACTCCCCCAAGCCGCCGCCGACCCGGATCTCGCTGACCTTCCCGGCGCTGGCGCGGGCGGAGGAGGTCTGGTTCGTCGTCGCCGGTGAGGACAAGGCCGACGCGGTCAACCAGGCCCTCACCGGCGACACGGTGCCCGCCTCGCGCCCGGAGGGGCTCAGCCGGACCTTGTGGTTGCTTGACGACGCGGCCGCCGCACAGCTCGCGGACGACACCCGGTCCCCGCGGGCCTGATCCAGCGAACGTCGTCCACCGGTCCCGGCCGCGACGAACTGTCGAACGCGGTCGGGCCGGCTACCGGACGTCGTAACTCTCTCCGCCGGTCTGCGGAGCAACGCCCCGGCCCCCGTCGATCCGTTCGGCGGGGGCCGAACCGTGCCGCTGGCAGGATGACCGGATGACCATCTTCCGCGACCTGCACACCGGTTCCTTCGTGATGCCGAACGCCTGGGACGCCGGCAGCGCGATCATCCTGGCCGAGGCCGGCTTCCCCGCGATCGCGACCACCAGCGCCGGCATCGCGTTCTCGCTGGGCGCCGGCGACCACACGCTGCCGGACGGTGCCCCGTCCGTACCGGCCGACGTCATGTTCGACCGCATCCACCAGATCACCGCGGCGGTCACCCTCCCGGTCAACGGCGACCTCGAGAACGGGTACGGCGACCGCCCCGAGGACGTCGCCCGCACGATCCGGCGCGCGAAGGAGGCCGGTCTCGCGGGCGGCAACATCGAGGACTACGACGGCCGCCGGCTCTACACCGAGGACCTGTCGGTCGAACGCATCGTCGCCGCCCGGGAGGCGGCCGGGCCCGACTTCGTCCTCACCGCGCGGACCGACGGGCAGCTGCTCAACGGTTCCGTCCCGCTGGCCGACTCGATCCGCCGTCTCCAGCGGTACCGCGAGGCCGGTGCCGACTGCCTGTACGCGCCCGGCGTCAACGCGCTCCCCGACCTCCGTACCCTGGTCGCCGAGCTCGACGGCCCGCTCAACGTCGTCCTGGGCCTGGGCTCCACCGACCTGACGATCCCGGCCGTCCTGGAAGCCGGCGTGACCCGGGTCAGCCTCGGCGGCAGCATCGCCCGCGCCGCGCTCGGCTTCGTCCGCCAGGCGGCCGAGGAGCTGCGCACCACCGGCACCCTCACCTTCGCCACCCAGCAGATCCCCCAAGCCGACCTCAACCACCTCTTCGCCCGCCACGCCACCCACCGCCCCCACTGACCCAGCCGAACCGCCGAGCGACGCCCACCACGCCCTCCGTGATCACCCCATCCCACCACCCGGCCGCCACCCCTGCCACCACCCTGCCGCCGCCAGCCGCTCCCGCCCCGCACCTGCGGCATCGGCCGCCTCCACCCAGCGACTCTCTCTCCGGAGCCCAGCCGGCGGTCCAGCCAGCGCGTCGTACTCGGGGGTTAACCCCTCAAGTGCAGGGTTGACCCACCGGAATCTGGCGGGCCAACCCCACACCTCACGGGTTAACCCCTCAGACACCGGAACCTCCACCGGCACCATCCGCCCGCCGACTCTCGCGGGTTAACCCGCCAAACGCAGGGTTGACCCATCAGAATCTGGTAGGCCAACCCTGTACCTCGAGGGTTAACCCCTCAGATGCGGCAGCAGGAGCGGTACGCCGACGCGGGCCCACCGACCTCGGCGGCAGCTGCGCGGTCGCGTTCCTGGGGCGTCCGGCGTTCTCGTGCCGGGGGGACGTCCGGCGTTCGCGGGCCGAGGGCGTACGCAGGGCCAGGTACGTCCAGCCTACGCGGGAACAGGTACGCCAGGCCTGCGCAGGGCCAGGTACGCCCGGCCTACGCAGGGCCAGGTACGCCGGGCCTACGCAGGCCCGGTACGCCGGGTGGCAACGCGAACACCCGGGCGGTCCGTGGGGACTGCCCGGGTGCTCGGTCGTCGTGCTAGAAGAGGATCTCGCCGCCGGCGCGGCGGGCGCGCAGGCGTTCCAGGGCCTCTTCGAGGATCTGGGCGGCCTCCTGCTCGCTGCGCCGCTCCTTCACGTACGCCAGATGCGTCTTGTAGGGCTCGATCTTCGGGGGCGGGGGTGGGTTGTTCACGTCGGTGCTGGTCGGCAGACCGCACCGTGGACAGTCCCACGCCTCCGGGATGGCCGCTTCGACCGCGAACACCGTCGCGGTCTCGTGACCGTTGGCACAGAAGAACACGATGCGCTGCCGGGGCGCGGACTCACCGCGCTCCGCCTCGCCCATCGGCCCGGCACCGACCCGGCTACCACGAATTGCACCGCCACCACCAGCCACGGGAGCTACTCCCCTCTCAGCCGAGCTTGTACAGCAGGCCGAGAGCGACGATGGCCGCGAACCAGATCAGACCGACCGCGATGGTGATCCGGTCCAGGTTCCGCTCCGCGACGGAGGAGCCGCCCAGGTTGGACGACACACCGCCACCGAACAGGTCCGACAGACCGCCACCGCGGCCTTTGTGCAGCAGCACGAGCAGCGTCAGGATCAGGCTGCAGATGATCACGACGATCTGAAAAGCGAGAATCACGAGGAGTAGCCTAACTGAAGGTCCAGGTAACGGCAGATACCGGCGAACTCGTCCACCTTGAGGCTCGCACCCCCGACCAGGCAGCCGTCGACGTCCGGCTGGGACATGATGCCACCTGCGCTGCTCATCTTCACCGACCCCCCGTACAGAATCCGTACCGCGTCGGCCACGGCGGGTGAGATCGACTCCTCCAGCCGGCCCCGGATCGCGGCGCAGACCTCCTGCGCGTCCTCGGGTGTGGCCACCTCGCCGGTGCCGATCGCCCACACCGGCTCGTAGGCGATGACGACCTTGCGCACGTCGTCCGGCTTGAGCCCGGCCAGCGCGCCGTCGACCTGGGCCAGCGTGTGCGCGACGTGCTCGCCGGCCTTACGGACCTCGAGGCCCTCGCCGACGCAGACGATCGGGACGAGCCCGGCCGCCAGCGCCTTGGTGGCCTTGGCGTTCACCAGCGCGTCGTCCTCGCCGTGGTACTGCCGGCGCTCGGAGTGACCGGCCAGCACGTAGGTGCAGCCGAGCTTGGTCAGCATCGCCGCCGAGATCTCGCCGGTGTAGGCGCCCTCGTCGTGCACCGACACGTCCTGCGCGCCGTACACGATCTTCATCCGGTCGCCGTCGACGAGCGTCTGCACGCTGCGGATGTCGGTGAACGGCGGCAGCACCGCGACCTCGACCCGCTCGAAGTCGTGCTTCTTGTCCTGCAGCGTCCAGCTCAGCTTCTGCAGCAGGTGCACGGCCTCGACGTGGTTGACGTTCATCTTCCAGTTGCCCGCCATCAACGGCGTACGAGCAGCCGAAATCTCAGAGCCAGCCATTCCTTGGTTACTCCTCTTCCAGCACAGCGAGACCTGGGAGCTCCTTGCCCTCCAGGTATTCCAGCGACGCGCCACCTCCGGTGGAGATGTGCCCGAACTGGTCGTCCGCGAAGCCCAGCTGCCGTACGGCGGCCGCCGAGTCGCCGCCACCGACGACACTGAGGCCGTCCACCTCGGTCAACGCCTTCGCCACGGCCTTGGTTCCGCCGGCGAACGCCGCCATCTCGAACACACCCATCGGGCCGTTCCAGAACACGGTCTTCGCGGCCGCGATCTCCGCGGCGAACGCCTGGCCGGACTCCGGGCCGATGTCCAGACCGAGCTGGTCGGCCGGGATCGCGTCGGCGGCGACCACGGTGGCGGGCGCGTCGGCCTTGAACTCGGGCGCGACCACGATGTCGGTCGGCAGCACGATCTCGACGCCCTTGGCCTTCGCGGCGTCCAGGTAGCCCTTGACCGTGTCCAGCTGGTCTTCCTCGAGCAAGCTCTTGCCGACCTCGTGGCCCTGGGCCTTGAGGAAGGTGAACACCATGCCGCCGCCGATCAGCAGCTTGTCGGCCTTGGCCAGCAGGTTGTCGATCACCGCGAGCTTGTCCGACACCTTCGCGCCGCCCAGTACGACGACGTACGGGCGCTCCGGGCTCTCGGTGAGCTTCTTCAGCACCTCGACCTCGGCGAGCACCAGGCCGCCGGCCGCGTGCGGCAGCTTGCGGGCCACGTCGTACACGCTGGCCTGCTTGCGGTGCACGACGCCGAAGCCGTCGCTGACGAACAGGTCGGCCAGACCGGCCAGCTCGTCGGCCAGCGCCCCGCGCTCGGCCTCGTCCTTGCTCTCCTCACGCGGGTCGTACCGCACGTTCTCGAGCAGCAGCACCTCGCCCTCGTCGAGCTCCTGCACCGCCTCCTGCGCGCTCTCGCCGGTCACGTCGGTGGCGAACCGCACGGTGACACCCTCGGGCTGCAGCAGCTCACCGAGCCGCCGGGCGACCGGGGCCAGCGTGAACTCCGGGTTCGCCGTGCCCTTGGGACGGCCGAGGTGCGCGGTCACGATCACCTTGGCGCCGGCCTTGGCCAGCGTGAGCAGGGTCGGCAGCGAGGCGCGGATGCGGCCGTCGTCGCCGATCTCGTCGCCCTTGATCGGCACGTTCAGGTCGGAGCGCACCAGCACCCGCAGGCCGGCCACGTCCCCCAGATCTTCCATCGTCTTCACAGTCGAGTTTCCTTCGGCAAACCGCGAGCGTCCGAAGAACCTGCGCTACCGGCCAGGGTTCTTCGGACGCACTGTGGTGGGGAGAACGTCAGAGCGAGGCGCCGACGTAGTTGACCAGGTCGACGAGGCGGTTGGAGTAGCCCCACTCGTTGTCGTACCAGCCGACGACCTTGACCTGGTTGCCGAGCACCTTGGTCAGCCCGGCGTCGAAGATGCAGGAGGCCGGGTCGGTGACGATGTCGCTGGAGACGATCTCGTCCTCGGTGTAGCGCAGGTAGCCCTTGAGCGCACCCTCGGCCGCGGCCTTGACGGCAGCGTTGACCTCCTCGACCGAGGTCTCCCGGCCGACGGTGATGGTCAGGTCGGTGGCCGAACCGGTCGGCACCGGGACGCGCAGCGCGTAGCCGTCCAGCTTGCCCTTGAGCTCGGGCAGCACCAGGCCGATCGCCTTCGCGGCGCCGGTCGAGGTCGGCACGATGTTCAGCGCGGCGGCGCGGGCGCGGCGCAGGTCCTTGTGCGGGCC
Organism: Kribbella flavida DSM 17836; assembly: GCF_000024345.1. Lineage (NCBI taxonomy): Bacteria > Bacillati > Actinomycetota > Actinomycetes > Propionibacteriales > Kribbellaceae > Kribbella > Kribbella flavida. Next base: position 3,490,387 of record NC_013729.1, on the reverse strand, counting down.
GTCCTGCAGGTTCTGGTCCTGGGTGTAGGCGTGGATCGTGGTCATCAGGCCCTGCTGGATGGTGAACTCGTCGTGAATGGCCTTGGCCATCGGGGCGAGGCAGTTCGTGGTGCAGGACGCGTTCGAGATGACCGTGTGCTGGTCGGCGTCGTACAGCTCGTGGTTCACGCCCATCACCACGGTCAGGTCCTCGTTCTTCGCCGGGGCGGAGATGATGACCTTCTTGGCGCCGTTGTCGGCGTGCGTCTTGGCCTTGGTGGCGTCGGTGAAGAAGCCGGTGGACTCGATCACCACGTCGGCGCCCACGTCCGACCACTTGAGGTTGGCGGGGTCGCGCTCGGCGAACGCCTTGAAGCTGTGCCCGGCGACGGTGATGTCGGACTCGGTCGCGGTGACCTCGCCCGGGAAGCGGCCCAGGATCGAGTCGTACTTCAGCAGGTGGGCGAGGGTCTGGTTGTCGGTCAAGTCGTTGACGGCGACGACCTCGATGTCGGCACCGGACGCCTGCACGGCGCGGAAGAAGTTACGGCCGATTCGGCCGAAGCCGTTGATACCTACGCGTACGGTCACGGGACTACGTCTCCTCAAACTAGCTGTCGAGCACTGCCGCTACAGCCGAAACACTAGCCCAACAGCCCACTTGATCCACTGGTACCGTCCACATCAGACCAGCCGGACCGGCCGGTAGCCCACCGAGCAGACCACCCCGACGCACCACGACCCCGGAGATCGTCCGGGGTCGTGCGGTGAATACCAGTGATTCTGCTGGTGAAGCCGCGGCGCTACGGCGGCGGCCGGATCAGGCCGGGTCGAGCATGTCGGGGGTCAGGTTGGCCTCGGTGTTGGGGATGCCGAGGTCGGCGGCGCGCTTGTCGGCCATCGCCAGCAGGCGGCGGATCCGGCCGGCCACCGCGTCCTTGGTGAGAGCCGGCTCGTGCAGCTGGCCGAGCTCCTCGAGGCTGGCCTGCTTGTGCTCCAGGCGCAGCTTGCCGGCCACCTGCAGGTGGTCCGGGACGTCGTCGCCGAGGATCTCCAGCGCGCGCTCCACCCGGGCGCCGGCCGCGACCGCCGCGCGGGCCGAGCGGCGCAGGTTCGCGTCGTCGAAGTTGGCCAGCCGGTTCGCCGTCGCGCGGACCTCGCGGCGCATCCGGCGCTCCTCCCAGGCCAGCACCGACTCGTGCGCGCCGAGCCGGGTCAGCAGGGCGCCGATCGCGTCGCCGTCGCGGATCACCACGCGGTCGACGTTGCGCACCTCGCGGGCCTTGGAGCCGATGCCGAGCCGCCGGGCCGCACCGACCAGCGCGAGCGCGGCCTCCGGCCCGGGGCAGGTCACCTCGAGCGACGAGGACCGGCCGGGCTCGGTCAGCGAGCCGTGCGCCAGGAACGCGCCGCGCCAGGCCGCCACCGCGTCGCAGGAGGCCCCCGACACCACCGCCGGCGGCAGCCCACGGACCGGGCGGCCGCGGTTGTCGACCAGGCCGGTCTGGCGGGCCAGCGCGTCGCCGTCACGGACCACCCGGACGACGTACTTCGTCTGCTTGCGGATTCCCGACGGGGAGATGACCACGACCTCCGACGGGTGGCCGAAGATCTCGGCGATGTCCTTGCGCAGCCGCCGGGCGGCCCGGGCGCTGTCCAGCTCGGCCTCGACCACGATCCGGCCGGACACCAGGTGCAGGCCGCCGGCGAACCGGAGTACGGACGAGACCTCGGCCTTGCGGCAGCAGGGTTTCGTGACCTGGATGCTGGTCAGCTCGGACTTCACCTGTGCAGTCATCGCCATGTACGAAATCCTCCCACTGCTGTCAAAGACCCTCCGGCCGGTACCCGGTCCAACTCCCCCGCCGCGGTCGGTGTTACGGGTCGTGGCAACCTTTCCGGGGCCGGGTGTCGTTCCTCTTCCGACACCCCGAGAGGAGCGACGATGCGACGACGCAGTGAGGCGGACTTCACCGAGTTCGCCGCCGCGGCGCTCCGCCGGTTGCGCCGGACGGCGTACCTGATGTGCGGCGACTGGCACCGGGCCGAGGACGCGGCCCAGGACGCGCTCGTCCGGGTGTACCGCGCCTGGGACCGGCTGGACCACCACGCCGGGCTCAACACCTACGCCCACCGGGCCGTGGTGTCGGTGGTGCTCGACCAGGCCAAGCGGCCGTGGCGCCGGGAGTTCCTCGACGACGAGGTCCCGGACCAGCCGCTGCCCGACCCCGCCCGCACGGTCGACGACCGGTTGCTGGTGATCGAGGCGCTGGCCCGGCTCGCGCCGCGGCAACGGGCCTGCGTGGTCCTGCGGCACTACGCGGACCTGAGCATCGAGGAGACCGCGCAGGTGCTCGGCATCGGGACCGGCGCGGTCAAGAGCCAGACCTCCCGGGGACTCGCGGCACTGCGCGAACAGCTGCACCGGCCGGGCACCGGCACCGCCGCACCGGCCGATCACAAGAAAGAGGTCCTGTTGTGAGCACCGAGATCGAAGACCTGCTGTCCGACGCCGCCGACGACTCGGCCCAGCCGCTGCGGCACTCCGTGGACGACGTCGTACGCCGTGGCCGCCGCGGGCAGCGGATCCGCCGGGCCGGCGCGGTCGCGGCCGGCGCCGTCGCGGTGGCCGGCGTCGCCACCGCCGTCGCCGTCTGGCCCGGGCAGCCGAGCAACCCCCCGGTGGCCGGCCTGGGACTTCCGGCGTCCCCGACCACGGTGACCATGGACGCCAAGACCGGCAAGGTCCTGCCGGACAAGCAACTGCCGCAGAGCACGCTGTCCGCCGCGCAGGTGGTCGCACGCTGCAAGCCGCAGGACCGCAACTACCAGCAGGGCTCGCAGAAGGCCGCCGGCGGGGGCTCCGACCCGATCAGCAACTGGACCGTGGCGGTGACCCAGGGCACCGGCAGCTGGTTCCACGCGATCCTGGTCTCCCCCGACCGCAAGCGCTACGCGTACTGCCTCGACAACGCCGAGCCGGGTGTCGCCTCCCCGGGCGACGACTACCTGCGGCAGTCGGTCACCGCCGACAAGCCGTACGTCGTCTACGCCGACCGGTACGGCGCGAAGGGCGTCGTCCCGCCCGGCATCGCCAAGATCGAGTTCCGGACCGTCGACGGCGTGGTGTCCCCGGCGGTCATCCGCGACGGGTTCTTCCTGTGGTACTCGACCCGGACCACCGTCGGAGACCCGATGGCGCCGATCTGGGCGGTCTTCTCGGACGCGCGGGGTCGCGAGGTCGCCCGCTTCGACGCCAACCCGTTCCAGCCCGACCAGGCCGGCGTTCCGGGCGGCAAGACGTTCGAGCGCACCCCGATCTTCGCCAAGAAGTAGCCGGCGGCGACGCCCGCTACTGGAAGATCTCGCGGTAGATCTTCGCCAGCTTCGCCGGGTCGTGGTGGAGCTGGCGCTGGTCGTCGGCGATGTCCGCGACCACCAGCTCGGCACCGAGCGAGCTTGCCGTACGGCGTAACGACTCCGGGTCGGGCACGTGGTCCTGGTCGGCCAGGACCACGTCGATGCGCAGCTCGGGCGCGTGCGCGGCGAGCACCTCGAGGTGGGTCTCCGGGGAGAAGCCGTCGGTCTCGCCGATCTGTTCGCCGAGGTTCAGCGTCAGCACGCGCCGCGCGCTGGTCTGCTCCAGCCCGCGGCACAACGCCGGGACCAGCAGGTTGGGAATCACCGAGGTGAACCACGACCCCGGACCGACAACGACCCAGTCGGCCTCCGCGACGGCGACCAGCGCCTCCGGGCAGGCCGGCGGGTCGGCCGGGTCGAGCGCGACGTCGACGACGTGGCCGTTGGTGGTGGCGACCTCGGTCTGCCCGCGGATCTCGCTGATCGCCTCGGGGTGCAGCGGATCCAGGCCGAGCACCCGCGCGGTGATGTCCAGCGGGACCGACGACATCGGCAGCACCCGGCCCTGGGCGCCGAGCAGCCGGGCGACCCAGTCGAGCCCGTCGACGGCCTCGCCGAGCAGTTCCCAGAGCGCGACGATCAGCAGGTTGCCGACCGCGTGGTCGTGCAGGGCGCCGTCACTGCGGAACCGGTGCTGCAGCACGTCGGCCCAGGTGCGGCCCCACTCGTCGTCGCGGCACAACGCGGCCAGCGCCATTCGCAGGTCACCCGGCGGCAGCACCCCCAGCTCAGTGCGCAGCCGGCCCGACGATCCGCCGTTGTCGGCGACCGTGACGACCGCGGTCAGCTGGTCGGTCACCTGCCGCAGGGCGGACAGCGACGCGGCGAGACCGTGCCCGCCACCCAGCGCCACGACTCGGGGAGATCTCGTCACTCCCGCCCCAGATCCCTGTGCACCACCAAGGTCGGTGACCCCTTCTCCCGCAGCCGCTTGCCGATCTCCTCGGCCATGGCGACGCTCCGGTGCTTACCCCCGGTGCAGCCGATCGCGACCGTGACGAACCGCTTGCCCTCGTTCAGGTAGCCGGTCCGCAGGGTGTCCAGCACGTCCACGTAGTTCTGCAGGAACTGCTGGGCCAGCGGATGGCCGAGCACGAAGTCTGACACAGGCCGGTCCTGGCCGGTCATCGGGCGCAGGTCGGGCTGCCAGTACGGGTTCGGCACGAAGCGCATGTCGGCGACCACGTCGGCGTCGACCGGGATGCCGTACTTGAAACCGAACGACACCACGGTGGCCCGCAGCTCGGCGTTCTCCTCGTCGCCGAAGGCGTTCACGATCTTCGCGGCGAGCTGGTGGATGTTCAGGTTCGAGGTGTCGATCACCAGGTCGGCGCCGGCCCGGATGTCGCCGAGCAGCTCGCGCTCCCGCTGAATCCCGGTCAGCAGCCGGCCCTCGCCCTGCAGCGGGTGCGGCCGGCGCACGCTCTCCTGGCGGCGCACGATCACGTCGTCGGACGCCTCCAGGAACAGGGTCAGCGGCCGGTACCCCTTGGTGCGCAGGTCCTGGATGGCCGCGCCGAGCTCGTCGAAGAACATGCCGGTCCGGACGTCGACCACCACCGCCAGCCGGGGCGAGGCGCCGGTGCCGACGACCTGCTCCACGATCGTGGTCAGGAACATCGGCGGCAGGTTGTCGACCACGAACCAGCCGAGGTCCTCCAGCACGTCCGCGACCGAACTCCGTCCCGCGCCGGACATGCCGGACACGATGACCAGGTTGCCGCTCGACTCGTCCATCAGTTTCGGTTCTCCCCGTTCGGCGGACCGGCGGGCCCCGGTCCGTCGTCGTCCAGTATCTCGCCCGTGGCGGTGTTCACCGACGGCGCCCGGCCGGTGTCGGCCTTCGTTGCCACAGCGTTCACCGCGACGACCACCGACTCGGCCGTCCGGCGTCCGAAGCCGGGCAGCCCGGCCACCTCGTCGACGGTCGCCTCCCGCAGTTTGCGCAACGAACCGAAGTGCCGCAGCAGGGTCTTGCGCCGCACCTCGCCGAGCCCCGGTACGTCGTCGAGCACGCTCTCCACCATCGACTTCGACCGGCGGTTGCGGTGGTGGGTGATCGCGAACCGGTGTGCCTCGTCGCGCAGCCGCTGGAGCAGGTAGAGCCCCTCGGAGGTCCGGGAGAAGATCACCGGGTCCTGCTCGTCGGGCAGCCAGACCTCCTCCAGCCGCTTGGCCAGGCCGCAGACCGGGATGTCGCCGAGGCCCAGCTCGTCCATCGCCTGCCGGGCGGCCGCGACCTGCGGCGGGCCGCCGTCGACGACCACCAGGCCCGGCGCGTAGGAGAACTTCTTCGCTCGGCCGGTCTCGGGGTCGATCAAGGCCGCCGCCGCGTCCGGTTCGTCGGCGCCGTCGGCGGCCGGGTCGCCGGTCAGCGTCGCCCGCTCGTCCAGCAGCCGCTTGAACCGCCGGGTCAGCACCTCGGCGATCGAGGCGACGTCGTTCTGGCCCTCGACACCGCGGATCACGAACCGCCGGTACTCGCTCTTGCGCGGCAGGCCGTCCTCGAACACGACCATCGAGGCGACCACCTCGGTGCCCTGCAGGTTGGACACGTCGTAGCACTCCAGCCGCAGCGGAGCCTCGGGCAGGTCGAGCGCGGCCTGGATCTCCTCCAGGGCCTGGTTGCGGGTGGTCAGGTCGCTGGCCCGCTTGGTCTTGTGCATGGTCAGCGTCTGCAGCGCGTTGCGCTCGACGGTCTCCATCAGCGCCTTCTTGTCGCCGCGCTGCGGGACCCGGATCGCGACCCGCGACCCGCGCAGCTGCGACAGCCACTCGGTCAGCGCGGCCTCGTCGTCCGGCACCACCGGGACCAGGATCTCGCGCGGGATCGCGTCGGCCGCCTCACCGGCGTACATCTGCTGGATGAACCGGGAGACCAGGTCGCCGGTGGTCGCGGTGCCGTCGGCCTTGTCGGCGATCCAGCCGCGCTGGCCGCGGATCCGGCCGCCGCGCACGTAGAAGATCTGCACGGCCACCTCGAGCGGGTCCTCGCTCAGCGCGACCACGTCGGTGTCGGTGCCGTCGCCGAGCACCACCGCGTTCTTGGCCAGCGCCTTCTCCAGCGCGGCCAGGTCGTCGCGCATCTTCGCGGCCCGCTCGTACTCCAGCTCGGCGGCGGCCGCCTTCATCTCCTTCTCCAGCCGGCGCACGTACGTCGCGGTCTGGCCGGACAGGAAGGCGGAGAAGTCCTCGACGATCCTGCGGTGCTCCTCCTGGCTGACCTGGCCGGTGCACGGCGCGGCGCACTTGCCGATGTAACCGAGCAGGCAGGGCCGGCCGATCTGGCGGTGCCGGTTGAACACGCCTTTGCTGCACGAGCGCATCGGGAAGACCCGCAGCAGCAGGTCGACGGTCTCCCGGATCGCCCAGGCGTGGCTGTACGGGCCGAAGTACCGGATGCCCTTCTTCTTCTGGCCGCGGCCGACCATCACCCGCGGGTAGTCCTCGTTGAGGGTGATCGCCAGCCACGGGTAGGACTTGTCGTCCCGGTACTTCACGTTGAACCTCGGGTCGTACTCCTTGATCCAGGAGTACTCCAGCTGCAGCGACTCCACCTCGGTGCCGACCACGGTCCAGTCCACCTTCGCGGCGGTGGTCACCATCGACTGGGTCCGGGGGTGCAGGTTCGCCAGGTCCTGGAAGTACGACGACAACCGGGCGCGCAGGTTCTTCGCCTTGCCGACGTAGATCACCCGGCCGGCGGAGTCACTGAAGCGGTACACCCCGGGCGAGTCGGGGATGGAGCCCGGAGCAGGGCGGTAGGACGACGGATCAGCCACCTCACCACCCTAGTTCGCCCCGCCGACAACGCCCGCCGGGACGGGGTCTGATGCGCAAAAGTCTTCATTGCAGGTTCAATGACAGACTTGAAGGCATGGATATCGACCAACTGATCGGGCAGCTGACCGGGCCCGGCGTCCGGGCACTCCAGGCCAACGGGGACACCTTCTTCGTGTACGACCCGGACGGCGACCTGCCGCCCGAACGGCAGCTGCCGTACGCGACCGTGGTCACCTCCGACGGGTACGACAGCGCCTCGAACCTGGACCGCCCGGGCGTCTACCGGCTGAATCTCGGCCTGCCGAAAGCCGACTACCTGGACCTGTTCCCCACTCCCCCGGCCGATCTCGACTTCACCGCTCTCGACACCGTCATGCCGCACCCAGTCTACACCCCGCAGCACTGGATCTGCGTGCTGTCGCCGTCGGACCGCACGGTCGCCGACCTGGCACCGATGATCCAGGCGGCGTACCGGTTCGCCGTCCGCAGGCACGCCAACCACCGGGCTCGCACGCGGTCCTGACCCGTCGCGGGATCGCCGCCGGGCAAGGCGCGGGCTGTCTTTCGGCCCGGCGGAGATCGTGTTACGGCTTGCCCACTGCCGCGACCGACGCCACGCCCGGCGGCCGCGCCGGTTCTAGCCTCGTCCCCGGGTGACGACCGAACTGCCGACGAGGAGTCCAGCCGATGACGCCGTTCAACATCCCGTTCCGAGCCACGGCCGTGGCGGGGGCCGCGTTGCTCCTGGTGCCCGTGCTCGGCGCCGCGCCGGCCACCGCGCGCGAGGCACCGACGACCGAGCGCTCCGAGCCGCTGATCCGCGGCGCCGGCAGCCCGGCGGCGGTGCCCGGTACCTACATCGTCGTGCTGGCCGGCAACCCGTCGGCGGCGATGACCAGGGCCACCACCCGGAGTCTGGCGACCGCGTACGACCTGACCGTGCGCAAGGAGTTCCGGTCCTCGCTGCGCGGCTTCTCCGCCGCGATGACCCCGGAGCAGGCCGAGAACGTCGCGCGCGATCCGCAGGTCGCCTACGTCCAGCAGAACCAGGTGTTCACGGCGAAGCAGGACGATCCGCCGTGGGGCCTGGACCGGACCGACCAGCGCGAGCTGCCGCTGGACCGCAAGTTCACCCCGTCCGTTGCCGCGGACAACGTCAGCGTCTACGTGATCGACACCGGCATCTACCCCGAGCACAAGGACTTCGGCGGCCGGGCGTCGGTCGGGACCGACACCATCGGCGACGGCCAGAACGGCGTCGACTGCGCCGGCCACGGCAGCCACGTCGCCGGCACCATCGCCGGTACGACGTACGGCGTCGCCAAGCAGGCCAAGGTGTACGGCGTCCGGGTGCTGAACTGCATCGGCTCCGGCACCACCGAGACGGTGGTCTCGGGCATCGAGTGGGTGACGGCCAACGCCAAGAAGCCGGCGGTGGCCAACCTCAGCCTCGGTGGCAGCATCGACGACGCCACCGACGCGGCGGTCCGGGCCTCGATCGAGTCCGGGATCAGCTACGCGGTGGCCGCCGGCAACGAGAGCACCGACGCCTGCAACGTCTCGCCGGCCCGCGAGCCGCTGGCGATCACCGTCGGCGCCACCGACCGGGAGGACACCCGGCCGAAGTTCTCCAACTACGGCAGCTGCGTCGACCTGTCCGGACCGGGCGTCGAGATCACCTCGGTCGCGATCAACGACCCGGAGGCGACCCGCACGATGAGCGGTACGTCGATGGCCGCGCCACACGTCGCCGGGGTGATCGCGCTGTACCTGAGCACGCATCCCGAGGCGACACCCGCCGAGGTGAGCAAGGCGCTGCTCGAGACCGCGACCCCGGACGAGGTCCAGAACCCCGGCGCGAACTCGCCGAACCGCCTGCTGTTCCTCGGCCCGTTCGAGCCGCCCACCACGCCGACGCCCACCCCCACCCCGACGCCCACTCCGACGCCGACGCCCACCCCCTCCCCGACGACGTCGCCGACGCCGACCGGCACGCCGACCTCGGCGCCGGCTCCGCGCTGATCCGCGCGACCGGCATCCCCGCAGGACACCCGAAAGGCCCGGCCGTTTCCGGCCGGGCCTTTCCCCCGTTCGTCAGGCCGAGCCGACGATGTTGCCGCCCTGCACCGACACGTTCACCGCGGCCAGCGGCTCGCGGGCCGGCCCGGTCACCACGCTGCCGTCGGTCGCGTTGAACTTGCTGCCGTGGCAGTTGCAGTCGATCGTGTTGTCAGCGACCTTCGCCACCAGGCACCCGCTGTGCGTGCAGACCGCGCTGAACCCCTTGTACTGCCCGGCCGTCGGCTGGGTCACGACGACCTTCGCCTCCTTGAACACCGCGCCACCGCCGACCGGTACGTCCGCGGCCGGCCCGAGCACCGGTCCACCCGCGCTCGGGGCCGATGACGGCGCCGACGACGGGGCCGACGACGGAGCCGAGGAGGGCGCCGAGGTCGGGCTGGAGGCGGCGCCGGACGGCGTACCACCGGCTTGGCCGTCGTCGCCGCACGCCGCCAGCAACGGCGCGCTCACGCCGGCGAGCCCGGCCACGGCGGCGCCGCGCAGGACCGATCTGCGGTCCCGTACCGAGGCGATCACCCGGTCGAGGTTGGCCGTCTTGTCGTCGCTCATGAGTCTGGACCTCCAGGAGCTGGTGCGAAAGTAGTTGAACGCTCTGCTACTTGCAGTTCTACCCGATCCAGGCACATCGGGCCACACCTCGATGAACGACGCGAGCGGCAGAACGGTTCAGATCAGGCCGGGCGCGCCGGCCTGAGGGGCGGTGCGGACGGATCAGCGCGTCGCGCGCTCGACCAGCCGCGCGGCGAGCTCCAGGGCAGCGCGCCGGGTCGCCGGTTCGAGCTGCTCCGGACGCAGCGGCCAGACCCGCGCCAGGTGCTCGTCGTACGGCAGCACCACGTAGCCGAGGCCACGGTCCGACACGGCCGATTGCAGCCAGCGGACCGGCTCCGGGTCGTCCGGGCGGTTCTCCGCGATGATCACCAGGCCCTTCTGCACCAGCATCTGCTGGCCGGCGACGCTGAGCTGGTCGAGCTGGTTGATGCTGCTCAGCGCGTCGTCGCGGGACGACGGGATGACCAGGGCGACCGCGTGCGCAGAACCTGCGACGTACCCGGTGGCCTGCTCGAACAGGCCGGCCGGGCAGTCGACGAGCGAGATCGGGATCTGGTTCGCGCCGCCGACGTTGCGGGCGGCCAGTACGTCGCTGATCGCGTCGGCGGTCGGTTCGGCCCGGGCGAGCTGGATCCGTGCTCCTGGCGTACTGGTGATGCCCTGGGCGAGCCGGTGGGTCAGCTTGCCCTCCCGCGGGCACGCGTCGACGGCGAGCACGATGTCGCTGCGTTGCGCGGCGATCGTGTCGGCGAGCAGCGCGGTCACCGTCGACGTGCCGGCCTGCGGGACCGGCCCGACCACTCCGATCATCCGGCCGATGCCGATCGGGCGCCGGATCACCGCGATGTTCTCGACGTCGCGCTGCATCCGGCCGGACGCGCCGGCGATGTAGGCCGCCTCGGCCGCGAACCGCCCGATCCGGCGGAAGAAGCCGCCCGGCCGGTCCTCGTGCTGCAGGCCCACCGAGTCCGATGCCACCGGCAACGGTCCGGCCAGCGGGTCCTGGTACGACGGGGTGTAGGCCTGCGGGCCCGGACCGCCGTCCGGCATCGGCGTGTCCCAGCCGGTCGGCTCCTGCGGCGCCGGCGCGTTCCAGCTGCCGTCGCCGACGGGCGGCTGCTCGTAGCCCTGCTGGTACTGCGCCGGCGGGCCGTAGTTCGGGTCGTAGGCGGGCGGTTGCGGCTGCGGATACTGCTGCGGCGGAGGCTGGTACGCCTGCTGCTGCGCAGCCTGATACTGCTGCTGCGGCGGCGGCCCGTATTGCTGGGGTTGCGGCGGGTACTGCGGGGGCGGCGGCGCGTACTGCTCCTGGTACGGCGCAGGCGGCACCGCCCCGTACGGCGGCTGCTCGTACGCCGGAGCCTGCTGGTACGGCGGCGGCCCCTGCGGCTCGTACTGCTGCACCGGCGGCTGCTGGTACTGCGGATACGGCGGCGCCGGCTGCTGATACTGATACTGCTGCTCAGGCGGCGGCGCGTACTGCTGAGGCGGGTAGTACGGCGCCTGCTGCTGCGGCGGCCCGTAGGACTGCGGCGGCTGCTGCCACTGCTGTTCCTGGTAAGGCCCCTGCGGCGGCGCTGGCTGTTGCCACTGCTGCTGAGCCTGGTACTGCGGCTGGTGCGGGGACTGGTTTGTGTACTGCGGTTGCTGCTCCTGCGGAGGAACAGGCGCACCCCAACCTGCACCGACCGGCGCGGGCGGCGGCGGCATCGTCGGCTCCGGCGCAGGCTGCTGGACCGGAGGCTGTCCCGCACCGGCAGGACTCTCCGGCGGCGCGGCAGCCGTCGCCGACTCGTCGTCGAGGCGGGCCATCATGTCCGCCTGCCAGTTCGGCCCGGTCATACCATCCGATCAGAAGACGTCGAGCAGATCGCTGAACACCCCGAAAGCTCCGAGCACCAACGGGACCAGCGCCACCACGGCCAGCACCTGGAGCTGGTCCAGCACCTGGCCGAGCCGAACCTGGACGTGGTCCTGCGGTGTCCAGGTCAGGCCGAAGGCACCGACCATCGCCACCACCACGAGCAGTCCGACTGCGACCAGTGTGCCACCCACCGGCTGCTGGGACAGATCCTGGACCAGTGCGGCGAGCACGACACCGGCCGCAAGGAACAGCCCGAGCACCTCCGCCGCGAGCGGGTACAGCCGCGAGCGCGAACACAGCAGCAGCGCGAGCAGCGCAGCGATGCTCACCGTCCAGGCCGAACCGTGCAGCGCCAGCACCACACCTGCGGCGGCGGACCAGAGCGCGATCGCCGTCGCGGACAGGGCGAGACCGACGTGCGCCGCGTTCAGCGCGGCCTCCACGTCCGGGCGGCCGATCTCGTTACCGCGAGCCCGGCGATCGTCCAGCGCCGTCAGGCCGGACATGGACAGCGCGAGCCGGGGCAGCACACCGAGCAGTAGCACGGCGACCACCGCGATCAGTGCGCTCAGCTTGTCCGCGGAGACACCGGCCGCGACACCGATGATCCAGATCAGCGCGAAGAGCATCGCCGTACCGCCGCCCACCAGGCCGCCGCCGGCGAGCCCGGCCATCGCGAACAGCAGCGGGCCGAGCGCCAGCCCGAGCGCGGTGACACCCCAGCGCATCGGCGTCGACCAGTCCTCGGAGACGCCGAGCGACCAGGCCACGATGGCCAGCAGGATCGGCGTCACCACCAGCAGGGTGATCGCGGTGGCCCGCTGCCCGGCCCGGCCGAGCACGACGCCGCCGAGGCCGGTGACGATCGCGACGACCAGCACGATGAACGCGGCCACGTCCGGCTCGGCCGAGCGGACCAGTGCGATCGCTCCGGCCAGCAGGGCGAAGGTCAGCGCGGCGCCGGCCGCCCAGTGCCGGTGCTTGCGCTGGAAGGTGGTGCCGCGCCGCTCGAGGTCGTCCACCGCCTCCTCGGCCACGTCGTACACGGTCGGGGGTGGCGGTACCTCGCCCTCGGCGGCCAGCCGGAGCACCGCCCCGTCACCGATCTGCGCCGAGCCGAGCGTCAGCTCCAGCGAGACCGTCTGCCCGGTGGGCGTGGTGAGGTACCGGCGCCGGGGCGACGGATCGATCGGCTCGCCGAGCATCCGCAGCAGGTCCGGCATCAGCCGGCCCAGCGGCTCGTCGACCGGCAGTACGGCGTCCATTTGACGCTGCCGCCCGATGATCGTCACCCGGCTGTAGACCGCAGCCACCCGTCACACCTCTCTGATCGTCACGACAACTAGCGAAGTACCGCGCGGTTCAGCCGCGCGCCGGCGCGCCCGGCGGTACCAGCCGGCCGAGCAACGCACTGTAGACGTTCCAGTCCAGCTGGCTCTTGCCGTCCCCGATCGGGTACCACACCGCGGGCGACGCGGCCGGGCCGATCTTCACCGGCGTGATCTCGGCGACCCCGGTCAGGTCCAGCGCCTTCTCCGCGCCGGCACCCCGCAGCGCCTCGTTGCCGACGGCCATCGCCATCGGCGCCGGAACGCCGGTCCAGTGCGGCATCGCGTTGGTGTCGACGCCGTTGCCCCGGGCGCCCTGCGCGAAGAACGAGACCAGCGTGAACGCGTCGGCGAGCCGCTCGCCGACCTGCTGCACGGCGTCCGGGGTGGGCAGTCCGTCCGGCGTGGCGACGGCGAACGTGACGACCTCCTCCAGCCCGGCCGGCCGGCGGTGGATCTCCACCGACCCCGAGGCGCTCAGCCCGTCCGGACCGCCGACCACCGACAACCAGGTCGGCTTCGGCGCCCGCCGCCGGCAGTACGCGGTCAGCCGGCCGACGTTCCACGGCTGGGTGACCGGCTCGGCGGTGCCCCAGCCGGCCGGCGCCGTACCGGTCAGGTCCGTGAACAGCTGCTCGGCGGCCTTGCCGACCACGGTCGACTCCAGCGCCTGGTACCGGACCCGTGCGGTGACCAGCAACTGCCAGGGCAGCTCGAGGTCGACCGTGGCGAAGGTCGGGCTCATGTCGACCTTGTCCTGCTCGCCGGCGGCGACCGCGGCGAACATCTCGCCGTTCCACTGCAGCTTCGAGCCGCCCAGGCCGTCGTACGCGCCCTCGCCGTTCGGTTCGGTCACCACCCAGCGCGACTCGTAGCCGCTGAACAGGGTGGTCCGGACGTTGAAGGTCAGCCGGGTGGTCGCCGGGGTGACCAGCTGCACCCCGAGCCCCGCGGCCTCGGCGGCGGCCAGTGCGTCCACCAGCCACGCGGACATGCCGACCACCGGGCGGTCCTGCATGATCACGACGACCTTGCCGGTCCGGACGTCGATCGCCGGACTGAGCTCGACCGGGTTAGGCATTGTTGCCTCCAGCATTGTTTTGGGCGGCCGGGGTGCGCGGCGTGGGCGGGTCGAACGGCGGCGGGGCCGGCTTCCAGACCCGGCCGCCGAGCCGCTCGACCAGCTTCTCGGCGTACCGGTCGGCCAGCGCCGGGCCGCCGCTCTGCGGGTTGGCCCGGACCTCCATCCACCACACCGGGGTGGCGGTGCCGGCCAGCTCGGGGCCGAGCAGCCGCTCGACCTCGCCGGGGACCTGGATCAGGATCGGCGCCTCCAGCGAGGCCAGCGGCGCACCCTCGGCGTCGCACAGCTGCAGCACGGCCCCGTCGGACACCTCGCGCACCAGCCAGTCCGGGCCCGCGGCCATCATGCCCGCGAGCACGTCCTGGTACGACGGCCTGCCGTCGATCAGCGCCACCACGTCGTAGCTCACTTCACTCCGCCTTCTGCCTCGGCGGCGGACACGGTTCCGTCCGCCAGTGCGGTCTGGATCAGCGACGGCCGTTCACCGCGGCGCACGAACAAGCCGCGGCCGGCCGGGAAGTTGCCCGGCGTCGCACCGGTGAACAGCGCGCCCTCGCTCTTGTCGCCCGACAGCACCAGGCCGGCGGTGCCGGACTCCGTCACGGTGGTCAGGAACGGTTCGTACAGGGCCCGGCCCGCGCCGGACGCCCGCCGGGCGATCACGAAGTGCAGGCCGATGTCCCGGCCGGACGCGATGTAGGGCAGGAACGGGTCCATCGGCGCCTGGCCACCGCTGGTGAGCAGGTCGTAGTCGTCGGCGACCACGATCACCTTCGGGCCGGCCACCGGTGGCGGTGCGGCGTCGTTGAGGTCGTCCGGCAGCCGCTTCTCCAGCTCACCGGACACTCCCCCGGCCAGCCCGGCGCCGACCCGGCCACTGGTCGCGTAGCCGCCCAGGTAGGCGTCCGGCAGGAAGCCGCGCAGGCCACGGCGGGGGTCCATCACGGCGAAGACGACCTCGTCGGAGCTGTACCGGTCGACCAGCTGCTGCATGATCAGCTTCAGCAGGTTCGTCTTGCCGGACGCGGTGTCGCCGAAGATGACCAGGTTGCCGTCGCGCTCGAACAGGTCGAGCAGCACCGGCGCCATCGCGGTCTCGTCGAGCCCGATGGGGACCCGGACCGGCTCCTGCTGCGGGGTCGGCATCGTACGCCGCTCCAGCCGCAGCGGCAGCACCCGCACCGGCGGCGCGACGGGCCCCTGCCAGGCGGAGCTCAGCGCGAGCGCCTGGCCCTGCATCGCTTCGCTCAGGTCGTCGTCCTGGAGCAGGCTGTCCACCCGCGGCAGGGCGAGCTGCGCGAACAGCTTGTTCCGCGGCGTGAGCACCCGGCCGGGACCGGCGTTGCGCATCGTCTCCTGCAGCCGGCGGTCGATGTTGGAGTCGGACGGGTCGTTCAGCCGCAGCTCCAGCACCGTGCCGAACAGTGCCTGCGTCGCCATCCGCACGTCGCTCCAGCGCAGCATCGCGGTGACCAGGTGGATGCCGTAGCTGCTGCCGCGCTGGACCAGGTCCGCGATCGGCTCCTCGAGCTCGTCGAAGGTGGTCTTGATCGCGCCGTAGTTGTCCAGCACCAGCACCACGTCGGCGACCGGCAGTTCCGGCACCTCGCCGGCCGCGTGCATCGCCCGCAGCCGCTCCATCGTGTCGATGCCGCGGTCGCGGAAGACGATCTCGCGCTGGTCCAGCATGCCGCGGACCTCCTCGAGCGTGCGCCGGATGCGTTCGCGGTCGGTGCGGATCGCCACCCCGCCGACGTGCGGCAGGTCGGCCAGCGGCTGCAGACCACCACCGGCCAAGTCGATCGCGTAGATCGCGACCTCCTTCGGCGTGTAGCTGTGCGCGAGCGAGGTGACCAGCGTGCGCAGGAACGTCGTCTTGCCCGACGCCGGGCCACCGATCAGCGCGCAGTGGCCACCCGCCTGGGTGAGGTCGAGCCGGAGCACGCTCTGGCTCTGCTTGCGCGGGTCGTCGACGACACCGATCGGCGGCGATATCGCCGGGTTCGGTACGGCGTACTGGAGCCCGCGCTCCGCGGTGATGTCGACCGGGCCGCCGACCTGGTCCAGCGTGCACATCTTCGGCAGCGGCGGCAGCCAGACCTGCGGCACCGGGGTGGCGGCGGGCTTCACCTGCTCGACGAACACGCCGAGCACGGTCGGGCCGGTGGTGCGCTCGGTCGAGTCGTCCTCGTCGTCCTTCTTCTCGTCCTCGGCCGCCAGCTGCTCCAGATCGGGCTGCTGGTACGGCGTGACGAGGTACGGGCGGACCGCCGGACCGTCGTTCTCCTTCTCCTCCTCGGCCGCCACCCGGCCCTTGTACGGCCCGGACACGTATGCGGCGCGGAACCGCTGGTACACGCTGGTGTCGACCTTCAGGTAGCCGAAGCCCGGCAGGGGCGGCAGGTGGAACGCGTCGTCGGTGTCGAGCACCGTGCGGCTCTCCTCCTCGGAGAACGTGCGCAGACCGAGCCGGTAGGACAGGTAGGTCTCCAGGCCGCGCAGCTTGCCGCCCTCGACACGCTGGCTGGCCAGCAGCAGGTGCACGCCGATGGACCGGCCGATCCGGCCGATCGACAAGAACAGGTCGATGAAGTCCGGCCGCGCGGTGAGCAGCTCGCCGAACTCGTCGATCAGCACGAACAGGTGCGGGAACGGCGGCATCTCCGGCCGCTGCTCGCGCAGCAACCGGTAGTCGGTGATGTTCGCGACGTTGCCGGCGTCCTTGAGCATCTGCTGGCGGCGCTGCACCTCGCCGGCCAGGCTGGCGTACGCGCGCTCGGTCAGGCTCGGGTCGTCGACCAGGTTCGTGATGATGCCGGCCACGTGCGGTACGCCGTCGAACGGCGCGAAGGTCGCACCACCCTTGTAGTCGATCAGCACCATCGCCAGGTCCTCGGGCGAGTGCGTCGCGAGCAGACCCATCACCAGCGTCCGCAGTACCTCGGACTTGCCGGAACCGGTGGCGCCGATGCACAGTCCGTGCGGCCCCATGCCCAGCTGGGCGGACTCCTTCAGGTCCAGCACGACCGGCTGGCCCTGACTGTCCAGGCCGATCGGCACCCGCAGGAAGGCACGCTCGTGCCGCGGCACCCACATCCGCTCCAGGTCCACGCTGCCCGGGTCGTCGATCTGCAGCAGGCTCATGAAGTCGACGGTCTTCAGCGACGCGTCCTCCTCCAGCGACTCCTCCGACAGCCGCAGCGGAGCCAGCGTCCGGGCCAGCCCCTCGGCGGTCGCCAGCGGGGTGTCGTCGAGCTGTCCCTCGGCGGTCAGGTAGCCGCCGCCGCGCAGGTCCTCGACCAAGACCCTGCCCTCCTGGACGGTGATCCGGATCGCCACGTTGCCGGGCTCCTGCATCCGGTCCTGGACCAGGTGCAGCACGGTCACGCCGAGCTCACCGATGCCGAGCGTCGGGTCGGCCGGAGTCACCTCGGTCGCGACGTCGCCGTACGTGTCGTGCAGCACCAGCATCCGCTGGATCATCCGCCGCTGGTCCGTGCCCAGCGAGCCACGCCGGGCCTCACTGGCCAGCTTGACCCGGGAGGCGAGATCGTCGTGGATCAGCTCGGCCAGCTCCGCCGGCTTCGCCGCGATCCGGCGGAACGGGTGCGGGCCCTCGCGGCGCTCGGGGTCGACGGCGTGCGGCAGCCAGCCGACCCACTGCCACTGGTCCAGCGCGGCCTGCGGGAAGCTCGCCGCGAACTCCAGGTCCTCCGGCGCGTGGAAGACCGCCGCCTGCAGCATCAGCGCGCGGGCGATCCGGACCACTCCGTCGCGGTCGCCGACGATGCTCACGTTGCCGGCCAGGTCCAGCGGGATGGTCAGCGGCATGTCGGGCATCAGTGCGAACCGGCGGGCCAGCGCCTCGGCCTCGGCCAGCATGAACGGGTCCGGCGGGTCCATCATCGAGCCGGACGCCGCCAGCGTCGCCGGCACCACCGGCATCCGCCCGGTCGCGCAGCGGACCAGCAGGAAGTCGGGGTCGCTGCGCCGCCGCTCCCAGAGCCGGGCCGGGTCGCGGACACAGTCGACCAGCGCGTCGGCGGGCGGGTTCAGCGCGAGCGCCGCCTTGCGGTTCTGCCGCTCCATCCGGCCGAACTCCTCGCGCAGCCGCTCCAGGTAGTCCAGGTACCGGTTGCGCTGCTCGCGGCTCTCCTTGCCGGACCGGCCGCGCTGGGAGAACATCATCCCGAACGTGCCGACCACGGTCAGCGCCAGCACCCCGACCCCGATCACCGCGGAGGTACCGGTCCGCATCGTGCTCATCATCCCGACCGAGCCGAGCACGCCGACCGCCGGCATCAGCGCCTGCATCGCGCCGCCGCCGGCCTTGCCCCGTGCCCCGGGCGGCGGGGTCTCGATGACCCTCGGCTGCCCGGTGTCGATACTCCGGGTGCTCCGCGCCGGGCGGTGCACGAGTCGTGTCGACACTGTCTCTCCTCAGCTGAGCCGACCGGCCCCTCGACTGCACGACATGAACGCCTCAGATGGCATGCTGCACCGGACTCTAGTGGAGGGGCGGCTCACTGCTGATGACCGATACACCGTTCGACCGGCGGCACGTCCTGGACCTCGTCGCCGACCTGCTGCCGGTGCTGGTGCCGGACGCCGAGCTCGACCCGGCGGGCCCGATCGTCAAGCTGCGCTGGAGCCGCGGCGGTCTGACCTCGAGCGCCGAGGTCGGGCTGACGGAGCTGATCGATCGATGCCGTGAGCAACCTCACCACCTGTGGCCGCGCACCGTCGACGACTGGCTGCGCGCGGTCGTCGACGAGATCGGTGTCGCCACCGACGAGCACCTGTACGGCGCGGTCGCGGAGCGGCAGCGGGTAACGCTGCGGCCGCAGGGCTGGTCGGCGGCGTACGACAGCGTGCTGGCCGGTCTCAGCGTGCCGTTCGGCCGGTACTTCGAGATCGTCTTCGGCATCCAGAGCGGCCCGGACTGGCACCGGCTCACCCAGGTCCGCCGGGTGATGCACGGCCTCCACCTGCCCGGCAGCCCGTCCGGCCTGGAGCTCACCCTGAACGGCCTGGCCGGGCTGACCCTGCAGGAGGTGCCCGGTACGCCGTACCGGATGTTCCACCGCCCCGGCGACCAGACCGTCGGCCTGGCCCTGGTCGACCACGAGCAGGCGCTCCCGAACGGCGGCAAGGGCCGCGGCACCCTGCTCGCCCTGCCGGCCACCGACCTGCTGGCCGTTTGCCCGATCGACCGCCGCGACGACATGCAGGTCCGCGTCGACGAGTTCGCCCACTGGGTCGCCAAGGCCCACGCCGACGCGGTCGACCCGTGCTCCCCCGGCGTCTACTGGCTGGTCGGCGAACTGCTCGCCGAGCTCCCGGTCGACCTCGACATCACCCCGTCGGTCACCCTGCCGAAGGCCCTGAAGAGCCCGTTCTGGCGCCGCCGCCGGACGTGAGGCGCGCTACTGGTCGTTCCAGTTCTCCCAGCTGATCGCCGGCGCCGGCGGCGCCGGCGGCTCGGTGCCGTCGCGCTCGGCCCGCGCGGCGGCCGCGGCGTACTCCTCGGTCTCGCTGGAGTACGAGAAGGCGCGAACGACGCCCTCGCCGACCAGGTAGAGCATGTTCGTGAAGCCACCCGGAGAGCTGAACACCAGGAACTCCTCGACCGGCCAGACCTGCCAGCCCTCGAACGACTCCGCCTCGAGGCGCGGCTCGTCGTCGTCCTCGTGCTCGTTCATCCAGTCCGCCAACGCCTGGCGGGCGCGGGCCAGCGTGCCCGGGTCGATCTCGATCTCGTCGGCCACAGTTCAGTCCTCTCGTCCGGCCGAGTTCACGCCGGCACCCAGTCGCGCCACGCGTCGGCATGTCCGGCGTAGATGGTCACCGGGTCCGGGAATTCGTGCACGCCGCGACCCGGGACGTACGCCGCGATCAGGTCGCTCAGCTCGTGGCAGAGCAGGATCGGCACGTCGGGCCGCGCCTTGATCAAGTGCTCGAACACCAGCCGCGCCTCCTGGCCCTGGGTGCCCTCGTCCTTGCCGAGCCAGATGTCGATCTCCACCGGGTAGGTGTCGATCGCCTGGATCTCGTCCGGTTCGGGCTCGTGCACCGGGTAGATGTTGTACATCACCTCGTACCCGACGGTCGCGTCGGCGGTCCGGGCCGGGCCCCGGAGACCGATCTCGTCCTCGTCGTCGCTGCCGTTGGGGATCGGCTCCAGCGCGAACTCCTGCTGGATCCACTCGGCGACCGCCTGCACCGACTCGCTCGTGCGCAGGAAGAGGTACTCCCGGGCCTTCATCGGGCCTCCTTCACGTAGGTCATCATGCGGCCGTCGGCCAGGATGATGTGCACCGTACCGACCATCGTGCCCTTCGGCTGCCCCGCGGCGCGTTTGAACCCGCGCAGCGCGTCCTCCTCCGTCAACCCGATGCGACGCCCGTCGATGACGACCTCGCCTCCCGGCGGCACCTGCTTGCTGGCGTTGAAGATGTTCGCCCGGACGGCGCTGCTCGGGTTCTCCGAGTCCTTCGGCTCCAGGGTTTTGTACTCCGTGACGACGCCCTCGTCGTGCGGGGACTTGCGGGTCATGCACTCGGGGTTCTTCTGGTCCTTGACGGTGTGGTCCGGCGTCCGGGCGTCGACCCGCCAGCCGCGCTGCTCCACCACGGTCTCGGCGATCTCCCGCTCCTTGGGCAGGAACGACCCATCGGCGTCGTACGCCCCCGGCGCGAACTCGTCACCGAGCGCCTTGTGGTGGAACGCCGGGTCGAACCCTTGCTTCTTGCTGACCCCGAACTTCGGGTCCGACGGCGCCCAGTCCTGGTCCCCGGCCGACCCGCTGTCCGAGCTCGACCCCCAGGAGTCATCGCCCGGCGCCGGCTGCTGCGGGCTGTCCGGCGCGTCGGACCGAGGGTTCAACCGATCGCTGATCCGCTGCGGATCCGGCGCAGCGGGTGGACCGTCTGGGTGCAACAAGTTCTCGATCCGCTGCGGATCACGCGCAGCCGGCGGACCATCCGGATGCAACAAGTTCTCGATCCGCTGCGGATCACGCGCAGCCGGCGGACCATCCGGATGCAACAAGTCCTCGATCCGCTGCGGATCACGCGCAGCCGGCGGACCATCCGGATGCAACAAGTCCTCGATCCGCTGCGGATCACGCGCAGCCGGCGGACCATCCGGATGCAGGCGGTCAGAAATGGACGGGGTGTCCGGCCGGTCCATGAAGTCCTCGCGAGGATCGCGCGGCCGGTCGGCGCCCGGCGCGCGGTCCTGGGCAGCCGGCGTCCGCTCCCCCGGCCGTGCAGGCGGCTGGTCGGGCCGAGACTGGTCCGGCTGGCGCGCCTCGGGCCGACCGTCCGGCCTGCTCGACGGCTGCTCCGGGTGCCTCGCCTGCGGCTGCCGCGGCTCGTCAGGCTGACGCACCTCAGCCTGCTCCGGCCGATCAGCCCGCGGCTGCTGCGGCCCAGCAGCATGCTGCTGCGGTGTGTACGGCCGCTGACTCGGCTGCTGCGGATGCGGCTGGTTCGGCGCATGCGGGTGCTGCGGCTGGCTCGGCTGCTGCGGCTGGTTGGGCTGCTGCGGCGCATATGGGTGCTGCGGCTGGTTGGGCTGCTGCGGCGCATACGGGTGCCGCGGTTGGTTCGGGTGCCGCGGCTGGCTCGGGTGCCGCGGCTGGCTCGGGTGCTGCGGCTGGTTCGGGTGCTGCGGCCCATGCGGCTGCTGCGGATGCGGCTGGCTCGGGTGCTGCGGTGCGTACGGCTGCTGCGGTTGGTTCGGGTGCTGCGGCTGGCTCGGGTGCTGCGGCCCATGCGGCTGCTGCGGATGCGGCTGGCTCGGGTGCTGCGGTGCGTACGGCTGCTGCGGTTGGTTCGGGTGCTGCGGCTGGCTCGGGTGCTGCGGCCCATGCGGCTGCTGCGGATGCGGCTGGCTCGGGTGCTGCGGTGCGTACGGCTGCTGCGGTTGGTTCGGGTGCTGCGGCTGGCTCGGGTGCTGCGGCCCATGCGGCTGCTGCGGCTGGCTTGGCTGCTGCGGCTGGTTCGGGTGCTGCGGCGCATACGGATGCTGCGGCTGGCTTGGCTGCTGCGGCGCATACGGCTGCTGCGGCTGGCTCGGCTGCTGCGGCGCATACGGATGCTGCGGCTGGTGCGGGTGCGGCGGGGTGGTGGGTGGGTGCTGGGGCATCGGCGGGATCGTCGGCTGTTGCGGGGTCCATCGGGGCTGGTGCGGGTGGTTGGCGGGCCACGGGTTCGGGGTGTGGACCGGGCCGTCGACCTTCAGGCTCGGGGCGATCGGCGACTGCCAGTCACCGCCCGGGCGACGCGTCATCACCTCCAGCTCGTCGAACAAGCCGGTGTACTGCGGCGGGAAGTCCGACACCTTGCCGGACTGCATGTCCGCCCACTTCACCTTGCCGGCGTCGTCGACGAACGCGTTGAACCAGTGACCGCTGACCTGGCCCTGCGGTCCACGCCGGGCCCAGGTGCCGCCGATGATGGCGACGGTGCCGGGCGGCTGGTTGCGCAGCTCGTCGAAGATCTTCCGGTAGGCCCCCAGGGTGTACCCCATCGGGTCCTGCTTCGGATCGATCGGGTTGCCGTTCGGGTCGCGGACCTGGATCGAGTCCGGCCGCACGCCGGTGTACTCGTACATCTCCAGCCGCTCACCCGGCGCGGGCTCCGGCTTGCCGTTGGCGTTGAGCCGGGTCCGCAGGTCGCGGTTCGCCAGGCGCGGTTCGGCGCCCTGCAGGGTGTCGGCGAACGCCCGGGAGTTGTCGCCGCAGTTGTTGGTGGCGCTGGCCGGGCCCTTGCCGTTCTTGAAGTGCGGGTTGCCCTCGCGGATCCACTCGGCGACGTTCTTGAGCGGGTTGTCGCCGACCTTCGCCTTCAGCTTGCGCAGGTACCGCCCGAACGGGTCCTTCGGGTTGTAGCGATGCGGCTCGACCTCGTGCCGCTGCTGCCCCGGGCGCCCGTGCGTGTGCGGCGGGCGCTGCGGAGCCGACGGCTGGTTCAGTGGCTGCTGGTGGGGGTGCTGCGGTGCGTTGGGCTGATTCGGGTGCTGCGGTGCGTGCGGCTGGTTCGGGCCGTTCGGGTGCCCCGGGCCGTGTCCGTGCGGGGCACCGACGTGCGGCGCGACCACCGGCGGGGTGTCGGCCGCGCGGGCCGCCGGAGCGTCCGGCATACCGGCCGGGGAATCCGGAGTACGGGTCGGCGAGTCCGGGGTGCGACCGGGAGCGCCCGGCGTGCGTGTCGAAGCGCCCGGCGTGCGTGTCGGAGCGTCCGGCGTGCGTGTCGGAGCGTCCGGCGTGCGCGTGCCGGCGTCGGGAGTGCGGGTCGGAGCGTCCGGCGTGCGGGGCGCGTCCGGGTTCAGGCGTTCCTGGATGCGGCTCGGGCCCTGGACGGGCGGGCCGTCCGGGTGCAGGCGGGAGTCGATGTGGCCGGGGGCCGGGGTGTGGGTGTCGGGGTTGAGCCGCTCCTGGATCCGGCTGGGGCCCTGCACCGGCGGGCCGTCCGGGTGCAGCCGGGACTCGATGTGGCTCGGCTGGTTCGGAGCGTCGGGCGTGCGCGGGGCATTCGGAGTGTTGGTGCGGGGCGCGTCCGGCGTGTGGTGCGCGGCCGGTGCGTCCGGGGTCCGCGGCGCGTCGGGCGTGTGCGTCCGCGGGGCGTCGGGCGTGTGCCGGGTGCTCGGCGCGTCCGGAGTCCGGGGCGCGTCCGGGGTGTCGGTCCGCGGAGCGTCCGGAGTGTGCCGAGTGGTCGGCGCGTCCGGGGTACGCGGTGTGTCCGGTGTGGTGGTCCGGGGAGCATCGGGTGTGTGGCGCGCGGCCGGGGCGTCCGGCGTGTTCGTCCGCGGGGCGTCCGGCGAGTCGGGGCTCGACGAGTCCGGCGTACGGGTCGGGGCGTCCGGCGTGCGGCTGCCCGGTGTCGTCTGGCCGTCGGCGTTGCTGGACGGCGCCGAGTCACCACGCGAGGTGCTCGGGCTGTCACCGCGGGACGGGCTCGGGCTGTCACCGCGGGACGTGCTCGGAGCATCGCCCTGCGACGAGCTGGAGCCGTCACCGCGGGACGTGCCAGGCGCATCGCCGTTAGACGTGCTCGGGCTGTCGCCACGAGATGTGCTCGGCGCATCGCCCTTCGACGTGCCCGGGCTGTCACCACGCGACGTGCCAGGCGCATCGCCCTTCGACGTGCCCGGGCTGTCACCACGAGACGTGCTCGGGGCATCGCCGTTCGAGGTGTTCGGGGCGTCGCCCTGGCGGCCGGCGGGGGCGTCGGCGGGGCCGTCCGGGTTGCCGCCTGCTGGGGATTCCGAGCGGCCCGATGGAGTGTCGGAGCCGCCGGTGGGCGAGCTCGGGGATTCCGAGCGACCGGTGGGCGAGCTCGGGGCGTCCGCATGCGTGGACGGCGACGACGAGCTGGTGCTGTGGGAGCCCGAGCCGACCGAGACCGGCGTGCTGGTCGGGGCGTCCACGCCGCCGACGCGCGGGGCGCCCTTGGACGTCGGGATGTCGAGGCCGCCGAGCTTCGCCATGCCGCCGATCACCGGGTTGTTGCCGGCCTTGATCACCAGGTCGGACACCTTCGGCAGCTTCAGCGCGGTGTTCAGCGCGAGCTGGCCGGGGCTGAGCTTGCCGGCGATGTCCACGACCACATCGGCGCCCTTGGCAACCTTCGCGGCCGCGGCGCCGTACTTGCCGGCCAGCGCGGTCGCGCGGACCGCACCGCCGGCACCACCGGTACCGATCGTGGTGATCACGTTGAAGCCGACCTGGCCGAGCGCGCGGCCGGGATCCTCGCCCCACATGTCCCAGGCGACCATGCCCTTCAGGACGGTGATCCCGACGTTGTCCAGGTACGCCGCGGTCTCGGGGAACATCGCGTGCATCAGCAGGCTCGCACCCGGCGTGGCCCACATCACGGCCGACGCGAGCGTCAGCCCGACGCCCTTCCAGGCGTTGCCGGCGTCGCTCCAGCCCTTCAGCTCGTACCCGAAGATGCTGTTCACGCCGAGCGACTTCAGCAGCGGCTGGATCGGGATCAGCGTGGTCAGCGCGTCCAGCGTGCCCAGCAGGCCGTCGACGAAGATGCCCTTGAGCACGCCACCGACGAAGTCGACGCAGTCCTCGTACCACGGGGCGTCGTACTCCAGCGGCTTGCCCCAGGCCGGTTCCTTCTCCTCCTCGCCGGTGTCCGGCGGCGGCTGCTCGCCCTGCCGCAGACCGCTGTCCTCCCACTTCTTGCCGCCGTACAGCTCGGCGATCTTGTTCGCGCACCGGCGCTCGGCGGCGCTGACGCCGTCGAGGGCGGCCTGCAGGTCCTTGTGGAGCTGGTTCTCCTCGTTGACCCAGTCCTCGTTGTCGTCGATCTCGTCCTCGGGCGTGTCCCCGACCTTGCGCTTCCACGCGTCGGCCCGGGTCCGGACGTTGGCCAGGTCGTTCTTGTGCTTGGTGACCTCGGAGACGAACGTGTGCAGCGCCGAGCCGATCGTGCCGAGGTTCGGTCCGAAGAGGTCGCCCTCCTTCTTCACCGGCTCCATCGCCCGGGCCAGCAGGTGCTTCTCCGGCCCGTCCATGTAGTTGGCGTCGATGTTGGTCCGGAACTTCGACTCGAGATTCGTGCCGATCGTCTTGATCTCGTTGCCGACCGCCGTCAGGTCGATGGCCGCCTGGGTGACCTGCTCCAGGTTGCCTTCGAACTTCGGGATGCCTTCGGGCTTGATCATCTGTTCGACTCCCCCGGGTCAGACGGCGCGGTTGGTGGACGGCGGCTGGTGCTCGGCGCGAGCGGCGGCCGCGGCGCTGCGGATCGCCTGCCGCGGGTCCACGCCCTCGGCCAGCTGGATGCCGCGCTGTGCGGCGAGCGCCATCTCCTGCTGGCCGTTGGCCAGGGCGTTCAGCGCGTTGGCGGTGCCCTGCATGACGTCACCGGTGTGCTTGACCATGCCCGGCAGCGAGTCCTTCCACTTCTCCACGAACTCGCTGATCGCGATCCCGATCGGACCGCCCTTGCCGTTCAGGGAGGCCTGGGTACCGGCCGTCGTCAGCGCGTTGCTGAGCTTCGTGCCGATCGCCTCGAACCCGGCGGCCTCCGTCTGCAGGCCCTTCAGGCCCTCCATCGCGGCCGCGGCCTCAACACTCCAGTTGACCATGCTCTAACCCTTCGACGCCCGCGCAGGGCTGACCCGTGGAACCACAATCGAACGTGCCGTCCCGGCCGACGACACAGGTGACGACCAGCACGCGGAGTCGCGCGCCGGTCGTGTGCCCGGTACTACCCGGCGGTCAGACGTTGCCGATGTCCTGCACGGCCTTCGAGGCCGCGGTGAAGGCGGTGTTCGCGTGGTTGTCGAACTGCGCCAGGGTGGCCGCGAGCGACTTGATGATGCCCTGCACCTCGGTCGCGGCGGCGTTGAACTTCTGCTCGACCGCGCCGTACTCGTCCATCACCTTGGTCATCGTGGCGTCGCCGCGCATCGCCTTCACGTTGGCCTGGTGCTGGGCGATCAGCGTCTCGATCTGGGCCGACAGGCTCTTGATCGCGGCCTGGGTCTCGGCGCTGGCGCCGCTGTCGTAGCTGTTGCGTCCCGACATGTTTTCGTCTCTCCCCGTCTCAGCGCTTGGTGAACTTGGCGCCGTCGAAGTTCGCCGCGCCCTCGGCCTTCTTGGCGGCCTGGGCCATGTCGCTCTCACCCGTGCGGGTGGCGGCGTCCATGCCCGACTGGCCCTTCGCGATCGCGGCGAGACCGGCGTTCAGGTCGTTCGCGATGCTGTCCACCCGGCCCTTGAAGGCGATGAAGGCGTCGTGGCCGGCGCCTTGGAGCTTGCCCTCCAGCGGCTGTGCGGCCGCGGCCAGGCGCTTCACCAGACCGCCGAGGTCCTGGGTGTTTCCACCGGTCTTCTTGGCCAGGGTGCTCAGGGTGTCCTTACCCATGTCCCAACGCTGTCCACTCACAACTGCTGTCCCTCCGAAGTGATGTGCGGCTGCCGACGTCCCCACCCTAGACGCGGCCGGGGTCGCTCCCGGTTCCCCGCCGAGCCAGGGGGAACGACGGTGCGGCAGGTGGTTTCAGGACCGCGTCGGCGTCGGCCGCGCGGTCGTCGACGGGTCCGCGCCGACCGGAGCGCTCGGTCCGGTCGAGACCGAAGTGCTGGGGCTTGGGGCCACCGGACCGTTCGGGTTCTTGTCCTTGGAGTCCTGGATGAACGAGTAGCCGACGCACCCTGCGCAGACCACGGCCGCGACCGCGACCCCGGCGAACAGCTTGCCGACGCCCTCGTCCAGCGTGTGACGCGATCGGGCGGCGCCGAACAGCCAGGCCTCCCGCAACCGCCGGCGCCGGACGGCCACCGATTCGATCAGCTGGGTGTCGTACTGCCGCGACACATGCACCCCTTCGGTCCGCTACCTCGTCGCGCCTAATCTAAACGCCCAGAGGTTCTCCCCCCGCCCCCACCCGACGAGCGACCCCGCGACGCACCTGGTACGGCGAACGCGGGCCCCTACCCCGGTACGGCGAACGCGCGGCCCGCCCGTCCTCCGGGCGCGCCGCGCGTCGTTGCCTGGCTCAACCAGTCGCGATCAGCCGGCCGCCCGCTTGGCCGCGACCTTCTTGGCCGGCGCCTTCTGCGCGGCGACCTTCTTGGCCACCGTCTTCTTCGCGGCGACCGCCTTCTTCGCCGGTGCCTTGCTCGCCGGAGCCTTCTTCGTCACCGTGGCGGTCTTCTCCGCCGCCTTCTTCGCGCTCGGCTTGGCGGCCCGGCCGTGCAGGATCTCGGCCAGGAACTGCCCGGTGTACGACGCGGGGTTGGCCGCGACCTCCTCCGGCGTACCCTCCGCCACCAGCGTGCCGCCCCGGCGACCGCCCTCCGGACCGAGGTCGATGATCCAGTCGGCGGTCTTGATCACGTCCAGGTTGTGCTCGATCACCAGCACCGAGTTGCCCTTGTCGACCAGCCCACCGAGCACACCCAGCAGCTTGCGGATGTCCTCGAAGTGCAGACCGGTGGTCGGCTCGTCCAGCACGTACACCGTGCGCCCGGTGGACCGCTTCTGCAGCTCCGACGCCAGCTTGACCCGCTGCGCCTCACCGCCGGACAGCGTCGGCGCCGGCTGGCCGAGCCGGACGTAGCCGAGACCGACCTCGTTCAGCGTCTTCAGGTGCCGCGAAATCGCCGGGATCGCCTCGAAGAACTCGGCGGCCTCCTCGATCGGCATGTCCAGGACGTCGGCCACCGTCTTGCCCTTGTAGTGCACCTCGAGCGTCTCGCGGTTGTACCGCGCGCCGTGGCACACCTCACAGGGCACGTACACGTCGGGCAAAAAGTTCATCTCGATCTTCAGCGTGCCGTCGCCGGAGCACGCCTCGCACCGGCCGCCCTTGACGTTGAACGAGAACCGGCCCTGCTGGTAGCCGCGGACCTTCGCCTCCGGCGTCTCCGCGAACAGCTTGCGGACGTGGTCCCAGACCCCGGTGTACGTCGCCGGGTTGGACCGCGGCGTGCGGCCGATCGGCGACTGGTCGACGTGGATCACCTTGTCGACCTGCTCCAGGCCGGAGATCTTGGTGTGCCGGCCGGGCACCGCGCGGGCGCCGTAGATCTGCCGGGCCAGCGACGTGTAGAGGATGTCGTTGACCAGCGTCGACTTGCCCGAGCCCGACACCCCGGTGACCGCGACGAACACGCCCAGTGGGACGGTCACGTCGATGTCCTGCAGGTTGTGCTCGCGGGCGCCGTACACGGTCAGCTCGCGGCCCTCGGTGAGCGGGCGGCGGACCGGCGGGATCGGGATCTCCCGGCGGCCCGAGATGTACGCGCCGGTGATCGAGTCCGGGTGGTTGCGCAGGTCCTCGACGGTGCCGGAGACGACCACCTGGCCACCGTGCTCGCCGGCGCCCGGGCCGATGTCGACCACCCAGTCGGCGTGGTCGATGGTGTCCTCGTCGTGCTCGACCACGATCAGCGTGTTGCCCAGGTCCTTGAGCCGGACCAGGGTGTCGATCAGCCGGCGGTTGTCGCGCTGGTGCAGGCCGATCGACGGCTCGTCCAGCACGTACAGCACGCCGACCAGGCCGGAGCCGATCTGGGTGGCCAGCCGAATCCGCTGCGCCTCGCCGCCGGACAGCGAGCCGGCCGGGCGGTTCAGCGCGAGGTAGTCCAGGCCGACGTCGAGCAGGAACCGCAGCCGCTCGCCGATCTCCTTGGTGACCCGCTCCGCGATCTGCTTCTCCCGCGGGCTCAGGTCCAGCTCGACCAGGAAGCCGTGCACCTCGTCGATGGACATCGCGCTGATCTCGGCGATGTTCTTGCCGCCGAGCGTGACCGCGAGCGAGATCGGCTTCAGCCGGGCGCCGTTGCAGGTCAGGCACGGCACCTCGCGCATGTACTCCTCGAAGCGCTCCCGGCTGGTGTCGCTGGAGGCCTCCGCGTGCCGGCGCTCGACGTACGGGATGACGCCTTCGAAGGTCGTGTAGTACGAGCGCTCGCGGCCGTAGCGGTTCTTGTAGGAGACGTGCACCTGCCGGTCGTGCCCGGTGAGCAGCGCCCGCCTGGCCTTCTCGGGCAGCTCACCGAACGGCGTGGTGGTCTTGATCTTCAGGTCCTTCGCGAGCGCCGTCAGCAGCCGCTCGAAGTACTGCGAGACGTTCGCGCCCGACCACGGCTGGATCGCGCCCTCGTCCAGCGACTTCGACGGGTCCGGGACCAGCAGCTCGGGGTCGACCTCCATCCGGGTGCCGAGCCCGGAGCAGGCCGGGCAGGCGCCGTACGGCGAGTTGAACGAGAACGACCGCGGCTCCAGCTCGTCGAGCTGCAGGGGGTGGTCGTTCGGGCAGGCGAGCTTCTCGGAGAACCGGCGCTCGCGCTGCGGGTCCTTCTCGTCCAGGTCGACGAAGTCCAGCGTGACGATGCCGCCGGAGAGCCCGAGCGCGGTCTCCACCGAGTCGGTCAGCCGCTGCTTGGCCGAGCTCTTCACCGCGAGCCGGTCGACCACGACGTCGATGGTGTGCTTCTTCTGCTTGTCCAGCTTCGGCGGCTCAGTGAGCTGGATCGTGTCGCCGTCGACCCGGGCCCGGGAGAAGCCCTGGCCGGTGAGCTGGCGGAACAGGTCGAGGTACTCGCCCTTGCGGCCGCGGATGACCGGTGCGAGCACCTGGAAGCGGGTGCCCTCGTCCAGCTCCATCACCCGGTCGACGATCTGCTGCGGGGTCTGCTTCGCGATCGGCTCGCCGCACTCCGGGCAGTGCGGCCGGCCGGCCCGGGCGAACAGCAGCCGCAGGTAGTCGTAGACCTCGGTGATCGTGCCGACGGTGGAGCGTGGGTTGCGGGAGGTCGACTTCTGGTCGATCGACACGGCCGGGGACAGGCCCTCGATGAAGTCGACGTCGGGCTTGTCCATCTGGCCGAGGAACTGCCGGGCGTACGCCGACAGCGACTCCACGTAGCGGCGCTGGCCCTCGGCGAAGATCGTGTCGAAGGCGAGGCTGGACTTGCCGGACCCGGACAGTCCGGTGAAGACGATCATGGCGTCGCGCGGCAGGTCGAGCGAGACGTCCTTCAGGTTGTGCTCACGCGCTCCGCGCACGATCAGACGGTCAGACACAAGCTCACTCTCAGCCGTTCGAGGGGTTCCAGGGAGATGCCAAGGACATGCCCGGTCATGCTAACGAGGGCCACCGACAAAAACTTCCGCACCGGATCCGGGTGGGCGTCTTCGAAAGCATATTCGATCACCTCCTGCCCGGACGAACGAGCGGTACCCGCTCCGGGTTACCCCGACCCGGCCAGGTCCACCGCCGGCCGCCGGTGAGTGCGAGGATCGTCAGGTCCCGGCCGGACGAACCGCCGGACGAGTCTTCGGGAGAGGTCATGAGCGATTACCACGGCAACGTCCGCGTCGGAGGACCCGCGCAGACGCACGAGCTGGCCCAGCTGATGATCACCAAGGTGGCGGTCGGTCCGATGGACAACAACGCCTACCTGCTGCGCTGCCGGCAGACCGACGAGCAGCTGCTGATCGACGCGGCGAACGACGCGCACACGCTGCTGACCGTGATCGGCGCGGCCGGGATCGGCCGGGTGGTGACCACGCACCGGCACCAGGACCACTGGCAGGCACTGGCCGAGGTGGTCGCGGCGACCGGCGCCACCACCGTGGCCGGTCGGTACGACGCCGAGGGCATCGAGGTACCGACCGACGAGCTCGTCGACGACGGCGACCGCCTCGAGTTCGGCCGCATCGGGCTCCGGGTGATCCATCTCACCGGCCACACACCCGGCTCGATCGCGCTGCTGTACGACGACCCGGCCGGTCCCCCGCACCTGTTCACCGGCGACTCGCTCTTCCCCGGCGGCGTCGGCAACACCCGCGGCAACGCCGAGAACTTCACCTCACTGCTGAACGACGTCCAGACCAAGCTCTTCGACCAGCTGCCCGACGAGACCTGGGTCTATCCCGGCCACGGCGCCGACACCACCCTCGGCGCCGAGCGCCCCCACCTGCCCGAGTGGCGCGCCCGCGGCTGGTGAGCGGCTTCGCCGAGTACCGCCCCGAGCAGACCCGGCGTACGCCGGAGCAGCCGATCTCCGTGCGGGCGAGGTCCACCGTCGACGTCAGCCGACTCGGTCTGGTACTGCGTGAACGGCGCCACCCTCGACCTGCGCCCCTCGCACCCGGCACCGGTGTACTGCTACGGGCCGAGCCGACCACCGACCGCTGAACGTCGAAGGGCACCGGCGTGACGCCGATGCCCTTCGACACTGTCGGGCTGGCCAGACTTGAACTGGCGACCCCCGGTCCCCCAGACCGGTGCGCTACCAACTGCGCCACAGCCCGAACCGCTGCCCACGAGGAGCGAGCGGGTAAACCTTACCCCATCCTCAGCAGTGCTCCGGCACCGGTCGGATCAGCGTTTCGCCTTCTTCTGCCGGGCCCGGACCTGGACGTGCACCGGGCTGCCGACGAAGCCGAAGTCCTCGCGCAGCCGGCGCTCGATGAAGCGCTGGTACGACGACTCGATCTGGCCGGAGGTGAACAGCGCGAAGGTCGGCGGCATCGTGGACGCCTGGGTGCCGAACAGGATCTTCGGCTGCTTGCCGGACCGGACCGGGTGCGGGTGCGCGGCGACCAGCCGGCCGAGGAACGCGTTCAGCTGGCCGGTCGGGACGCGGGTCTGCCAGCCGTCCAGCGCCGCCTCGATCGCCGGCACCAGCTTCTCCATGTGCCGGCCGGTCAGCGCGCTGATGTTCACCCGCGGCGCCCAGCGGAACTGGACCAGGTCGCGGTCGATCTCGCGCTCCAGGTAGTAGCGCCGGTCCTCGTCGACCAGGTCCCACTTGTTGTAGGCGATCACCAGCGCCTTGCCGGCCTCCTCGACCGTGTTCATGATCCGCAGGTCCTGCTCGGTCATCGGCTCGGACGCGTCGATCACCACCACGACCACCTCGGCGCGCTCGATCGCGCTGTTCGTCCGCAGGCTGGCGTAGTACTCGTGGCCCTGGACGTTCTTCACCTTGCGCCGGATGCCGGCGGTGTCGATGAACCGCCACTGCCGGCCGGCCAGCGTGATCAGCTCGTCCACCGGATCGACCGTCGTGCCGGAGACGTCGCTCACGACGACCCGGTCCTCCTTGGCGACCTTGTTCAGCAGCGAGGACTTGCCGACGTTCGGCTTGCCGACGATCGCGACCCGGCGCGGGCCGCCGATCTCGGCGTCGCGCTCCGGCGGCGCCTCCGGCAGCGCGGCCAGGACGGCGTCCAGCATGTCGCCGGTGCCGCGGCCGTGCATCGCCGAGATCGGGAACGGCTCGCCGATGCCCAGGCTCCACAGGTTCATCGCCTCGGCCTCGACCCGCTGGTCGTCGACCTTGTTCGCGGCCAGCACGACCGGCTTGCCGGACTTGCGCAGCACCCGGACCACGGCCTCGTCGGCGTCGGTGATGCCGACCGTGGCGTCGACCACGAACAGCACCGCGTCGGCGGCGTGGATCGCGACCTCGGCCTGGGCGGCGACCAGGGCCGCCATGCCGACCGCGTCCGGGTCCCAGCCGCCGGTGTCGACCACCGTGAAGGCGCGGCCGGCCCAGTCGGCGTCGTACGAGACGCGGTCCCGGGTGACGCCGGGGGTGTCCTCGACGACGGCCTCGCGGCGGCCGATGATTCGGTTGACCAGCGTCGACTTGCCGACGTTGGGGCGGCCTACGATCGCCAGTACGGGCAGCGGGCCTTGGTCGTCGCGGTCGTGCGACGGCTCGGCGTCGTACTCGTAGCCGGTGGGCAGGTCACTCATCAGGATCCTTCTGGTCTGGCGCGCCCGGGAGTGGGTGGCCGGTGGCTTCGACGGCAGCCCGGACGTGCGCCCGCAACACCTCGCCGATCTGGTCGGCAACCGCGCGTACGTCGGAGTGCCTCCGGGGAAAGGGTACGCGCTCGACCGAGAAGGGTTCGCCGTACACCACGTCGACCCGGCTCCCGCGGGGCGGGAACAACTCGATGTCGCCGCCGGGCAGCCGGGTCCCGAGCAGCGCGACCGGCAGGATCGGGGCGCCGCTGACCATCGCCAGGTAGGCCACTCCGGTCCGGACCCGGCGGAAGTCGCCCGGCCCGCGGGTGCCTTCCGGGTAAATGCTCAGCACGTTGCCGTCGCGCAGCACCTTGATCGCCTTGCGCACCGCGAGCGTGTCGTACGTCGTCCGGTCGACCGGGATCTGCCCGGCCAGGTGCAGCACCTTGCCCTGCACTCCCTGGAACGCCTCGATCTTGCCGAGCTGGTGCAGCATCCGCGGCGCGATCGCGCCCAGCAGCGGTCCGTCGAGCAGGCCGAGGTGGTTCGGCGCGAGCAGCACCGGCCCGGTGCGCGGGAACCGCTCGTCGTGGTGCACGGTCAGGTCGTAGCGCCAGC
Organism: Kribbella flavida DSM 17836; assembly: GCF_000024345.1. Taxonomy (NCBI): domain Bacteria; kingdom Bacillati; phylum Actinomycetota; class Actinomycetes; order Propionibacteriales; family Kribbellaceae; genus Kribbella; species Kribbella flavida. The sequence goes on along the minus strand of NC_013729.1, from coordinate 3,456,435 downwards.
GCAGGTACGGCCGGACGGCACGACGAAGCACCGTACCGAGCCGGTACGGCAGCGGTGCCAGGTCGTCGGTCCGGGGCAGCTCGTGATGCCCGGTCAGTTCGGCCCTCATGACTCCTGGTCGCGCGGGGCGGCCTCGGCCTCCTTCGCGAGCCGGCTGATCACGTCGACGACCTCCTCCAGCGTGAGGTGGGTGGAGTCGATCGTCACCGCGCCGTCGGAGGCGACCTCGAACTGGGACACGGTGGCGTCGTCGGCGTCGCGGCGCACGATCTGGTCGCGCAACTGCTCGGCGGTCACCGACCCGGCGGCCAGCTCGGCCTTGCGGCGGGCCATCCGGGCCTCCTGGTCGGCGGTGAGCAGCACCTTCAGCTCCGCGTCGGTGGCCACCACGGTGGCGATGTCGCGGCCCTCGACCACGATGCCGCCGCCTGGCTGAGCGGCGTCGATGATCTCGCGCTGGCGGCGGATCAGCTCCTTGCGCACGTCCAGGTTGGTGGCGACCTTGCTCACGTTCTCGCTGATCCGCGGGTCGCGGATCGCCTCGGTCACGTCGCTGCCGTCGGCCGTGAAGTGGGCCAGGCCCGGGTCGGTGCTGATGCCCAGGTCGACCGCGCGGGCCCGCTCCGCGACCGCCGTGACGTCGGTCAGGTCGAGCCCGTGCTCGAGCACCGACCAGGTCACCGCCCGGTACATCGCGCCGGTGTCCAGGTAGCTCAGACCCAGCCGGGTGGCCACTCCACGGGCCGTGCTCGATTTACCGGAACCGCTCGGGCCGTCGACAGCGATGATCATGGGCGGAAGATTACCGGTGCACGACCCAGCCACGCTCGGTCAGTACCTCCACCAGCTGGTCGACCGAGGCCGGCTTGACCGCCAGCTCCACCTCACCGACCGGGCGGCCCGGGCTGTGGTCGATTCGCAGGTCCTCGACGTTGGCCCCGGACGCGGCGGCGTCGGCGAACAGCCGGGCCAGCTGACCGGGCCGGTCGGGAATCGTCACCAGCACGGTGACCAGCTCGATGTGCGGCGTACCGTGCTTGCCCGGCACCCGGACCGCGCCGGAGACACCCCGCCGCAGTACGGCGGTCACCTCGTCGTCGGTCTCCTCCTTGCTGAGGGCAATCAGCAGCCGGTCCAGCTCGTCGCGGATCTGCTCCAGCAGTCCGCTCAGCGCCGGTGAGTTGGCGGCGACGATCTGCGTCCACAGCCCGGGGTCGCCGGCCGCGATCCGGGTCACGTCGCGCACCCCCTGGCCGGACAGCTCCAGGTGCTCGGCGGGAGCGTCGACCAGCGTGCCGGCCGCCAGCGAGGACATCAGCTGCGGGAGGTGCGAGACCCGGGCGACGGCCAGGTCGTGGTCGGGCACGGACAGCTCGACCGTACGTGCGCCGCAGGCCTCGGCGAGCCGGCGGACCAGCTCCGTTGCGTCCGGATCGCTCGTCTCGTGCGGCGTAATCGCCCAGGTGGCGCCCTCGAACAGGTCGGCGCGGCCGGCCAGCGGGCCGTTGCGCTCGGAGCCGGCCATCGGGTGGCTGCCGACGTAGCGAGCGAGGTCCGCCGTCCGGCCGCTCGCCGCGGTGAGCGCCTTGGCGTCGGCCAGCGGCTTGCCCTTGACGCTCGCCGCGTCGGTGACGACGGCATCGGTCTGCTCCAGCTGTTCGGTGATCACCGCGCCGACGTGGTCCGGCGGGACGGCGACCACCACCAGCTGCGGCTCCAACTGAACCAGCCGGGTGCCGGCCCCGATCCGCTCGGCCATCAGCGCGTTGTCGGGATCGGCGTCGACCACCTCGACGACCACGCCGAGCCGCGCCAGCGCCAGTCCGATCGAGGTCCCGATCAGGCCGGTGCCGACGATCCGGACCGGTCCACGCAGCTCGGTCACGGGGCCTCCCGGTCTGGACTGAGGAGTGGAGGGAGCGAAGCGACCGGAGCGACGAGGGAAGACCGGGAGTCACAGCCCCGTGACCCGCGGCGCCGGAGGCGACGCATCAGCACAGTCACGGGGCCTCCCGGTCTGGACTGAGGAGTGGAGGGAGCGAAGCGACCGGAGCGACGAGGGAAGACCGGGAGTCACAGCCCCGTGACCCGCGGCGCCGGAGGCGACGCATCAGCACAGTCACGGGGCCTCCCGGTCTGGACTGAGGAGTGGAGGGAGCGAAGCGACCGGAGCGACTCGCCTGTGCACTCTCACTGGGCGCCGGTCAGGTCGGGGCGCAGCGCCACCGCGCCGTGCAGGTAGACGTGCTGGATCTTGTCCCGCGACCGCGGCGACTCCGCGTGCACCATCATCCGGACCACCCGCGGCAGCGCGTGCGGTACGTCGATCTCCTGCATGCACATCAGCGGTACGTCGGTCAGGCCGATCTGCCGGCCGGCCACCGCCGGGAACTCCGAGTGCAGGTCGGGGGTGACGGTGAACAGGATGCTGATCAGCTCCTCGGCCCCGAGGTCGTTCGCCTCCAGCACCGCCCGGACCAGCTCGGCGGTGCGCTCGAGCAGGTGCTCGCGCTCGTCCGCCTCGAGCTGGGTGGCACCCCGGATCGCCCGTACCGCCACTGTGCCTGCCTCCTCGTTCGTCCTGCTCACCTCGCCCGGCGCCGGTTCCGGCGCTGGACACCGGTCTCAACATTAGGTCAGACCGGGCGAGCGCCGCGTCATCGTCTCGCCGTTTGCGCCTCCGCGGCGTCGACGGTCTGCTCCAGCAGCAGCGCGATCGTCATCGGGCCGACCCCGCCGGGCACCGGCGTCAGCAGGCTCGCCACCCGGGCCGCCTCCTCGGCGTGCACGTCACCGACGTTGCCCTCGTTGTACCCGGCATCGACCACCACCGCGCCCGGCTTGAGCCAGTCGCCGCGGACGAAGTTCGGCTTGCCGACCGCGGCGACCACGACGTCGGCCTGCCGGACCAGCTCGGGCAGGCCGCGGGTCCGCGAGTGGGTGTAGGTGACGGTGGCGTTCGATGCCAGCAGCAACATTCCGGCGGGCTTGCCGAGAATCGGGCTGCGGCCGATCACGACCGCGTGCGCGCCGGCCAGCGGGACGTCGTACGCCTCCAGCAGGCGCAGGATGCCGCCGGGGGTGCAGGACCGGAGGCCGGGTTGGCCGAAGGCCATCGCGGCGAACGAGTGCATGGTGACGCCGTCGACGTCCTTGGCCGGCGCGATCGCCTCGAACGCGGCCCGCTCGTCGATCTGGTCCGGCACCGGGTGCTGCAGCAGGATGCCGTGCACGGCCGGGTCCTCCGAGAGCCGGGTCAGCTCGGCGACCAACTGCTCGGTGGTGGTCTCGGCGGGCAGCACGACGCTGACCGAGCCGATACCGGCCTTCTTGCTGCGGTTCTGCTTCATCCGCACATACGTCGCGGAGGCCGGGTCGTCGCCGACCAGCACGGTGGCCAGGCACGGCTGGACGCCGGTCGCGTCCTGCAGCTTCCGGGCCCGCTCGGCAGCCTTCGCCACCATCTCGGCGGCCAGGTCGGTGCCGACCATCGGCCGGGCGGTGTTGGTGAGGTCCTGAGAACTGGTCGTGGTCATACGCGCTCCTTCGGGCGTCGGCGAACAGGTCGTCGTGCCCAGGCGCGCGGCTCAGCCGGTACTCCGGCGGGCCGGTCCCCGGTGGTGCTCCACCTGAACGCCAGTAGCGGCCCGCCGGACAGTCTACCGGCCTCACGACACCCCGATGCCTTAGTCGCGGGCCCCGATCGCGTCCACCGGACGCCGGCGCAGTGCTCGCCGGGTCGGCAGCATGATCGACAGCAACCCGAGCGCGACGACTCCGGCCGCGGTGAGTGCGCTGGTGACCGGAGAGAACGTCGGCATCGCCGTGGCGCCCTCGCTGAGACCGAGCGCGACGCCGACCATCGGCGGCAGGCAGAGCAGCGTGCTGACCACCAGGGCCAGGCCGATCACGACGCCCGACTCGACCAGCATCATCCGGCGGACCTGCCGGTTGCTGATACCGACCAGCCGGAGCAGGGCGAACTCGCGCCGCCGGGCCGTCGTCCCCATCACGAGGCTGTTGGCGACGTTGATCGCGACGTAGCCGAAGAGCGCGGCGAGCAGGATCAGGTTCGTCCAGCGGTTGAGGTCGAGCCCGGCCTGCTGTGCCTCCGCCATGGTCGCGCGGTCGGCGAGCACGACGCCCAGCTCACCCTCGATCTGGTCGGTCAGACCGGCCGCCAGGGTGCTCGCTTGCACCCCGGACCCGGCGCGGACGAGGACCGAGTCGTCGAGACGGGTGGACAGGTGGTCGAGCAGCACGTCGCGCGGCAGCGTCACGTCGCCGAAGCCCATGCCGTGGTGGTAGATCGCCACCACCTCGGGCGTCAGCCGGGTGCCGTCGCCCAGGAACAGTTCGATCTGTTCGCCGAGCCCGGACCTGGTCTGCTGGGCCGCGGACTCGCTCAGCGCGACGGTCCCCTCCCCCACGAGTTTCGTGGTGTCGCCCTCGCGGACGTCGAGGTCGAGGGTGTCGGCCAGGTTCGCGGCGACGACGCCCTGGGCCGGGAAGCCGAGTGTCTCCTGCACCGAACCGTCGGCGGGACTGGCAAACCGGATGGTCGCGGGCCCCCGGGTCACCGCCGTCGCGGTCCGTACGCCGGGCGTCTCCCGGATCCGGTCCACCAGGTCCGGCGACAACCCCGCGCCCGCGCTGGCCACCACGAGATCGGCGACCACGCCCTGGTCCGCCTGCCGGCCGGCCTCCTTGACCTGCGCGGCGCCCACCGACACCTGCACGATCATGATCGTGATCGCCAGGACCAGCGGTACGACGGCAGCCGCGACCCGGCGGGAGTTCTGTGTGGTGTTGGCCGCGGCCAGGTAGCTCGCCGCGCCGCCCGAGCGACGTAGGAACGGGCCGACCAGCGCCAGCGCGCCCTGGACGATGCGCGGGCCGAGCAGACCGACGGCGATCACCAGGACCAGCGACGAGGTCGCGGCCAGGATGGTGCCGACGTCCCCGGCGAAGAACAGCGGCATCGCGCACATCACCAAGCCACCGACCAGCAGCACGAGGCCGATCAGCGTCCGGACCGGGCCGAGCCGCGGGGTCTCCACACTCGACTCCCCCAGCGCTTCGACCGGCCGGATCTTCACCGCACGGCGCGCCGACATCCAGCCCGCGAGCCGCGCGGTCAGGACCGAGAGCACCACCGCGGCCAGCAGCGGCAGCGGCAGCAGGGAAAGCCCGTAGTCGGCCGGGATCACCCCGACCCCGACGAACGCCGCGCGCAGCAGCCAGACCAGTCCGTAGCCGAGCACCGCGCCGGGCACCGAGGCGGCCAGCGACACGATCAGGATCTCGGCACCGATCAGCCGGTGCACCTGCCGGGGCGTGGCGGCGACCGCGCGCAGCAAGGCAAGCTCCCGGCGCCGCTGCTGGACCGACAGCCCCAGCGTGCTGGCCACCACGAACATCGCGACGATCGCCGCGATGCCGCCGAACGAGCCCGCGACCGCCATCAGCAGCGAGGACGCGGCCGAGGAGTCCTGGAACTCCAGCTTGCCCATGCCGTCGCCGGTGGAGGTGGTGACGGCGCCGCCCAGCCGCTGCTCGATGGTGTCGGCCAACTCGCCCGGATCGACGCCGGGCGCGGCGAGCACGCCCACGGCGTACAGGTGGCCGGGCTTGCCGGACAGTTGCTTGGCCTCGTCGTCGGTGAACAGGACGACCGGCTGGCGAAACGTGCCGGCTGCCGGGTCGACGATGCCGGTCAGCCGGTAGGTGGCCGGCCGCGATCCGACCGCCAGCCTCACCTGGTCACCGATCACGTAGCCGCCCGCGGTCGCGGCGGCCCGGTCCAGCGCGACGTCGGAACGGGCTGTGGGCAACGACCCGTCCCGCACCGTCAAGGGGCCGAGCGCAACGGAACCGCGACCGTGCCCGTACGGCGTGCTGCCGTCCTCGCCGTGGACCAGGGCACCGGTCTTACCGGCCAGGGTCAGCCGGAACGAGTAGTCCGGCACGGCCTGCGCGACCCCGGGCACGGCGGCGATCTCGCCGAGCCGGTTCGCGGCCAGGGGAACGTGGTCGCCGAACTCGGTGTCGGGCGACTCGGCGACCGCCAGCTTCTGGTTCGCCGCCACCATCACCGACGCGCCGGCGTACCGCTCGGGGCTGATCCCGGCGAGCAGGCCGGACTGCAGCAGCAGACCGCAGGCGGAGATCAGCGCGGCTCCGCAGAACAGGGCGATGAAGGCACCGGCGAAACCGGTCCAGCGGGTCCGGAGCGTGCTCCACGCGAACGAGAACACGATCACCACTCCCCGAGGTGCGTCAGGTGCGCGGCGACGGTCTCGGCGGTCGGATCGGCGAGCTCGCCGGCCAGCCGGCCGTCGGCCAGGAACACGACCCTGTCCGCCCAGGACGCTGCGACCGGGTCGTGCGTCACCATCAGGATCGTCTGGCCGAGCGAGTCGACGAGCGAGCGCATCAGCTGCAGGACCTGCTTGCCGGTCCGCGAGTCGAGCGCCCCCGTGGGCTCGTCCGCGAACACCGCTTCGGGGCGGGTGATCAGCGCTCGCGCGATCGCGACTCGTTGCTGCTGGCCACCGGACAGCTCACTGGGCCTGTGGGTGAGCCGGTCGCCCAGTCCGACCTCCTGCACGATCTGCGCCAGCCACGCCTCGTCGACCGGCACGCCGGAGAAGCGCAGCGGCAAGGTGATGTTGTCGCGCACGGACAGCGACGGGATCAGGTTGTAGGCCTGGAAGACGAAGCCGATCCGCGTCCGGCGCTGCACGGTCAACTGCTTCTCGTCGAGCCGGGTCAGCTCGGTGTCGCCCAGCCACACGGTGCCCGAGGTCGGCTGGTCCAGCCCGGCCGCACAGTGCAGGAAGGTGCTCTTGCCGGAGCCCGACGGGCCCATCACCGCGGTGAAGCTGCCCCGCCGCAGGCCGAGCGAGACACCGTCCAGCGCCCGCACCTCGGTCGCCCCGGTCCGGTAGGTCTTCGTCACCGAGTCCAGTGTGACGGCGTACGCCGGGGCCTCCGCGACCAGAACGGCGGCGCCGTCGCCCTGCTTGCTGCGCCCTCTGCGCTGCTTGAACATGTAGCCAACCTTCCGGACCTACCACGAGACGAATCAGGACTCCTCTCACGGTAGGAAAGCCGGCCTGCGTGCACAGTCCAGCCAGAACCCGACTTCGGGGTACAGCCAGCTCTACCTTCCGGCCCGAGCCGGCTGCATGATCCGGCGATCGGTGGAGCGGATCATCCCGCGCGACGCAGTACCAGTTCGGCGACCTGCGGCCCGGCCGTGCCCTCGGCCCAGCGAATCCGCACGGCCTCGACAGTCGCGCCGATACCGATCGCGGTGTAGGCGCCGTTGACGGCTCCGGCGTCCTGCCAGCCGGCGGAGGTGAGCACCTGCAGCCGGCCGCGACCGACCGCTCCCTCCCGCTGCAGCACGGTGACGCGGTCCACCGCGGTGGGCGCCGAGGCGGTGATGGTCAGCAGGTCGCCGACGGCCGGCGGCGCGGCGGTGTACGCCGTACCGACGTCGCCGTCGACCACGGCGGACGGGTCTCCGGGCGACGTGCTCGTTGCCGTCAGCACCAGTTCGGACCCGTCGGTGACCTGGACCGTGAACTCGCGGACGACCAGCCAGAACGACGGGTTGTCCGCGAGCGCGCGGTACCGGACGTACCGCGCCTTCGTCCCGGCCGGTGCGGTCGCCCGCACCTCGGCCGTCGTCGCGCGCGTCAGTTCGGTCCAGCTCGTCCCGTCGGCGCTCCACTCGAGCGCGCCCGAGTGCAGGTAGTCGTTCGGGCTGCCCGCCTTGCCCATCAGCACCGCGATGTCACCGATCGCGCGCACGGAGCCGAGGTCGACGCGGATCTCGTCACCGGCCTGCGGCGCCCGGTTGCTCCAGTAGTAGGTCGAGTCCTTGCCGTCGACCATGCGCGCCGGGACGTGCTCGGCGTACGTCGGGATAGTGGCCGAAGCGGTTCGGCGAGGTTCGAGGCCCATCCACTGGTCGTGCAGCAGGCCCGCGCGACTGACGAACGTGTCGACGACGCCCTCACCGATCCGCGGGTAGGTGCTGGAGTGTGGCGCGCGCACGTCGCGGATCGCCTTGGCCTGCGTCACCAGCCGGTCGATCTGCTGCCGCCGGGCCCACGCGGCGGCACCTTCGCCGTTGCTCACTGCTTCCAGCAGCCGCACCGACTCCAGCAACGCGCGTCCCCACACTTCGGTCGCGTCCAGCCAGGCCTTCGCCTCCACGCTGAACGCCGGGTCCACCACGCCGGCACGGATCGTTGCCGGCACCTCGCGCACCGCGCGGAAGGCCGGCCGGATCGCGGTCAGCGCCGCCTGCTCGTTGCCCGCCTCCCAGGCCGTCCAGAACGCCGCCACCTGAGCCGCCAGCTCCGGCGCCGTCTCCGGGTGCAAGGTCGTGTCGTTCGTGTTCAGATCGGCGAACACCCGGAGCGCGTCGAGCGTCCGGCGGTCACCCCCGGCGCGTTCGGCGAGCGCCCGCCGCCACGAGTCCTGCTCGTCGTACGCCGCTGGGTTCCAGCCGAGCTCGGCGAAGGAGTACAGCGCGACCTTGCTGACGGCGGCCTGGTTCATCGGGTTGGAGATGACACCGACGACCTGGTCGGCGATGCCCGGTTCACGGCCGCTGTAGTCGGCGAGCGGAATCCGGCCGGCCAAGTAGTCGTTGACCGGGTAGTTGTCCCAGATCAGGATGTCGTGGCCGAACACCGCCTTCGCCTGCGCCGCCTCCGCGCTGGTGATGGTCTTCGGAATCACGCCGATCCCGGTCCAGTGCACGACGACCGCCCGGTCCAGCTGCTCCCGCAACGCCTTCTTGTACGGCGTCTCGGTGACGTTGTAGTACTCCGTCGGCACCAGCTGCAGCGGCGCCACGTCCGGCTTCGTCACGATCCACTCCCGCTGGACCCGGTTCAGCAGGTCGCTCTGGGCCCGGCCGGCCGCACCGCCGCCGGTGCCGTACTTCTCGCGGTCCGCCGCGCAGTGCCAGGTGTTGTAGTCGATGTCGTCCAGCGGCACGTTGAAGGCCCGCGCGCCCAGCCCGTACAACGCCTCGAACTTCGCGATCAGCGCCTGGTAGTCGGCGTCGGAGGTGTAGCAGACCGAGAGTCCGGGCGAGAGGGCGAAGGTGAAGTCGACCTTGCTGCGCCGGGCTCGGTCGACCAGTTCCCCGAGCTGGGCCAGCTTCTCGGCCGGGTACGGGTCGCGCCACTGCTCCCGGTGGTACGGGTCGTCCTTCGGGGCGTACTCGTAGGTGTTCATCCGGTGCGCGCCGAGGTAGTCGAGATGGTCGAGCCGGTCGGCGTGCGACCAGGGGGTCCCGTAGAAACCCTCGATCGAGCCGCGGTAACGCATCGTCGGCCAATCGCGGATCTCGACGCCCGGCAGCCGCTCGCCGCGGACCAGTTGCGCGAAGGTCTGCGCCGCGTAGTACGTGCCGTCGGTGTCGACGCCGGCCAGGACGACGTGGTGGCGGCGGCCGCTGGTGCCGGCAGCCAGCACGTAGCCCTCGGTGGGAAGTCCGGAGGGCGACGCGACCTCCAGCTGGTCGAGAGCACGATCTCCACCGCCGAGCCAGACGGTCACCGCTGTGCCGGGGTCGTTGCCGTCGGTCGCCCGCACGGTGCGGACTCCGGCACGCTCGAGGGTGGATCGCACGACCCGTTCGGCGTCCGGGTCGGCCTGCGCGCCCCGGACCAGTCCGACGGTCCGGCCGAGACCGAACCCGTCCTGGCGAGGACTGACCTGCTGAGGCTGGGGCGTCACACGGCTCAGCTCCTTGGTCGCCGCGGCGGCCGCTGGAGCCACGACGGCGGCTGGGACGACGACGGCAAGACTGGTCACAGCGGCGATCACGAACCGGCGCATCAACGACTCCTCGGGGCGGAAGGAAAGTCCGCTCCTAGTCACTCAATGCGCGCGAATGTTCGTCAAGTGCTCGCGGTGACCAGATTCAGTCAATCAGGGGTCACAGCAGGCCGGCGTGGTCGAGGGCCAGGTAGGCGGCGTCGGTGCCGGTCATCGCGCCGGGCGTGCGCAACTCGGCACGGAAGTCGGCGAGGGTGAGCTCCACCGGGACGCAGTCCTCGAACTCGTCGAGCGACTGGCGACCGTCGGGCCGGCAGTCGCGGGCGATCGCGACGTACTTGCGGTACGTCGAGGACGCGGCCGACCAGAACCAGCCGACCACCTCGATCGAGCCGCAGGTGTAGCCGGTCTCCTCCTCCAGCTCCCGCTGCCCGGCCGCGGCCGGGTCCTCGCCGGGATCGATGATCCCGCCGGGGAGATTGGTGACCACTCGGTCGGGACCCGCCCGGAACAACCGGATCGTGAGGACGCGGCCGTCCGGGGTCAGCGGCAGCACCGTGATGCCGCCGGCGACCCCGCTGGACTGCTGCGGACCGAACACGTCCCAGTCGGCCTCGCGGCCGTCGGGCAGGCGGTAACGCCGCAGGTTGACGGTGAGGAAGCCGTCGTACACGGTCTTCTCCGCCAGCAACTCCCACGGCTGCGGGTCGCCAACGCGGTCCGCCGCCGGAGACGTTCCGGCGGCAGACGAGGCCGAGTCGTGCGAGGTCACAGCGGCCGGTTGTCGTCCGGGTCTTCCGGCGGGGCGATCGGCGCGTCGTCGGCCGCGCTCGTGCCCGCGGCGCTCTCGTACGAGCCGCCGTCGACGGTCTCGGTCTCCTCGGTGTGCGCCGAGGACTCCGGCGACGGCGCCGTGTCCGGCCGGGACTCGGACAGGATCCGGGCCAGCGTCTGGTCCGAGATGCGCTTGAACTTGCGCACCTGGGTGCGGGTCCGGTCCAGCACCGCGACCTCGATCTGGTCCGGCTCCAGCTGGCGCACCTCGGAGGAGTCGTGGCCGAGGGCATCGACCGCGAGCCGCAGCGCGCCGGCCAGCGAGATGCCCTCCTGGTAGTGCTCGCCCACGTAGTCGGCCACCTGCTCGGCCGGGCCACCCATCACGGCGTAGCCGCGCACGTCGGCGATGGAGCCGTCGTAGGTGAGCCGGTAGATCTGGTCGTCCGCAGCCGTCGTCCCGACCTCGGCGACCAGGATCTCCACCTCCAGCGGCTTCTCGCCGCCGGAGGAGAAGATCGCGCCGAGCGTCTGCGCGTACGCGTTGGCCAGCGCGCGGCCGGTGACGTCGCGGCGGTCGTAGGAGTAGCCGCGCATGTCGGCCAGCCGGACCCCGGCGATCCGCAGGTTCTCGAACTCGTTGTACCGCCCGACGGCCGCGAAGGCCATCCGGTCGTAGATCTCGGCCACCTTGTGCAGCGCGGGCGACCGGTTCTCCGCGACGAACAGGATGCCGTCGGCGTACTGCAGGGCGATCGCGCTGCGGCCCTTGGCGATGCCCTTGCGGGCGAAGTCGGCCCGGTCCCGCATCAGCTGCTCGGGCGAGACGTAGAACGGAGTGCTCATCGTGATCCTCTACTCGTCGGCTGGGGTGCCTGGTGATTCCGCGCCGTAGCGAGCAGGTGCCCGGTGCGGTAGCTCGGCGTGCGGGAGACGAGGGTGGCGATGCGGAGCATCGTGCCCTTGGCTCCCGTGCGCCGAGATGCCGTGCCGGGTGCCGCGCAGTAGGCGGGGAATCACCAGACACCCCATACACTCAGGACAGCGGGGCAGCGGGGCCGTCGGGACGCTGCAGCCGGGCGCCGACCACGGAGTCGACGATCTCGCCGACCTCCGCCTCGGGCATCCGCTGGTAGCCGTCCGCGGTGACCACCCCGATCACCGGGAAGATCCGCCGGGCCATGTCCGGTCCACCGGTCGCGGAGTCGTCGTCGGCCGCGTCGTACAGCGCCTGGATGGTCGCCGTCACGCACTCGGCCGCCGACATGCTTTCGCGGTAGAGCTTCTTCAGCGAGCCGCGGGCGAACAGCGAGCCGGAGCCGACGCTGTGGAAGGCCTGCTCCTCATAGCGTCCACCGGTCGGGTCGTAGGAGAAGATCCGGCCGCCGGAGATGTCGTGGTCGTAGCCGGCGAACAGCGGCACCACGGCCAGGCCCTGCATCGCCATCGCCAGGTTGCCGCGGATCAGCGCGCTGAGCCGGTTGGCCTTGCCGTCCAGGCTGAGCGTGGTGCCCTCGAGCTTCTCGTAGTGCTCCAGCTCGACCTGGAACAGCCGGACCATCTCGATCGCGAGCCCGGCCGAGCCGGCGATCCCGACGCACGAGTACTCGTCGGCGGGAAAGACCTTCTCGATGTCGCGCTGGGCGATGATGTTGCCCATCGTCGCGCGCCGGTCGCCGGCCATCACGACGCCGCCGTCGAAGGTGGCCGCGACGATCGTGGTGCCGTGCGGAACGTCTTTGGACAGGTCACCTGTCCCCAGGGACCGCCGTCCGGGCAGCAGGTCGGGCGCGTGCCCGGCCAGGAAGTCCATGAACGACGAGCCACCTGGGGTCAGGAAGGCTTCCGGCAAGCGGCCGGAGGCATCGAATGTCATCTAGCGGTTCACTCCCCACCCTTTTGCACGAAGCCGCGGACGAACTCCTCCGCGTTCTCCTCGAGCACCTCGTCGATCTCGTCGAGAATCGAGTCGACGTCCTCGTCGAGCCGCTCCTTGCGCTCGGCGACGTTCTCCGACGCCTCGACCTGCTCGACCTCTTCCTCGGTGGTCGAACGCTTGGGCTGCTTGTGCTGCTGCCCGCCGTCCTTCGCCATGGCACACACCTCCTAGAACCGCACTGAAAGAGACGCCCAACCGCCCCTTTCGTTGCTTCTAGTGCGACCCTACCCGGCGGCGCCCCCAGTAATGGTGCGAACCAGGTCACTCGCGGTGTCGCACTGGTCCAGAAGCGCTCCGACATGGGCTTTGGTGCCGCGCAGCGGGTCCAGGGTGGGGATGCGCTGGAGCGACTCACGGCCGGGCAGGTCGAAGATCACCGAGTCCCAGGACGCGGCGGCGACCTGGCCGGCGTACTGCTGCATGCAGCGGCCGCGGAAGTAGGCGCGGGTGTCGGTCGGCGGGTGCGAGACGGCCATCCGGATCTCCTCGTCGGTGACCAGGCGCTGCATCCGGCCGGCCTTGACGAGTTTGAAGTACAGGCCCTTGTCCGGGCGCAGGTCGGCGTACTGCAGGTCGACCAGGGCCAGCTTGGAGTCGTCCCAGGCGAGGTTGTCCCGGTCGCGGTAGGACTGCAACAGCTTCAGCTTGGCGACCCAGTCCAGCTGGTCGGCCAGCTTCATCGGGTCGGTGGCGAGCTGGTCGAGCACCTGCTCCCAGCGGCGCAGCACGTCCTTGGTCTGCCGGTCCGCGTCGTCGCCGTACTTGTCCTCCACGTACTTGCGGGCCTGCTCCAGGTACTCCGTCTGGAGCTGGACGGCGGTCAGCTTGCGGCCGTCCTTGAGCGTCATCAGGTGCGTGCAGGTCGGGTCGTGGCTGACCTCGTGCAGCGCGGTGACGGGGCGGTCGACGCTCAGGTCGTCGGTCAGCCAGCCGTCCTCGATCATCGACAGCACCAGCGAGGTGGTGCCGACCTTGAGGTAGGTGGAGATCTCGGACAGGTTCGCGTCGCCGATGATCACGTGCAGGCGGCGGTAGCGGTCGGGGTTCGCATGCGGCTCGTCGCGGGTGTTGATGATCGGCCGCTTCAGCGTGGTCTCCAGGCCGACCTCGACCTCGAAGAAGTCGGCCCGCTGGCTGATCTGGAAGCCGTGCGAGCCGCCGTCCTGACCGATCCCGACCCGGCCGGCGCCGGTGACCACCTGACGGCTGACGAAGAAGGGGGTCAGGTGCCGCACGATCGACGCGAACGGGGTGGACCGGCGCATCAGGTAGTTCTCGTGCGAGCCGTAGGACGCGCCCTTGTTGTCGGTGTTGTTCTTGTACAGGTTCAGCGGCGGCGCGCCCGGGATCTGGCGGGCCTGCCGGGCGCCCTCCATGATCACCAGCTCGCCGGCCTTGTCCCACACCACCACGTCGCGCGGGTTGGTGCACTCGGGCGCGGAGTACTCCGGGTGGGCGTGGTCGACGTACAGCCGGGCGCCGTTGGTGAGGATGACGTTGGCCAGGCCGGTCTCCTCGTCGGTGAGCTGGCTGGAGTCGGCCACCTCCCGGCTCAGGTCGAAGCCGCGCGCGTCCCGCAGCGGGTGCTCCTCGTCGAAGTCCCACCGCGTCTTGCGCGCGAGCGGCTGCGTCTGGGCGTAGCCGTTCACCACCTGGCTCGAGGTCAGCATCGGGTTGGCCCCGGGCTGGCCCGGCACCGAGATGCCGAACTCGGTCTCGGTCCCCATGATCCGCCGAACACTCATGCGAACGAGCCTACGCGGTCACACCCACGAAAGCCGTGTCTGCCGCGGATCCGGAGCGTGCCCGGCCGCGCGCTTGACCTTGACACCGGTGTGAGGACTTACCGTGCTCGTGACGTACCGCAAGGCGGACCAAGGAGGAGACATGCCGGGTGTGGTGGTGATCGGAGCCGGGCCGGGGATCGGCCGGGCGGTGGGCCGGAGGTTCGCGCGGGAGGGACTACCGGTCGCGTTGATCGCGCGGCGGCGACCTGACGCGGACTGGGCCGACCTGACCCTGGCGGCCGACAGCACTGACGAGACGGCGCTCCGGACGGCGTTGGACAAGGCGGTCGCCGAGCTGGGGACACCGGACGTCCTCGTCTACAACGCTGCCAAGATCGCCTCGGACCGGATCGGCGAGCTGTCGCTGCGCGAGCACCAGGAGGCCTGGGCGGTCAACGTGGGCGGGGCGATGACGGCGGCAGCGCATGTTGCTCCTGCCATGGTCGCGAACGGTGGCGGCTCCTTCCTGATCACCGGCGGGATGCCGGAGACCAAGCCGGACTACGTGAGCCTCTCGCTCGGCAAAGCCGGGGTCAGGGCGCTGGTGAGCCTGCTGGACCAGACGTACGGCGCGGACGGCCTGCACGCGGCCACAGTGACAGTGCACGGCCAGGTGGCGCCCGGTACGGCGTTCGACCCGGACGACATCGCCGAGCACTACTGGACCCTGCACCGGCAGCCGCAGGACGAGTGGAAATTCGAGGTGCATCACACCGGCATCGTGTGAGACTGCGGGGCATGGAAGAACTCGTGGCGCTCCTGGACTCCGACAACTTGGTCTGCGGGTCGGTGCCGCGGTCGGTCATGCGGCGGGACAACCTGCGGCACGCGGCGACCGGCGTCCTGGTGCGGAACTCGGCCGGTGAGATCTACGTGCACCGGCGTACGCCGACCAAGGACGTCTATCCGGCGCGGTACGACTTCATGGCCGGTGGAGTGATCGCAGCCGGCGAGGATCCGTACGACGCCGTGGTGCGGGAGCTGGCCGAGGAGCTCGGGATCAGCGGCGTCGAGCTGGAGAAGCTGCCCGAAGGCGACTACGCGGACGACCTGACCAACTACCACGCCTATCTCTACGCCTGCAGCTGGGACGGCCCCGTCCAGCATCAGCCGGAGGAGATCGACTGGGGCACGTGGCTGACCGTCGGCGAACTCATCGCCCGGCTGGACGACCCGGAGTGGCCGTTCGTGCCTGACACGACCGCCCTGCTCGGCCCGTACGTCCGCAGCCTGGCATGACGATCACCGACAACGGTTGGGACTCGCGGGCCTGGCTGGAAGGCAACTGGTTGCACCGCGAGCCCCGTCGCGCAGAGGTACACCCCCGGCTGCTGGCTGAGACCCGGCTACTCCCCTGGCTCGCCCCGAAGCTGCCCTTGCCGGTCCCGATCCCGGAGCAGACCCAGTACGGCGTACGGCATCGTCTGCTGGTCGGTGAGCCGCTGACGGAGGGCAGTACCGCGCTCGGCCGCCAGCTCGGCGAGTTCCTGAGGGCACTGCACGGGGTGGACCCGGCTGAAGCGGTCCAGCATGGCGCCGGGGACGCGGAGACAGCTGAGTCGGCCAAGCGGCGGTTCCTGGCTGAGTGCCGCGAGCGAGTGGTGCCGTTGCTGCCGGTGGAAGCCCGGTCGGCGGCGAGCGAGCTGCTCGACCGTGTCGGAGGCCCCCGGACCGCGCTCGTCCACTGCGACCTCGGCCCGGAACACCTGCTCGTCCGCGACGGCCGCATCACCGGGGTGATCGACTGGACCGACGCGGAGATCGGTGATCCCGCTGTCGACCTGTCCTGGCTGCTGCACGACGCGCCGGCCGGAATCGCCGAGGGAGTGGCCGAGACCTACGCAGTGAGCACCGAGCTGCGCGAGCGGGCCCGCGACTGGCACAAACTGGGTCCCTGGTACGAGGCACACCGCGGGTTGCTGCTGGACCTGCCGAACGACGTGGCGAGCGGCCGGGCCGGAATTCTCTCCCGCCTCTAGGCAACCTTTCGGCGCGGGACGGTCATTAGCTGGTGTGAAGATCATCCTGACCGACGGGACGGGGACCTCGATGGCAAGCGAATCGACGACCTCCGGGGCAGCCGGCCCACCCGGTGCGGCGAACGAGTCCGACGCCCGGTTGTGGGACCGGTTGCGCGACGGCGACCACCAGGCGCTCGGCGTGCTGTTCGACCGGTACGCCGACGACGTGCACGCGTTCGCGTTCCGGCGCACGGCGTCGTGGAGCGTGGCCGAGGACGTCGTCCAGGCGACGTTCCTGAACACCTGGCGGCGGTTCCGCCGCGACCCACCCGGACCGTTGACCGTGCCGAGCGCCCGCGGCTGGCTGCTGGTCGTCGCCGGGAACGAGTGCCGGACGCTGCAACGCGCCGGCCGGCGTTTCCGCGCGATGGTGGACCGGCTGCCCGCACCGGCGGCCGAGCGCGATCCTGCCGCCGACGTGGCCCGCCGGCTCGACGACGAGCGCCGGATGTCGGCGGTCCGCCGGGCCGTGGCCAAGCTGCCCCGGCACGAACGCGAGACGCTCGAGCTCGTCGTCTGGTCCGGCCTCACTCTCGCCGAGACCGCTGCCGCGCTCGGCGTGGCCGAAGGCACCGTCAAGGCCCGCCTGCACCGTACCCGCCGCCGTTTCCCCGACCTGCTGTCCCGCGTCGCCCTGTCCGAGGAGTTGTCATGAACCCCCAGCTCGACCCACCGGCCGTCCCCCCGCTGACCCCGGCCCGCCGCGCCCGGTTGCGGCACCAAGTTCTCGACCAGGCTTCCGCCTCGGATCCCACGGGCCGGCTCGCCCGTGGCACCGGCAGCCACCCACTGTCCGGCGAGGCGACGTCCGGTACGCCGGCCACGCACGGCAGGGCGGGCGGCCGGCGCTGGCTGGCTCCCGCGCTGGCCGTCGGAGCAGTCGCGGCCGTCGCAGCCGGGACCGTCGTGGTCAGCAACGGCCGGCCAGGAACTGACGGGGCCCCGGCAGCCGGGCCCTCGGCGAGTGTCAGTGCGCCCGCGACGCCGTCGCAGCAGCCGACGACGCCCCGCACGCCGACTTCGTCGGCGACTGCTTCCGCACCGTGGCTCGCCGAGGTCGACCTGGGTCCGGCCGGCGCCGCGGAGACCGCGGCCGTGGCCAAGCGGTGCAAGGTCCCGGGCGCCAAGAAGGTCGAGCCACTGTGGAGCCGCAAAGTCGCGGTTCCCGGCATCCGCACCCCACCCAGCGGCGTCGTCGTGCTGACGAAGAGCACGCCGGGCCAGCCCGGCGGCACCTACGGGCAGGGCCTGTTCGCCTGCTTCCCCGCCGGTATGAGCGCGGCCGTGCGGGACACCGCCTGGTCCGAGCAGCCCACCCGGGCCAACGGCGTCGTCACGCTCGCAGACACGGGCAGCGTCGGTGGCGCGGGCGACGACAAGCCGTCCTTCGCGAGCTTCCAGACGCTGTTCCGGGCCCGGCCGGAGATCGCGCGGATCGAGTCCCGTGCGACCTGGAGGGGTGGTCACGGCCAGTGGACGAAGGGCGCCGTCGCCGGCGGCTTCGCCTACACGCACAGCACCGCGATCATCCCGGCGGGCGAGTACGACCCGGACACGCAGTCCAACGGCGTGCAGCAGCAGATCCGCGCCTTCGACGCCGACGGCAACCAGGTACCGGTCCGGCCCTGAGCGCAGCGTCTGGGTCGCTCAGCGGCCGGGGCGCAGCGCCCAGGTGACTCAGCGGCCGGGGCGCAGCGCCTAGGTCGCCCAGCGGCCGAGCCGCAGCGCCTGGGTCGCTCGGCGGCCGGTCGCTCAGCGGCCGACGAAGCGGGCGGCGGCGCGGGCCAGGTTGACGCCGACCAGGCCGCCCCAGCAGATGATCACCGCGATCGTGCCTTCCATGTTGGCCGCGATCGCGGTGATCGGGATGCCGGCGACCACGGACACGATCGCCAGGGCCAGACCGCCCGGGTCGTTGTCCGGCTTGCCGGCCGGCGGCTGCGGGTGGGCCGGTTCGGGCAGCGGCTGACCCTGCTGCCCGTACCGGGCGGCGGCGCGCGCGTCGAGCTTCTCCAGGAACCCGTCGATGATCTCGGGTTCGTACTCCGCCCCCAGCTCCTGCCGCGCCGCCACGGCGGCCCGCAGGTCCTTGCGCATCTCGTCCGTCGCCATACCTGGACGGTACGGGAGCCCACCCCCACCGTCATCAGGGGAAACCCCGGCCCACCCACCACATCCACCCGGCGGCCGCGGCTCGCCAACAGGCTCGAGTAGCCGGCGGACGCGGTGCCGACAGACAGGCGGCCCGCGCGGCACGGCCGGCGGACGCGGTGCCGACAGACAGGCGGCCCGAGCGGGACGGCCGGCGGACAGGGCAGCCGGGCTGCACGACCGGCCCGCCTCGGGTCCGCCGGACCCGCCGCAGGACGACAGCCGCCCCGGACCGTGAGGTCCGGGGCGGCTGCGGTGACCCGGGGGTTACAGGTACTGACCCGTGTTGGTGGCCGTGTCGATGGAGCGGCCCGGCTCGGTGCCCTGCTTGCCGGAGATGAGCGTACGGATGTAGACGATCCGCTCGCCCTTCTTGCCGGAGATCCGGGCCCAGTCGTCCGGGTTGGTGGTGTTCGGCAGGTCCTCGTTCTCCTTGAACTCGTCCACGCAGGCCTGCAGCAGGTGCTGCACCCGCAGGCCCTTCTGGTTGTCGTCCAGGAACGCCTTGATCGCCATCTTCTTGGCCCGGTCGACGATGTTCTGGATCATCGCGCCGGAGTTGAAGTCCTTGAAGTACAGGACCTCCTTGTCGCCGTTGGCGTAGGTGACCTCGAGGAACCGGTTCTCGTCGGCCTCGGTGTACATCCGCTCGACGGTGCGCTGGATCATCCCGTTCACGCACTCGCGCCGGTCGCCGCCGAACTCGTTCACGTCGTCGGCGTGCAGCGGCAGGGTGGTGGTCAGGTACTTCGAGAAGATGTCGCGGGCCGCCTCGGCGTCCGGCCGCTCGATCTTGATCTTCACGTCCAGCCGGCCCGGCCGCAGGATCGCCGGGTCGATCATGTCCTCGCGGTTGGAGGCGCCGATCACGATGACGTTCTCCAGGCCCTCGACGCCGTCGATCTCGCTCAGCAGCTGCGGCACGATGGTGTTCTCCACGTCGGAGGACACCCCGGAACCACGGGTGCGGAACAGCGAGTCCATCTCGTCGAAGAACACGATCACCGGCATGCCCTCGGACGCCTTCTCGCGGGCCCGCTGGAAGACCAGCCGGATGTGCCGCTCTGTCTCCCCGACGTACTTGTTCAGCAGCTCGGGACCCTTGATGTTGAGGAAGAACGACCTGCCCTCGACACCGGTCTTCTCGGCCACCTTCTTGGCCAGCGAGTTCGCCACCGCCTTCGCGATCAGCGTCTTGCCGCAGCCCGGCGGGCCGTACAGCAGCACGCCCTTCGGCGGCTTCAGCTCGTGCTCGAGGAACAGGTCCTTGTGCAGGTACGGCATCTCGACCGCGTCGCGGATCTGCTCGATCTGGCCGAACAGGCCACCGATCTGGGTGTAGTCGATGTCCGGGACCTCTTCGAGCACCAGCTCCTCGACCTCGGACTTGGGGATCTTCTCGTAGACATAGCCGGAGCGGGGCTCCAGCAGCAGGGAGTCGCCGGCCCGCAGCGCCTGGTCGAGCAGCGGGGAGGCGAGCCGGACGACGCGTTCCTCGTCGGCCTGCGCGATCACCAGTGCCCGCTCGCCGTCGGCCAGCAGCTCCTTCAGCATCACCACGTCGCCGACGACCTCGAAGTCGCAGGCCTCGACCACGTTCAGCGCCTCGTTCAGCATCAGTTCCTGGCCGAGCTTGAGCGCGTCCAGGTCAACCGAGGGGCTCGCCGCGACCCGGAGCTTGCGGCCTCCGGTGAACACGTCCAGCGTGTCGTCGTCGTTGCGGCCGAGGAAGGTCCCGAACCCGGACGGCGGTTGCGCCAGCCGGTCGACCTCCTCCTTCAGGGCGATGATCTTCTCTCGGGCCTCGCGCAGCGTTTCCGCCAACCGCTCGTTCTGCGCGGTCACGCTCGCCAAGGACGCCTGGGTTTCGGACAGCCTGCTCTCGAGCGACCGGCCGTCAGCCGGGTGCTCCAGCAACCGACGCCGCAACGCTGCGACCTCGGCCTCCAGGTAACGGACCTGGTTGCGCAGCTCTGCCGCGGTAGGACTCTCGTCTCCAGCCACGATCATCACCTCACCATGTGGGGCTCGACCCTATGGACCTTACCCAGAAAACCTCGCCGGGCAAGCCGAATCCCATCACGTGTCGGTTGCGGATGAAACCGTTGCCTGGTCGAGCCTGTTCGGCTCAATAGAGCACGGTCCGGCCGGATCGGCACGACGTCAGGGCGTGTCCTGCGCAGATTCGGGCGCCGGGGCGTCGGCTCGGCGAGGTCCGGAGTAGTCGTCGCCGTACGCCCCAGGGGCCGGCCGGCGCTTCTTCAGCGGCGCCTTGACGCCGGGCGCCATCCGCCGTGCGGTGACCAGGAACGCGGTGTGGCCCTGCATCCGGTGGCCCGGCCGGACGGCCAGTCCCTCGACGTGCCAGTCCCGCACCAGGGACTCCCAGGCGCGCGGCTCGGTGAACTCGCCGTGCGCCCGCAGCGTCTCCACGAAACGGCTCAGCTGGGTCGTGGTGGCGACGTACGCGCAGAACACCCCGCCCGGGGCCAGGGCGGCCGCGACGGCGTCCACGCACTCCCAGGGCGCCAGCATGTCCAGCACGACCCGGTCCACCTCGGTCTCGGCCAGCTTCTCGACCAGGTCGCCGACCTCGAGCCGCCAGGCCGGGTGCTCGCCGCCGAAGAAGCCGGTGACGTTCTTGCGCGCCACCTCGGCGAAGTCCTCCCGCCGCTCGAACGAGATGACCTGGCCGTGGATGCCGACCGCCCGCAGCAGCGCGGTGGTCAGCGCGCCGGACCCGGCGCCGGCCTCGACCACCTTCGCGCCGGGGAAGATGTCGGCCATCGTCACGATCTGGGCGGTGTCCTTGGGATAGATCACCTGCGCGCCGCGCGGCATCGAGACCGAGTAGTCGGCCATCAACGGGCGCAGGGCGAGGTACTCGACGCCGCCCTTGGACCGGATCGTGACCGCGTCCGGGCCGTCGATCAGCTCGTCGTGCGCGATCCCGCCCTTGGTGGTGTGGAAGATCTTGCCGCGCTCCAGGAAGACCGAGTGCCGGCGGCCCTTGGAGTCGGACAGGGTGATCCACTCCCCCGGCTGCAACGGCCCGTGGTGGACCCCGGAGAACGCCACGTCAGGAAACTCACGAACGTCAGACATAAGGCGCTCACCCTACTTCGCGCCGCACCGCCACCCGTCACCCTGGGTACGCCGGCTCCCGCCGATGCGCCCCGTACGGCGTACGCGACGTCCCCCACCCTCCACCTTTTCGGGGGATAACCCGCCAACTTGTGGGTCTACCCGCTCGTATCCTGCGGGAGAACCCACAAATTGGCGGGATATCCCCGCACACGGGGGCGGGGTTGTCGGGGGCGGGGGTCAGCGGCTGCGGAAGGCCTGCTCGACGTCGGCGGTGGCCAGGACGCCGTACACCTGGCCGTGGGTGTCCAGCACCAGGTACTCCGAGGCGGGGTTCTTGCGCAGGGTGCCGAGGATCTCCTCGCCGGTGTCGTTGACGCCGATGATGTGGCCGGCGCTGATCCGGGTGGCGACCTCGCCGACGGTGGTCCAGGGCCGCTGGTTCGGGGCGACGGCGGTGACGGCCGCCTCCTTGACCAGCGCGTGCGGCTTGCCGTCGCCGTCGATCACGACGACCGCGCCGGCCTGCGCCTCCGCTGCCCGGCGGACCGCCTCGGAGACCGGGGTGCCGGCGTGCACGGCGATCGCGCGGCGGGCGAGCGCGCGGACCTGGAGGGCCGGCAGCTTGCGCTTCAGCCGGGCCTGCATCAGCGAGGCGGTGGACCCCATCCAGAGGAAGAAGCCGACCGCGAGCGCGACCACGAAGTCGATCAGCGTCGGGTTCCGGCCGAAGACCTCCTCCAGGATCACCGGCGCGGCCAGTACCGCGATCGCGATCACCCGGCCGGCCCAGGCCGCGGCGATCGTGCCGGTGTGCATGTTGCCGGTCAGCTTCCAGACGAAGGCCCGCAGCACCCAGCCGCCGTCCAGCGGCAGGCCGGGCAGCAAGTTGGTGACGCCGACGATCAGGTTCGCCACGGCGAGCTGCACGACCACGACGTACGCGACGCCCTCGTCGAGCGCCCGCGACCCCAGGTACGCCGCGCCGCCGACCAGCAGCGAGGCGATCGGGCCGATCACCGAGATGGCGAACTCCTCCAGCGGCGACTTGCGCTCGCCCTCGATGTGCGTGCCGGCCGCGAAGAAGCCGAGGTTGATCTCGGTGACGGAGATCTTGAACCGCAGTGCCATCAGCGCGTGCGCGAGCTCGTGCAGCAGCACCGACAGGGTGAAGGCGACCACGAAGGCGAAGGCCGCGACGTAGCGCCAGCCACCCGCCAGGTACGGAAACTGCTGCCCGATGATCGCCGAGAAGCCGAGCGCCAGCAGGATCGCCACCGGCAACCAGGTGAAGCGCATCGTCAGCTGGATCCCGCGGACACGGCCGAGAACCCAGGTACCGGGCGGTGGTGGGCCGGCCGACTGGGCGGGGTTGTGAGGTTCACGCGGCTCTGACATCGGGGTAACGCTACTGGTCGGGTGGTAACACTGGGCTACACGCCCACGGTGAGACGTGCCCGGTAGCCGTCCTGGACGCTTCCGGTGACCGTCGCGAGCTGGCTGACGCCCTCGTCCTCGCCGAACACGTTGTCGTCCCGCAACGACGTACCGGACAGGTTCCGCGCGCTGCCGTCGTAGCCGCTGGTGGCGTAGACGGCCTCGCAGGCATCGGTCGGCAGGGCCAGCTGGGACGTCGCGCTGATCTTGCCCGCGGCGGTCGCCTCGGACAGCGACGCGTAGACCTCGAAGTGGAGGTGCGGCCAGCGGCCCTGGTACGCCGCTGGGAAGACCGTGGTGAAGGTGACCTTGCCGTTCGCGTCGGCCGCCTGCACGCCGCGCAGGTAGTTCTCGTTCTCCGCTCCCTCGGAGTAGAGCGAGTAGCGGCCCTGCGCGTCGCAGTGCCACACGTAGACGGCGGCGCCCTGGAGCGGGCTGCACTTCGTCGCGTCCTGGACGACGAGCTCGACCGTCAGCGGGACTCCCTCGGCGACGCCGGACGCGGATCCGAACGACCTGGTCAGGTCGCTGCGGACGATGCCGGACTCCGTCAGCACGTTCGGGCCGTTGGTGCCGTCACCAGGGAACGGGCCGGCGGTCTCCTCGGAGATCTTCTCGACACACCCGGCCGACGCGGTGGAGCCCGGACTCTGCGTCGGCGTACCGGTGGTGGCGGACGGGGTGCTGCTCGGGGTGTCGTCGGTGGCACAGCCGGCCACGGCGGCCAGACCGGCACCGGCCAGCAGGCGCAGGACGTTGCGGCGGCGCAGTGTGCCGAGGTCGTGGACCAGGCCCAGGTCGTGCTCGTGCGGCGGTGTCATCGGCGTACTCCTCAGGTTGTTGCTACCACTGTGCCGACCGAACCCGATGGTTCGCCGAAAGACCGCTGGGAGCCGGGTGACAGCCCTACCGCCGGCCTCGTTGCCGGGTGGCCAGGCGGGCGGCGATCCACAGCGGCAGCGCGGCGGCCAGGCCGGTGAGCACCAGCAGGGTGAGGGACAGCGTGCTCGCGTAGCCCAGTTCGCCGTACTCGAAGGCCCGGCGGTAGATCAGCAGCGGCGCGGTGAGGGTCGCGTTGGCCGGGCCTCCGCCGGTCACCAGCAGGGCGGGCACGAACGCGTTCTGCACGACGACCACCACGTCCCGGACGGCGAGCACGACGAGGATCGGGGCCATCACCGGCAGCGTCACCCGGGTCAGCGCGAACCATGCGGACCCACCCTCCACCTCGATCGCCTCGTGCAGCTGGGGCGGGATCGCCAGGCGGGCGGCGAGGGCGACGGTGAACGCCTCACCGACCTGGAACGCCATCACCAGGGCCAGCCCGAGTCTCGCTCCCCACGAGGTGGTGAGGAAGCCGGGGTCGGGGACTCCGAGGGCACCGAGCAGGGCCGGCAAAGGCCCGTACAGCGGGTTCAGGATCCAAAGCCAGAGCAGGGCCCAGGCAGCGTCCGGGATGGCTGACGGCAGGTACGCCGCGGCTCGGCCGACCGTGGTCAGCGAGCCGCGGCGTCGGGCCAGCAGAAGGGCCGCCCCGACCGCCAGGAGTAGTCGGAGCGGCACAACGACCAGGGCGACGAGTGCGCTGACTCCGACCGCGTCCCAGAACGGCCGGTCGCCGGCCAGCCGGACGAGGTTCCGGACGCCGCTGAACTCCGGGGCACGGAAGCCGTAGTAATCGGTGAACGCCAGCGCGCCGGCCAGGACGAGCGGGGCCAGCACGAGCAGGAGCGACCCCAGCAGGTAAGGAACGGCGAGCGGGGACCGCGCCCCCGGCCGCCTCACGTCCACCGCCTGATCACCCGGCAACGCCCGGACAGGCACCGTCCGCTCACCGCCACCGCCCGCTCACCGCCACCGCCCGGTCATCGGCGGCGGCCGGTGGCGGCGTCGAAGTGGTGCTCGTCCTCCGGGCGCCAGGCCACGGACACCCGCTCGCCGACCTTGGGCGCCGCCGGCCACGGCAGCCGGGCAAGCAGTTCCCCGTCCGCCAGCACCCGGACCAGGCACTCCTCCCCCGCAGGCTCGACCGAGATCACCGAGCCGATCCGTCCGGCCCCGCCCTCGTCCTCCTCGCCGACCCGGAGCCGAACCCGCTCGGGCCGGATTCCCACGACCACTCCGACGGCCGCGGGCAGCAGGTTCATCGGCAGGGGGCCGACGATCCGGGCCACCGCCGTCGTGGCGGGCCGGTCGTACACCATCTCGGGCCGGTCGCACTGCAGCACCCGGCCGCCGTCCATCACCGCGACCCGGTCCCCCATCGCCATCGCCTCGAACTGGTCGTGGGTCACGTGCACCATCGGTACCCCGAGCGACCGCTGCACCGCGCGGATCTCGCCGCGCATCCGCAGCCGCAGCTCGGCGTCGACCGAAGCGAGGGGCTCGTCGAGCAGGCAGACCGCGGGCGCCCGGACCAGCACCCGTGCCAGCGCGACCCGTTGCCGCTCGCCGCCGCTGAGCTCACCCGGCATCCGCCGGAGCAGGTGCTCGACGCCGAGCGCACCGGCCACCTCGCGGACCCGGACGTCGACGTCGCGGCGCCGGCCGCCCCGGGCGCGCTCGCCGATGCCGATGTTCGCCGCGACGCTGAGGTGCGGGAACAGGGCACCCTCCTGGAACACCATCGCCACGTCGCGCCGAGCGGCCGGTACGCCGGTGACGTCCCGGTCGCCGATCACGACCCGTCCGGCGTCGAGGGTCTCCAGCCCGGCGACGGCGCGCAGCAGCGTCGACTTGCCCGACCCCGACGGTCCCACCACCACCAGGAGCTCGTCGTCCGCCGCGGTCACGTCGACGCCGTCCAGGGCGACGACCCGAGCTCCGGAGTGGGCCCGGAACGTCTTGTGCGCGGACTCGACCCGCAGGCTCATCGGCGCCGCAGCAGCGGGTCCGCCTGGGCCCGGATCGCGGCCAGCACCTCGTCCAGCGGTACGCCGTCCAGGAACGCCCGCTGGAGCTGGTTCCCGATCACGTCCTCGACCTCCGGCCACGACGGCGTCACCGGCGTGTGCCGCAGCTGCGGGATCGCGTCGAGGAACACCTGCGACGACGCGGGCGGCCGGGACGGACTGAGGAACGCGGACGACGTCGCGACCGACCGCAGCGACGGCACGGTCCGGCCGCCGAGCGCGGTGATGGTCTGGCCCTGCTGCCCGACGGCGTACGCGATGAAGTCGGCGGCGGCGTCCTGGTGCTTCGAGCTGCTCGCGACGCAGTACGCGTCGGAGTGCAGCACGGATGCGGGCTTGCCCAGCACCGGCAGGCCGGCGACGTCGAAGTCGAGACCGCGCTGCTCGCGCAGGGCCGGCACCTCGACCCGGGAGCTGAGGAACATCGCCAGCTTGCCGGTCATGAACTGCTCGTCCACGTCCTGCGCGGCCAGCTGCTCCTTGCTCGGCGTCGCACCGGTGCCGATCAGGTCGACGACCGCCTGTAGCGCGCCCCGGGCGCCGGGCTCGTGCAGTGTGGTCCGGGTCGGCGCCGCGTCGTCGTCGACGATGCTGCCGCCGCTGCTCCAGATGAACGGCGCCATCCGGGTGATCGACGGGTCGATGCCGACGCCCTTCACGGACCCCTTGGTCAGCGCCCGGGCGGTCGCCACGAACTCGGCCCAGCTCCAGCCGGCCTTCGGCGGGGTGACTCCCGCCTGCCGGAACAGGGCCCGGTTCCAGTAGACGACCAGCGACGAGATGTTCTGCGGCATGCACTGCAGAGCGCCGTTGTAGCTGAACGCCTTCAGCGGCTGCTCGTAGTAGTCGGCGGTCTTCAGTCCTTGCTGCTCCAGCAGCGGGCCGGCCGGCGCCACCGCTCCTCGCTGCACGAAGGGCGCGTACTCGCGATAGTTGATCAGGAACACGTCCGGCGCGGCGCCCGACGTGAAGGCGGTGGACAGCCGCGTCAGGTGATCACCGCGGGCCACCGTGACGAGGTCGACCTCACCCCCACCCGCCTCCTGGTACGCCGAGACGAGGCTGCGGTAGACCGCCGCTTCCTCCGGATCGGCCCCGACCTGGACGGTGATCCGCGCGGGCGGCCTCGGGTCGCCGGCCGCTCCCGGCTCACCGGAGCAAGCTGTGATCGCCAGCAGCCCCGACAAGACCAGCACGGCGAGGCCGACCGGACGGCGTACTGCGGGCCGGGCCTTCACCGGCGCTCCACCGAGGCGAAGAAGGACCGCTGGCCGACGGCGAACGCGACCAGGGCCGGCGCGGTCACCACGACCGCGGCGGCGAGGTAGATCGGGTACAGAGCGGCCTCCATCTCGCTGAGGCTCCGTAGTCCCAGCGCCACCGGCCAGTTGGCGGGCGACGACACGAGGGTCAACGGATCCATGAACGTGGACCAGTAGAACAGCCCGGACAGCGCCGCGACCGCAACCACCGCCGGGCGGGTCAGCGGGAGCGCCACCTGCCGCCACACGCGGTACGGGCTCAGCCCCTCCAGCGTCGCCGCTTCGAGCAGCGCTCCGGGGATGCGTGAACAAGCCAGCGCGAACAGCAGCACGTAGAACGGCGTCGTACCGGCGAGCGCGAGCAGGGCGACGGTGAGCGGGGTGTCGGCGAGGCCGGCGGCGCGCAGCAGGACCACTCGCGGCACCCAGAGCGCCGCGGCGGGCACGAGCAGCATGAAGACCGAGAGACCGATCAGCGCACGGCGCAGCCGGCCCCGCGCCATCACGATCGCGAGCCCGGCCATCGAGGTGACGACCACGGTGATCGGAACGGCCACCACGACGAGCAGCAGCGAGTTCAGCAGCAGGCGGGCCAGCGGCATGAACCGCGGCACGGTCGAGTAGTTCGACCACTCGGCCGGGTTCGGCCACAGGTCCAGGCCGTCCGGCGGAGGCTGCAGCGGCCGCTGCAGCGAGCCGAGCACCATCACCACCAGCGGCGCGAGAAAGACGGCGGACACGGCGACCAGCCCGAGGGTCCGCCAGAAGGCGGGCCGTCGGGCCGGTCGGGGTCGGTGCTGCCGGGTCAGGGCTCGGCGGATCTCAGTCGGCGTCCGCGAGCGAGGTCGTCCAGATGCTGCGGCCGTACGTCGCGGCGTACAGGGTGGAACTGCCGGCCGGGAGGTCGATGTCGTTGATCGGAACCAGCGGCAGGTTCGCGCCCACCTTGACCCAGGTCTTGCCCAGGTTGGTGGTCCGGAAGACGCCGACGTCGGTGGCGATGAACAGCCAGGACTTCTTGCTGGGGTGCCGGATGACGTCGTTCACCGGCGCCTGCGGGATCTTCTTGCCGGCGATGTCGGCCCAGGTGCGGCCGCCGTCCCTGGTCATCACCAGGTGCGGGTACCCGTCACCGGAGCGCCAGCCGGAGAAGCTCGCCCAGGCCACCTGCGGGTCCTGCGGGTCGACGGTGATCCGGGTGACCCAGCGGCCCGGGAAGACCGGGCTCTGCAGCTTTTCCCAGGTCACCTGGTCCGGCGCGGCCATGGCGTTGCGGCTGACCCACATCAGGCCGCTGTCGGTGCCGGCGTAGACCAGGTTGGCGTCGGCCGGCGTCGTACCGAGCGCGGTGACCGTGCCGAAGCCCGGGGCGCGCGGCTCGGTGCCCTCGGTCAGGTCCGGGCTGATCCGCTGCCAGACCCGCTGGCCGGCGTCGGTGTTGATCCGGCTGACGTACTCGCTGCCGCCGAACAGGTACCGGGTGTCGGCGGCGAACTCCAGCGGCGCGACCCAGTTCTTCCGCGCGCCCGGGATCGTCATGCTGTAGCCGGTGTTGTCGACGAAGCCGCGGCAGCCGCCGTTCTGCGAGCAGCCGTAGTACTTGCGGTCGTTGGCCGGGTCGATCCGGTTCATCATCCCGTCGCCACCGACGAAGCCGAACCAGTCGCCGTTGACGGTGTTGTCGGCGGCCCAGGACTTCAGCGAGCCGTTGTCCTGCGAGCCCGCGTTGAGCCGCCGGCTGTCCTGCATCGAGACGTCCATCGCGTAGAACTGCGTCACCGGCAGGTGCGGGGTCTTGGCCCACAGCCCGCGGGCGGCGCCGTTCTGGGTGGACCAGTAGAAGCCGCCGTCGTTGCCCAGGAAGACCTTGCCGGGCGTGAACGGGTCCCACTCCAGTCCGTGCTGGTCGGCGTGCGGAGTCTGCGACGTCGTCCAGGTCAGGCCGCCGTCCTTGCTCTCGGCGAGACTGACACCGGCGACGAAGACATGCTGCGGATCGGCCGGGTCGACGTACACGCGGCCGAACCACCAGGCGAACCCGCCGCTGATGGACTGCAGGGTGCCCCCGCTGGTCGGGCCGACCGCGGTCCACGTCGCGCCGGCGTCCGCGCTGGTGAAGAAGCCGTTGAAATTGCCGCCGGCCGTGCTGGAGATCAGGTACGCGCGGTTGGGGTCGCTGTCGCTGAAGTCGACGCCCATCCGGCCGACGTACGTCGCGGTGTTCGGCTGGCCCTCGACGTCCACGCTCTGCGGCAGCGGCGGCCGGTGGATGTTCGTCCAGGTCCGGCCGCCGTCGGTCGAGCGGTACAGGTAGGAGTGCTTGCCGTAGATGCGCGACTTCTCGTCGCGGATCTTGTCCCAGGTGGTGGCGAGCATGATGTCGGGGTTCTTCTGGTTGATGCTGACGTCGATGGCACCGGTGGACGCGCTGCCCGGGACGATGACGCGGGTCCAGCTCTGGCCGCCGTTCTCGGTCATGAACAGGCCGCGAGTCGGCTGCGTGTCGTGCAAGGCGCCCATCACGGCGACGAACACCCGGTTGTCGTTGCGAGGGTCGATCACGATCTGGCCGATCGTGTCGCCGTCGCGCAGGCCCAGGTTGGTCCAGGTCGCGCCGTCGTCGGCCGACTTGTAGATGCCCTTGCCGTAGTACGCCGAGCCGCCGCCGTGGTCGGGCTCGCCGGTGCCGGCCCAGACGACGCCGCGCGAGTCGACCGCGACGGCACCCATCGACTGGGGCAGCTGGTCGTCCCACGCGGTGGCGAAGGTCGCGCCGCCGTCCTTGGACCGCCACAGGCCACCGGTCCCGGTGGCGATGTAGACGACGTCCTTGGTGGTCGGGTCGGCGGCGACGTCGCGGATGCGGCCGCCGATGTTGCTCGGGCCGAGGCCGGACCAGACCTGGTCGGTGCTCGGCGAACCCTTCGCCGCGACACCCAACTGGTTGGACTGGGCGATCGCCTGGTCGACCGCCGCGGCCGGGATCGAACCGTCGGCGTTGGCGCGCTGGAGGTACATCCACTCCTCCGCGCCGACGGGGTTGGCGGTGGAGGTCTCCGCGAGCGCGGCCGACGCACCGGCGCCGGGACCGTCGGCGGACAGAGAACTGGGACCGACGAGGGCGGCGAGCGCCACCGCGGCGACGATCGGGACGACAGGAATCTTGCGCAGGGCCACGGGTGCCTCCGGAACTACTGGGGGCGCCTCACACGCCACGGTGGCGACACCGTAATCGGCGACGGCGACTTCCACCAGCGTTCGGTGCAAATGGACCTGACCTCCTAGAGTGGCCGCCATGGCCGAACGGGCGCTGATCGCGGTGGTGCTGGCCGTCGGCGTCGCCCTGCTGGGGTGCTCGAGCCCATCCGGGGACGGCTGTCCGGCTCCGGAGACCGCCCCGGCCACCGAGACCGCGCTGATGCCCGCCGGGCTGTCCCTCGCCGAGGTCGGCACCGTCACCGACGTCCAGAAGAGCCAGGGCCACCTCACCGTTCGCGCGGTCACCGGCAAGCCGATCGACGAGGTCACGGTCCTGATCCAGAACGCGGTCACCGCGGCCGGCTACCGCCCCGCGGGCATGGACAACGAGGGCTTCGAGGCGGAGGTCTTCTTCACGGCGGGGGCGTACGCAGCCGGCCAGGCCCTCGTCCGGCGCGCGGCCTGCGAGGGGCAGTGGGACGTCGAGCTGGTCCTGATCGACCCGTCGGCCGTCCGGGCGCCGACCCCGACTCCGACCTCGACGCCCCGGAAGTGAGCGCGCTGTCCACAGGCCCCGGCGCCGGTCGTCCCGAGTGTCGGCGGTCTCGCCTAGGGTTTGCGGCATGAGCGTTGCCGCCGCAGTCGACGTGCCCGCGCACCCGCGCGCGGCGCTGTCCCCTTCCCGGGCCGCCGATTTCATGAGCTGCCCGCTGAAGTACCGCTTCCGGGTCGTCGACCGGTTGCCGGAGAAGCCGTCGGCGGCCGCCGTCCGCGGCACCGTCGTGCACGCCGTGCTGGAGCGCTTGTACGACCTGCCGCGCGGCCAGCGCACGCTGGAGCAGGCCGCGCTGATGCTGGAGCCGCAGTGGCAGCGGGTGCTCGCCGACGAGCCCGAGGTGGCCCAGCTGTTCGAGGACGACGCCGAGGGCACGGAGCTGGCGAAGTGGCTGGCCGAGGCCCACCAGCTGCTCGGCAAGTACTTCACGCTCGAAGACCCCAACGCGCTGGAGCCCGCCGAGCGCGAGCTGTACGTGGAGACCGAGCTGGAGTCCGGCCTCACCCTGCGTGGGTACGTCGACCGCCTGGACGTCGCGCCGACCGGAGAGATCCGCGTCGTCGACTACAAGACCGGCCGCTCCCCGTCGGAGTTCTTCGAGGCCAAGGCGCTGTTCCAGATGAAGTTCTACGCACTGGTCCTGTGGCGGCTGCGCGGCGTCGTACCGTCGATGCTGCAGCTGGTCTATCTCGGCAACGGCGAGATCGTCCGTTACGTGCCCGACGAGGCCGACCTGCGCGCCTGCGAACGCAAGGTCGGGGCGTTGTGGGAGGCCATCACCCGAGCCCTCGAATCAGGCGACTGGCGCCCGAGCCGCGGCCCGTTGTGCGCATGGTGCGACCACAAGGCACTCTGCCCCGCCTGGGGCGGCACTCCACCACCGCTGCCGAACAGATCGATGGAAGAGGTCGCTCAGGAGTCGGCGGGCGTCGATCTGGTCGGCGTCGACGGGTAGCCGGCCGACAGCTCGCGCTCGTCGCTGCGGGCCCCCGACAGCACTGAACACGCCACGCCGTCAAACCCTGTGCACCAGTCGTTCAACGCCTGCGGATCACGCAGCCGGCCTCTAGCCTCGCTTGCAGATCACGCCTCACGACCACTGGAGTGCAGCGATGAACACCACGGGCTTCCTGGCCGTCGTCGGCGCCGAGACGAACACCCTCGCCGGCTGGGTCGACGGGCAGGACCCGTCCGGCGCCGGGGCGGGCGTGCCGTTCTGGTCGCGCCGGCTGCTCGGTGAGGCATGCGTTCACCGCGCCGACGCGGCCTCGGTCCTCGGTACGTCGTACGAGCTGGCCCCGGAGCCCGCGGTCGAAGCCGTCGAGGACTGGCTCGACACAATGACCTCCACCGGCTACTGGGAGAACAAACCCGCGTACGCCGAGGCGATGCGTGGCGACGGCCAGTCCCTGCTGTTCCATCCGACCGACGCGCCCGGTGACTGGCTGGCCCGCCGCGAACCGGACCGGATCGCACTCGAGCGCCGCCGGGCCGAGGCCGACGTCACGCTGAGCGGCCCGGCCGTCGAGCTCCTCCTGGTGCTCAGCCGGCGCCGCACCCTGGAGCAGCTGAGCGGCGTGCAGGTGCACGGCGATCGAGCCCTGCTGGACCACTGGATCGAGCAGATGAACTGGGTCACCGGAGGCTGACCCGACGGTCACCAGCCCGTTCTGAGGGATCGATCACAGCGCGGGAAGTGAGGTCGGTGCCACACGCTGCCGGGCGCCTCGGATAACGTCGAGGGTATGAGTCATCCGCATCCCGATCTCGGTCAACCGCCACGCCTGCCCGACGACGCCCTGCGCGTGGTCGCCCTGGGCGGGCTCGGCGAGATCGGCCGGAACATGACCGTGTTCGAGCACCGCGGCAAGTTGCTGGTGGTCGACTGCGGC
The DNA here is from genome assembly GCF_000024345.1 of Kribbella flavida DSM 17836. Taxonomy (NCBI): domain Bacteria; kingdom Bacillati; phylum Actinomycetota; class Actinomycetes; order Propionibacteriales; family Kribbellaceae; genus Kribbella; species Kribbella flavida. The sequence goes on along the minus strand of NC_013729.1, from coordinate 3,423,612 downwards.
GTGCTGTTCCCCGAGGAGCACCAGCCCGGCGTCGACGTGATCCTGCCCGACTTCGGCTGGATCCGGGACCGGCTGGACAAGATCGAGGCGATCGTGCTGACCCACGGGCACGAGGACCACATCGGCGGCGTGCCGTACCTGCTCAAGGAGCGCGGCGACATCCCGGTGGTCGGCTCGAAGCTGACCTTGGCGTTCATCACCTCCAAGCTCAAGGAGCACCGGCTCAAGCCGGTCACCGTCGAGGTCAAGGAGGGCGACCGGCAGCAGCTCGGCCCGTTCGAGTGCGAGTTCCTCGCGGTCAACCACTCGATCCCGGACGGCCTCGCGGTCGCGATCCGGACCCGGGCCGGCCTGGTCCTGCACACCGGCGACTTCAAGATGGACCAGTTCCCGCTGGACCGCCGGCTGACCGACCTGCGCGGTTTCGCCCGGCTCGGCGAGGAGGGCGTCGACCTGTTCATGACGGACTCCACGAACGCCGACGTGCCGGGCTTCACCACCGCCGAGAAGGACCTCGGCCCGGCGATCGACCAGGTCTTCCGGACCGCGCCGGGCCGGATCATCGTGTCCAGCTTCGCCAGCCACGTGCACCGGATCCAGCAGGTGCTGGACGCCGCCAAGGCCGGCGGCCGCAAGGTGGCGTTCGTCGGCCGCTCGATGGTGCGCAACATGGGCATCGCCCGCGACCTGGGCTACCTGAACGTGCCGAAGGGCCTGATCGTCGACCTCAAGGAGCTGGAGCAGCTGCCGGACCGCAAGGTCACGCTGGTCTGCACCGGGTCGCAGGGTGAGCCGATGGCCGCGCTGTCGCGGATGGCCAACCGGGACCACATGATCCGGATCGGCGAGGGCGACACCGTGCTGATGGCCAGCTCGCTGATCCCCGGCAACGAGAACGCGATCTACGCGGTGATCAACGGCCTGATCCGCTGGGGCGCGAACGTCGTGCACAAGGGCAACGCGAAGGTGCACGTGTCCGGCCACGCCAGCGCCGGCGAGCTCGTCTACTGCTACAACCTGGTCAAGCCGCGCAACGTGCTGCCCGTGCACGGCGAGTTCCGGCACCTGAAGGCGAACGCGGCGCTGGCCACCAGTACCGGCGTACCGGCCGAGCGGGTGATCATCGCCGAGGACGGCGTGGTGGTCGACCTGCACAAGGGCCGGGCCCGGATCACCGGCAAGGTCGAGGCGGGCTACGTGTACGTCGACGCGATGACCGTCGGCGGGGTGACCGAGGCCAACCTCAAGGACCGCCGCACGCTCGGCGAGGAGGGGGTCGTCACGGTCGTGCTGCTCGTCGACGCCAACACCGGCAAGCTGGCCGAGCCGCCGGACTTCCTGGCCCGTGGTTTCGTGCACGACGACACCACGTTCAAGCCGGTCATCCCGGTGATCGAGGAGGCGCTGGCCAAGGCCGCCGCCGAGGCGATCGGCGACGCGAGCCAGCTCGAGCAGCTGGTCGGCCGCGCCGTCGGCAACTGGACCTACCGCCACTGGCGCCGCCGCCCGGTCGTCATCCCCGTCGTCATCGACGCCTGACGGTGTTGTCTGTCGCCATCGTGCGGCGGGTCGTGGGGCGGTGGGGGTGGGGAGAACCCAGGGGCGGGCTAGCGTTTCGCCATGACCGTGGACCTTGTGGATCAGGCTGTGGCGATCAGGACCTTCGGGCTGGGGCGCAGCTACGGTTCCGGTGAGACCCGGATCGACGCGCTGGCCGACGTCAGCGTCGAGTTCGGGCAGGGCCGGTTCACCGCGATCATGGGGCCGTCGGGGTCGGGCAAGTCGACGCTGCTGCACTGCCTGGCCGGGCTCGACCGGCCGACCAGCGGTCAGGTGCTGCTGGGTGACGTCGACCTGACCCGGCTGGACGAGAAGGCGCTGACGCACCTGCGCCGGGACCGCGTCGGGTTCGTCTTCCAGGCGTTCAACCTGGTGCCGACGCTGACCGCGCTGGAGAACATCACGCTGCCGCTCGACCTGGCCGGCCGCAAGCCCGATCCGGCCTGGCTCGACGTCGTGCTGACGACGATCGGGCTCCAGGACCGGCTGCGGCACAAGCCGGCCGAGCTCTCCGGTGGTCAGCAGCAACGGGTTGCCTGCGCCCGCGCGCTGGTCTCCCGGCCGCACGTCGTGTTCGCCGACGAGCCGACCGGCAACCTGGACTCCCGCTCGTCGGCCGACGTGCTCGGCTTCCTGCACCGGTCGGTGCGCGAGTTCGGCCAGACCGTGGTGATGGTGACGCACGACCCGACGGCCGCGGCGTACGCCGACCGGGTGCTGTTCCTGGCCGACGGCCGGCTCCGCTCGGAGCTGATCGACCCGACCGCCGAGTCCGTGCTGGACACGATGAAGCGGCTCGACGGGGCCGGCTGATGCTCAAGCTCGGCCTCCGGTCGGTGCTCGCGCACCGGCTGCGATTCGTGCTCTGCACGGCCGCCGTCGTGCTCGGCATCGGCTTCGTCAGCGGCGCCATGGTCTTCAGTGACACCCTGTCCACCGCCCTGAAGAAGAACTTCGCCGGCAGCACCGCCGACCTCACCGTCACCCGCGCCTCGCCCCTGTCCACCAGTACGCCGGACGCGCGGCCGGCGACCCTGGAGGCGGCCGTCGCGGACCGGATCGCCGCGGTGGACGGCGTCGCCGCGACGGACGGCCAGCTGCTCGTGCCGGACGTCGAGATCCTCGCCGCGGACGGCCAGCCGATCAGCACCTACGGCCTGCCGACCTTCGGCGCGAGCTGGCCGCACGACGAGCGCACGGCCGCCTTCAAGCTGCTCCAGGGCACCCCGCCGTGGGGAACGGGCCAGCTCGCGCTCGACCAGACCACAGTCAACCGCCAGGGCTTCGAGCTCGGCGACCGGATCAAGGTCGTCACGCCCGCCCGGGCCGTCACCGCTACCCTCACAGCGATCACCACCCCCGGCCTGGCCGGTACGGCGGCCGGCGCGCCGCTGGTGTCGTTCGACTCCGCGTCAGCGCAACTGCTGCTGCTCGGCGAGCCCGGCTGGACGTCGATCGCGGTCGCGGTCCAGCCGGGTCAGGACCACGCAGGCGTCGGCCAGGCCATCCGGACGGCGATCGGCGACGGCGTCACCGTGCGCACCGCCGCCGAGGTCTCCGCCGACGGCGAGAACGCGCTCGACGACACCTTCGGCGGCCTGAGCGCGATGCTGCTGATGTTCGCCGCGCTGGCGTTGTTCGTCAGCACGTTCCTGATCGTGAACACGTTCGCGATGGTGGTCGCGCAGCGCGGCCGCGAGCTGGCCCTGCTCCGGGCGGTCGGCGCGTCCCGTGGCCAGGTGACCGGCACGGTCCTCGCCGAGGCACTGGTGATCGGCGCGATCGGCTCCACGCTCGGACTGCTGCTGGGCGTCGGAGTCGCCGGCGCGATCCAGCTGCTCTACCGTCGACTCGACCTCGCGATCCCCTCCGCGACGTTGCAGGTCAGCGCCGCCACGATCATCGCGTCGTACCTGCTGGGACTCGGGATCACGCTCGCCGCGGCGTACCCGGCCGCGCGCCGGGCCGGCAAGCTGCCTCCGGTCGCCTCGCTCCGGCCCGACGTCTCCGTGCCCGAGCGGACTCTGCTGGTCCGGCTCGTGCTCGGCGGCTTCCTGCTCCTGATGGCGGTTCTGCTGCTGCTGATCGCGCTCCAAGCGACCGGTCTGGCCGGCGCGATCCTGGTCGGCCTGGCCAGCGCGCTGCTGCTGCTCAGCCTGGTGATGACGCTGCCCTTGATCAGCCGGTACGCCGTCCGCGGGCTGATGCTGCCGTTCGGGCGCCGCGCTGCCGTCGTGCTCGGCCGGCGCAACGCGGAGCGCAACCCCCGACGGACGGCGGCCACGGCGTCCGCGTTGATGATCTCGCTCGCCCTGGTCAGCGGCCTGGTGGTGATCGCCGCGTCCGCGAAGGCGTCGGTGGACCAGGGCATCGCCGACGCGATCGGTACGTCGGAGCTGGTGGTGACCAGCGAGGGCGGCCGGCCGTTCAGCACCCTGATCGGCGACGAGATGGCGAAGGTGCCGGGTGTGCAGGGCGTCCACCGGGTCCGGCGCTCCTCCGCCGAGGTGGACGACCAGCGGGTCGCGTTGACCGGCGTCTCGGACCGGATGCTCAACGGCCCGATCGTGGTCGACGTCGACAGCGGTTCACTGGACGCCCTCGCCCGCGGCCAGGCCGTGCTCCCCCGCAACCTCGCGAACCAGCTCGAACTCTCGGTCGGCAAGACGTTCGAGCTGGTCACGACCACCGGCAGGCACCGGCTGACCGTCGGCGCGGTGATCGCCCCGAACCGCCAGCTCGACGCGGTGACCGTCACGCTGCCCCGGTTCGCGGAGCTCGGTGGCGGCGAGACCGACGCGGCGCTCTACCTGGAGGTTGCCGACGGCACCGACCTCGGCGCGGTCCGGCTCGCCGTACTCGATCAGGTCAAGGACTACCCGTCGCTGCTGGTCCGGGACCAGCAGGCGTACGCCGCGGGCGAGCGCGGTCCGGTCAACGCCGTGCTCGGGGTGGTCGGCGCGCTGCTCGGTCTGGCCGTGCTGATCGCGCTGCTCGGCATCGTCAACACACTCGCGCTCGGCGTGGTGGAGCGGACCCGGGAGATCGGCCTGCTCCGGGCGATCGGGATGGACCGGCCGCAGCTGCGCCGGATGCTGCAGGTGGAGTCGATCGCCATCGCTCTGTTCGGTGCACTGCTCGGCCTGCTCGTCGGGCTGGTCGCGGGAGCCGCGATCCAGCACGTGATGGTCGACGACGGGCTCGCCGTACTGGACGTGCCGTGGCTGCAGCTGATCGGAGCGGTGGTCGTCGCCGCGCTGGTCGGCGTACTGGCCGCGCTGGTTCCGTCACGCCGCGCAGCTCGGCTGGACGTGTTGCGTGCGATCGCGGCCGAGTGATCACCAGTTCACGATCGGGGCGGCCAGGATCCTCCACTGACAGGCTTTCACCGGTAGCCTGCCGGTGTGCCGGGCAGTGTCCAGTCGATCGAGCGAGCTGCCGCAGTGCTGCGCCTGCTCGCCGCGGCACCGAACGGGCTCGGCGTGGCCGATGTCGGCAACGCGCTCGGGCTGGCCAAGACGACCGTGCACGGCATCCTGCGCACCCTGCACCAGGTGGGCTTCGTCGAGCAGGACCGTAGCGGTGCCCACTATCACCTCAGCGATGCCTTCGGCCGGCTGGGCGACAGCTACCTCGACCCGAACGAACTGCGCAGCCGCGCGATCAACTGGGCCGACTCGCTGGCCTCCCGCAGCGGCGAGGTGGTCCGGGTCGGGCGGCTGGTCGAGGGCAAGGTGGTGGTCGTGCACCACGTGTTCCGGCCCGACGACAGCGACCAGGACCTCGACGTCGGGACCACGCTGCCGGCGCACGCGTGCGCGCTGGGCAAGGCGGTGCTGGCCTTCGACACCAGCGGCGCGGCCAAGCCGAAGAAGCTGGAGGCGTTCACCACCCGGACCATCGTCGACGCCGCCCGGCTGGCCGACGAGCTCGCGGCGGTGCGGGCGAAGGGCTGGGCCGCGGACTTCGAGGAGCACACGGTCGAGCTGGCCGGGATCGCGGCGCCGATCCGCGGCCTGGGCGGACTGGTCGTCGGCGCGGTCGGGCTGACCGGCCGGATCGAGCGCATCTGCGACAGCCGGCTGCGGCACCGGACCGACCTGGTCACCATGGTCCGGGCCACCGCCGAGGCCATCGGCCGCGACCTGCGGGACGAGCGCTGATGGCGGAGCAGTACGTCGCGGCGGTGGACCAGGGCACCAACTCGACCCGCTGCATCCTGTTCGACCGGCGCGGGCGGCTGGTGTCGGTCGCGCAGCGCGAGCACAAGCAGTACTTCCCGCGGCCCGGCTGGGTCGAGCACGACGCCGCCGAGATCTGGCGCAACACGACCCGGGTGGTGCCGGCCGCGATCCGCCAGATCGGCGCCGAGCCCGAGCAGATCGTTGCCATCGGCATCACCAATCAGCGGGAGACCAGCCTGCTCTGGGACCGCCGGACCGGCCGGCCGATCGGGCACGCGGTGGTCTGGCAGGACACCCGGACCGACCGGCTGATCACCGAGCTGGCCGGCGACCAGGGCGCCGACCGGTTCCAGGACCTCTGCGGCCTGCCGCTGACCACCTACTTCTCCGCGCCGCGGCTGCGCTGGCTGCTCGACCACACTCCCGGCCTGCGGGGCCGGGCCGAGCGCGGCGAAGTGCTGTTCGGCACGATGGAGAGCTGGTTGATCTGGAACTTCACCGGCGGTCCGGAGGGTGGTCTGCACGTCACCGACGTCACCAACGCCAGCCGCACGATGCTGATGAACATCGGGACGCTGGAGTGGGACGACGAACTGCTCGCCGGGTTCGACGTCCCGCGGTCGGTGCTGCCGGAGATCCGGCCGTCGTCAGGGGTGTTCGGGACCGCGTCGGCGGTGCTGCCCGGCGTACGGATCGGGGCGGCGCTCGGCGACCAGCAGGCGGCGCTGTTCGGGCAGACCTGCTTCAGCCCCGGTGAGGCGAAGTGCACCTACGGCACCGGGTCGTTCCTGCTGCTGAACACCGGCAACGAGATCGTCCGGTCCACCCACGGCATGCTGACCACCGTCGCCTACCAGATCGGCGACCAGCCGGCGGCGTACGCGCTGGAGGGGTCGATGGCGGTGACCGGGTCGCTGGTGCAGTGGTTCCGCGACGGGCTCGGGCTGATCCACACCGCGGCCGAGATCGAGACGCTGGCCCGGACGGTCGAGGACAACGGCGGCGCGTACATCGTGCCCGCGTTCTCCGGGCTGTTCGCCCCGCACTGGCGCAGCGAGGCGCGCGGCGTGATCGCGGGGCTCACGTCGTACATCACCAAGGGACACCTGGCCCGGGCCGTGCTGGAGGCGACCGGCTTCCAGACCCTCGAGGTGGTCGACGCGATGAACGCCGACTCCGGCATCGCGCTGACCGCGCTCAAGGTCGACGGCGGCATGACCGCGAACAACCTGCTCATGCAGTTCCTGGCCGACCTGCTCGACGTCCCGGTGGTCCGGCCGATGGTGACCGAGACGGTGTCGCTCGGCGCCGCGTACGCCGCCGGCCTGGCGGTCGGCTACTGGCCCGACCTCGAGGGCCTGCGCAGCAACTGGCACCGCGCCGGCCAGTGGCTGCCGAACATGGATCCCGACCGCAGGACCACCGAGTACGCCAACTGGCAGGCCGCCGTCCAACGCACCTTCGGCTGGATCCGCCCGGACCAACGCACCGCGTCGGACGGGTGAGACGTGGCGCCGAGCTCAGTCGGCCGGGCGCCAGATCCAGTTCCGGCGGGTGTAGCGGATCTCGAAGCCCGTGTGCAGCATGTTCTCCAGTGAGCTGTTGCGCTCGCCGGGAGCGGGCTTGCCGGTCTCCGCGCTGAGCCACTTGGCACCCTCGGCGGCCGCGTGGCGAGCCCGCGCGGCCAGCAGCGCCGACTGCGCCCCTCTCCGCCGGTACTCCGGCAGCGTCGCCGCCCCCGCGAACTCCGCGACCTGGCCGTGCAGCAGCAGGCCCGCCGCGCCGACCAGGGTGTCGCCGTCCCACGCCCCGTACGCCGTCCAGCCGGGCTGACCGACGAGGCCCTCGACCATCGGCGCGATCAGCTCGACCGGCATCCCGAAACCGCGCACCAGCACCGCCGCCCACTCCGCCGCGTCGACGGGCTCCACCGGCGCGATCCGCAGGTCGGTTTCGGCGGACTCGACCAGTCCGGCCAGCCGGGCCAGCTTCACCCACTCCCCACCCGCGGTCAGCCCGACCTTCTCGCAGATCGCGTCCCAGTCGGCCGGCAGCACCGACGGCGCGAACTGCAGCGTGGCCTGCCGGACACCCTGCTCGCGGTAGAAGTCGGCGATCTCCTCGACCAGCCCGGCCGTCACCGGCGCCGCGAAGCCGAACCCGAGCGCCTTGCTCCAGTAGTCCGTGACGTCGTGGCGCATCGCCAGGACGACACCGCCCCCGAGCCGCCGGGACGCGAGACCGAGCGCCTCGGCCACCGCGGGCGGGGCGACGGTCTGGTAGCCCCACACTGCTTCCGCCTCGGCTCCTTCGAGCAACTCGGCGATGCGATCCATTCCGTCCTCCAGGTCATCACCCCCGTGACGACGTTTCCGGTCCGACTCTAGGTCGCCGCCGCAACTCGTGCTCAGGCGGCGGCCGGTACCTCGTCGGTGATCGGGGCGGCACGGGCCTCCTCGAAGCCGGCCTCGGCGAGCCGGTCGAGGGCACGCTCCAGCACGGCGGTGTCCTCCAGCGTGCGCACCTCGGTGATCTTGCCCCAGCGCATCCTGAGGAACTGGTGCACGACGTTCTGGTACCGCGTACCGTCGGCCAGCCCGACGTCGACGGTCACCGCGGTCGCCACCCGGGTGTCCCACGGCCAGCCGGACACCAGCACGTCGTGCACGGTGAACTGCGTGTCCGGCAGCAGCCGGAACGCCCGTCGCCACCACCGCCGCAGCGCCTCGTGCGTGTGCCGCTCCCCCGACAACGCGTGGTCGCCGTAGAACCGGTAGGTGAACTCCGGCGCCATGCCCTGCACCATCGCCTCCCAGTTCCCCGCGCTGATCTCGGCGAACGCCTTGCGCACCTGGGCCGCCACGAACCGGTGATACATGAGCAGGATCCTCTCTGTCGGTGGCTTCCCACCCTAGGGACAGTGAGTTCAATGAAGCAACCGACTAGGATGCAGGTCATGCGGAACACGTCCTTCGCCGGTATGCACTGCTCCCTGGCCCAGTCGCTGGAGGTGATGGGCGACTGGTGGTCGCCGCTGGTCCTGCGCGACCTCTACCTGGGGCTCACCCGCTTCGACCAGCTGGTCACCGACCTGGGGATCTCCCGCAACCTGCTCACCACCCGGCTGGAGACGTTGATGGACGGCGGCCTGGTCACCCGTACGCCGTACCAGGACAACCCGGTGCGCTACACCTACGCGTTGACGGAGGCCGGCCGCGAGCTGGTCCCGATCCTGCTGGCGCTGACCGCGTGGGGCGACCGGTGGGTCACACCGGAAGGCGGCCCGCCGATCCGCTTCACCCACACCACCTGCGGCAAAGCCACCACCGCCACGGTCACCTGCTCCGAGTGCGGCGAGGCGCTGCACACCGAGGACGTCCGCCCGTCCCCCGGCCCCGGCGGCCGCACCGCCCCGGGCACGGCCCTGATCGCCACTGTGCTCAGTCCCTAGCCGCCCTTCAGGGGTCAACCCCTGCAGCGCAAACGCGGAACTCACACCGGGGAGACGATGTCCGGGGCCTCCAGGCGGACCTTGTCGGCGGACTCGTCGTCGGGCTGGTCCTGGGAGTCGCGCTCGGACCGGACCCGCTTGATGTAGAAGGAGACCTCCCGCTGCGTCGTCTCCTCGTCCCAGCCCAGGACCGGCGCCATCAACCGGGCCGCGGCCTCGGCCGCCTCGACGCCGCGATCCCACACCTCGATCGAGATCCGCGTACGCCGGGCCAGCACGTCGTCCAGGTGCCGCGCACCCTCCGAGCGGGCGGCGTACACCACCTCGGCCTTCAGGTAGTCCTGCGTGCCGGGCAGCTGCTCACCCAGCGACGGGTCCTGCTCGACCAGCGCGAGCACCTCCTCGATCAGCGCGCCGTACCGGTTGAGCAGATGCTCGATCCGGGCCACGTGCAGCCCGGACCGCTGCGCGATCAGGTGCCGCTGGTTCCACAGCGCGGTGTACCCGTCGGCGCCGACCAGCGGGATCGTCTTCGTGGTGCACTTCGGCACCCGCCCGTCCAGCGCGTTCGCGACCGCGTCGATCGCGTCCTTGGCCATCACCCGGTACGTCGTGTACTTGCCACCGGCAACCACGACCAGGCCGGGCGCGGCGTGCGCGACGACGTGCTCGCGGGACAGCTTCGACGTGCTCTCCGACTCCCCCGCCAGCAGCGGCCGCAGCCCGGCGTACACGCCCTCGACGTCCTCGCGGGTCAGCGGGGTGGTCAGCACCGAGTTGACGTGCTCGAGCAGGTACTCGATGTCCTTGCTGGTCGCCGCCGGGTGCGCCTTGTCCAGGTTCCAGTCGGTGTCGGTGGTGCCGATCAGCCAGTGCCGGCCCCACGGGATCACGAACAGCACCGACTTCTCGGTCCGCAGGATCATCCCGGTGCTGGACTGGATCCGGTCCTTCGGCACCACCAGGTGGATGCCCTTCGACGCGCGCACGTGGTACTGCCCGCGCTCGCCGACCATCGCCTGGGTGTCGTCGGTCCACACCCCGGTCGCGTTCACCACCTGCTTGGCCCGGACCTCGAACTCGCGCCCGCTCTCCAGGTCCTTGGCCTGCACGCCGGTGACCCGCTCGCCCTGCCGGAGGAACCCGGTGACCTTGACCCGGTTCGCCACGTGCGCGCCGTACGACGCGGCGGTGCGGGCCAGCTCCATCGTGTGCCGGGCGTCGTCGACCTGGGCGTCGTAGTACTGCAACGCGCCGACCAGCGCCGACTTCTTCAGGCTCGGCACCAGCCGCATCGCTCCGCGCCGGGTCAGGTGCCGGTGGATCGGCAGGCCCGCGCCGAGGCCCGAGCTGACCGCCATCGCGTCGTACAGGGCGACGCCCGCGCCGGCGTACAGCCGCTCCCACCAGCGGTGCTGGAGCGGGTAGAGGAACGGCACCGGTTTCACCAGGTGCGGCGCCAGGCGTTGCAGGAGCAGGCCGCGCTCCTGCAACGCCTCGTGAACCAGCCGGAAGTCGAGCATCTCCAGGTATCGCAGACCGCCGTGCACCAACTTGCTCGAACGGCTGGAGGTGCCACTGGCGAAGTCGCGGGCCTCCAACAGCCCGGTGGTCAGGCCCCGGGTCGCGGCGTCCAGGGCCGAGCCGGCGCCGACCACCCCGCCGCCGATCACCAGGACGTCCAGTTCGCGGCCGTCGGCCATCGCGTCGATGGCCTCCGACCTCGCTTGCGGGGACAGAGCCACTACGCCCACTGTGCTGTTCCTTCCGGTTGTCTCACGTGTCTTGCTGCCGCTGTGCTAGTCGACGTCGACCCAGTCGAGCGTCCGCCGGACGGCCTTCTCCCAGCCCTTGTACCCGTCGGCCCGCTGCTCGTCGTTCCACTCCGGGTTCCAGCGCTTGTCCTCGTTCCAGTTCTGCACCAGCTCGTCGGTGTTGTTCCAGAACCCGACCGCCAGCCCCGCCGCGTACGCCGCGCCGAGCGCCGTCGTCTCCGCGACGACCGGCTTGCTCACCGGCACGCCGAGGATGTCGGCCTGCATCTGCATGCACAGCTCGTTCGCCGTCACCCCGCCGTCGACCTTGAGGACCTCCAGCTTGACGCCCGAGTCCTTCTCCATCGCGTCGGCGACGTCCTTGCTCTGGTAACAGATCGCTTCCAGTGTTGCGCGGGCCAGGTGAGCGTTGGTGTTGAACCGCGACAGCCCGACGATCGCGCCGCGCGCGTCGGAGCGCCAGTACGGCGCGAACAGGCCGGAGAACGCCGGCACGAAGTACACGCCGCCGTTGTCCTTGACCTGCCGGGCCAGCGTCTCGGTCTCGCTCGCGCCGGAGATGATGCCGAGCTGGTCACGCAGCCACTGGACGGCCGAGCCGGTGACGGCGATCGAGCCCTCGAGCGCGTAGACCGGCGCGTCGTCGCCGAACTTGTAGGCCATCGTGCTGAGCAGACCCGCCTTCGAGCGGACCAGCTCGGTGCCGGTGTTCAGCAGCATGAAGTTGCCGGTGCCGTAGGTGTTCTTCGCCTCGCCGGGGTTGAAGCAGACCTGGCCGACGGTCGCCGCCTGCTGGTCGCCGAGGTCCCCGGTCAGCGGTACGACGCCGCCGAGCGGACCGCGGGCCAGCGTCTCGCCGTACTTGTTCGGGTCCGACGACGGCCGGATCTCCGGCAGCATCTGCCGCGGGATGTTGAAGAACGAGATCAGCTCGTCGTCCCAGTCGAGCGTCTCCAGGTTCATCAGCATCGTGCGGCTGGCGTTGGTGACGTCGGTGATGTGCACGCCGCCCTCGGTGCCGCCGGTGAGGTTCCACAGCAGCCAGGTGTCGGTGTTGCCGAAGACGGCGTCACCGGCCTCGGCCGCCTCGCGGACGCCGTCGACGTTGTCCAGGATCCACTGCACCTTGCCGGCCGAGAAGTACGTGGCCGGCGGCAGCCCGGCCTTCTGCCGGATGACGTCGCCCTTGCCCTCCCGCTCCAGCGCGGAGGCGATCCGGTCGGTCCGGGTGTCCTGCCAGACGATCGCGTTGTAGTACGGCCGGCCGGTCTTGCGGTTCCAGACCACGGCGGTCTCGCGCTGGTTGGTGATGCCGAGCGCCGCCAGGTCGCTCGACTGCAGTCCCTGCGCGTTCATCGCGGTCCGGATCACCGAGGCGGTCCGCTCCCAGATCTCCACCGGGTTGTGCTCGACCCAGCCGGCCTGCGGCAGGATCTGCTGGTGCTCCAGCTGGTGCTTGCCCACCTCGTTGCCGGAGTGGTCGAAGATCATGAAGCGGGTGCTCGTGGTGCCCTGGTCGACGGCGCCGACGAAGTCAGCCATGGAAGGTCCTCTCCTCACAGGTCGATGTCATGCTGTGGTGTTCTCCTCCGGGATGCGGCCCGGTTCCTCGTCGTCGTCGGCGATCGGCAGGTTGCGCCCGACCAGCAGGTCGTACAGGAACGCACCGACCAGCGCGCCGATGATCGGGGCCACGATCGGCACCCAGAAGTAGACGTCCCCGAACTGATCCTTGAAGGCCCCGTCGTACCCGGTGAAGAAGGACGCCAGCCGCGGCCCGAAGTCACGCGCGGGGTTGATCGCGTAGCCGGCGTTGGTGCCCCACGCCATCCCGATGCCGACCACCAGCAGACCGACGATGAACGGCGCCAGGTTGGCGGCCGGGGCGGTGTTGCGCAGGTCGGTGATCGCCAGGATGACGAACATCAGGATCGCCGTACCGATGATCTGGTCCCGGAAGCCGCCCCACATGTCGACGCCCAGATCCAGGCTGCCGTTGCCCGGCAGGGTGGAGAACACGCCCTGGCTCTTGATCGTGAGCCCGGGATCGAACTTGTTCAGTGCCTCGGTGTAGTTCCAGCGAACCACGAGCGCCGCCAGGAACGCCCCGAGCAACTGCGCCACCGAGTACGGCAGCACCTTCTTCCAGGAGAACCCGCGGAACGCCGCCAGCGCGATCGTCACCGCCGGGTTCAGGTGCGCGCCGGTCATCCGGCCCGCGACGTAGATGCCCAGGGTCACCCCGATCCCCCAGGCCCACGCGATGGAGTCGTGGTCCCCCAGCCCCTCACCGCCTGCGACCACCTGCGCCACCACGCCGCAGCCGAACAGGATCAGGATGAACGTGCCGGCGAGCTCGGCGGAACACTCCCCCAGAAGGGTCTTCGCCTTGACGGCTTCGGTCGTAGCCATGCTCTGTCTCCCTTCCACCCCGTGACGACCACGGAGGTCTGGAATGTAGGAGCGATCGCCGGGCCGCACAACGCTGCTCGTTCGACATTGTCGAACGGTGACCTGCTCCGGCCCGGCGACGGCACTGGAGCAACCTTGTGAAGCGTACGTCGCTGCACGGCGGACGAAGGCCGTAACGGGTGACCGCTGGGGGGCACGGAGCGAGAACTGTCGGCGTCGGCGGTGAGAATGCCGGCATGAGCCCTCAATTCGGTCCGCATCGCTGGTCGGCCGGTCACCACCGCAACGACGACACCGAGAGGTTCCGGGGTGCGCGGTTCACGGTCGCCGACCTGTCCGGTGCGCGGTTCGTCGACTGTGACCTCAGCGGCGTGAAGATCGTCGACGGCTACCTGGCCGACGTCGACGTGTCGGGCTACGTCGAGCGGCTCGTGGTGAACGGCGTCGACGTCACGGCGTACGTCGAGAGCGAGCTCGACCGGCGTCACCCCGAGCGGGTCCAACTGCGCGAGATCGGCTCGGCCGAAGGGTTCCGGGCGATGTGGACGACGATCGAGCAGCTCTGGACCGCGACGACAGCCCGCGCGGAACGGCTCCCCGAGTCCCTGCTGCACGAGCGGGTCGACGACGAGTGGTCCTTCACCGAGACCCTGCGGCACCTGGTCTTCATCACCGACTCCTGGGTGAACCGCACGATCCTCGACCAGGAGACGCCGTACCACCAGCTCGCCCTGCCGCAGACCGCCTACTCCACCGAGGACGCCGTCGCCCTCGGCATGCACGTCACCGCCACCCCGCCGTACGCCGAAGTCCTCGCCGCCCGCGAGGACCGGATGAAGCTCGTCCGCGACCTGCTCACTCCGCTCACCGACGCCGACCTCGGTCGCCCTTGCCACCGCTCGCCCGCCCCCGGCTACCCCGAAGGCCCCCGCCCTGTCGCGGAGTGCCTGGCCGTCGTCATGGGGGAAGAGATCGACCACCACCGCTACGCCACCCGAGACCTCACCGTTCTCGAATCGCGGCACACGCCCTAGGACGGGTTGATTGATTCCCTGCAGTCGCGAGCAGGTGCCCGGTGCGGTGGCTCGGCGTGCTGGAGTGAAGGCCTCGATGTTTTTCCATCGTGGCCTTTGCTCCAGTGCGCCGAGGTGCCGTGCCGGGTGCCGCGCAGCACGCAGGGAATTGATCAACACGCCCTAGCTCCGACGCATCGATCGCCGGGCAGGTTCGCCTACGCTCGGCGGGTGGATCGGATGCGACCGGCGGGGACGGCGGACGAGCGGGCGATGCTCGGCGGGTGGCTGGACTGGCAGCGGGCGACGGTCCGGATGAAGTGCGCGGGGCTGACCGACGACCAGGCCCGGCAGGCGTTGCTGCCGAGCTCGCCACGGATGACCGTTGCCACGCTGGTCGCTCACCTGCGCTGGGCCGAGCTTGCCTGGTTCGAGGTCAGCTTCCTCGGCAGGCAGGACCTGGCCTACCAGGACCCGTTGGAGCTCGCGCCGCCCGGCACACCGCTCGACCGCCTGCTCGACGAGTACGACGCCCAGTGCGCGCGGTCCCGCGAGATCGTCGCCGCGCACCAGCTCGACGAGCTCGAAGCCTGGGCGCCGGAGGGCCTCGAG
Source organism: Kribbella flavida DSM 17836 (assembly GCF_000024345.1). Classification (NCBI taxonomy): domain Bacteria; kingdom Bacillati; phylum Actinomycetota; class Actinomycetes; order Propionibacteriales; family Kribbellaceae; genus Kribbella; species Kribbella flavida. Next base: position 3,408,605 of record NC_013729.1, on the reverse strand, counting down.
CTGGTGTCCCTGCGCTGGATCGTCCTGCACCTGGTGGAGGAGACCGCCCGCCACCTCGGCCACCTCGACGCGCTGCGCGAACTGACCGACGGCACGACGTCGTACTAGCTGACCCCGACCGACTGATCAGGAATCGAGAAGCACCACCCGGTACGCCGGCCCTACCGTCGTGGGCATGGACCTCAGCATTCACAGCAGCTTCCTGCCGCACACCGACGCCGACGCCTCGCTGGCCTTCTACCGTGACGTTCTCGGCTTCGAAGTCCGCAAGGACGTCGGCGCCGACCGGATGCGCTGGATCACCGTCGGTCCGCCCGGTCAGCCCGACGTCTCGGTGGTCCTGCACCCGCCGGCGGTCGACCCGGGCATCACCGACGACGAGCGCCGGATGATCGACGAGATGATGGCCAAGGGCACCTACACGATGCTGATCCTGGCCACCAGGGACCTCGACGCCACCTTCGAACGCCTGCAGGCCGCCGGCGCGGAGATCGTCCAGGAGCCGACCGAGCAGCCGTACGGCGTCCGGGACTGCGCGCTGCGCGACCCCGCCGGCACCATGCTCCGCATCAACGAGCTCGGCTGACCCGACCACCACGTCCCGGAGGTAGTGCACGATGACGCAGAACGAGCAGATGAGCGGTCGCCGCCCCCGCAAACCCGGTACGCCGGGCGCCTTCTCGCGGTGGATGCAGCGCACGACGAACGCGCGGATGAACCGCAAGATCCGCAACGGCAAGGGCCAGTTCATGGGTATGGACGTGCTGATCCTGAACACCGTCGGCCGCCGCAGCGGGCAGCCGCGGGAGACGCCGCTGGCGTGGTTCCCCGAAGGTGAGAACGGCTGGCTGGTCGTCGCCTCGGGCGGCGGCAGCCAGCACCCTGACTGGCACGCCAACCTGACCGCACACCCCGACCGGGTCACCGTGGAGCTCCCCGGTCAGGCCGCCGTGCCGGTCACGCCGCAGCAACTCGAAGGCGACGAGCGCGACCAGGCCTGGCAGCGAATCGCCGCCGCCCAACCGCGGATCGCGAAGTACCAGAGCAAGTCCGAGCGGCAGTACCCGGTGATCCGGCTCAGGCCGCGCCGGCCGTAGGCCCGGCGCCGGTCCGCAGCCCCGTCCGCGCATCGGACCCCGTCCCCTGAGGTAGCCGCCGAAGACCAAGTGCTGTACACCTGTGGTCACTGATCGTCGTTGTCTGAGATGTCCAACAGGTCCGTCGCACTCGACTCGGAGGCGTTGTGAAGCTCCTTCTCACTTCCGGAGGCGTGACGAACGAGAGCATCCGCGCTGCGCTGGTCGACCTGCTGGGCAAGCCGATCTCCGAGTCCCGTGCGCTCTGCATCCCCACGGCGCAGTGGGGGCACCCGATGCTCGGGCCCGCCTCGGTGCGGAACTCCGTGGCCGGCGCGCCTCCGTTTCACCTGATGACCAGCCTGGGATGGGCGACCTTGGGCGTCCTGGAGCTCACCGCCCTGCCCAGCATCGGCGAGCAGCGGTGGGTGCCGTGGGTCCGAGAGGCCGACGTGCTGCTGGCGGACGGTGGCGACGCGACCTACCTGTGCCACTGGATGCGGCAGTCGGGGCTGTCGGAGGTCATCTCGTCGCTCCCCGAAACGGTCTGGGTGGGGCTCAGCGCCGGCAGCATGGTGCTGACCCCGCGGATCGGTGACGACTTCGTCAGCTGGCCCTCTGCGCCGGACGACCGAACGCTCGGGGTCGTCGACTTCTCGATCTACCCGCACCTGGACCACGAGCTCATGCCGGGCAACACCATGGCCGCTGCGCAGAGGTGGGCCGCCGGCATCGCAGGTCCGGCGTACGCGATCGACGACCAGACCGCCCTCAAGGTGACCGACGGCACCGTCGAGGTCGTGTCCGAAGGGCACTGGAAGGCCTTCCCGGCCTAGCGACCGACCGGGAACAGCACGGGCGCGGGCCGTGACGTCGAGAAGGACTAAGGTCGTGCTCGTGCCTGACGTCGATGAGACCTTCCTCGCCCTGCCCCGTCACGAACTGGCCGGCGCCGCCCTGCAGCGCGCCAAGGATCTCGGCGCGACCTTCGCCGAGTTCCGGCTGGAGCGGATCCGGTCGGAGTCGATCGCGCTGCGCGACGGAGCGCTCGAGAACGCCCGCGACAACGAGGATCTGGGCCTCGCGGTCCGGGTGGTGCACGACGGCACCTGGGGTTTTGCCGCCGGGGTCGCGCTGACCACCGACGAGGCGGTCCGGGTGGCGGAGCAGGCGGTGCACCTGGCCCAGGTCTCCCGGCCGATCAACAGCGAGCCGATCGAGCTGGCCGACGAGCCGGTGTACGACGACGTGAGCTGGGTCTCGGCGTACGAGATCGACCCGCTGAGCGTGCCGCGCGCCGAGAAGGTGGCGCTGCTCGCGGACTACAGCCGCCGGCTGCTCGCGGCCGACGGAGTCACCCACGTGACCGCGCACGTCGCCTCGGTGCACGAGTGCAAGTTCTACGCGAACTCCGAAGGGACGTCGTACACGCAGCAGCGGGTCCGGGTCGGCCCGTCGGTCCAGGCGGTCTCGGTGGACGCCCAGACCGGCCGGTTCGACACGATGCGGACCTGCGCGCCGCCGGCCGGTCGCGGCTGGGAGTACCTGACCGGCACCGGCTGGGACTGGGACGGCGAGCTCGCGCAGCTTCCCGGCTGGCTGGCCGAGAAGATGGCCGCGCCGAGCGTCGAGCCCGGCCGGTACGACGTGGTGATCGACCCGACGAACCTGTGGCTCACGATCCACGAGTCGATCGGCCACGCCACCGAGCTGGACCGCGCGCTCGGCTACGAGGCGAACTACGCCGGCACCAGCTTCGCGACCATCGACCAGCTCGGCACGCTGAAGTACGGCTCCCCGGTCATGCACGTCACCGGCGACCGCACCGCGCAGTACGGGCTGTCCACGGTCGGGTACGACGACGAGGGCGTCGCCGGCCAGCAGTGGGACCTGGTCAAGGACGGCATCCTGGTCGGCTACCAGGTGGACCGCCGGATGGCGAAGCTGAACGAGGCCGTGCTCGGCACGTCCCGCTCCAACGGCTGCGCGTACGCCGACTCCTCCGGGCACATCCCGATCCAGCGGATGGCCAACGTCTCCCTGCAGCCGGCGCCGAACGGTCCCTCGACCGAGGAGCTGCTCAGCCGGGTCCGCAACGGGATCTACATCGTCGGCGACAAGTCCTGGTCGATCGACATGCAGCGGTACAACTTCCAGTTCACCGGCCAGCGGTTCTTCAAGATCACCGACGGCACGCTGGACGGCCAGGTCCGCGACGTCGCCTACCAGGCGACCACCACCGAGTTCTGGGGCTCGATGGAGGCGGTCGGCGGTCCGCAGACGTACCTGCTCGGCGGCGCGCTCAACTGCGGCAAGGCCCAGCCCTCGCAGTCCGGCGCCGTCAGCCACGGCTGCCCGTCCGCCCTGTTCCGCGACGTCAACATTCTCAACACCACGCAGGAGGCCGGCCGGTGACCGCCATTCAGCTCACCCCGCAGGACACCGTCGAGCAGGCCCTCGAGCTGGCGGCCGCCGAAGGTGCCGACGGCTGCGTCGTGATCGTCGCCGAGACCTCCAGCGCGAACCTGCGCTGGGCCAACAACACGCTGACCACCAACGGCGCGATGCGTGGCACGAGCGTCACGGTGATCGCCACCGCCGGCGCCGGCGAGGGCACCGCGGTCGGCATCGTCAGCCGGTCCTCGGTGACCGACCGGACCCTGCGCGACATCGTCGCCGCCGCGGTCGCGACGGCCCGGTCCACCGATCCCGCCGAGGACGCCCGCCCGCTGGTCGACGGCACTGTCGGCCCCGGCTGGGACGAGGAGCCCGAGGAGACGTCGGTCACCGTCTACGAGAAGTTCGCTCCCGCGCTCGGCGAGGCCCTGACCCGGGCCGGCCAGGAGAACCGCTGGCTCTACGGCTTCGCCGACCACGAGGTCGTCACCCTGTACGTCGGGTCGTCGGCCGGCCTGCGGCTGCGCCAGGCGCTGCCGCGCGGCTTCGTCAGCGCGACGGGCAAGTCGGGCGACCTGAGCCAGTCGGCGTGGGCCGGCGCGGCGACCCGGGACTTCACCGACATCGACCCGCTCGCGCTGGACACGGAGCTCACCCGGCGGCTCGGCTGGGCCACCCGGACGGTCTCGGTCGAGCCCGGCCGGCTCGCCACGGTGCTGCCGCCGGCCGCGGTCGCCGACCTCACGACGTACTTGTTCTGGACGCTGGACGGGCGGGACGCGGCCGACGGCCGGAGCCCGTTCTCCAAGCCGGGCGGCGGCACGCGCGTCGGCGACGTGTTGTCGCCGCAGCCGGTCAACCTGCGCTCCGACCCGCACCTGCCCGGGCTGGAGACGCTGCCGTTCGCGGTCGCACGGTCGTCCGGCGGGGCGTCCAGCGTGTTCGACAACGGGCTCACGCTGACCGCGACGGACTGGATCCGCGGCGGCAGGCTGGAAAACCTGATGCACAGCCGGTTCACCGCGGAGCTCACCGGTGCTGCGGCGGCGACGCCGATGATCGACAACTACGTGCTCTCCGTCGACGGCGCGACCGGCTCGGTCGACGACCTGGTCGCCGGTCTCGACCACGGCCTGCTGCTCACCTGCCTGTGGTACATCCGCGTGGTCGACCCGCAGACGCTGCTGCTGACCGGTCTCACCCGCGACGGCGTCTACCTGGTCGAGAACGGCGAGGTCACCGCGGCGGTGAACAACTTCCGCTTCAACGAGAGCCCGATCGACCTGCTGTCGCGCTTCACCGCGGCCGGCGCGACCGTTCCGTCGCTGTCGCGGGAGTGGGGCGACGAGTTCTCCCGCACCGCGACCCCGCCGTTGCTGGTGCCCGACTTCAACATGTCCACCCAGAGCCAGGCCAGCTGACGCCGTCGGGCGTAGGTGATCCGGCGGTTGCGGGCCAAGCGGCGCGTGATCCGGCCTTGCGCCCGGGCGGCGGGTGATCCGGCGCTTGCGCGGGCCGCGGGTGATTCGGCCTTGCGCCCGGGCCGCGGGTGATCCGGCGCTGGCGGGTCAGGCGGGCTTGGCCTGCGTGACCCGCAAGAGCTGCCGCGGGCCTTCGGCGTACCGGTCGGCGCCGCCCAGCTCCCAGTGGGCGGCCAGCTCCTGCACCAGCTCTTCGTCGAAGAACCGCCCGGCGAACCCGTCGCGCGTGCACAGCCCGTCGCCGAGGTCCTCCCGCCGGCCGTAGCAGGCATCGTCGGTCGACCACACCGAGTACACGAACAGACCACCCGGCCGCAGCACCCGCCGAATCTCCTGCACGAGCGACCGCAACTCGGCCCGGGTGAACGCCATGCTCATCAGCAGGTTCGCGTACACCGCGTTCACCGTCCCGTCCGCCGGCGGCAACGGATCGCGCACGTCGTGCAGCACCGCCGTCACCCGGTCGTCGAGCCCGTCCCGCTGAGCGTCCAGCCGCAACTGGTCGAGCGCCGACTCGCTGAAGTCGGTCGCGTGCACACTGAACCCCTGCCGAGCCAGGTACAGCGCGTCCCGTCCGTGCCCCGCGCCGAGCTCCAGCACGTCGTCGATGCCGGCGGCACCGAACAGCCGCGCCGTCCACCGCGCCGCCGCCGACGGCTCCACACCGTGCAGCCGCGGATTGCCCTCGTACGCCTGCTCCCACCGATCTTGCTGAGCCCTGGCGAGCTCCTGCCCAGTCTTCATGCTGCTCCCCGTGTACGCCTCGCGGTCTGGCCGACCGACAGACCGCAGCAGCCTACGCGACAAGTTAGGTAGACGTACTCAGGCGGCCTCATCTTCCAGCCGACACAGTGGTGTCAACCCTGGCACAGGAGGACCGATGACCCCCACCAGCACGCTGCAGTGCCCCGCCTGCAACGCCTCGCTCACCCTCACGGTCGAGCGTGCAGTTGCCCACAGCCCCCAACCGTCATCGCCACAGACCTCCACCCCGCCACGCCAATCAGCTGCCCCTCCGAGCCTTGCCCCACCATCGCGGTCACTGCCCCGACCGGCCTCCTCCGCGCCGCCTCCGCACCGCCTATCGCCTCCGCCTGAGCATCGGCCGACGCTCTCCCGCCCACCGCGCCGCCGCCTCAGTCCGCAGGCAACTCTGCTCGCCTTGGGCGTGCTGCTTCTCCTGGCCGCCGGCGTCACCTTCCTCGCCGTCACCTGGGACAGTCTCCCGGTCGCAGCTCAGGCCGCCATCATGGCCACCCTCGCCGGCCTCGCCCTGGCCGGCACCATCCCAGCCGCGCGGCACAAGCTGACCGGTACTGCCGAAGCGCTCGCCGTGCTCGGCTGCGGCCTGCTCGCCGTCGACCTGTACGGCATCCGCGCTCTCGGCCTGATCGCCCCCGATGCCGTCGCCCCGCTCACTTACACCGCGATCGCCGCAGCACTCGTTGCCGCTGTCAACCTCCTGCTGCATCGCGTCACTCCGACCGTCAAGACCTTCGCCGTCGGCACCGTCCTGATCGGACAGCTCCCGCTCCCCCTTCTGCTCGCCGACCGCGTCGACTTCGCCTTCTTCCTGCTCAGTCTCCTCGGGCAGCTCGTGACCACTCTGTTCTGGTCCACCCGAGGGAACCGCCTCGTCCGCGTCACCGGAGCCATCTGCACCGCCTCCACGTACGCCGCGATCGTCGTGCTCGGCATCGCCCGCGTCCTGCTCGCCCTCGTCACCTCGAGCAACCCCGAGCTCACCGCACCCGTCGACACCTCCCTGACCACAACCCTCTCCGTCACCGCCGCCGTTCTGCTCACCACCGCCACGGGCATCGCTCTCCTGCACCGGAGAGCGCTCCCCCGCTCTCTCGACCGCGTTCTCCTCCAGAATTTCTCCGTCGTCGCGGCCGCCTTCACCCTCGCCCTGTGTCTCCCCCAGGTCCCCGGCGCGGGCCGCTGGCTCACCACGGCCCTGGCCACGATTCTGGCCCTCGTCGCCCTGCTCGGCCGGACGAACGGCCGCACCGCTCACCGCATGTTGCTCATAGCAACCATCACGACCGCGACGACGGACGTTCTCGTTCTCGTCGCCCGTCAGGACCTGCAGCAGCTCAGCCTCGTCGCGGCCTTGACCGCCGCACTCACGCCGCTCGCCGCCCGGCGCAAGCATCTGACCACCACCGCCGCGGCCCTGACGACCAGCCTCAGCGCCCAACTCGCGATCCTGCTCGTCCTGGCCGACGGCCTCGTCCCGTCCTGGCCGGCCGCCACCGCGCTCGCCGTGGTCGCCGCCTGCTCGATCGGCGCCGCCACGCTCTCGCTCGGAAAGCCCTCGGAACGCGCTCTCTTGGCCGCCGCCACCTCCGCCCTGCTCCTCGCCGAACTCGTCATCCTGACCGTCTCCCCGGCGACCGGCACCGGCGTGGTCCTGACCATCGCCACCGCACCGCTGATCGCCTACGGCCTGCAACCCCGCCGCCGCGACGCGCTCCTGCTTGCCGCCGCCCTGCTGATCACCGCGAGCACCGCCTTCGTGCTCGGCTCCGGCACCACCACCGTCGAGTGGTTCACCGTCCCGCCCGCCGCGATCATGCTCACCGTCGGCGTACTCCGCTGGCGTCACCGCGCCAGCTGGCTGTTCCTCGGCCCGGGCCTGCTGCTCGGCCTGGCCCCGTCCACCTTGATTGCCACGAGCAATGACACTGCTCGTAGCACGATCCTGCTGGCCGTCGCCGTCGCGATCATCCTGATCGGCACCCGCCGTACCCTCCAGGCCCCCTTCGTGCTGGGCGCCGCCGTGCTCACCAAGATCGCCGTCTGGCAGCTGCTGGAGGTCGCTCCCCTGATCCCCCGCTGGACCACCCTCGCCCTCGCCGGCGCCGTCCTGCTCACGGTCGGCGCAACCTATGAACGCCGCCTCCACCAGGCCAAACAAGCCGCCCACTGGATCAGCTCCCTGCGCTGACAGCCAGGCCGACCGCGTCGGGAAGCCTCGGCAGCGCCGTCCGGCCGGCGGGGGCAAGGTGCGGAAGCGATCGGCGTGCGCGTCGTCGACGGCTACTGCGAACGCTTCGGCGAGATCGGCGCGGCGTCGTGCAGGGCGTTCGGCAGGGTGCCTGCCTTCGGGATCGGGGGCCGGGTGTCCAGGTCGGTGTAGCCGAGGGTCAGGCGGTAGCCGTTCAGGGGGTAACGGGTGAAGGTTTCGCCGGTGAGGGCGGTGGCGGTCAGGTGGAGGGCGAGCTGGGGGTTGGCCTCGGAGTAAAGGTCGAGTTCGCCGCGAAGGAGGCGCCAGAGGTGGTTCTCGGGGAGCAGGTTGGCGTCGGTGAGGATGTTGGTCAGAGGATTCAGGACGCCAAGGAACAGGGCGTCGACGAGGTACTGGCGAAGGACTGGCCACGGCTTGCGGGGCAGGACTCGGTCGTGCGAGTCAGGTTCCAGGCCTCGGGAGGCGAGCGGGGTGGTGGAGAGGTTGACGTCGTCGACGAGGTCCTTGACGACCAGGCGGGACGGCAGGCCGTTCGGGTCGCAGATGATGGCGAGGTTCTCACCGTGGGGGTTCACCGTGATGCCGTAGTGGTGCATCAGGTGCAGGAGCGGGCGGAGCAGCGTGGAGAGCAGGTGGCTGACCCACGTCTCCGGGTCGGTGCCGGAGCGGGCGATGTAGGTGGCGACCAGAGGTTCGCCGGCGGCGTCCAGATGCAGTACGGCGGCCAGCGGCCAGGCGGTTTCGCCGGGGCGCAGCCTGGGTTCCAGCGGGTCGCGCCAGATGCAGCCGAGGGTTTCCGTCCACTGGTACGGGATGCCCGGCGCTGCGGAGAGCTGGGGATGCCGAACGGTCACGGAGGCAACCTCGCCCAGCAGTTCGGCGCCCAGGGACCGGAGGACCTCGTCGCGGTTCCAGAGGCCGCGAAGCCACTGGGTCACCATGGGAGCGGCCAGTGTGCAGTGCGGCGGGATGCCGCGATAGACCGACGTGTTGAGGATCTTGAGCGGCAGCTTCACCTGGTAGCGCAGGGGCGCGCTGATGTTGACCATCGTGCGGATCGACTGGGTGGGCAGATAGTCGTCTGGCCCCTCCCCCAGTACGACGATCTCGCCAGTGGCCAGCTCCCGGGCCCACTGCGTTCGGACGACGTGGTCGAGCTGCCAGGGGTGACACGGCATCCACACGTACGAGTCGGGATCCACCAACTGCGCGCAGAACGCCTCCAACACCTCCGGACTCAGCTCACGCCCGACCACTGCGTGCTCCGACAGGTCAGGCGTGCCCCGGAACTCGGCCAGGCCGCGGCGTACGGCGAGCCAGACCAGGCGGAGCGGCGTACGGGCTTCGGGGGTGTAGCGGGCGCTGTCAGCGGCGGAGAAGCCCAGGCGGCCCTTGTTGGCGACCAGGATCGGGTGGCCGGTCAGATGGCCTTCCAGACGGGTGTGGTGGAGGTCGGCCAGCTCCTCGTTCAGTACGGCGGTCTCGGCCATCCGCGCGTCGGCGGCGAGCGTGCTCGACAGTTCGGCGCTGTAGCCCGCGATGGTCGGACCGTCCAGCCCCAGGACCTTCGAAGCATCCACCAGGAACTGCAGCGGGTCGGTGGCCGGCTCGCTCTCGTCGTTGCCGAGGATGCCGGCGGTGGTCCGCTGGACCGAGCCCGGCGTCACCCGGTACGTCGCGAAAGCACCCTGCACGTAGTCGAAGGTGTAGACGACCTCACCCAGGTCCAGCCGGCCGTCGACCGGCGTCAACAGCTCCTCGCTGCAGAACTGGGAGATCAGCTTGGCCAGGAGCTCTTCGGAGCAGCGCGACCAGCTCATGCAGGCAGGACGAAGCTGGTGAAGGCGGTGGACTTCGGCAGCCGGAAGAGCTCGCGCCCGGCAACGGCGTTCAGGATCGTCGCGTTGCGGATCGCCCCGATGCCGAGGTCCGGCGCCGCTACGCCGTGGCTGTGCAGGTCGGCGTTCGACACGAAGAGCCGCCCGGCCAGCGCGTCGTCCGTGCCGACGCTGTGGTCCCGGTTGAGCACCCAGCGACCTGCGGCGTCACGGCGTACCAGGGACTCGACCGACGGCCGCAGGAACGGCAGTGCGCGGTTGCGGTAACCCGTAGCCGCGATCACCACGTCGCACACGTGCTGGAAGGTCTTGCCGCTGTCGGTGTGCCGCAACGTCAGCTCGATCCCGTCAGCGCGGGCCACCGCCGACTCGACGGCCACACCACACTGCAACTCGACCGGAGCCACCGCGGAGCTGCCCAGGTCGCGCTGGTAGAGCACGTCGTGGATGTCGTCGAGCGTGTCCGACGAGATGCCCTTGTAGTGCCGCCACTGCTCCTTGACCAGCCTGTCGCGCGTCGGCTCGTCCAGCGCGTGGAAGTAGTCCACGTACGACGGTGTGGTCATCTCCAGCACCAGTTTGGAGTAGTCCAGCGGCGCGAACGACGGCGTACGGGTCAGCCAGCTCACCGCAGGACCACCTGCGGCATTCGCCCGGAGCAGATCCAGCGCGCACTCGGCACCGGACTGGCCCGAGCCCACGACGGTGACCCGCCCGGTCTGCAGCAGATCGTCGCGCCGGTACAGGTAGTCGGCCGAGTGCAGGAACCGGTCCTCCGGCAGCCCTTCCAGCGCAGCCGGTACTGCGGGCTCTGTCCCGACCCCCAGGACCAGATGACGAGCCCGGAACAGCTCGGTCGAGCCGGCACGCTCCACGGTCAGCGCAAAGGCGTCACCGTCCCACTCGACCGCCGTGACCTGGCGCCCGAAGTGCAGCGAGTCCAGCTGGGCCGCGCACCAGCGCAGGTACGCCTCGTACTCGCGGCGCGTGGGGTGGAACTTCTCCCGCACGTAGAACTGGTACAGCCGGTCGTTGTCGCGCAGGTACGACAGGAACGACAGCGGGTGGGCCGGCTCGACCAGGCTGACCAGGTCGGCCAGGAACGAGACCTGCAGCATCGCGTCGTCGAACATCAGCCCGCGGTGCCAGGTGAACTCGGGGCGACTGTCCAGCACCGCCAGGTTCACGTCGTCCAGTCCGTCCGCGAGCGCGGCCAAGCCGAGGTTGAACGGGCCGGCGCCGATCGCGATCACGTCGTACGGGGCGGTAGTCATGTCAAGCCTCCACGGTCCGGGTGCGGACCATCAGTAGTGCGGTCTTCTCGGGCAGCTGCAGCTCCCCTGCGGGGTCGAACCCGGCGGCCGCGAACGCGCGGATCGACGGGGTGTTGCGCACGTCCGGCTCGGCCACCACGCGGTCGCACCGGGGATCGGCCCGCAGCAGCGCGTCGGCGACGGACCGCAGCAGCCGGCGACCGATGCCCCGGCCGACCCGCGCGGTGTCGCCGATGGCGACGTGAACGCCCCAGTCGTGTTCCGCACAGGCGTAGAACTCCGCGAGCCGGTCGCGCCGGACGCGGTACAGCTCCAGGTAGCCGAAATCCTCGTCCTCCAGCGCCGCCAAGCACGGGATCGAGTGCTCCCCCGCCGCCTGCGCGTCCAGCGCCTGCGCCCAGCGCTCCACGGACCAGTCCTGCTGCCACCAGCGCTGGATGTGCGGCTGCGCCATCCACCAGGCGATCTTGCCCGCGTCGGCGGCGGTGGCCGGGCGGAGGTCGAAGCCGTCGTCCAGGTGGAGCTTCGGCGCGGCCTCGCACCTCATCGCAGGCCCGCGCGGAGTGGGTTCGGGATCTGCAGGTAAACCGACTGGGCGTCCAGCGGGGCGACCACCTCGTCGATGCCCTTCAACCGGGTCAGCATGTTCGCCTTGCACGGCAACTCGTCGGCAGTCAGCCAACGCTGGGCCAGCCGGTCACCGTCGGGGCCAGCCGCTTTCAGGCCGGGCAGTGCATCGGCCAGACGCTCGCGGACCACGTCCAGCAGGGCCAGCTCGTCCGCGACGCCGTCGACTCCCAGTGCGCCGACCACGGCGAGCGCCTGGTTGTGCAGCAGGTAGTAGGTCAGCCGGTCGTCCACGATGGCGTCGTCGACCACGGCCAGGGTGGAGTCGCGCTCGCCGGTGACCGCCAGCAGGCTCTTCAGGTGCGACGTGGCCAGGTAGTAGCCCTGGTTGTCGCGGTAGGCGCCGCCGATCACGCGCCCAGCATCGTCCAGCCGGACCAGTGTGTTCTGCTGATGCGCCTCCAGGCCGATGCCCGTCTCGGCGTACAGGGCGAGCATGGGGACGAGCACCTGGTCGACGTACGCCGCCACCCACGCCTTCGGGTCCTCCTGTACGCCGGGCAGCGCACTCAGGCGGCTGACTCCGCCCAGCCGAGGTGCGACGAGTCCGGCGAGACAGGCGTAGCTGTCCACGTCGGCCGGCACCTCGCGGACGGCGACATCGAGTCCGGTCAGCGTGGGCCCGCCCTCGTCGAGTGCCACCCAGGCGGGATCGCGCACGATGGAGAAGCCGGGGTGAGCAGTCGCCGTGCCCGCGTCGTACGCCGCGTCCAGCAGACGGTTGATCTCCAGGCCACGGCGCAGCTCGGTCGGGGTGGACTCGCGGCGGGAGTTGGTGATCCGCAGGCCCAGCGACAGCTTCAGCATCACCGGAAGGTCCGGGTGGTAGACAGTGCGCAGGCTGGAGGTCGGGTACCACTGCGCGCCCAGTGGGCCGAGCGGCTTCACCCTGCCCTCGCGGACCAGTGCGGCGACGCGCGGACGCTGCAGCAACGACTGGGCCTGCCACGGGTGCGCCGGAACGAGCGCAGCACCCGCAGCAGGCGTGACGCCGGCTAGCGCGGCCATCAACTGCAAGGCGTCCAGTCCCTGCAGTGACGGCGCGCCGGCCACCTGGTCCGAGGACACCAGCTCGGCGTCGACCTCGAACCAGTGCACCGCGAACCGGCCGCCCAGCTCCGGCGAGTACGCCGCCAGCTCGGCTCCGCTCAACCCGTCCCGGCTCTTCGCCGCCGGGTGATGCTGATGTCCCACCACCAGCGCCTGCTCGTAGGCCAGAAACCGCCCCAGCCCGTTGCCCGCGTTCTCGCCGGCATTGACCGGCGCGGCGTCGGTGGCCTCGGAACCCGCGAGGAAGGTCGCCACGTTGCGGACGGACTCGGCGGTGCGGGCTGCCAGGTCGTCGACCTCGGCCGGATCGGCGTCAGCTGCCAGCAGTCTCACCAAGTCCTCAGGAGAGGGAGCAGAACCGTCGACCAGCACGTCGGTGAACAGGTGCAGCCCGGTCGGCGACGCGTGCAGCACCTCCGCAGTCACCTCCGCACCGCCGGCCTGGAGGGCGAGCCGGCCGGGAGTGACCGGTACCGACGCCTCGCGGGTGTAGCAGCGGAGGATGGCGTTGAGATGGGCCGCGACGGCTGCCTCGGTCGTGGAGGTCACGCTGCTCCCTCGCCGCCGGCGGACAGCACGTCGTGACCGGTGGCCACGACCAGGTCGAGCAGTTCCTCGATGTCCGTCGCGGTGGCGTTCGGGTTCAGCAGCGTCAGCTTCAACGCGACCGCCGCCGGCCGGCCGCCGCGGGCCGGAACCTTGGTCCGGCCGATCAGCACCTGCCCCGACGTCAGCAACCGGCGCCGGACCTCACCCTGGACGGCGTCCAGCGCGGTCGCGTCCAGGCCGTGCCCGGCGACCCGGAACAGCACCGTGGTCAGCGCCACCGGGGCCAGCAACTCGAGGTTGCTGTCGGCAACAACCCTGGCGGCGGCGGCGTGCGCGAGCTCGTGGCAGGTGTCGAGCATCCGGCCCAGTCCGGCCCGGCCGTACGCCGTCAGCGTGGTGGCGACCTTCACCGCGTCCGGCCGCCGCGTGGTCTGCAGGCTGCGGCCGAGCAGCCCGTCCAGTCCGGAGTCGATGTCGTCGGCCGGGTTCAGGTAGTCGACCGACCGGCCGAGGGCCGTGAACCGGTCCCGGTCCGCGACCAGCAGCATGCTGGTCGCGGCGGGCTGCCAGCCGATCTTGTGCAGGTCCAGCGTGACCGAGTCCGCGCACGGCAGCTCGGCGAGCAGCGGGGCCAGCCGGTCGGAGAACAACGCCCCGAACCCGTACGCCGCGTCCGCGTGCACCCAGGCGCCGTACGGGCGGGCGAGCTCCGCGATCGCGGCGATCGGGTCGATCGAGCCGTAGTCCGTCGTTCCGGCGGTGGCGACGACCGCGATCGGGGTCCGGCCCGGGCGGGCCAGCTCGTCGGCGAGCACGTCCAGGCGCATCCGGAAGTCGTCGTCCGAGGGGATCGTCACCGCGGCCTGCTCACCCAGCCCGAGCGCGGCGCAGGCCCGCTGGACCGAGAAGTGCGCCAGCTCGGAGCAGAAGACCACCGGCCGCAGCATCCCGGAGACGCCGTGCCGGCGGACGTCCAGGCCGGCCGCGGCGGCAGCGCTGTCGCGGGCGATCAGCACGGCGAGCAGGTTCGAGATCGAGCCGCCCGGGGTGAGCACGCCGTCGGCGGCCGGGCCGAAGCCGGCCAGCCCGGCCAGCGCGCGCACCACCCACTGCTCGATCGCCAGCGTCGCCGGCCCGGAGTCGTAGGTGTCCATCGAGGCGTTGCTCGCCGAGGCCAGCGCATCGGCGTCGACGGCGACCTGGAGCACCGGCGGCTGCAGGTGGGCCGCGGCGTGCGGGTGGCTGAGGTCGATGCCGTTCTCGTCCAGCAGGCCGGCGATCAGGTCGAGCGCAGCTGACTCGCCGACGCCGGTCGACGGAACCCGCGGCTCGCCCAGCGTCTCCGCCGTCCGGCGCAGCACGGCGGCGGGCAGACCGGCCGGCAGCGGTCCGCGGTCCCGGTCCACGACCGTGGACGCCAGCGGCCAGGTCGGGACGGCCAGGTCGAAGGGACTGTGCGGCGCGCGGGGCGATGAGCTCAACGCGGTGAGACGCGCATGCTGCGGCATCCAGCTCTCCAGGGAAGTTGTCGAGTAAGGCAAGCCTTACTAAGGCAGACCTAACCTACTGCGATCCCTCCGGCCCGTGTCAACCGGGGTACCGGCGGTGACCGCACCCCGGAATCCCTGTCTGCGCAGGCGATTTCGGCATGCCGCGATGACCCGCACAACCCGGTGTGGCGAGCCTCACCCGGTGTACGCCGGACCGCCCATTCCCGGCCGTCGCCCGTCCACGTCGGTGAACCCGTACTCCCGGCCGAGCGCCGCCGAGCGGACCACCTGCCCGGAGTACCGCAGGACGTCCGGATCCGCGGCCAGCGCCGCCACCGCCCGGCCGATGAACTGCGGCGACTCGGAGTCCGACAGGTCGAAGAACTCGGCGGCTCGCAGGACCGCCTCGGTCCGGACCAGGCCCGGGTACAACGACACGGCGGCGACGCCGTGCGTCCGCAGGTCGTGGGCCATGCAGGCGACCATCCGGTCCGTCGCCGACTTCGCCACGCCGTAGCTGACGCCGGCATCGACCTTCTCCGCGGCGTCCGACGAGACGTTCACGATCAGGCCGGAGCCCTGGGCCACCATCGTCGGCGCCGCGAACACACTCGTCACGTAGTGCGCGCGGACGCCGGTGCCGAACATCGAGTCCCAGCGGGAGATCGGCTCGGTCCAGAAGCCGGCCTCCTGCCAGAACTCGGTCCCGTCCCAGAAGTGCTCGTAGCCGCCCCACACGTTGTTGACCACCAGATCGAGCCGCCCGCTCTCCGCGACGACCCGCTCCACCACCTGCCGGGTCCGGGCGTCGTCCACGTGATCGCACACCACCCCGATGCCCCGGCCGCCGAGCGCCGTCACCTCGTCGGCGGTCTGCTGCACACTGCCGCCGAACGGTGCCGTCGCCGGCCCGTCCGCGGCGGCGCGACCGGTGACGTAGACGGTCGCGCCCTGCTCACCGAGGCCGAGCGCGATCCCCTTGCCGACGCCGCGGCTCGCTCCGGTGACGAGCGCGACCCTCCCCGCCAGAGTTCCCATCCATCGACCGTATCAGCGGCCGTACGGCGTCCGGGTGAGAACGAACGTGGCCAGGTCCAGGTGGCGGATGCCGTCGCCGTCGCGGACCACGCGCAGCCGTTCACCGGCGAAGTAGCCGTCCCGGCCGCGGTACAGGTCCGGTCCCTCCGGCGAGAACCGGGACGACAGCCCACCGGTCAGCTGCAGGATGCCGCCGCAGACCGACATGGTGACCGGGGTGTTGCCCCAGTACCAGTGCCCGAGCAGCTCCTCGCCTTGGGCCAGCGCCGGCTCCGGCACCCATTCCTGCGGCAGCACCGGCTCGTACGACACGAGCGTGCGCATCAGGTCCAGCGGCACCGAGGCGCACCGCCCGTACGTCGCGTTCGCGAGCGCGACGGCGCCGATCCGCCGGGCCCGGTCCACGAACAGGCCGGCGACAAAGCCCGGCATCGACCCGGTGTGCCCGACGAACAGGTACGGGTCGTCGGCCTGCAGCCGCAGCCCGAGCCCGTACGACGCGTTCAGCGCCTCCCGCGGATCGGCGGCCGCCGGGGTCGCCATCTCCTCGACGCTCTCGCGGCTCAGCACCTCCGGCACCGGGTCGATCCAGAACGCGGCGTACCGGGCCAGGTCCTCGATCGTGCTCCAGACCTGTCCGGCCGGGGCCATCGCACCCGCGTCGTACGCCGGCTCCTCGACCAGTCGCGCGCTGAACGGGTGCACCGAGAACCCCTGCGCGGCCGGCGCCTGCGGCAGGTACGACGTCCGCCGCATCTCCAGCGGCCGCAGGATCCGTTCGGTGACCAGGTCGAACCACGGCGCTCCGCGCAGCCGGGACACGATCTCGCCGAGCAGCCCGTAGCCGAGGTTCGAGTAGTGGTGCCGCTGGTCCGGTCCGCCGGCGGCCTGGGACTCGTCCATCGCCGCGGCCAGGGCCTCGAACGAGACACCCGGATTGCGCTCCCACCACGGGCCCTCGGGCTCGGCGTTCATGCCGCCGGAGTGCGCGAGCAGGTGCCGCACGGTCAGGTCGCCGAACGGGACCCCCGGCAGATGCTTGCCGACAGCATCGTTCAGGCCGAGCAGCCCGTCGTCGCGGGCCTGCAGCACCAGCACCGCCGTCATCGTCTTGGTGATCGACCCGACCCGGTACTGCACGTCCGGCCCCGGCATGCCACCGTCAGCCGTCGCGAACCGCCCGCGCGCCCCGGTCCACACCAGTCCCCCGTCACGGACCACACCGGCCGCGATCGACGGCAGCTTCCACTCACTCTGGGCCGCCGCCACCTCGGCGTACAAGGCGGCGGCGGTGTCAGACCGCAGGGTCACTCAAAGGCCTCCGGGGCCGGGCAGGAGCAGATCAGGTTGCGGTCGCCGTACGCGCCGTCGATCCGGCGGACCGGCGGCCAGTACTTCGCGGCCCGGTCGACCGACTGCGGGAACGCGGCCTCCTCGCGGGTGTAGGCGTGCTCCCACTTGTCGTTGATCACCGACGAGGCGGTGTGCGGCGCGTTCACCAGCGGGTTGTCGTCGGCCGGCCACTCGCCCGCCGCGACCCGGTCGATCTCGTGCTTGATCGCGATCATCGCGTCGCAGAAGCGGTCCAGCTCGCCCAGGTCCTCGGACTCGGTCGGCTCCACCATCAGCGTGCCGGGCACCGGGAACGACATCGTCGGCGCGTGGAAGCCGTAGTCGATCAGCCGCTTCGCGACGTCGTCGACGGTGACGCCGGTCGCCTTGGTCATCGGCCGCAGATCGAGGATGCACTCGTGCGCGACCAGCCCGTTCTCCCCGGTGTAGAGCACCGGGAAGGCGTTCTCGAGCCGCTTGGCCACGTAGTTCGCGGTCAGCACCGCGGCCTTGGTGGCGGCGGTCAGGCCCTCGGCGCCCATCATCCGGATGTAGGCCCAGGAGATCGCCAGCACGCCGGCCGACCCGAACGGCGCCGCGCTGATCGGGCCGACACCGGACTCCGGACCGGCCTGGCCCAGCAGCGGGTGGTTCGGCAGGTACGGCGCCAGGTGCTCGGCGACCGCGACCGGGCCGACGCCCGGGCCGCCGCCCCCGTGCGGGATGCAGAACGTCTTGTGCAGGTTCAGGTGGCTGACGTCGCCGCCGAACTCGCCGGGCTTGGCCAGCCCGAGCAGCGCGTTCAGGTTGGCGCCGTCGACGTACACCTGGCCGCCGTTGTCGTGCACGATCTGGCAGACCTCGGTCACGCTCTCCTCGTACACGCCGTGCGTGGACGGATAGGTGATCATGATCGCGGCCAGCTTGTCCGCGTGCTGCTCGGCCTTGGCCCGCAGGTCGTCCAGGTCGATCGTGCCGTCGTCGTTGCCCTTGACCACGACCACCTTCATGCCGGCCATCACCGCGGAGGCGGCGTTGGTGCCGTGCGCGCTGGCCGGGATCAGGCAGACGTTGCGGTCGGTGTCGCCCTGGGCGCGGTGGTAACCGCGGATCGCCAGCAGACCGGCCAGCTCACCCTGCGACCCGGCGTTCGGCTGGATCGACACCTTGGCGTAGCCGGTCACCTCGGCCAGCCAGCGCTCCAGCTGACCGATCAGCGTCACGTAGCCGGCGGCGTCCTCGATCGGCGCGAACGGGTGTAGGTCGGCGAACTCGGGCCAGGTGACGGCTTCCATCTCGGTGGTCGCGTTCAGCTTCATCGTGCAGGAGCCGAGCGGGATCATGCCGCGGTCGAGCGCGTAGTCGTGGTCGGACAGCTTGCGCAGGTAGCGCAGCATCGCCGTCTCGGACCGGTGCGTGTTGAACACCGGGTGGGTCAGGTAGTCGCTGGTCCGCACCACCTCGGTGGCCAGGCTCTGGCCGGTCAGCGCCGCGTCGTACCGGACGCCGAACGCGCGGCAGACCCGGCCGAGCGCGGCCGCGTCGGTCTTCTCGTCGCAGGAGATGCCGACGTGGTCGGCGTCCACCAGCCGCAGCCAGATGCCGTTCTGCCGGGCGGTGTCGACGACGTCGGCCGCGCGGCCGGGGACCCGGGCCAGCACGGTGTCGAAGAACTGGTCGTGCACGACCTCGACGCCACCGGCCCGCAGCGACGCGGCCAGGCTGCCGGCGTTGCGGTGCACCCGCTCGGCGATCGCCTTCAGGCCGTCCGGGCCGTGGTAGACGGCGTACATCGACGCCACCACGGCGAGCAGGACCTGCGCGGTACAGATGTTCGAGGTGG
The DNA here is from genome assembly GCF_000024345.1 of Kribbella flavida DSM 17836. Taxonomy (NCBI): domain Bacteria; kingdom Bacillati; phylum Actinomycetota; class Actinomycetes; order Propionibacteriales; family Kribbellaceae; genus Kribbella; species Kribbella flavida. The sequence continues at coordinate 3,389,636 of NC_013729.1, read as the reverse complement.
CCTTCTCGCGGCGGATGTGCTGCTCGCGGGTCTGCAGCGCCAGCCGGTACGCCGGGGCGCCGTCGGCGTCGACCGAGACGCCGACCAGACGACCGGGCAGGGACCGCTCCAGGCCGGCGCGGACCGACATGAAGCCCGCGTGCGGACCGCCGTAGAACAGCGGCACGCCGAAGCGCTGGGACGAGCCGATCACGATGTCGGCGCCCGCCTCACCCGGTGCCTCCAGCAACGTCAGCGCGAGCAGGTCGGACGCGACGGCGACCAGCGTGTCGCGCTCGTGCGCGGCGGCGATCAGCGGCTTCAGGTCGCGGACGCGGCCGCCCGAACCGGGGTACTGGACCAGGAACCCGAAGAAGTCTCCCTCGGGCAGCCCGTCGCTGGTGTCGGCGACGACGACCTCGAGGCCGAGCGCCTCCGCGCGGGTCTCGACCACCGCGATGGTCTGCGCGAAGCAGTCGGCGTCGACCAGGAACCGGTCGCTCTTGCTCTTGCGGTTCGACCGGTGCGCCAGCGTCATCGCCTCGGCGGCCGCGGTGCCCTCGTCCAGCAGCGACGCGTTCGCGGTCGGCAGGCCGGTCAGGTCGGACACCACGGTCTGGAAGTTCAGCAGCGCCTCGAGCCGGCCCTGGGAGATCTCCGGCTGGTACGGCGTGTAGGCGGTGTACCAGGCCGGGTTCTCGACCAGCCGGCGGACGATCACCGACGGGGTGAAGGTGCCGTAGTAGCCCTGGCCGATCATCGAGGTGGCGACGGTGTTGCGGGCGGCGAGCCGGCGCAGCTCGGTCAGCGCGTCCACCTCGGAGGCCGGCTCGGGCAGCCGGAGCGCCTCGGCGGACCGGATCGAGGCGGGCACGGCGGCGTCCACCAGCGCGTCCACGTCGGCGTACCCGAGCGTCTGCACCATCCGGGCGACCTCGTCGGGACGCGGCCCGATGTGCCGGTCGGCGAAGGTGGCCGAAAGCTGCGGGCTGGATTCGTTCACACTCATCAGGAGGCTCCGTTGCTGACAGGTCTGCCGGTGGCCTCCCCCTCTGTCACCCGGTCCGAGCACCTGTGCGGTGATCCGGCCATCGCTTCAGAGTCGCCTGCGGCACCCGGTCCATGGGCCTGAGAGGTTCCGGGGAGGAATTGCCCCTTCGGCGCCCAGGCAAACGTCCCTGGGTCTCTCCCGAGTGCTGTGTACGGCACAACCGAGGCTACCAGTTGGTCCCGCCGAGGTCAGGCAGCAGCCGTACCGCGGTCGCCCGCGCGGCGTCCACCAGGCCCGGGTCGGCCGAGCTCATCGGCCACCGCACCCGGGTCCCGACGTCGGCCCAGCCGCCGACCGCGGCCAGGAACTTGTCGAGCGCCGGGTTGGACAGGCCGCTCGCCTGCAACGGTGCGATGTGCGCGGCGAAGAACTCGGCGATCCGGCGCTCAACCTCAAGCGCACCTCGAGGGTCGGTGCCGATCTGCTCGTACCAGCGGACGGAGCCGGCCGGCGCCAGCGCGGCGACGTTCGAGTAGCTGCCGTGGGCGCCGAGCGCCGACATGCCGGCCAGGAAGTGACCGGGCACGAAGATCGACAGCTCCGACTCGAGCGCCTGCTCGAACCACGCCGCGTCCCCGCCGGCCGTCTTCAACCCGATCAGCGCCGGCACTGCCTGAGCGAGCTCGACGAGCAGCCCGGGACCGACCTTCGTCTTGGCGTGCGGCGGGTTGTAGAGCACCAGCGGTACGCCGTCCGCGGCCTCGGCGATCCGGGTGAGGAAGTCCAGGGTCTCGGCGTCGTTCAGCGGCAGCCAGTCCGGGAGGATCACCTGGAGGGCGGACGGTCGCAGCACGGCGGCCCGGCGTACGCGCTGGAGCTGGAGCTGGGCCGAGGGGTGACTGGCGCCGAGCTGGAACGGCAGGTCCGCGGCCTCGCAGCGGGCGGCGAGCAGCTCGTTGATCCGGTCGAACTCGGCCTCGGTCAGGGTGTGGAACTCCCCCGCCGTGCCGTGCGCGTACAGGCCGTGCAGCCCCGCGCCGAGCAGGTGGTCCAGCTGCGTGTCGAGCCGGGCGAAGTCGATGGACTCGTCGGCGTCGAGCGGTAACAGCAAAGACGCCCACACACCACGCAGCGAAACCGCGGTGAGTGGGCGCACTTGTGCGGGGCAGGTCAGCCGGTCAGCGGATCAGCCGGTCATCCGGGCGCGGCGGCGGGCGGCGAGCTCGTCGTTCGCGTGCGGGTCCGACTCGTCGTCGGCGTGGCCGTCGGCGCGCTCGGTCGGCAGCTCGGACAGCGAACCCTCGACCTCGCGCCAGACACCGCCGAGCGCGATGCCGAAGACCCCTTGGCCGCCGGCCAGCAGGTCGATCACCTCGTCCGGCGAGGTGCACATGTAGACCGAGGCGCCGTCGCTCATCAGCGTGATCTGGGTCAGGTCGTCGATGCCGCGCTTGCTCAGGTGGGCGATCGCGGTCCGGATCTGCTGCAGCGAGATCCCGGCGTCGAGCAGCCGCTTGATCACCTTCAGCAGCAGCACGTCGCGGAAGCCGTAGAGCCGCTGGGTGCCGGAACCGGTGGCCGGCCGGACCGAGGGCGAGACCAGGCCGGTGCGGGCCCAGTAGTCGAGCTGGCGGTAGGTGATCCCGGCAGCGGCACATGCGGTCGGGCCGCGGAACCCGACGTCCTCCGGCATCGGCCGCAGGTCGTCGTCGAACAGCAGACCCTGCACCCCCGCTGCGGCGGCCGCGTCGGCGTGTGCCTCGGACGCCGACTGCGCCGTCAGATCAGTGTCGCCGGTGCGTGTCACGCCTGAGCCTCCCTGGGTACCGACTGGAACGGATCACATCCGTGGAGTTACAACACCCCACAACTCCTTCAAGGTAAGCCGCCGACCTGAGCCGGTCAACGACAACCGCCCGGAGCCGATCGCGTGTCGCGCTCCCGTTCCGAATTGTTACGTGCCCATGAGGAACCGCTGTACCCAGCCCTAAACGTGCGAACCAGGATTTTTGTGCTCAGCTCTTGTCGAAGTCCTCCGGGGAGACGTGGTCGAGGAACTCGCGGAAGCGTTCGACCTCCTCTTCCTCCTCCACCTCTTCGGCCTCGTCGTTCTCGCTGTCCGGCACCGGGATGCCGGCCTCGGCCAGGATCTCCTCGGTGCAGAACAGCGGCGTACCGGTTCGCAGCGCGAGTGCGATCGAGTCCGACGGGCGGGCCGAGATCTCGGTCTTGTCGTCGAACACCAGGATCGCCTCGAACACGCCGTCGGTCAGGTTCACGATCCGGACCTGGCTGAGCGTGTGCCCGAGCGTGCGGATGGTCTCCGCGAACAGGTCGTGGGTCAGCGGACGCGGTGGTTCCATCCCCTGCTGCGCGAACGCGATCGCGCTCGCCTCGGCGGCACCGATCCAGATCGGCAGGTACCGCTCCCCGCCGACCTCCCGGAGCAGCACGATCGGCTGACTCGAGGGCATCTCAACCCGGACTCCGACCACATCGACTTCGCGCACGCCCTCAGCCTACTCCGCAACACCCACCACCCCCGGCCCCACACCACCCACCGAGGCCCGCGCCACCCCCCGAACCGCACGAGGACAGCAGGACCGCACCGCCACTCACCCGGGCATCATCAGTGGCCGCCACCGACTCTTTCCGGCCGGAGCGGTCTCAGCCGTCGCCTACCTCGCCGGCCGCATCGCCGGCGACCTCAGCCGAACACTGCGAAAATTCTCACCGAGTGAGGCGCGACCGGACCAGCGCCGCATGCAACCGCACAGCAAGCGCCGCCAGCTCCTGCGTCAGATCCCCCCGCCGCGGCCCAGCAACCTGCTCGATCAACCCCACCTCCCGATCCGCCGCCGTCCGAAACGGCCGCAGATGCCGCGGCTCGACCCCGTACTGCGCGAACTCCGCCGCCGCCTTCGCCACCAGGATCGCGTCCCCGTCGTAGTGGTTGCCGCGAGCCACGACCAGCTGATGACTCTCCAGCTGGTCGAGCAGCTCCACCGAGATCCCGGCCGCCGCCCGCAGCTCCTCGCGGGTCAGCTTCAGCTCGGTGCGGTCGGCATCGAAGTCCTCCGCCACCGGCAGCCCGGCGGGCTCGGCGGCCTGCGGCGCGGTGGGCCGGCCGCCGGGCGTCGGCCGCAGCCCGCGGTCCATCGCGCCGAGGTGTTCCTTGATCACCTTCAGCGGCAGGTACTGGTCCCGCTGCGCGGTCAGCACGTACCGCAGCCGCTCCACGTCGGCGGCACTGAACTTGCGGTACCCCGACGCGGTCCGCGCCGGCGTCACCAGCCCCTCGGCCTCGAGGAAGCGGATCTTGGAGATGGTGACGTCGGCGAACTCGGCCTGCAGGACCTGCAGCACCTCACCGATGCTGCTTCCTCCGACGGCAGGCTCAGGCTTGGCCACTGGCGTAGTAGACCAGGCGGTACTTGCCGATCTGGACCTCGTCGCCGTTGTTCAGCAAGACCTCGTCGATCCGGTCCCGGTTGACGTAGGTGCCGTTCAGGCTGCCGACGTCGCGCACCTTCACCCCGGCCGGGTCGCGGCGGAACTCCGCGTGCCGGCGCGAGACCGTCACGTCGTCGAGAAAGATGTCGCTGTCGGGGTGCCGGCCGGCGGTGACCACGTCGACGTCGAGCAGGAACCGGCTGCCCGCGTTCGGCCCCCGCTGGACGATCAGCAGGGCGGACCCGGCCGGCAGCGCGCCGACGGCGGCCTCGTCCTCGGCGGACAGGCTCTCCCCCAGGTCGACCCGCTCGGTGTCGGGCTCCACGCTGATCGGCGTCAGCATCGCGGTGTCGGTGACACCGGGAGCGGGCACCGGACGGTCCGCGCCAGGGAGCATCGTTCCGCACTGCGAGCAGAACCTGCTGCCCTCGGAGTTCTCGTGCCCGCACTGGTTGCAGAACGGCATGCTGTGATCCTCCCGATCGCCGGCGGTCCGGCGACGTTGTCGTAGATCCCCGTGTTGACAGTGTGAACCGGACCTCAACTCTCGACCAGCGGTTGAGGTCCGCCCAACTTACCAGCCCTGCTGCGTCAGCTCTGGTCGAGCTGGCCCTGGTAGGTGTCGGCGTCCATCAGCGCCGCCACCTCCTCCTCGTCGTCGACCCGGATGTCCAGCAACCAGCCCTCGCCGTACGGGTCGGTGTTGACCAGGTCCGGCTGGTCGGCCAGCGCCTCGTTGACGGCGGTCACGGTGCCGTTCACCGGGGCGAACAGGTCGCTCACGCTCTTGGTCGACTCCAGCTCGCCACAGGCGTCTCCGGCGCGTACCGCGGCGCCCACCTCGGGCAGCTGCACGTACACGATGTCGCCCAGCGCGTCCTGCGCGAAGTCGGTGATGCCGACCCGCACCGGGCCGTCCTCGCCGGCCTTCACCCACTCGTGCTCGGCCGTGTACTTCAGGTCTTCGGGGTACACCTCGGGTCCTCTTTCGCTCAAAATCTCACTTGGTGGGGCTGGGCGCCGGGCGAGCGTAACGATGCTCCTCCGGGGCGTGCAAGGCGGTGATCTGGACCAGCGGCAGCTCGGTCACCTCGGCCGTGCCGCCGACCTGCGGTCCGGTCACCTCGCTGACCAGGCCACCGGGGAAGTTGGCCGCCTCGGCCAGGTTGTGCGACTCCCCGATCGCCTCGATCACGTACGGCGAAGCGACCTTCTCGCCATCGATCCGGACACCGGGCGCGTCGTCGATCAGGTCGGTGCTGGCCACCACCCGGACCGAGCCGTTGATCTGGATCGCCTCGGCGCCGGCGTCGCGCAGTTCCTCGATCGCGTCCAGCAGGTTGCCGGACGTCATCTTGCCGTTCGGGTCGTTCAGCGTGATCCGCACCCCCGGGCCCTGGGCGGGCAGCGTGCCGGCCAGGATGCCGAGGGTCCGGACCTGCTGCTCGGCCTGCTCGCGCGCCGTCTGCGCCTTGTCGGCGCTGGACGAGAGCGAGTTCTTGCGCTCCTCCAGCTCGGTGATCTCGGTCTCCAGCCGGCGGTTGTTCTGGTTCAGGCCGTCGAGAATCGCGATCAGGTCCTCGCGGCGGGCGTTCTGGTAGCCGTCGTCGGCCCGGTTGACCCGGACCTGGACGACCGCCGTACAGGCGACCAGCGCGAGCACCACCGCGACGATCGCCTGGCCGCGGGACGGCTTGAAGCCGGCGCGCAACCGGCGCAGGGCCAGGTTCGGCCCCTTCACCCGCGGCATCGGGGTCGGCTCGGCCGGGAGCGCCGACTCCGCGGCCGGTGGCGACTCGGTCCGCCGGTGGTCGGCCCGGTGCTGGGCCTCGTGGCGGTCGGTCTCCGGCTCCGGACGGTCGGCGGGCGGCGGGCCCTGCGGCCGGGCTCGCTCGTCGTCGGGGGGCAGTTGTCCGTCGCTCATGTCAGGCCCGGAAGATGTGCCGGCGGATCGCGGCCATGTTGGTGAAGATGCGGATGCCCAGCACGACGACGACGCCGGTGGACAGCTGGGAACCGACCCCGAGCTGGTCGCCGAGGTAGACGATCAGCGCCGCGATCAGCACGTTGGACACGAACGAGACGACGAACACCTTGTCGTCGAAGATCCCGTCCAGGAACGCGCGCAGGGCACCGAAGACGGCGTCGAGCGCGGCGACCACCGCGATCGGCAGGTACGGCTGGGCCCAGTCGGGCACGTCGGGCGCGACCAGCAGGCCGATCACGACGCCGATCACCAGACCGAGCACGGCGATCATCTCGGCCCACCCACCTTCGCGTACCGCAGCGCGATGGTCGTATCGGCTGGCACCAGCAAGGAATCCTCCGTCGTGCTCGTCATCCGGACATCGAAGTTGCTGACCAGGTACTGCACCCACTGGCCGCCCGAGCTCTGCGCGAACCGGGCCGGCATGGTCGCGGTGTCGCCGATCGCGAGCACCGTGTACGGCGGGGTCAGCGAGCTGTAGTCGACCGTGATCGCGCTGCCGGCGCCGCGGATCGCGGTCAGGCTGGTGAGCCGGTGGCCGTTCACCGAGATCGCCTCGGCGCCCGCGGTCCACAGCCCGTTCACCAGTTGCTGCAGGTCGACGTCGAGCAGCCGGCCTTCCTTGTCGTCGGCGTTCTTGGCGTCGTCGACGACCACCTTGAGCCCGGGCCCGGTCACCGCGACCGCGCCGGTCTGCAGCTCCAGGTCGTCGAGCTTCTGCTGCAGCGCCGTCCCGGAGTCGGAGTTGCTCAGCGCACCGGCCTGCAGGCCCCGGACCTCACCGGCCAGCGCGGACTGCCGGCCGCGCAGCTCGGTCAGCCGGCCGTCGGCCTGCTCGACCCGCTCGATCAGCTCGTTGCGTTGCTTCTCCGCGGCCGGGGCGCTGCGGTAGTTCTGCGACGCGGCGACGGCGAGCAGGAAGCCGAGGACGACGAACGCGACCACCAGCGTGATCCTGTGCCGAGCCCGCTTCGGGCCGCCCTGCAACGGACGCGTCCGCGCGGCGACGGCGTACCCCTCGTCGAGCGGGTGCGCCATCAGGTTGTTCAGCAGTGACATCGACGCGTCGACGCGTCGCTGTCCTGGTGGGGCTTGCTGAGTCACGATCTGGTTCGTCCACTGATCGGTTCGACCGTCTGGATCAGGTGCCGCAGCTGTACGAAGTACAGCGCACCTGCCCAGTAGTACAGCGCCGTGCCCCAGATCGCGAAGGCCCAGCCGAAGACGCGGGCCAGCAGGTTCAGCGTGCTGTCGCCGTCGCCCAGGAGAAGCAGCGGGAAGGCGTAGAGCAGGCAGAAGGTCGCGGACTTGCCCAGGAAGTGCACCGGCAGCGCGTTGAAGCCCCGGCGGTGCAGAGCGGGCAGAGTGAAGGTGAGCAGCAGGTCGCGCAGCGGCAGCGCGATCGCCAGCCACCACGGGATGATGTCGCGCAGGGCGAGCCCGAGCACGGTGGCGAAGATGTAGAGCCGGTCGGCCACCGGGTCGAGCATCTGGCCCAGCCGGGTCGTCTGGTTCATCCGGCGGGCGATCTGGCCGTCGGCCCAGTCGGTGAAGCCGGAGATCATCAGGACGACCAGAGCCCAGCCGTCCTCCTCCGGGCCGAGAATCAGCCACAGGAACAGCGGCACCCCGAGCAGCCGGAGCGCGCTCAGCGCGTTCGGGATTGTCAGTACCCGGTCGGACACCTCCAAGTCCGGCACGCGACCCTCCCTTTCCCCTGTAGCCCCAGTCCCGCCGGTAACTCTACTGGGGCACGCCACCAGGTTTCGCCCGGGCCACACCGGGGTAGCCCGGATTCGTCCCTGACTACTCGAACGCCTCCGAACCACACCGGCTACGCGCGTCACCGACCGGTGACCCGATCGAGACCGAAGGGAGACGCCGAGCGCACGCGCTCAGGGACGACGCCCGACGAAGCAGAGCAACTCGGTCTGCAGGTCCGCGCCGGCCGGCGGCGTCACCTTCGGCCCGAAGGCCCACGGCTGCCGCAGCACCTCGTCGAGCGGTTCGAGCCGGGCGAGCACGTGCCGGACCGCCTCCTCGTCCAGCCGCTCGTCGCCACCGGTGCTCCGGGCCAGGTCCCAGGTATGGATCAGCACATCCTCCGGCAGCGTCTCGGCCACCTGCTCGAACGGCATCGGCCCGGCCGGGGTCGGCAGTGCCACAGGCGTGCAGGCCGGGTCGTCGATCGCCTCGGTCAGTGCGGAGCCGATCTCCCGCCAGGCGGCCGGGAGGTCCGCGTCGTGCGCAGGCTCCGGTACGACACCCATCGGCGCCACCGGTACGCCGTACAGGTCCTCCGGGTCGGTCCGGCGCACGGTGGCGAGCATGCGCCGCTGCTCGTTGATCACGTGGGCGACGACCTGGCGGGCGGTCCAGTTCGGGCAAGGGGTCGGGTTGTTCCAGCGATCAGCGGGCACGGCCTCGATGCGGGCCAGGAATCCCTGCGCGACCCGGTCGAACCGGTCGGCGGCGGCGGACATGTCGTCTCCTCTTCTCACCAGGTCGCCAGCACGGCAGCCAGGGCCTTCGGTACGCCGGTGCGCCAGCCGCCGTTCATGATCGTGTGGGCCTGGCGCTGCAGCGGGTCGTCGGGGTCGAAGCCCTCGTGCAGCAGGATCAGCCGCGTCCCGTGCCCTTCCGGGTGCAACGTCCAGGTGAGCGTCCAGTCGGCGGTGTTGCCCTCACCGGCGTCACGCCAGGCGAGACGGAGCAGCTTCTCGGGCTCGAACGCGAGCACCTCGGCCTCGACCAGGCCGGAGAAGCCGGTGGCGGCGACCGGGCGCGAGCGCATCGTGTAGCGGTGTCCGATCTCCAGCCGGAAGTCGCCCGGCATCAGCCACTGCGCGATCAGCTCCGGCTCGGTCAGCGCCCGCCACACCTTGCTCGGCGGGTGCGGGTAGAACTGGTCGACCTCGATCGTGGTCAGGTCCTGACTCATGCGTCCTCCATCCGGTCGAGCACGTCGCCCAGCGCGGCCATCCGCTCGCGCCAGAACCGTTCGTACGGCGTGAGCCACTCCTGCACGTCGGCCAGCGGCACGGGCTCCAGCCGGTAGAGCCGCTGCCGGCCTTCCTTGCGCTCGCTGACCAATCCGGCCTCGCGCAGCACCCGCAGGTGCTCGGAGAAACTCGGCCTGGCCATCGCGAACTGGTCGGCGAGCTGCCGCACCGGCTGCGGCCCGCCGTCACGCAGCAGCCGCAGCACCTCCCGGCGTACCGGGCTGGACAGGGCCGCGAAGACGCGGTCCTCGATGCTCTCGGCAACAACCGGGGGTCGTGGTGGCATGACCCCACTATAGGTAGGTTTCTTCCTACCAATCAAGCCAGGTCCTAGGGTGGAACCAGCCGAAGGGAGACCGCGATGAAGTTCCTGATCCTGATCTACGGCAATCCGGCCGGTCGCGAGCTGTGGAACGGGCTGTCGGAGGAGCAGAAGCGGGAGTCCATGACCGGGTACACCGAGCTGGCCGACGCGCTGACCGCGAGCGGCGAGCTCCTCGTGACGCACTCGCTGGACGATCCGGCACTGACCAAGCAGGTGCTGGTGCGCGACGGCAAGCCGGTCACCACCGACGGGCCGTTCGCGGAGATCAAGGAGCAGTTAGCCGGGTTCTACCTGGTCGAGTGCGAGAGCATCGAGCGGGCGGTGGAGATCGTGCCGCGGATCCCGGAGGCCGCGTTCAGCATCGTCGAGGTCCGCCCGATCCGCGACCTCGACCACCTCGGGTGACCGGTACGCCGAACGCGCCCGGCGGGACGTCGTCGCCGGACTCGACTGCGGACGCGGACGCGGACGCGGACGCGGGCGCGGACGCGAGGGTGCGCGAGCAGATCGAGGGTCTGCTGCGGGAGCTCGCGCCGCTGATCGTCGGTCCGCTGGTACGCCGGTACGGTGGGTTCGACCTGTGCGAGGACGCCGCCCAGGAGGCGCTGCTCGCGGCCGCCACCCAATGGCCCGTCGACGGCATTCCCGACCAGCCCCGCAACTGGCTGATCACGGTCGCCTCCCGCCGGCGGATCGAGATGCTGCGCAGCGAAGCGGCCCGGCGCCGCCGCGAGGAGCTCGTCGCCGCCGAGCAGGTCCGCGCCGCCGAGGAGCCGGCCGCGGACGACCAGGCGTCCGGCGGCGATCCGGCGTACGAGGGTGTCCTCGGGCCCGAAGCCGACGACACTCTGACCCTGCTGCTGCTCTGCTGCCATCCGGCGCTCACTGCCCCGTCGCAGATCGCGCTCACGCTGCGCGCTGTCGGCGGGCTGAGCACCGCCGAGATCGCCCGGGCGTTCCTGGTGCCCGAGTCGACGATCGGCCAGCGGATCAGCCGGGCCAAGGCGTCGATCAAGGCCGACGGTACGGCGTTCCGGATGCCACCGCCGGAGGATCTCGGTGCACGGCTGGCGGCTGTCCTGCACGTGCTGTACCTGATCTTCAACGAGGGCTACACCGCCAGCTCCGGGGACACCCTGCACCGCGTCGAACTGAGCACCGAGGCGATCCGGCTGACCCGCCAGCTGCACCAGCTGCTGCCCGACGAGGGCGAGGTGAGCGGCCTGCTCGCGCTGATGCTGCTGACCGACGCCCGCCGCCCGGCCCGGACGTCGCCCTCCGGGGCCCTGATCCCGCTGCCCGAGCAGGACCGTCGGCTCTGGCACCGCGCCTTCATTGCCGAGGGCACCGAACTGGTGACCGCGACGTTGCGCTCGGCCCCACCCGGCCCGTACCAGCTGCAGGCGGCGATCGCCGCCGTGCACGCCGAGGCCGAGACCGCCGAGGCGACCGACTGGCGGCAGATCCTCGTGCTCTACGAACTGCTGGACACGCTGGCTCCCGGCCCGATGGTCACCCTGAACCGGATCGTCGCCGTCGCGATGGTGCACGGCCCCCGCACCGGCCTGGACCGCCTCGCCCAGGCCACCGAGGACCCGGCCCTTGCGAAGCACTACCGCACCACCGCCGTTCGCGCCCACCTGCTGGAACTGGCCGGCGACACCGACGCGGCCCGTACGGCGTACCAGGAGGCGGCCCGGCAGACCTTGTCCTTCCCCGAACGCCACTACCTGGCCTCCCGCGCGGCCGCCCTCCAGCCCCCGGCTCGACCTGGCCCCGCGTCCTAGACCGTGAGCACGACCTTCGCGCGCGCGTGCTCGACCTCGAGGTAGCGAATCGCCTCGGCGGTCTCAGCCAACGGGTAGCCGCGATCGATGACCGGGGCAACTTTCCCGGACTCGGCCAGGGTCGCCAGCTCGGCCAGGTTGGCGCTGCTCGGAACGGCGGTCAGCACGGCCACCCGATGCCGGCGAACAACCTTGGACAGCAACATCCCCCGGATGACCAGCCCGACCGGCCCGATCAGGCTGCCGCCCCGCGAGACACCGCCACCCGACAGCACCAGCGTGCCGCCGGGCACCAGGACGCGCCGCAGGGCCGTCAGCGAATGGTTGCCGACGAGGTCGAGCACCACGTCGTACTGCGGGCCGGCCTGGGTGAAGTCGGTCGAGGTGTAGTCGACGACCTGGTCGGCGCCGAGGGAGCGGACCAGTTCCACGTTCTTCGTGCTGCACACGCCGGTCACCACGGCGCCGTACGCCTTGCCGAGCTGGACGGCGAACGTGCCGACGCCGCCGGACGCGCCGTTGATCAGCAGCCGCGTTCCGGCCGTCACGTCCGCGGCGTCCCGCAGTCCCATCAGCGCGGTGTTGCCCGCGAGCGGCAGCGCGGCCGCCTGCTCGAAGCTGAGGTTCGTGGGTTTGCGGGCGAGCACGGTCTGCGGCGCACACACGTACTCGGCGAACGCACCTCCGGCCTCGCCGAAAACCTCGTCACCCGGCTCCCATCCCCGGACGCCGGGGCCGACGGCCTCCACCACCCCCGCGAAGTCCGTGCCGCCGACCAGGGCTTTCGGTCCCCGCCGTCCGAAGGTGCCCGGATCCATCACGCGGGCGATGTACGGGTCGCCGCGCATGACGTGCCAGTCGCGCGCGTTCACCGCGGCCGCGCGGACCGCGACCAGCACCTCGCCGTCCGCCGGCACCGGCTTGCCGATCTCCCGCACCGCCAGCATCTCCGCCGACCCGTACCGCTCCTGCACAACGGCCTTCATCACTTCTCCCCCACCCGGTCGTCCCGGCCTCCAGGCCGTACGCCGAACCTACCGACGCGTTCCTTGCCTCACATCGGGGACGATCCCGGACTCCACCCCTGGTCCGCGCAGCCGTGCCGGCCGGCGCCGATCACGGCCAACTGGTCGCCCGCGCCGCGAACTCGTCGGGGTCGGAGTGCAACGGGATCACACAGACCAGCTGGCCTCCAGGCACCCGCAACGTCCGGCACCCCTGCCAGCTCGACTCCTCGACCGCCCCCAGCCCGACCAGCCGCTCGACCTCCGCGTCGACGTCGTCCGTCTCGATGTCGAGGTGGTACCGCGCCTCGCCCTCCTCCAACGCCTGCACCGCCGTCACCAGCCCCGGCAACGCGCCGTGCAACGTCACGTACTGCGGCTCCCCCGGCGGGCTGTCGGCCCGCACCCCCAAGGCCCCCGCCCAGAACTGCGCGGACCGCGACGCTTGCTCCCGCGGCACGTCGATCAACACTGTCGAAACCCGGCTCCGATGCATAGCACCGGATCGTACTGATCACCGTGGGCGTGCCTGAACCCTGCCGGAGCCCGATGCTTCGCCGTAAAGATTCCGTAAGTGGGGTTTGGTTGAGTTCTCGCATCGGGACAGGGCCGCCAGGGTCCTGCGGGAGGAGCAAGGAGAAGGTCATGGAGCTCAGCGTCAACACGTTCGTCAGCCTCGACGGGGTCATGCAGGCGCCGGGGGCGGTGCAGGAGGACCAGAGCAACGGGTTCGAGCGGGGTGGGTGGCTGGTGCCGCACAGCACCGAGGGGCAGCTCGACCCGGTGGACGGGTGGTTCCGGCAGGCGGACGCGTTCCTGCTCGGGCGGACGACCTTCGAGATGATGCGGACCTACTGGTCGCAGGTGACCGAGCCGGACAACCTGGTGGCGACCGCGCTGAACGAGTGGCCGAAGTACGTCGTCAGCACCACGCTGTCCGACGAGGACGCGGCCTGGGGCAACACGACGGTACTGCGCGGCGACATCGTCGAGCAGGTCCGCAAGCTGAAGGAGCAGGACGGCAAGGAACTGCAGGTTCACGGCAGTTGGCAGCTCGCCCGGACCCTGCACGACGCCGGCCTGGTCGACACCTACCGGCTGCTGCAGTTCCCGGTCGTGGTGGGCGACGGCAAGCGGCTGTTCGCCGCCGGCGTCCCGTCGACGTACCGCATCACCGAGGCCGAGGTACTGCGTGGCGGCGCCGGCGTGGTGTCACTGACGTTGCGCCAGGACCAGTTCGGCACCGTCGGCAACGCCGGCGAGTTCGCGGTCACCGAGGACGGCAGGGAAACCATCGTCTGAACCGCCGGCAGACCCGAGCAGACCGGGAAGGGCACCCGGCTCGGGTCAGTGCTCCGGCGGATCGCGAAGGACCTGGTAGCGCAGCCAGAGCATGCCGTCGGTCTCGGCGTGGGCGGCGAGCAGGCGCAGGCGTCTGGGCGCCTCGTCGTCGCCGAGCTGCGGCCCGTCGAAGGCGGTGGGTGTGCCGAGCCCGCCGACCACCGACGGGCTGACGAGAAGGTGGAGCTCGTCGACCAGGTCCGCCCGCAGCAGCGCCCCGTTGAGACCACCGCCCGCTGTCGAGACCACGCAGGTCACCCCGAGCTGCTCGCGCATCCGCCGCAACGCCGCGCCGAGATCGACCTGGTGCTCACCGGCCACGAGGTACGCGATCCGCTCACGCCGCAGATAGGCGAGGTGATCCGTGGACGTGGCCCGCGCGACCAGCACCAGGACGTCGTACTCGCCCTGGCTCTTCATCTCCCACCGGATGCGCCCCCGTCCGTCCACCACCACGAACCACTTCTCCCGCCCGGCCCGCCCCACCACTTCCTCGGGCCAGAAGTCGGAGTAGAGCTCCTCACCGGATGGCTCGGACGGCCTAGGCGAATGCTCCAGCGGTCCAGCCGTGTCGGGCACGAAGGACCCGCTGCCCTCGAGAACCGCCTGCGGCTGGTACAGCTCCGCCAGCTGCGCAGCCCGGGCCTTGTCCAGCTGTGCAGCACTCGGCGGCGACAACGCGTTCCACACCCGACCGGCCGCCTCGTCCATCAACGGCTCCCCCGCCCGCAGCGCCACCCGCCCGTCCACCGAGGTGTTCACCGACACCACCACTCGCGGCCGATCCCCATCAGCAGCCACCCGCATCTCCTCCCTACCGATCGCCAGAAGACCTGCCTATCAGCCGGCACCGACAACCTGGCTCGGCGGTGCGAGGCTTCGCAGACGATGCTGCCGGCGCACGCGGACACCGCCGCCCACCGCAAGACCGTCGAACTCGCGCTGCTCGCCGATCCCACGGGCTGAGCCGCCCGTCGTACCGGATCCCCACGACCGACGAGCGGGTGGTATTTCGCATGACTCGATCGGATGGACTTGTTACGGTGCCGGATGCCTTCTCAGCGTGCGCTTCTGCCGCGGTCGACGCCGGCCGCGCAAGGAGTGTCGTCCCGCGCGGTGGGCGCGGTGCTGGACCGGCTCGAAGCGTTGGCCGTGGAGTGCCACTCGATCATGGTCGTCCGGCACGGTCATGTTGTCGCCGAAGGCTGGTGGGCGCCGTACTCGGCGGAGCGCCCGCAGCTTCTCTACTCGCTGACCAAGTCGTTCACCTCGATCGCCGTGGGACTCGCGATCTCCGACGGGCTGCTGTCGCTGACCGATCGGGTGGTGGACGTGCTGCCCGACCACGTTCCGGCCGACGTCTGCGAGCAGGGTCGCCGCATCACCGTTCACCATCTGCTGTCGATGACTGCCGGGCACAGTACGGACACCCTCGCCGAAGCCTGGGAACGGGAACCGGACGACCTGGTGAAGGGCTTCCTGCGCGTGCCGTTCACCGAGCCCGAGGGAACCCGGCACACCTACGACAACGCGACCACGTTCATCCTGGCCCGGATGGTGGAACGGGTCACCGGCCGCGGCCTGCCGGAACTGCTCGACGAGCGCCTTTTCGAGCCGATGGGCATCCAGGGCGCCGAGTGGGATCGGGTGGCGAGCGGTGCCGCGTTCGGATTCCACGGGCTGCATCTCACGACCGAGGCCGTCGCTGCCTTCGGTGAACTTCTGTTGCGTGGAGGCGTGTGGGGTGACCGGCAACTCGCCCCGCGGGACTGGTTGAAGCTCGCGACCAGCCGGCACAGCGAGACCCTGCCTCTTCCGGGCTGGTCGCAGAACCCCGACTTCCTCTGCGGGTACGGCTACCAGTTCTGGATCTCGCGTCACGGCTACCACGGTCACGGCGCCTTCGGCCAGTACTGCGTCGTCGTACCGTCGCACGATCTGGTGATCGTCGTGACCGGCGCCGTCGACCCGACAGACGCGCTGCCGGGCGTCTTCTGGGACTGTCTGCTGCCCGGTCTGGACCAGGCGGGAATCGCCCGGGACGACGAGATCCTCGCCGGGCGGCTGCGGCGACTGTCGCTCGGGCCGGTGCCGGGTACGGCGGGGCCGGAGCGTTCGGTCGAGGGGAGGCTCGACGGCTCATCGGAGGATTCGGCCCTGCCGGACGGAACCACAGTGGTCGTCGATCCGGTGGCGGGTGGATGGCTGCTGCGCTGGGGGGCGATGCCCGCCGTCGAGGTCGGCCATGGCGAGTGGCGGGAGAGTTCGCCGCTCGGCCGCCCTGTCGTCGCGACCGGTGCCTGGCAGGACGGCACGTTCGTCGCCGAGCTGTACGTCATCACCACCCCGCACCGGGTTCGGCTGGTGGTCGACGCCGACGCGGGGACAGCGCTGGCGACGTGGAACGCCGTGCCCCTGACCAGCCCGAATCTGGAGTTGCACCTGCGGGCGCCATTGATGACCCGGCCCGACGTCGCGTAGCCGGGTCGGCCGGACGGACGCGTCAGCGCTAGGCCAGGGCCGCGAAGGCAGATCCGCGCGCACGGGCACTCCCGGGTCGGGCCCTGCTGACACTGACGCCAACGGGTCGAGCACCGCCTCTCAGCTGCGGGTTGTCGATCAGCGGAGTCTCCGCGGGTGGTGCGGGGCGGATCATGCCAGTCCATCGGTTCCTCCTTTGCGCAGTTGCCGGCGGGCTCGTTGCCAATGGCGCCGGGCGGAGGTGCGCGGGCGGCACGGGAGCACGAGACGTCGGTTGAGCCGGCTCTGGTCGCGGGCGGGCAGGACGTGCCGAGCGGGGCACGCGGGTGGTGAACCTGCCAGCCGGCAGCGCGCCGTACGGCGGTGGGCCATGCGGCGGTAGTGGGACGCACGGCGGTACGTCGTACGCCGGTAGCCGGGTGTGCGGGAGTTGCGGGCTGGGCGGGCATCGAGGGCTGGGCAGGAGTAGTGAGCGGCTAGCAGGTGGTGCCTGGCGTAGAGCAGATGCCGGTGGGCGCAGAGGTGATGCCGCTGGCGATGAGCTGCCAGCAGATGCCGCCGTGCACACACCAACTGCACCTCGACCTGCAGCTCGGGCTGGTAGGGGTCAGTCATAGCTGGCTTCGATCCACCACTGGGTGTTCTGGATGGCGGCGAGCCAGGCTCGGCCGTCGGCGGTGACGAGTTGAAAGCGGGCCAGGCGGTTGCCGACGTCCTCGTCCCACCAGCGTTCCTCGACCGGCCAGGGGCCGGTCCAGGCGGTGACCGGGTACAGCTTGTTGCTGTCGGCAACCTGCGGGGCGGGCAGCAGGCGGAAGGCGGCGGGAGCACCGGACAGGACACCGCGAGCGCTGACCGAGACCTGCCGCCCGTCGGCCGCCAGCACCAGGGCGGCCAGCGGCGACGGGTAGATCGTGGTCGGGACCGGCACCGGCCATCCTGCGTTCGGCCCCGCGGGCAGGGAACCCGGCCATGGCAGGTCCGGTGGCCGGTGAGGCGTGGGGGGATCGCCCCACGGGACAAGGGTCTGGCGTTCGGCGTAGCCGCGACCGCCGCTGATCACCGGAGTGACGACGGCGCCGTGGCCGAGCATGCTCTGGACCCGAGACAGGGCCCGGTGGATCCGTTCGTCGGGGCCGCCGCCCCAGAGCGCGTCGGCATGCGCACCGACCGGGTCGGCCTGCTCGGGGATCAGACGCAGCCGCACGACGGGTGAGGTCAGTTCGCTGGTCGCCGTGCCGCTGCCCTGGAGCTGCCACCGGACCCGGTCGACCACGTCGGTGGCGCTGAACCAGCGCGGGTGCAGCCACTCGCGCTCGTGGATCCGGCCGGACTCCGTACCGACCTCGACCCGGAGCGTGGTGCAGACCAGGCCGAGCGCGCTCAGCCGGCCGATCAGCTCGTCCGCGACCGTGCGGATCGCGAACGCGACCTGGTCGACCCGGTCCACCGGCGGCTCGAAGTCGAGCGTCCGGGTCAGCTCGGGCGGGATCTGCCGGACGACCACCGGCCGGTCGTCGTCACCGCGAGCCAACTGGTGGGCGAACGCGCCGTCCGGGCCGAACCGGGCCAGCACCTCGGCCGCCGGCAGCCGCGCGAAGGCGCCGAGCGACCGGAGCCCGAGCCGCCGGAGGAGGTCGGTCAACGCCGGCCGCTCCAGCGTGTCGATCGAGAGCGGAGCCAGGAACTCCGCCGACCCACCCGGCGGAACCACCCGCACCCGGGTCTGCGCCGACGCCGCCCGAGCCGCCTGCTCCGCGGCGAACGGGCCGTCGGCGATTCCCACCCGGCTGCCCGGGACGTCGTACGTCTCGAGCCGGTCGAGCAGCTTCTCCGCGGCGGCGGGTTCGCTGCCGTAGTACCGGCTCGGGCCGCGGGCCTTCAGCGCGCACATGCCGGGGCGAATCACCTGGATGCCGGGGGTGAGCGCCTCCAGGCAGCTGATCACCGGGTCGAACGCGCGCGCGTCGACGACCGGGTCGTACTTGAGCACGACCAGCTCCGGGCACCGGGACTGGGCTTCCCGGGCGCGCAGCCCCCGGCGTACGCCCTCGGCGCGGGCGGCGGCGGAGGTCGCCAGCACCCGGCCTTTCTGCAGCACGGCCAGCGGGGTCTCCGGAGGCACCCCTTCGGCCGAGGCGGCCGCGAGCACCGGCCAGTCGGGGACCCAGATGACCATCGTCCGCTGCAGGCCTCGCTCCTGCTGCGCGCCGGGCGTGGGCCGGGTCGAGGTGGAGGTCGCCATCAGCCGGCCGCCTCCTGGTGCCACAGCGGGGATTCCGTGGTCTCGTGCCTGGTGGTCTCGGGGTCGGCGGGACGGATGCTGCCGTCGGGGGCGGGCAGCCAGAGGCGGTGCTGATGCGGGCGTACGGCGGCGCCGCGGCCGGTGACGGCAACGGTGGCCTGGCGGGCGGTCAGGTGACCTTCGCCGTCGCCGATGCCGGTCCAGACGCTGGTCTGGACCTCGAGCCGGGCCTCGCTGCCGGGCCAGGAACCGACGGCGATCAGCATCGCGCCGCGGGTCCGCAGGCGGGCGGCGAGACGGGAGGCCTCGCCGGGGGTGACCTCACCGGGCGGCCGAACCACCACGACGGTCAGGGCATCGACCAGGGCCGCGACCACGCTGAGCCAGTCGTGCCGGGGGTCGGGCACGAGCACGAGGCGTTCGAGGTCGACGCCGAGCTCGCGGGCCGCTTCGGCACCGAACGACGGCATGCCGACCACGCCGCACCAGGCGCCGTCGGCGGAGGGGCCGGCCATCATCGCCATCACCAGAGCACTGGATCCGCGGACGGAGTACACCGCGCCGCCGCGCAACGCCGCGCCGGAGAGCAGGTCGGAGACTGCGGGCAGGGTCGGCAGGGCGCGGTCGGCGGTCGCGGTGTCGAGCGCCTGCTGCACCCGCGTCTCGGTCGTCCGGGGCGCAGGCAGCGATCGACCGCGCGTTGTCCCCAGCACAGGAAGAGCAGTCAGCACTCCTTGCACCCCGCTGGGCGAGGCATCCGCTGAGGCGGAGGATGGAGCGGTGGTGGCCTTCGCGGCGAAGGGCGAGGGGGTGGAGCCGGAGGACGGGCGGGCGTCCCCCGCGTAGGCGGAGGGCGCCGGAGCCGCGGCGAAGGACGAGGAGGTGGAGCTGGGTGGGGCGGCGTCCATGGCGAAGGCGGAAGGCGTAAGGACCCGGGCCTCCGGGGCGGAGACCGCCGGCCCGGAAGGCGAGGCGCCGGAAGCGGCGCTGGAGGCGGCAGGGTGGGCGCCGGAGGGCGGGGCCAAACCGGGTCCGGGGGAAGGCGAGGTGTCAGAGCCGACGGGCTGAGTGGTGGAGGTGGCGCCGGCCAGGGCGGCGGTGCGGGCGGCTTTTTGCTGGTGAGCCCGGGCAAGCAGGAGGCGCGCCTGGGCGAGGGCGGTGATCCGGCCCGGGCGGGCCGGATCAGCCTCGGCCTGGTCAACTGCTGGAGTCCCCGTCACAGGACCATGTTCGAACACCTGTTCGACTGTGTCAATCGGGCCGTCCACAGCCCCCGGCGTGGCGGATCAGCGCAGCAAGTCCGGGCGGTGAGCGCGGATCCAGGCTCCGATCGGGCCGGTCCGCCAGGCGGGGTCGAAGGCGCTCAGCGGGATGCCGATGTGCCGCTTTCCGGACGCCTGGTCGACCGGCATCACGGCCAGCGCCTGTCGCATCACCGCCGGCACCCGGGCCGGCAGCGTCACGGTCGACCAACCGTGCAGCCCGTCGTCGGCCATCGACGCCTGCACCGTCCGTGGGACCGGGCCGACGTGCAGTCGCCGCCGCGGAGTCAGCTGGACGTTCACCGAGCCGATCCCGGTCACGTCCGGCCACGCCACCTGGTGCACCACTCCCCCACCCGCCTCCCAGCGGAGGCCCCGGCCGTCGAAGCGCAGCACGTTCGCCGCCATCGTGCGGTCGAGCTTGAGCAGGAGGTAGCCGACCGCCAGGACCGTGCCGAGCGCGGCGGTCAGGATGCCGACGAGGATTCCGCCGAGTGATCCGAGCAGCAGAAGCACCACCGCGAACAGCACGAGCAGCACCAGCATCGGCGCCATCGCGCGACCGCGGGTCTCCCCGGCCATCCGGAACTCGGCCTGCGGCGTACCGGCGTACTGGCTCACCGGGCGAGCGTACAAAACCAGGCCGACAGAAGACCGCCCACGCCCTACACTCCGGGACATGCGACGGGTCGATCATCCGCGGTACCAGGCTGCTGTGCGGGAGGTCGAGGACAGCATCGACGCCGCCTGGCAGCAGTTGTGCGCGGAGGTCGGGACGACGGACGAGCGGGACCTGGCCGAGGTGGTGCTGCAGGACCCGTCCGAGTTCGACTGGCGGGTGGTGGACGGCGCGCTGAAGCAGCTCTCCTGCCCGGAGTGCGGTCAGGGGCTCGGAGCCGGTGCGCTGGAGTGCTACCGGTGCGAGCTGGCCAACGGGTACCGGTTCGCCGCCCGGGAGACCGACCGGCCCGGCGTTGCTCCTGGCAACGAGCACGCGATCCGGGTGTCCTCCGCGGTGGCCCGGACCAGGGACCGGTACACGGCCCGGGCGCGCTGCGGCTACGAGCTGTTCCTGCCGGACCTGCTCGCCGGGTGGCTGCCGACGACGGCCGAGGCGCAGCGCACCAAAGCGCTGATCAACGCCCTCGACGAGGACGAGCTCGAGCACCTGGTCGACCGCGACCAACTCCTACAGAAGGAGGCCCTATGACCGTACTGATGCCGCGCCTCCGGCACGGCGGGTCAAGGGGCTGGAACTCCCGCCCTTCCCTCGTCACTCCGGTCGCTGCGCTCCCTCCACTCCTCAGTCCAGGCCGGGAGGCCCCATGACCGGACTGATGCCGCGCCTCCGGCACGGCGGGTCAAAGGGCTGGAACTCCCGCCCTTCCCTCGTCACTCCGGTCGCTGCGCTCCCTCCACTCCTCAGTCCAGGCCGGGAGGCCCCATGACCGACCTGATCTTCGCCGAGGTGGTTCGGCACCACGAGGACCTGGCCCGCTGGCTCGGCAGCGAGGCGGAGCCGGGGCTGCTCGACACGTTCCGGGCGATGCACCGGCCGGAGTTCAGCCTGGTCGCGATCGACGGCGTCCGGATCGATCTGCCGGCGCTCGCCGGCGCGCTGGCCGGCGCCCGGAACGCCGTGCCGGGGCTGAAGATCGGGATCGAGGAGTTCGAGCTGCTGGTCCGTACCGACCAGGTGGTGGTCTGCCGGTTCCTGGAGCGGCACTCGGTCGGCTCGCTGCGCCGGGTCACCGCCGTGCTGGTCCCCGACCCGACCGCCCGGTACGGCGTACGGTGGCTGAGCGTGCACGAGACCCCGGTGCTCTGACCGGGCGCAGGCCACGCCCTAGGCTGGGCGACATGCCGAAAACGATCGCCACGAACCACCGGGTCGACCTCGACGGGCTGCTGGAGTTCATCCGCCCGCGGCACCACATGCTGCTGATGACCACCCGCCAGGACGGTACGCCGCAGGCCTCCCCGGTGTCGGGCGGTGTCGACGCCGAGGGCCGGATCGTCATCTCCTCCTACCCGGAGCGGGCCAAGGCGACCAACGTGAAGCGCAACCCGCAGACCAGCGTGCTGGTGCTGTCCGACGACTGGAACGGCGCCTGGGTGCAGGTCGACGGCACCGGCGAGGTGATCGAGCTGCCGGACGCGGTCGAGCCGCTGGTCGACTACTACCGCTCGATCTCCGGCGAGCACCCGGACTGGGACGAGTACCGCGAGGCGATGCGCACGCAGGGCAAGTGCCTGATCCGGATCACCCCGACCCGCTGGGGCCCGGTCGCCACCGGCGGTTTCCCCGCCCGCTTCGCCGACTGACCCCGGCCGTCCCCGCCGGACTGACCGACCCGGCCTGACCCGGCGGGCAGCAGGTCCGGCGTACGGAGTCAGTCCTGGCTGGAGCGGCGGGCCATCGTCTCGCTGATCCGGCGGAAGGCGCCTTCGAGGTGCTCGCGCAGCGCCGCGTCCGCGCCGGCCTCGTCGTGCGCGACGCAGGCGTCCAGGATGGCCTGGTGCTCGCGCCGGGTCTGCTCGATCCGGGCCTTGGTCTGCCGGGACCCGAACCGGTACCGCTCGCTGTTCTGCCAGACCGGTTCGATCGCGCGCGGCAGCCACCGCGAGCCACCGGCGCGGTAGATCGCGAAGTGGAACTCGGTGTGCGCCTGCCGGGAGGCGATGATGTCGCCGGCCCGGGACAGCCGGACGTGCTCGGCGAGCGCGGCCCGGGCCAGCGTCGCGTCCGACTCGGCGAACCGGGTCGCCGCGGCCCGGACCGCGAGCGTCTCCAGCGCCAGCCGGGTCTCGTGGGTGTCGCGCAGGTCCTCCGTCGACAGCTCCCGGACCCAGGCCCCCTTGTGCGGGATGATCTCCACCAGTCCGAGCGCCTGCATCCGGCGCAGCCCTTCCCGGATCGGCATCTGGCTCATGTCCAGCCGCTTGGCCAGCTCCTCCAGCCGCAGCGCCGTCCCGCTCGGCAGCTCACCGGACAGGATGAGCTCGTGCAGCTCCGCAGCGGCTTCCTCCGCCAGAGTGCGCCGGCCACTGGGTCCCCCGGGCGTGAGCTCGAGTCGTCGGGTCATGGAGTGTGGGCTGCCTCTCTCGTCCACCGCGTACACGTCTGGGAGGTAACCGTAGCGGGGAGACAGGCTTCGCGGTGGTTCCCGCGACGGTTTGCCCGCGCCCAGCTCATCGCAGCCGGGTGAGATCCAGCAGAACCCGTCGCTCCGTCGTACCGGCGGCCAGCAGGTCCAGCGCCTCCTCGGCGTGCGTCGCGGGCACCAGCTCCACGTCCGGCGTGATGGGAGCCGGCGCAATGTCCGCCAGTACCTGTGACACCGTGCCTGGCTCGATGGTGGTGCGCTGCATGTTCACCGGGAGCACCCGCAGGTCCCGCCCGATCAGCTGGTGCAGGTCGAGCGTGGCGAACTCCCCCGCGCTGTAGCCCAGTACGGCGATCCGCCCGCCCGGCGTGATGTGGCTCAGCACCCCGCTGGTGACCGGGCCACCCACGGTGTCGATCGCCGCGTTGCACCAGGGCAGCTCCCGGCCGACCTGACCCAGCTCGTCCACCCGGACCACCTGGTCGACCAGACCGTTCAGCACGTGCACGGACTCGTCGGAGCGAGCCAGCCCGACGACTTTGTAGGCACCGGCTGCCCGAGCCACCGCAGCGCAGAGCCGGCCGACCAATCCGGTCGCACCGGTCACCACGACCGTCTCGCCCTCGACGACCTGCGCCACCCGGCGTACGGCGGTGTGCGCGGTCAGAGCGGGAGCCAGCAGGGCCAGGGCATCGGTGGCGTCGAGTCCCACCGGCACCGGGTGGATCGACATGTCCGGTACCACCGCCAACGAGCCCCACGTCCCGGACCGGGCGACACCGACGCCGCCGCCACGGACCACCACGCGCGTCCCCGGCTCGTACTGCTGCGAGTCGACCACCACTCCGGCGCCCTCGGACCCCGGCACGAACGGCGGTTGCAGCTGCTGCGCGAGCTTGCCCGCCAGCACGGTCCGGTCCAGCTGCGTCACCGAGGCGACGTGCATCTCGACCAGCGTCTCGCCGGCTCCGGCGACCAGCTCGGCGTCCTCCGCCTTCAGCTGCTGACCCGGCCCGTAGCAGCGCAGCACGGTGCCCTGTCGCGCGCTCATCCACCCACCCCATTCGTACCCATAACCCCCACCGGCATTTGATATCTGATCACATCTTGGTGCTGCGGAACAATCCGTGTCACGGCAGCGCGGCCTCCGCGCCGAGCGGTCGGGTGAGCGCCTCGGTCGCCACGGCCCGGCGCGGATCGATCCCGTCGCTGCCCATCGGGAACGGCCAGTCGCTACCGGCCAGCACCTCACCGAAGGTCGACTCGAGCAACGGAAGCACGGCCGGGTCGTGCACCAGGTCGTCCGCCGCGAACCGCTGGAGTGCCTCGGCAACGGCCAGCGACGGCGCTTCGATGCCCGGCCGGGCGGTGTCGATCCCCCGCTGCCAGCGACCGGCCAGCGCCGCCGTCACGCCACCACCGTGGCACAGGCAGAACCTGATGCCCGGGAAACGACCCGGTACGTCGGTGAACACCAGCTCGGCCGCCGCAAGCCCTGTCTCGTAAGGGTTTCCGAGCAGGTTCGACAGGTAGAACGCATCCAGTCGCGGGTCTGGGCTGTGCCCAGGGTGGATCAGCGTGAAGGCCTGCAACGAGTCCAGCACCTTCCAGACCGCGTCCAGACCGGTCAGCCCCGGCGTGCCGAGAGCGAAGCCGCTGAAGACGCCCTCCTCCCCCAGTGCCGACGCGATGGCGGGAGCTGAAGCGTGCAGCAGAGGTAGATGGCCGAGCACACGCAGCTGGGGGGTCGCCAGCTCGCGTAGTCCCCGGTTGACCAGCGCGGTCCACTCGACGCCCTGGTCGTACCGGAACAGCGCCGGCGGCACCGACACCACTGCGCCATCCAGCTCCTGGTCGCTGATCCACTGCAGTAGTGCGGCCGGGTCAGCGAGCCTGCCGAGCGGCAGCCGCTCCTTGCCCGCGACCACCAAGAAGCCGCTGTCGATGGACAGACCGAACTCACCGCTGTGGGCCGCAGCCAGCACAGTCGGCGGGATCAGGTGGGTGTGGACGTCCCAGCCGGCCATCTCAGCGTGCGTCCTCGTCGTTGTCGTAGAAGGACGGCCGCTCCGGGTAGTGCGGGCCGTCGTACACCTCCAGCAGCACGGAGGTCTCCTCGGCGAGCGTCGGACCGTGCACGACGCCCTTGGGGTTCCAGTAGAAGCTGCCCTTGGTCAGCGTCGTCCCGGTCGGCAGGTACACGTACCGGCCGGACAGGCAGAACATGAACTGGTTCGACGCGTGCTTGTGCTCCGACGGGATGCCCGAGCCCTGCTCGAACCGCACCAACGCGATCGACGCCTCGGTCTCCGGGTCGCGCCACAGCATCTTGTGGGACAGCCCGGCCAGGGACTTGTCCACCCACGCCAGGTCGTCCGTCTGCAGCAGCACCTCGCGCAGCTGGTCGTTCAGGGACTCGTCGAAGGACGCCATCACTCACTCTCCCGCGGGACCGGCCGGCCGGTGATCCTCGTGTACAGCTCGTCCGCCACTCCGGGCCGCAGCGGAGCCACGGCCGCCACGTGCCCGTCCGGACGGAGCAGGACCACGGTCTCCGCCGGTACGCCGTACCGGCTGGTGACGATGCTGCCCGGGTCGAACAGCGAGCGGTCCCGCAGCCCGGAGTCGTGCGGCGCGTCCCACCGGGACACCGCGTAGTGCCTCAGCGCGGGCGAGTCGTTGACCGGGATCTCCGGGCGCCGCCGCACGTCGGTGAAGTACAGCGCCACGAACGAGTCCTTGCAGAGCCCGTGGATCGTCTCTCGCCCCTTCGGCCCCTGCAGCGCAAGGTCCGGCGCCCGGTCACCCGCTCGGACCGCCGGAGGCTCCGCACTGGTCATCACCATCGACCAGTCCCCCTCCCCGTCCACGTCCAGCCGTACGCCGAGCAGCGTCCGCGTGTACGCCGTCGCCCAGTCGCTGCCCGCCGCGGTGACGGCGCCCCGCTGGTGCGACATGTACTTCCGGGCGGCCTCGGCCATCTCACCGGAGCCGTTGATCGCGACCGGGCGCTGCTCCTGCTCGTAGCCGTCGAGCAGCTCCGGCCCGGCCCAGCCACGCAGTACCCAGGCCAGCCGCCACGGGAGGTTGGAGGCGTCCAGCGCTCCGGTGTTGAGGCCCAGCGCCCACATGGGCGTGATCAGGTGCGCCGCGTCGCCCATCAGGAACACCTTGCGGTCCCGGGACCATTGGTCGGCGACCCGGTGGTGCACGTTGTAGACGACCGAGCCGAGCAGCTCGATCCGGTCCACCTCGCCGATGAACTGCTTGACCTTGACCAGCAGGTTCTCGTCGGTCGGTGGCTCGGCCCCGGCCGCCAGCGGGAACAGGAACCGCCAGTTGTCGGGCTGCCGGATCAGGACCATCCACTCCGACCGGTCCGCGAAGTACGCGAGGTACGGGTAGTCGCGGGCGTTGTTGACGTCCAGGTCGACGACGACGTCGATCAGCATGTACCGCTCGGGCAGCGTCTCGCCGCTCACGGCCACGCCCAGCGCGTCGCGGATCTTGCTCCGGCCGCCGTCGCAGGCCAGCAGGTGCGACGCCTCGATCTCGCGCGGGCCGTCCGGCGTCGCCACCCGCAGCAGGACGCGGTCGTCGAGCACGTCGAACGACTCCAGCCGGTGCTGCGTGAGCACACTGCCGCCGGCACGCTGCAGCGCCGCCGCGAGAATCGGCTCCATCTTCTGCTGCGGCAGGTTGATCACGAACGGGAACTGGGTGTCGTTGACCAGCTCGGCCAGCTGGACCGAGGCCCGCGGCGTGTTGGTGGCCCGGTCGATGTCACCGATCTCGTCGATCCGCAGGGCGGCAGCCAGGATCTCCTCCACCGCGCCGTACCGGTTCCAGATCTCCAGCGTCCGGCTCAGCGTGGTGCCGGCCTTGGTGTCGGACGACAGCACGGCGTCCTCCTCGAGCAGCACGAACGGTACGCCGTAGTGCGCCAGCCCGAGGGCGGTGGTCAGGCCGATCGGCCCGGCGCCCACGACGGCGACGGGCAGCTGCTGGTCAGTCGGTGTCACGCATCACTCCGTGAGGTCGGTCAGCCGGGCGAAGGCCCGTTCGCGGGTCAGTTGCGACCCGGTCATCGCGGCCGCGTCGGACAGCAGGAACAGCAGCGGGCCGACCACGTCCTCGGGGTCGCCGATGCCGGTGGTGTCCCGCCAGTGCGCCAGGTCGGCGCCGGCATTGGCGGTCCGGAACTGGTCGGTGTCGATCACGCCGGGCGCGACGATGTTCACCCGGACCCGGTGCTCGGCCACCTCCGCGGCCAGCGTCCGGGCGAAGGCGGTCAGCGCCGCCTTGCTCGACGCGTACGCCGCGGCGTGCGGGAAGCCGGTCGCGGCCAAGCCCGACGTGAAGACCACCACCGAGCCGCTGCGCCGGTCGACCATGTGCGGCACGACCGCCTGGCAGGCCCAGACCACGCCATCCAGGTTCACCTTCAGGGTGTGCGTCCAGTCGGCCGGGTCCATCGTCAGCACGGCCGCGCGCGGCTGGACGGCCGCACCGGCGACCAGGCCGTCGATCCGGCCGTGCCGCTCGACCACCGCGCCGACCGCCTTGAACACGCCTTCCCGGTCCGACACGTCGACCTCGACGTACTCCACCCGCTGGTCGGCCGGTGGTGTGATGTCGAAGACCACCGCGGTGCCGCTGCGGGCGACCACGGCCGAGGCCAGCGCCGCACCGATGCCGCGGGCGCCACCGGTCACCACCACCACCTCGCCGGTCGCGTCGAAACTCACCTTCATGCCGATGTCCCCTTCTGCTTCGAGGTCATCGTCTCGGTGATCCGCTGCACAGCGCCAGCCAGGTGGTCGCGCAGGGCCTGCTCGGCGGCGTCCGGGTCCCGCGCGACACACGCGTCCAGGATTGCCTGGTGCTCCTGCCGGTTGCGCTCGATCTGAGGAGCGGTCTGCCGACTGCCGAACCGGTAGCGCTCGCTGTTCTGCCAGACCGGCTCGATCGCCCGTGCCAGCCACTGCGACCCCCCGGCCCGGTAGAGCGCGAAGTGAAAGTCAGCGTGCGACTGCCGCGCACCGACCGAGTCGTCGGCTCTCGACAGTCGCAGGTGCTCCTCCAGCGCCGCCACGGCCTTCTGCTCGTCCTCCGCTCCGAAGTGCTCGGCCGCAGCCCGTACGGCGAGGCTCTCCAGCGCCAGTCTGGTCTCGTGGGTGTCCCGCAGGTCCTCCAGCGAGAGCTCACGGACCCACGCGCCCCGGTGCGGGATGATGTCGACCAGTCCGAGCGCCTCCAGCCTGCGCAGCCCTTCCCGGACCGGCATCTGGCTCATCTCCAGCCGGTTGGCCAGCTCCACCAGCCGCAACGGCGTACCGCTGGGCAGCTCGCCGGACAGGATCAGCTGGTGCAGCTCAGCGGCAGCGGTCTCGGCGAGCGTACGCCGACCGCCGCGTCCGCCACCTGGCAGGAGTTCGAGCCGACTGGTCACGCCAGCTCCCGGTAGACCAGCGTGTTGCGCAGCTCCCCGATCTTGCCGGCCCGGGTGACGACCTCGTCACCCTCCTTGAGGAACACCTGCGGCTCCCGCGCGTTCCCGATACCCGACGGCGTACCGGTGAGCAGCAGGTCGCCCGGGCGCAGTGTCATCCCGAAGGACAGCTCACTGATCAGCGTGGCGATGTCGTACGCCATCTGCTTGGTCGACGCGTCCTGCATGACTTCACCGTTGAGCAGGCACTGCAGCTGGACGTCCTGCGGGTCGCCCAGCTCGTCCGGCGTCACGATCCACGGTCCCAGCGGCATCGTGGCGTCGATGCTCTTGCCCTTGAGCCACTGACCGCCGTGAGCCCGCTGCAGGTCACGCTGGGAGACGTCGTTGGCCAGCGTGTAGCCCCAGACGTGGTCCAGCGCGTTCTCGGGCGCGATGCTGCGACCGGTCGTACCGATCACCAGCGCCAGCTCGGCCTCGTAGTCCCACTTGGCCGAGATCGCCGGGTCGTAGGCGATCGGGTCGTACGGGCCGACCACCACGTCCGGTCCCTTGGTGAAGAACGTCGGGTGCTCGGGCCGGTCGACGTCCTGGCCCTCCCGCTTGCCCCGGCTCTCCTCGAAGTGGTCCCAGTAGTTCCAGCCGGTGCACAGGATGTCCCGGCGGAACCGCCGCAGCGGCGCCCGCAGCTCAGCCTGACGGAACGGGATCCGCTCACCGGTCAGCACCGCGCCGGGACCGGCCTCGATGACGGCCACCAGGTCGTCGTACGGGAGCAGGACGACGTCGTCGCCGTCCACTACGCCGGGCCGCTCGCCACCGGCGTACTCCAGTGTCACGAATCTCATGTCAGCACACCCACTCGACTCCACGCACGCGATCACCTGCCCCAGGCCGTCCTGTCACGCGATCACCGCGATCGCCGAGATCTCGATCAGGTAGTCGGGGTGGGCCAGCTTGCTGACCTCGACCATCGTCGAGGCCGGCAGCGGCTCGTGGAAGTACTGCGCCCGGACCTCGTGGATCTTGGCGAAGTCCTCCATGTTGCGCACGTACACGTCCACCCGGCAGACGTCGTCCAGCGTGCCGCCCGCCTCGCGGACCGCGGCCTGCACGTTCTCGCACACCTGCCGGGTCTGCTCGGTGATGTCACCGACCCCGGCGATGCTGCCGTCCGGCCGCCGCGCGGTCATCCCGGACACGAACACCAGCCGGCCGGTCGCCTCGATCGTGGTCGCCTGCGAGAACACCCCGTTCGGGCTGCGCAGCGCGGCGCTGGTGAGTTGTGTCTTCGGCATCAGTCCTGCCCCCCTCCTGTCGGAACCACGGCGCCCACCGCGCGGGCCGCCGCCAGCAGACCGTCCAGCCCCGATCTCTCGACCAGGACGCCGGTCCGCCGCTGCTGCCGGGCCCGATCGGCCTCGATCTCCCCCGGCAGGTACAACCGGTCGACACCGGGCGCGGTGGCACTGTTCCGCACCCGCTCGGCCAGGGCCGACGACCGCTGCCGGAACCCCTCGATCCCACCCAGCAGCTCCGGGTCGATCGCGAGGAACAGGTGCGCGCAGTCGTTCGGCCGGTCCGGCTCCCGGTACAGCGGCCGGACCCGGTCCCCCCAGCCACCACCACTGAGGACTCCGGTGAGCACGTCGATCATCAGCGCCAGCCCGAAACCCTTGTGGCCCGCGGCCGGCAGCAGCATCCCCAGCACGGCCGCCTCGGCGTCCGTGGTCGGCAGCCCGGACGGATCGGTCGCCCAGTTGTCCGGGATCGGCCGGCCGGCCGCGGCGGCCAGCCGGATCTTGCCCAGGGCAACAGCCGACAGCGCCATGTCGAGCACCAGCTCGGCGCCGGCCTCGGTCGGTACGGCGATCGCCAGCGGGTTGTTGCCGACCACCCGCTCCGCACCGCCGGGGGCAGGCATCAGCGGGGTCGTGTTCGACATCGCGAT
The DNA here is from genome assembly GCF_000024345.1 of Kribbella flavida DSM 17836. Lineage (NCBI taxonomy): Bacteria > Bacillati > Actinomycetota > Actinomycetes > Propionibacteriales > Kribbellaceae > Kribbella > Kribbella flavida. Next base: position 3,359,269 of record NC_013729.1, on the reverse strand, counting down.
CCCGAGACAGCCCGCGTCGGCGGCCTGCACGGCCCACCGGCTGGCGGCGCCGAAGTGGTGCGCGTTGCGGACCGAGACCAGCCCGATCCCGTACCGGCCGGCGCGTTCGATCGCCAGGCCCATCGCCTGCGGGCTGGACAGCTGGCCCATGCCGCCGCGCGCGTCGGCGACGATCGCGGCGCCGGCGTCGTGCAGCACGTCCAGCTCGCGCTCCCGGGTGACGCCGCCCGCGTTCAGGCGTTCGACGTACATCGGGACCAGCATGATGCCGTGCGAGCTGACGCCGCGCAGGTCGGCCTCGACCAGCGAGTGCGCGATCTGGCCCGCGTCGACCGGCTCGAACCCGAGCGCGGTGAACACCGACGACACGGTCGCCTCCAGCCAGGCCGGCCGGACCAGGACGCGGCGGTCCGCGTCGGACGCCTGGGTGGTCATCGCGTCTCCTGAGCCCATGGCAGCAGCAGGTGCTCCAGCAGCACGAGGCCGTAGAACAGCACGATGCTCATCAGGCTGAGCAACCCGATCGCGGCGAACGCCAGTGGGGTGTCGGCCGAGGCGCCGGAGTTCCAGATCACGTAGCCGAGGCCTTCGGTGGACCCGGCGAACTCACCGATCACCGAACCGATCACGGCCAGCGAGATGGCCACCTTCAGGCCGGTGAAGATCTGCGGCAGCGCGTAGGTGAACCGCAGCTTGAAGAACTCCTGGGTCTTGCTGGCCTTCAGCGAGCGCAGCAGCTCGACCAGCTCGGCCGGGGTCGACTTCATGCCCTGCGCGGTCGAGATGACGATCGGGAAGAAGCAGACCAGCAGCGCCATCGCCATCTTCGGGAACTGGCCGAAGCCCATCCAGACCACCAGCAGCGGCGCGATCGCGATCTTCGGGATCGCGTTCACCGCCAGCAGCAGCGGGTAGACCAGCCGCTCGAGAATCGCCGAACGCACGATCAGCAGCGCGATCGGTACGCCGAGCGCGATCGCCAGCGCGAACCCGGCCAGCGACTCGACCAGCGAGACCCAGGTCTGCTGCAACAGGTACCCCGGCTGCTCCAGGAAGCGCAGTACGACGTCCTTCGGGGTGGGCAGCAGGAACTGCTCGATGCCGAAGACGACGATCGTCAGCCACCACAGCGCGATCACCCCGACCACGCCGACCAGCGGCAGCACGACCGCGCTGGTGCGCGAGGTGGTCAGCCAGGAGCGTCCGGTCATCGGGTCGCCTCGGGCGCGTCGGCCGGATGGGTCTTCTCCGACAGCAGGCCGTGCAGCCGGCCACTGATCTGCGCCACCTCGGTCAGGTGCGCGTTGGTGCCGAGCGTGCGCGGCCGCGGGATATCGATCTCGACGACCTCGCGCAGCCGGCCCGGCCGCGGCGTCAGCACGACCACCCGGTCGGCCAGCAGCACGGCCTCCTCGATCGAGTGGGTGACGAACACGATCGTGGTCGCCAGCTCCATCTGGATGCGCTGCAACTCTTCGGAGAGCTCAGTGCGGGTCAGCGCGTCCAGGGCGGAGAAGGGCTCATCCATCAGCATCACCTGCGGCCGCCGGATCAGCGACCGGCACAGCGACACCCGCTGCTGCATGCCGCCGGACAGCTCGTGCGGAAGCCGCCGCTCGAACCCGGCCAGTCCGACCAGCTCCAGCAGCTCGTGCGCCCGGTCCTTGTACTCCTTGCGGCCGACGTCCCCGCCACCGGAGATCTCGACCGGCAGCATCACGTTGGACAGCACCGAGCGCCACGGCAGCAGGGCCGGCCGCTGGAACATGAACGAGACGTCCCGCCGCGGCGCGGTGACGGGTTCCCCCGCCACCGCGACCGCGCCGTACGTCGGGGGCAGCAGTCCCGCGATCAGCCGCAGCAGCGTGGACTTGCCACACCCCGACCGGCCGATCAGTGTGACGAACTCGTTCTGCCGGACGTGCAGGTCGATGGCGTCCAGCGCCTGGACCCGGCCCCCGCGGCCATCGAAGACCTGACCCACCCCGTCCAGCTCGATCATGGTCAGCCCTTCGGAGCCAGGGCGTCGTTGACGACGTCGGCCGGCTTCATCGATCCCTTCGGGGCGACCGCGTCGGCCTCCTCGAGCAGATCGATGATCTTCTGCACCCGGGCCGGGTCGACCTGACCGAGCGCGCCGTCGAAGTTCTCCGGCTTGACGTACGGCTTCATCAGCTTCAGCTCGGCCGTGGCCACCTCGACGTCGGTGTTCGGCACGTGCTTCTTCAGCGTCTTGGCCGCGGCCTCGGGGTCGTCGATGGTGTCCTGCAGACCCTTGAGCAGCGCCGTGGTGAACTTCTTCACCTGGTCCGGGTGGTCCTTGGCCAGGTCGGTGCGGGTGATGATCGCGTTGCCGTAGAGGTCCGGCAGCAGGTTCCCGTAGGGCAGCACGACGGCCTTGCGCTTCTTGGAGTCGGCCTTTTCCACCAGCGGCACCCCGACCACGAACTGGCCGATGCCGTCCACCGTGCCGGCCGACAGCAGCTGCGGTAGCGCGGGCGGCGGGTTGGCGACGAACTTCGTCTCGTCCGGGTTGATCTTGGCGGCCTTGGCGTAGACCGGGAACATCACCTGGTTGGTGGAGCCCGGCTGGTCGCCGATCTTGGTGCCCGGCAGGTCCTCCGGCCTGTTGATCTTGCCGCCCTCCAGGGCGACGATCGCGGCCAGCGACTTCTGGTGGACCATGCCCACCGTGGTGACGGGCAGCTTCTGCTTGCCCAGCGTGATCACGGTCGCGGTGAAGTCACCGATGCCGTAGTCGGCCTGGCCACCGGCGACCAGCTTGAGCACGTCGACCGTGCCGCTGCCGGGCGTGATGGTGACGTCGAAGCCGGCCTCCTTGAAGTAGCCCTTCTCCAGGGCGACGTATGCGTACGCCTCGCGGCCGAAGGTGTTGAAGGACGTCAGGTAGCTCACCTTGGCCAGGGAGTCACCTCCGTTCTGACCCGTCTCGCCGTCACTGCACCCGCTGCCCAGAGCGAGTGCGAGGACCGCCACCCCAGCGACGGCCGAACGTCTGAACCTCATGCTGCTCCTCTCCGATATTTGATCAAACATCAAATATGGAAGAGCGGTCAATCGGCCCTCGGGGACTTCACGGTGACTTTACCTCCACCGTGCCGGGTCCCCGCAGAACCCGCTGTGCCGCCCGTCCTGAGGCCGTTTCCCCCTGCCCGCCCGGTCGGACGGGCAGCCCGCCCCGACCACAGACCGTACCCGCCCGGCCACCGGATCGCGACGGTCGGACGGGCCGAATGTCTCCCTCGGTGATCAAATTTGTGTAAACCCGGACAATCTGTGACTCAGGTCATGCAAGCGCTCCCGGCCAGCGGGAACCGTCGGCCCGCCTTCGTCGTACGCCGGCGTCCCTCGACCGGGTGAGACCACTCCCCCGGGCGAGGGACGGCGGCGGCCGGATCCTTTGACAGGATGAGGCCGTGGCGAACGTGCTGTTCCGCGGGTCGACGTACCTGCGCTGGGTCTACCTGCTGCTGGGTGCTGCCCTGGTGCTGGCGTTCATCCTGGTCGACACCGCCCTGGTCGCTCTGGTCAACGACTCCGCGCTGCCCAGCGTCCCGACGGTACTGCTGATCGCGCTCGCGGTGATCGTTCCGCCGGTCCTGCTCGGTCTGCTGCCCGCGGTCCGCGAGGTGGAGGGCATCGCGGTCGAGTCGCTGCTCGGGGTCCGGTTCGAGGAGCGCCCGCTCGGACCGTCGCGCACCTGGCCGCAGCGGCGCCGGACCGCCCTCTGGTTCTGCCTGCACCTGCTCACCGGCGGCTTCGTCGGCTTCCTCAGCACCATCGTGTTCGGGCTCGGCGCGGTGCTGCTCGTGGCGCCGCTGCGCGACCCGGGACGGTACGAGCTGATCCCGGACATCGACTACTCGGTCACCGGCCGCTGGACCGACCTGTGGATGCCGGCCGCGGCGGTGATCGCCGTCGTCGCGTTGCTCCTGCTGTCGACCGTCATCGGCGCGCTGCTCGCGTACTGCGCGCCCCGCGTACTCGGCCCGACCCCCGCCGAGCGCATCGAGCTGCTCGAGCGGCGTACCGCGACACTCGCCGAGCGCAACCGACTCGCGCGCGAACTGCACGACAGCGTCGGGCACGCGCTCAGCCTGGTCACCCTGCAGGCAGCGGCCGCCCGCCGGGTGCTGGCGACCGATCCCGCCTTCGCCGAGACCGCGCTGGCCGCGATGGAGACCTCGGCCCGGGCCGCGCTGGCCGACCTCGACCACGTGCTGGGGCTGCTGCGCGACGACCGCCGGCCGGGATCGCAGACCGCCCCGCAGGCAACGCTCGGCGACGTCGACCGGCTGGTCGAGGCGACCCGGGCGGGCGGCATCAGGGTCGAGGTGCACCGGTCCGGCGACCTGAGCACGTTGCCGGCCGCGGTCTCCCGGGAGGCCTACCGGATCGTCCAGGAAGGACTGACCAACGCGATCCGGCACGCCGGCCGCCCGGCCGACGAGGTCGAGGTCGATCTGGCCCTCAGCCTCGACGCGGCCGGCCTGCTGCTCGAACTGACCAATCCGGTCGACCTGTCGGCCGCTCCCGGGTCAACCACCCGCGGCGGCCGCGGCCTGGCCGGTATCCGTGAAAGGGTCGCCGTACTGCGGGGCACGGTCGAGGCCGGCCTGGTCGGCGACCGCTGGCGGCTCGCGGTCACCCTGCCGGTGGCCGTGACGACGAAAGGATGACAGTGGACATCTCGGTGGTCGTGGTCGACGACGAACCGCTGATCCGGAGCGGGTTGCGCGCCATCATCGACGCGGAGCCCGACCTGACGGTGGTCGGCGAGGCCGGCGACGGCTCGGAGGTTCTGCCGCTGGTCCGCCGGACCGGGGCCGACGTGGTGCTGATGGACGTCCGGATGCCCGCGATCGACGGGATCCAGGCCACCCGGCTGCTGCTCGACGGACTCGACCCGGCGCCGCGCGTGCTGGTCGTCACCACCTTCGAGAACGACGACTACGTGTACGACGCGCTGCGCGCCGGGGCGTCGGGGTTCCTGCTGAAGCGGACCCCGCCCGACGACATCATCGCGGCGATCCGGACGGTCGCGGGCAGCGAGTCGCTGTTGTTCCCGGAGGCGATCCGCGGTCTTGCCCTGGCCCACGCCGAGCAGCAACCACGCCAGTTCACCGGGCTCGCGCGGTACGACCTGACCGAGCGCGAGCAGGAGGTGCTTCGGCTGATGGCGAAGGGGCTGTCGAACGCGGAGATCGCGACGGAGCTCGTGCTCGGGGTCCAGACCATCAAGACGCACGTCGCCAACCTGCTCGGCAAACTGGGCGCCCGGGACCGCACCCAGGCCGTCATTCTCGCCTACGAGTCGGGCTTCGTCCCGCTGCAGTAGACGCTGTGAGCGTCAGGTCTCGGTGATGCCGAGGCCGGCTTCCTCGGCAACGTCACAGGCGTTGTGCAGCGGGTCGACCGCGTCGGCCTGGACGGCGACGCGCTGCAGCAGCATGCGGAAGACCAGCCGCTCGCCGTCGTCGAGCCCGCCGAGGATCTCGTTCTCGGTGTCCCGGAGCCTGCGCTCCAGGTCACACAGCAACTCCACGCCCTGCTCGGTGGCCACGATCAGCCGCGCGCGCCGATCGGCCGGGTCGGCCTGTCGCTGGACCAAGCCCGCCTTCTCCAGGTCGTCGAGCAGGTACGTCATCACCGTCCGGTCGATGTCGAGCTGATTGGCCAGGTCGAGCTGCCGCTTCGGCCCGGCCGCGTTCACCGTGGCCAGCACCTGGTAGCCCCGCGGACCGCCCGGAACACCGTCGAGCGCAGCCGCGCCCTGCTTCGCGTACCGGCGGAAGACCACGCCCAGCGCCCAGCCGAGGTCGGCCTCGACGGACGTACCGGCGGCCCCCTGGGTGCGGGCTTCGGGCGAAGAACTGGTCACGCCTCCCATCGTACGGGGTGTACGCCACCCGGAATACGATCTGACTTGAATATGTTCTGCCAGACAGATTATCTTCAACGCAGCTCACCGCGAGCTGAACCTCTTGTCTGTTCTGGGAAGGAACGCCATGACCACCCTGCTTCGCATCGACGCCAGCATCCGGGTCGAAGGATCCGTCAGCCGGGCGCTGGCCGACAGCGCCGAGGCGGCCTGGAAGTCGGAGCACCCGGACGGCGTCGTACTCCGCCGTGACCTGGGCCTGCAGCCGATCCCGACCGGGGTCTGGGCAGCGCTGATCGGCGCCCAGTTCGGCCAGCCCGTGCCGAATGGAGCGTCCTTCGCCGACGCCGCCGAGGCCAAGGAACTGGCCGAGACCCTGATCAACGAGTTCAAGTCCGCCGACGCCGTGCTGCTCGCCGTCCCGCTCTACAACTACGGCATCGCCCAGCACGTGAAGACCTACCTCGACGTGCTGCTCACCGACCAGGAACTGCTGACCGGCGGTGGCCAGGTCGCGGGCCGTCCGGTCATCTTCACCCTGGCCCGTGGCGGTGGCTACGGTCCCGGCGCACCGAAGGAAGGCTGGGACCACGCCACGCCGTACCTGAGCCGGATCTTCGGCGAGGTCTTCAACATGAAGGTCCGCATCGCCGCGGCCGAGCTCACGCTCGCCCCGGTCACTCCCGGCATGGAGCAGCTGATCGACGCCTCCAAGGTCTCCCAGCAGGAGGCGCACAGCACCGCCGAGGAGCACGCCGCCGAGGTCGCTCGCATTCTCACCACCACCGCGGCCTGATCCTCGGCTGACCAGCCTGCCCGGGTGAAAGCCGACTTGGGCGTGAGCTGACCACTGCCCTGACCTCCGGGCGCCGAGCTCGAGCCGGCGCCCGATCGTCAGGCGCGCTGCCAGGACGAGACCGTCACCGACAACGTCACCTCGACCGGCTCAGCCAGTACGCCGATGCGCTGCGCCCGCACGGCACGATCGAGATGCCGCGCACTGGGCGTCATCGCCACCAGCTGCTCGATCGCCGCATGGTCGAGCCGCATCGTGGTCTCCACGGCACGGCGCCCGACGCGCTCGAAACCCTCGAGCGACTCGACCAGCCGTCGTTCCTTCTCCTCGTCCACCCGGATGAGTCCCAGCAGCTCGACCAGCTCGCCGAGGTGCTCCTGATTCGGGGTCACCACCAGCAGCGTGCCACCGGGCGCCAGGATGCGAGCCATCTCCTGGGCGTTGCGCGGGGCGAAGACGTCGAGGATCACGTCCGCGACCCCGTCCCGCAGCGGCAGCTCCCGCCAGGCATCGCAGACGACGGACCCGATGGCCGGGCCGGCTTTCGCCGCCCGTCGCGCCGCGTACCGTGACACGTCCGTCGCGATTCCGCGCCATCCGGCCGCGACGACTCCGGCCAGGTAGTACGCCGTTCCAGCGCCGACCTCCACGGCCAGCCGATCAGGCTCCGCCACGGACGCCGCGCCCACGGCCGCCGTGCCCGCGGCCGGTGTGGGCCCGGCGCCAGCGGCCGGTGTGGGCGCAGCGCCAGCGGCCGGTGTGGGCGTGGCGCCAGCGGCCGGTGAGGCCTTGAGCGTCGCGTCGCCGGTCGGCGGCAGGCTGTCGACGAGAGCAGCCCGAATCGGCTCGTACCATCCGGCTCCGAGGAACCCGGCCCGCGCCTCGACCATCTCCGCGGTGTCGCCGTCGATCCCGGTTGATGCCGGCGGCAACAGATTCAGGTAGCCCTGCTTAGCCAGGTCGTAGGAGTGCCCCTGCGGGCACCGCGCCGTACGGTCGGCCGGCGCCAGCCCGTCGGCGCAGACGGGACAACGCAGCACAGACACCAGATCAGCACGCACCGCAGCATTCTCCCCCGCCCGGCCGCATCCGCCGCACCCACCGTGGTAGCGGCCGGCGGTCAGCCGTTGACGTCCCGGCTGGTGAGGCGGGCCCAGGCGGCGGCGTAGAAGACGGCCAGGTACCCGGCCTGCATCAGCAGGTTCCGGATGATGGCGTCCCAGTACGGCGGGTCGCGCAGCAGGTCGGCGAACGAGGTCCAGCCGTACATCAGCAGCCACGGGTGGATCTCGTCGATCTGCGGGATCGCGCCGAGAATGCCGAACACGATGAACGCACCGAAGGTGGCCGCCATCGCAGCCAGCGGCGTGGACGTCAACGAGCTGACGAACAGGCCGAGGCCCGCCAGGCCCAGCAACGACGCCGCGATCAGCAGGGCGATGCCGAGCGCGCGGAGCAGCCCGTCGCCGAGCGGAATCGTCGTACCGGACAGCAGGACGACGTCACCGACCGGGAACAGCACGAATCCGGCGATCAGTCCGCTCAGCCAGATCGTCAACGTGGCCGCCAGGCAGAACAGCACGAGCGCGACCATCTTCGCCGCCAGCAGCCGCGACCGCCCGGCCGGCGCTGTCAGCAGGTTGCGCAGGGTGCCGAGACTGGACTCGCCGGCGAGCGACTCCCCCGAGATCACCGTCACCGCCGTCGGCAGGAAGAACGGCAGCGACAACCCGAGGCTGGCCACGATCAGGAAGAACCCGTTGCCGGCGACCTGCCCGATGAACCCCTCGGCGTCTCCCGAGGACCCGGACAACCGAATCGCCAGCCCGATCATCACCGGCACCGCGGCCAGCACGCCCAGCAGCACCCACGTCCGCGCCCGCCCGAACACCAGGTGCAACTCGGACCGGAACAACGCCACCGTGTGCCGCCCAGCACTCGGCCGGGCCGGCGCCGGCCGGCGGGTCACGGTCTGGCTACTCAGCGACATCGAAGCCCTCTCCGGTGAGCGCTACGAAGGACTCTTCGAGGCTGGGGCGTTCCAGGCCGAAGCCGTGGATGCGGACGTCGGCGGCGACCAGGGCGGCGGCGAGCTTGTCGATCGGCAGCTCGCCGGGATCGCCCTCGACGGTCGGATCGTCGGTGGCGGTCTCGCCGGGCTCGCGGAGGTCGGTGACGCCCAAGGCGGCGAGCGTTTGCTTGGCTTGCTCGAGGTCCGGACTCCGGACGACCAGGCGCGGGCGCAGTTCCGAGCGGAGCTCGGCCATCGTCGACTGGCGCAGCAGGCGGCCTCGGCTCATCACCGCCGCGTGGGTGCACAGTTGCTCGACCTCGGCCAGGAGGTGCGTCGAGGTGAAGACGGTGGTGCCGTCGCCGGCGAGCTCGCGGATCAGCGAGCGGACTTCGCGGGTGCCTTGCGGGTCCAGGCCGTTCGTCGGCTCGTCGAGCACGAGCAGGTCGCGGCGCTGCATCAGCGCGACCGCGATCGCGAGCCGCTGCCGCATGCCGAGCGAGTAGGCGCGCACCTTCTTGCCGGCCGCATTGGACAGACCGACGCGTTCGAGCGCTTCGCCGGCGCGTTGCTTCCTGGTGCTCGGGTCGGCCGTCCGGTCGGCGGCGTCGAACCGCAGGAGGTTGGCCCTGCCCGTCCAGAACGGGTAGAACGCCGGCCCCTCGACCAACGCCCCTACTCGAGGCAGCACCGAGAGCTGCGCTTTCGGCATCGGCTGCCCCAGCACCTGCACGGTCCCTGAGGTGGGCGTGATCAGCCCGAGCAGCATCCGGATCGTGGTCGTCTTGCCCGAACCGTTCGGCCCGAGAAACCCGAAGATGCTGCCGGCCGGCACCTCCAGATCGATGCCCGCCACCGCCACCTGCCCACTGCGGAACCGCTTGGTCAGCCCGCGCGTGACGATCGGCGCCTCCGAACAACTGCCATTCATCGACCAACTGCGGTTCTCGGCGATGGCGGGTGGCTGCTCCGGCTCGGGCCCCTCCGCTGCGGAGGGGCCCGAGACGTGGTCGGCGGTAGCTCCCGTGCGCGGGGAGCTCGGGGTGGTCGGCACGGTCAGCGAGGAGCCAGGGGCGCGGCGGCGGCGAGCGTGTCGGCCGTGACCAGGCCGGTCAGAACGCGGCCGTCGTCGGTGATCAGAACGCTGACCATCTTGCTGGTCAGGATCTTGCCCGATCCCCAGCTGCCCTGGACCGTGCGCGCGTTCGCCAGCAGCTGGTCGAGCGCGGCGTTGCCCCGCGGCAGCTTCACGTCCCGCAGGACGACGATGCTCTCCCAACCCTGGCCGATCACGGTCGGGCGGTCGGCCGCCTTCTTCGGGTCGGTCTTCGGCAGCGCCTTCGGCGCGCCGGGCTTGGCCGGGTCGGCCTTCTTCGGCGTGATCGCCGGCAGCTTCTTCTCCGTCACCGCGACGCCCTTCGGCGGAGTGAAAGCGAAGGTGCTCGCCGCCGGGACGTCGAAGGACACCGACGAGAACCCGAGCTGCACGGCCGGGTCCTTGCCCGTGCGCGGCAGCACGGTGACCTCCAGTGGGACCCAGGTCTTCGAGTCGATCGCCAGCGTCACCGAGCCGACCGTGGTCTTGCCCGTGCGCGGCACCAGCCGCAGCTTGTACGCGTCGCGTCCGGCGACCGACTCGGTGCCGGTCACCTCGACCTTGGTGGTCGGGTCGATCTGGGCGAGAAACTTCTTCGCCACCGCCTGCGGGTCGTACGCCTCGTGCTCCGGCGCAACCTTCGGCCGGGCCGGCGTGGCGGGCCGGGCCGGCAGCGTCACCTTGACGGCCTCGCGCTCGGCCGAGTCGTAGGCCCATGCGGTCTTGCCGTCGGTCGTCCAGACCCGCTCGGCCATCTCGTCGAGCACCGCGACGCGCGCCTTGTCCGGGCCGGCGAAGGCCACCCGGGCGGTGTGCTCACCGGTCAGCAGGTCGGGGATCTGGCTGCCGCCGTCCACCCCGGGCAACGCCGGCAGACCGAGGTCGGTGGCCGAGCGGACCGTGCCGCTCAAGCCGTCGACCTCGGCGGTCTGCACCTTGGCGAGCAGGTCCTGCGCGGTGATCCCTGGTAGCTCTGGAGAGGCATCCGCGACCACTGGCCCGAGCGCTCCCACGCCCGCCACCACCGCAACTGCCGTGACCGGAACCATCCACCGTCGACCGCGCCTCGCTGCTCCCATGTCCTCAAGCCTCGCACCGGCACCGGCCGGAACCAAGGCTCTCAGGGTTCGTTCACCCAAAAGAGTGAGACCACCGGCCTCGCTCTCCGCCCGCCGGCGGACGAAATCCGCGGATCCGTCCGCCGGCCGGCGGACAGGTCAGCGGCTCTGCAGCGCGTCCAGCGCGACCGTCATCGCGGCCGCCACCCGGAAGTCGACGCGCGAGTCGTGCACGGTCACCCGGTACCGGTCGCGGACCGAGACCTTGCGCTCGACCGACAGCAGCGGCTGACCGCTGGTCCGGTCGGTGAAGTCGAAGTGGAAGATGAACGGCAGCGGGATGTCGCCGACGAACGGCACGAACTCCCACACCCGCCGCACGATCGCGACGGTCGGGTTGCGCTCGGTCCCGTCGGCCTCGAAGCCGGGACCGGTGAGCTGCCAGCTGGAGCGCAGCAGGCTCTTGCCGAACTCCTTCTTGAACCAGCCGATCGGCTGGCCGTTCGGGTCGAACACGTCGTAGCCCGAGCCCAGGTCGAGCCGCTTGCGTGCCTTGAACGAGAACACCGGCTGCGTCTTGCGGTCGTCGGTGAAGAAGGTGACCTCTTCCTTGAACGCCATCCGCTTCTGCTGCGCGAAGGCGAGCAGCTGTCCGTCGCTGCCGTCGGGATTGGTCGCGATGAGCTCGTACTGGTTCGCCATCATCGTGATCCGCTGCTTCATCGAGAAGGAGGGCACGTACATGGGCGCTGGGCCTTGCGGTGGAACGGTCATACGGACGAGTCTGTCATCGCGTCCGGCTGATCCCCGCATTTGACGCTCACACCGCAGGCGAGTCCGCCCCAACGGATGCCCCGGACCAGGCCCAGAGCGGCGTCGGACTCGCCCTGACACTGCACGACGAACTCCCCGACGCCCTGCAGCACCAGGTCGCGCGCCACCTCGACGCCTAGTTCCACAGCCTCGTCCGTACGGCGTGCCGGCCGCCACAGCACACCGAAGTCCGCAGCGGGCTTCTCAGCTCCTACCTGTACGACGAGGGTCTCCGCGCGGCGCAGATACTCGGCCGGGTCACCACCGTCCACAACCAGGATCCGCACTACCTGCTCACCGCTGCCTACCCGCCCTGGCGACTCCGCCGCCTCGACCGCAGCCTCTACGGCGAGTGCCGGACTGGCGGTCTCTCCCGGCAAGCCCCGCTGACCCCACTGCTCCTGGTGCACTGCCCAGGACAGCGGTCGCCGCGCAGCCCAGCCCGACCGCACCAGCTCTGGGGCGACCGCGAACTCCTCCACATGACCGACGCAGAGGTATCCGACCAGCTCAACGTGTGCCGGGAGGTCCAGCACCGCTCCTACCTCAGCTGGTTCGAAAAACGACACCCAGCCGACTCCCAAGCCCTCGGCCCGAGCAGCGAGCCACAGGTTCTGCACGGCGATCGCTGCGGAGAACCAGGTGGTCCGCGGATCAGCATGCCGGCCCAGCACGTGCCGCCCGCCCCGGCCGGGGTCACAGGTGACCGCGATGTTCAGCGGCGTGTCCAAGATCGCTTCGATCTTCAGACCGTCGAAGGCGCTCCGACGGTCGGGCGGCAGCGACGCGGCGAACGCATCGCGCTGGGCCGAAGCCAGGTCATGGATCTTGCGGCGGGTGGTGACGTCGCGAACGAGCAGGAAGTCCCAGGGCTGACTCAGGCCGACGCTGGGCGCGCGATGAGCCGCTTCCAGGACTCGGGTGAGCAGGTCGTCAGCGATGGGCCGGTCCAGGAAGCCTCGGCGTACGTCGCGCCGCTCGGCGATCACCCGGTGCACCACCTCGCGGTCACGCGGCGCGTAGCCCGGCGCTGCAGTGTCCGGCTCGACCGACAGCCTGCCGACAGCCACCGTTGCTCCTGCTGACTTCAGCTTCGGCACCACCAGGTCAGCGCCGCTCAGGATCACTGCAGCCTCGGCAACACTCGCCGTTCCGGCTAGGTGGTCGACGCGCTCGCTCGGAGTCGGTACGGGCTGCTGTCCGAGCTCCAGGGCTGTCGCTGTGAACAGCTGCGCGCCCAGGGACGCCACCAGCCGCTGCAGGCCAGGCTCGGCTTCCTTGCCGTCGACAGTCACCACCTGGCTGACGACGCGCGGCTCCAGACCAGCCAATGCACGATCCACCAACTCCCGCAGTTCGCGGTACGGCGTACCGGCGCGCAGGCCGATGCCGAGGACCAGGCTCACTTCTCGAGCCCCACGTGAACTCGGGCAGCGGCGACCAGCCGGGCCGGGACATCCGGAGTCGCGGTCCAGTGCAGGTGCAGGTACGACGCATGCACCGCGGGCCGGCTGATTCCTTCCAGCTTGCCTCCGGGGAGGTACCACGCGGGTGAGTCGTCCGCGTCGAGTCGTACCTCGGTCCGGTGGAACTCGTGGCCCCGGACGCGGCGTCCTTCGTCGAAGAACGCCGTAGTGCTCGCAGCGACAGCGGTCCGGTAGCCCAGTGTCAGCTTCGGCGTCATCCGGGCAGTCGCGGGGAGCACACCGGTCATAGCGTGGCCGTCGAGTTCGCGGCAGAGGTAGAGCAGGCCGGCGCACTCGGCGATCACCGGGAGACCCGCGGCCGCTGCGGACGCCACCTGGGCGCGCAGACGCTCGTTGTCGGACAGAGCTTCGGCATGCATCTCGGGGAAGCCACCACCGAGGTACAGGGCGGCGGTGCCCTCCGGTAGTGAGTCGTGCAGCGGATCGAAGGTTGCCACATCGGCACCCGCCGCAGTCAGCAACTCGGCGGTCTCCGTGTAGCGGAAAGAGAACACCGGACCTCCCGCCATCGCGACGACCGGCCGGCTCTCCTCAGCCGGAGTCACCTCGGCGGTTGGGTCCCAAGCTTCGGTGTCGAGCGGCGTAGCGGCCCGCGCTGCCACCATGAAGGCCTCCAGGTCGACGCCTGCGCGGACGAGCTCGGCTGCAGCGTCCACTGCGGCCTCCGCCTGCGCCCGCTGCTCGTCGGCCGGTACCAACCCCAGATGACGGCTCGGCACGGTCAGCCGGGTGTCCCGCCGCAGAACCCCGATCACCGGTACGCCGGTCGGTGCGACGCCCGCGCGAGCCTCGGCCTCGTGGCGGTCGGTGCCGACCTTGTTGAGGATCACGCCGACGATCCGGACCCCGGTGTCGTAGGCCACGAAGCCCTGGACCACCGCGCCGACGCTGCGGCCCGCCGCGGACGCGTCCACCACCAGCACGACCGGCGCCCGGAGCAGCTTCGAGACGTGCGCGGTCGAGGAGAACCCCTCGGTGCCGAGCGCCCCGTCGTACAGGCCCATCACGCCTTCGACGACCGCCACGTCCGCGCCGGCGGCACCGTGCGCGAACAGCGGCGCGACCCGCTGCTCGCCGGACAGCATCGGGTCCAGGTTGCGGCCCGGGCGACTGGTCGCGACGGCGTGGAAGCCGGGGTCGATGTAGTCGGGGCCGACCTTGAAGCCGGCCACCGTGTGCCCGGCGCGGCGCAACGCCGCCATCAGGCCGACGGCCACCGTCGTCTTGCCGGCACCCGAGGCGGGCGCGGCGACGACGATCCGCGGGATCACCACTCGATTCCCTTCTGGCCCTTCTGGCCGGCGTCCATCGGATGCTTCACCTTGGTCATCTCGGTGACCAGGTCGGCCGCGTCGAGCAGCCGCTGGTCGGCGTCGCGGCCGGTGATCACGACGTACTGGTGGCCCGGGCGGTGGGTGAGCGTGTCCACCACCTCGTCGACGTCGATCCAGCCCCACTTCGTCGGGTAGGTGAACTCGTCCAGCACGTACAGGTCGTGCGTCTCGGCGGCGATCCGGCGCTGGATCTCGCGCCAGCCCTCCAGCGCGTCGGCGGCGTGGTCCTGCTCGGTGCCCGCCTTGCGGGACCAGCTCCAGCCCTCGCCCATCTTGTGCCACTCGACCGGGCCGCCCTGGCCCGTTGCCTCGTGCAACTGGCCGAGAGCACGGAACGCGCTCTCTTCGCCGACCTTCCACTTGGCGCTCTTGACGAACTGGAAGACCCCGATGTTCCAGCCCTGGTTCCAGCCGCGCAGTGCCAGGCCGAACGCGGCCGTCGACTTGCCCTTCATCTCACCGGTGTGCACCATCAGCAACGGCCGGTTCCGCCGCTGGCGCGTGGTCAACCCGTCCACCGGAACCACACTCGGCTGTCCCTTCGGCATCAGCCCCTCCCTCCGCCGCCCACGCGACTGTTCGTTCCCTGCTCCACCCTGCGCTGCTGCGTCGTGCAACTCGGGCGGCTCATGCGGCGCTGCGGGTGGTGACGGCCTGGACCAGGTTGCCCGCGGCAACTTCGCCGAGGTCGAGGTACTCGGCGCGCAGGCTGGTCGCGAGCTCGGCGGCGAGACCGAGGCGGACGCCCCGGCGCGGCTCGCAGTCCACGACGACGGCGGCGATGCCCTGGTGCCCGATCCACTCGGCCGCCTGCCGGGCCCGCGAGAACGCGCTCTCTCCGTGCGTCGCCCGCCCGTCGGTGACCAGCACCAGCAACGGCCGGCGCCGGGGATCACGGATCGCGGCGATCCGCAGTACGTCGGCCGCCCGGACCAGCCCTTCCGCCAGCGGCGTCCTTCCGCCCGTGGGCAGCGACTCCAGCCGGCGCACGGCGGTCTCGACGCTGCCGGTCGGCGGAAGCGCGACGGTCGCCTGGCTGCGCGCGAACGTGACCAGGCCGACCTTGTCGCGCCGCTGGTAGGCGTCGAGCAGCAACGACACGATCGCGGTCTTCACCTCGCTCATCCGCCGCTTCGTGCCCATCGAGCCGGACGCGTCGACACAGAACAGCACCAGATTGCCTTCGCGGCCCTCGCGGACGCCCAGGCGGACGTCGGTCGGATGGACGGCGAGGCCCGGGCCGGACCGGCCCCGGGAATGCTGGTGCGGCGCCGCGGCGCGGAGCGTGGCGAGGAGGTGGGGGCGACCGGACTCGCGGCCGACCCGCGCCCGGTCGCCGACCACCCGGCCGACCTCGGTGATCGCCCGGGAGCGACGACCCGCGACGCCCGGACCGGCCGACTGGACGCTGAGCAACCGTGCCTTGTACGGCGTGGAACTGGTCGCCACGTCGCCGGTCGGAGCGTCACCGGAGAGCGCGTTCTCCGGATCTCCGGTGTTCTCTGCCGAGCCGTTGCCGCGGACGCGCTGCGGGTTGCCGTCGGCCGGGGAATCGCTCAAGCCACCGTCCGGGGCGCGATCACCTGGGGCGGAGCCATTGGCGTCGCGGTCCGCGGTGAGGTCGGAGTCGCGAGCATCGGGATCGCGGGCCCCCGGGTCACGGGCGTCGTCCGGGCTGCCGTCGCCGCTCGGATCGCCGTCGCTGTTCGGGCCACCGTCGGGACGGCCAGGGGCGCCGCCGTCGGGGTCGTCGTCCGGGTCGTCCGGCGGGGTGCTGTCGCTGATCGCTTGCTCGAGGCGGTCCTGATCCAGTCCCGGGGCGTCGAACGGGTTGCGCCGGGTGCGGTGCGGCAGGGCCAGCTTCGCCGCGGCGCGGACGTCCTCGACCTCGACGACCGTGCGCCCGGACCAGGCCGCGTGCGCCACGGCCGTCCGGGCGGTGACCAGGTCGGCGCGCATCCCGTCGACGTCGAACGCCGCGCAGATCTCGGCGATCTGCCGCAGCGCCGGGTCGGTCAGGATCACGTCGGGCAGCAGGCTTTGCGCCTTGACGATCCGCTCGGCCAGCTCGCGCTGCGCCGCGTCGTACCGGCGGACGAAGGCGGCAGGATCGGCCTCGTAGGTGAGGCGAGCACGCATCACCTCGACACGAACGGCGGGGTCGCGGCTGGCGACGACGTCGACGGTCAGGCCGAACCGGTCCAGGAGCTGGGGGCGGAGCTCGCCCTCCTCCGGGTTCATGGTGCCGACCAGCACGAAGCGGGCGGGGTGGGTGATGGAGACGCCGTCGCGTTCCACCGTCGCCCGGCTCATCGCGGCGGCGTCGAGCAGCACGTCGACCAGGTGGTCGTGCAGGAGGTTGACCTCGTCGACGTACAGGATCCCGCGGTGCGCCGCCGCCAGCAGCCCCGGCTCGTACGCCGTCACGCCCTCGGCCAGCGCCCGCTCCAGGTGCAGCGACCCGAGCACCCGGTCCTCGGTAGCCCCGACCGGCAGCTCCACCAACCGAGCCGGCCGGGAGACCGCGCCAGAGCCTGCGCCCGCGGCGGAACGCGAGGCCGAGAACGCGGTGGGCGCGGCGGAACGGTCTCCGGACATGCCCGCCGCGAGGTCGTCAGCGTACGCCGGCTGCGCCGCGGAGAGAGTGGTCTCCCGGGAGCCGGCTGCGGCATCCCCGGCGGACGCCGAACGCGCGCCGGAGAGAGCGGTCTCCCGGGAGCCGGCCGCGGCATCCCCGGCGGACGCCGAACGCGCGCCGGAGAGAGCGGTCTCCGGCGAGGTGGTCGCGGGATCTCCGGCGTACCCGGTGGGAGCGGTTTCCGGGGCGGCCGGGGTGTACGGCGGGTGAGGGCCGTCGGGGCAGATGGGGTCGGGGGCGGTAGGGGCGCAGGAGAAGCGGCAGCCGGGAATCACCTCGACCGGCGGGAGGATCTCGGTGAGGGCCCGGACGGCGGTGGACTTGGCGGTGCCCTTCTCGCCGCGGATCAGCACGCCGCCGATCGCGGGTGAGACCGCCGCGAGCACGAGGGCGAGCTGGAGGTCCTCCATCCCCACCACCGCGGTGAACGGGAAACCCGTCGACGCCGGCGGGGTGGGAAGAGGTTGTCCGGCTTCACCGGGCTGGTTCGGAGCAGGCCGCATCGGCGGTGAATCCCTTCGTCCTGCGGGTGTCCACGCCCGCATCGGCAACGGTGCGCCCGGAAACGCGGAGAGCGCTCCCTGGCGGACGGACGAAGATGTCCTGGCTTCCGGATCGCTCCGGTCACAGTGGCGGGACCGCCCCGGACTCCGGCCGCCAGGCCGTCACCGGTGTTCCTCTTCAACCGTCCGGGCGATCATTCCACATTCCCCCGCCGGCACCCCCGACCGGAGACCAACCTCACCCGACGACCCACCGAAGACTGGGATCGAGACCGTGCCACGCACCGCCGGCCGGCCGCGACCCGGCCGAACAGCGTCGGCCGCGGCTGCCCCCGACGGGTTGTAAGAAATCACCACTGCCGGACATTGACCGGGCATGACGCCATCCACCGCAACGGCCCGGCGAGGGCCGGGGAACGAGGCCCACCCGGTGACCGACACCGGCCCCGATCCCCGCCGGGCCCGCTTCGAGGCCCTCTTCGCCGTCAACCACGACCCTGTACTGCGCTACCTGGTACGCCGGACCGCCAGCCGCGACGACGCCGCGGACCTGCTCGCCGAAACCTTCTCACCGCCTGGCGACGGCTGGACGACGTACCCGCCGACGAGCAGACCCTGCCCTGGCTGTACGGCGTGGCTCGTCGCGTACTGGCCAACTACCGGCGAGGGGAAAGCCGCCGCTCCAGCCTCGCCGACAAACTGCGCGGCCACCTCTCGCCCTCGACTCCGGCGCCGCGGTTGGACGCCGAGCTCGGTCCCGTCGCGGCCGCCTTCGAGCAACTGTCCGACACCGACCGCGAACTCCTGTCCCTGGTGGCCTGGGAAGGCCTCGACACCACGCAACTCGCCGCCACACTCGGCTGTTCGCGCAACGCGGCCGGTGTCCGCCTGCACCGAGCCCGGCGACGGCTGGAACGCCTCATCGCCGCCCTCTCACCGTCCGACTCGACCACCGAGGTGAACCGATGACCCACCAGACCTTCGACCTGGTACGCCGTCTCGACCCCGCCGCCGACGACGCCCTCGGCGACGTCACGCCCGCCAGCCGCGCGGAGCTGCTGGCCGGCATTCTCGACAGTCCCGTCGACGTCGTCGCAGCACGCCGGAGCCGGCACCCGGTACGCCGGCTCGCGCCCGTTCTGGTGGCGGCCAGTCTGCTCGGCGGAGTAGTCGTCAGCACGAGTGGCTGGCCGGGCGGCACCCGCGAGCAGGCCCTCGGGCCGGCGTTGTCGTTCAGCACCGAAGGCGAGTTTCTGAAGGTGCGGATCCTCGACCCGGTGGCGGACTCCCGGCGCTACAACGAGGAGTTCAAGGCGCAGGGTCTCGACATCGAACTGGTGCTGATCCCGGCGTCGCCGTCCCAGGTCGGTCAGGCGGACGGCCAGCTGTACAGCGGCAGCAACACGCGCCAGCGCATCCGCTTCGAGTCCGTACCGGCCGGCTGTGTCGAGGCGGCGACCTACCCCTGCGTGCCGGAGTTCACCATCCCGAAGGACTACCGGGGCACGGCCAGGTTCGGGATCAACCGAGCGGCTGCGCCGGGCGAGCAGTACGCCGCGACGGGCGCCCTGAACGGCCGCGACGAACCGTTGGAAGGCATCCAGTGGCTCAACCGCCCCGTCGGCGAGATCTCGGCGATCCTCAGGCAGCGCGGCTTCTCCATCACCTACCGCTGGCCCACCGGCCGCCAGAACCCGAACGCGACACCGCCGCCCACCTGGTACGTCATCGAGCCCAGCTTCGCCCGACAGAACAACCTCGTCGAACTCGAGGTGTCCCCCCGCCCGATGAAGTAGCGCCACGCGCCGCAAGCCCACTTGAGGGGATATCCCCCGCGGATGTGGGTTCTACCCCGGTATGCGGGGGGCGGACCCACAACGTGCAGGGTTATCCCCTCAAGTGGTTCGCGGACGGCGGTGCCGGGGCTGGTTCAGGTGAGGTGCTGGTTCAGGTGAGGTGCTGGTTCAGGTGAGGTGCTGGTTCAGGTACGTCGCGGCGGCGTCGCCGGGGGCCTCGCGGATGCCGATGAGGGGAGTGACCGTGACGTAGCCGGCGGCCAGCAGCGCCTCGTCGGTGTCCGGAGACGGGGCGGCGGCCGGGGGTTCGAGGCGGATCATGGGTTCGCCGGTGGGGGCGGTGCCGCCGGTGATGCGGGAGCGTTCGATCGGGGCGAGCGTGGCGCGGCGTACGCCTTCCAGTTCGTCGAGCGGGCGGTCGGGGACGTTCACGGTGATCACCGTGCCGGCCGGTTCGGTCGCCAGCCAGTCGAGGGCTCGGGCCGCGACGAGGGCGGCGGTGTCGAGGTGTTTGGGGTCCTCGGAGTCGAGGCTGACGGCGATCGCCGACAGGCCCTGCGTCGCGGCGGTCAGCGCGGCTGCCACGGTGCCGGAGTGCAGGATCGGTACGCCGATGTTGTGGCCGTGGTTGATGCCCGACGCAACGACGTCCGGCGACGGGCCGAACGCGCCGGCCCGGGCCAGCGTCACCGCGAGGGCGGGGGTGCCGTCGACGCCGAGGTAGGTGATGCCGTCCTCGGTCTCCTCGGTGGTCCGGATCGGGCGGTCGACCAGGCCTCGGCGGGCGGAGCCGACGCCGCTCTGGTCGTCGAGCGGAGCGACCACCAGCACTTCATGGCCGGCTGCGGCGATGGCGGTGGCCAGCGCCCGGATTCCGCGGGCCTGGTAACCGTCGTCGTTGGTGATCAGGACTCGGAGGGGCGCCATGTTTCTACCCAATCACAACCTCTCCAGGTCGCGGACCGAGGATGGACGCGGCGGACATCGGCACTCAGCCGGTCCAGCCCACCCTCGGCTTCCTTGCTCTGCGGCCGGCTACCGAAGTCAGCCGCGGTCCTCGATGTCGCCTTCGGTTTCCAGGACGGCGGTGCGCAGGGTGTCCAGGGCTTCCTCCGACGGCTCCGACCACAGTCCTCGCTGCGCTGCCTCGAGGAGGCGTTCGGCGATGCCGTGCCGGGCCCACGGGTTCGACTTGCGGAAGAACTCGGCGACCTCGGGATTCGCCACGTACTCCGTGGTCAGCGTCTCGTACATCCAGTCGTCGACCACGCCCGCGGTCGCGTCGTAGCCGAACAGGTAGTCGACCGTCGCGGCCATCTCGAAGGCGCCCTTGTAGCCGTGCCGCTGCATCGCCGCCATCCAGCGCGGGTTCACCACGCGGGCGCGGAAGACCCGCTTGGTCTCCTCCTCCAGCGTGCGGGTCTTCACCTGGGCCGGCACCGCGGAGTCGCCGATGTAGGCCTTCGGGTTCGACCCGGTCAGGTGCCGGACCATCGCGACCATGCCGCCGTGGTACTGGAAGTAGTCGTCGGAGTCCATGATGTCGTGCTCGCGGGTGTCCGCGTTCTTGGCGGCGACCTGGATCCGGGCGTAGGCGCGTTCCATCGACGGCCGGGCCTGCGCGCCGTCCAGGTCCTTGCCGTACGCGTAACCGCCCCAGACGGCGTACACCTCGGCCAGTTCGGCGTCGGTGCGCCAGTTCCGGGCGTCGACCAGCGGCAGCAGGCCGGCGCCGTACGAGCCGGGCTTGGAGCCGAAGACCCGGGCCGTCGACGACCGGAGGTCATTGCCCGCGGCAACGTCGTCGAGCACGTGCGCGCGCAAGTAGTTGTCGGCCGGGTCCTCGTCCAGCTCGGCGACCGTCCGGACGGCCTCGTCCAGCCAGGCGACCACGTGCGGGAAGGCGTCCCGGAAGAAGCCGGAGATCCGGACCGTCACGTCCACCCGCGGCCGGCCCAGCTCCTCGACCGGAACGACCTCGAAGCCGGAGACCCGCCGGGACGCCTCGTCCCAGACCGGGCGGCAGCCGAGCAGCCAGAGCACCTCGGCCAGGTCGTCGCCCTGGGTGCGCATCGCCGACGTGCCCCAGACGGTCAGGCCGACCGATCGCGGCCACTCCCCCGTCTCGGCTTTGTGCCGGGCGAGCAGGGAGTCGGCCAGCGCCACGCCGACGTCCCAGGCGTTGCGGCTCGGAATCGCCTTCGGGTCGACGGCGTAGAAGTTGCGCCCCGTCGGCAGCACGTTGACCAGCCCGCGCGTCGGCGACCCCGACGGCCCGGCCTCGACGAACCGGCCGTCCAGCGCACGCAGTACGTTCGTCAGTTCGTCCCCGGTCCGCGCGAGCCGCGGTACGACCTCGTCGCACGCGAACCGCAGCGACGCCTCGACGCCGGCGGACTGCCGGCCGAGCACCTCGCCGACGACCACCGGCACCTTCGCGGCGTCCCAGCTCAGCGTCTCCATCCCGAGCACCAGCTTGCGAGCCACCGCCTCCAGCAGGTCGACCCCATCGGCCGCGCTCACCGCCGGCAGGTCGGCCAGCTCGGACAACGCCGCGAGCTCAGCCGGCACAGCGCGCCCTGGATCGGCCAGCAGCGCCGCCTCGTCCACGTCGAAGGTCTTGCCGAGCGCCGAACGCAGCCCCGGTACGGCGCCCGTCGTGCCGCCCCACATCTGCGCGGCCCGCAGGACGGCGAGCACCAGGTTGACCCGGGCCTCGCCCTCCGGTCCGCCGCCGAGCACGTGCAGCCCGTCGCGGATCTGGACGTCCTTGATCTCGCACAGATAGCCGTCGAGGTGCAGGACGAACTCGTCGAACTCCTCGTCGTCCGGCTTCTCGTCGGTGTGCAGGTCGTGGTGCAGCTGCGCCGCCTGGATCAGCGTCCAGATCTGCGCCCGCAGCGTCGGCACCTTCTCCGGGTCCAGTGCCTGCACGGTCGCGTACTCGTCGAGCAGGTACTCCAGCTTCGCCATGTCGCCGTACGTCTCGGCCCGCGCCATCGGCGGTACCAGGTGGTCCACGATCACCGCGTGCCCACGCCGCTTCGCCTGCGTGCCCTCGCCCGGGTCGTTGACGATGAACGGGTAAACCAGCGGCAGGTTGCCCAGTACGGCGTCCGGCGCGCAGTCGGCCGCCATCCCGATGCCCTTGCCCGGCAGCCACTCCAGCGTGCCGTGCTTGCCGAGGTGCACGACCGCGTGCGCGCCGAACCCGCCGTCGGCAACCGGAGCCTCCAGCCACCGGTACGCCGCCAGGTAGTGGTGCGACGGCGCCATGTCCGGGTCGTGGTAGATCGCGACCGGGTTCTCGCCGAACCCGCGGGGCGGCTGGATCATCAGCACGACGTTGCCGAACCGCAGCGCCGCCAGCGCGATCGCCGGCTCGGGGCCGGACGTGTCGACGTACAGGGAGCCCGGCGCCTCGCCCCAGGCCTCGGTCATTGCCTTCTGCAACGTCTCCGGCACCCGGCCGAACCACAACGCGTACGTCGACAGCGGGATCTTCGCCACCGCGCCCGCCAGCTGCTCGTCGGTCAGCCAGTCGACGTCGTGACCGCCGGCCGCGATCAGCCGGTGGATCAGCCCGTCGGCACCGTCGGCGCCCTGCAACTCGTCGAGGTCGAGGTCCGGCCCGAGGTCGTACCCGGCGTCCTTGAGCTGCCCGAGCAGCACGACCGCGGACGCCGGCGTGTCCAGGCCGACCGCGTTGCCGATCCGGGCGTGCTTGGTCGGGTACGACGACAGCACCAGCGCGATCTTCTTCTCGGCGGCCGGCACGTGCCGCAACCGCGCCTGCGCGACCGCGATCCCGGCCAGCCGCGCGCAGCGTTCGAGATCGGGCCGGTAGCTCGCGATGCCCTCCGCGTCGTACGCCTTGAACGAGAACGGAATCGTGATCAGCCGGCCGTCGAACTCCGGGATCGCGACCTGCGTCGCCGCGTCCAGCGGGCTGATCGCGGCGTCGCTGTCCAGCCACTGCTCACGGGTCGAGGTGAGCGCGAGGCCCTGGATCAGCGGGATGTCGAGCGAGGCCAGCGCGCCGGCGTCCCAGGCGTCGTCGGCACCGCCCGCACTCGCGTTCGCGGCGACCGTCCCGCCGGCCGCGAGCAGCGTGGTGACCAGCACGTCGCAGCTTCGGAGCAACTCGAACAGCTCGGCATTCTCGTCGCTGGACGGGTCGAGGCCGCGCAACGTGCCGCAGTACACCGGCAGAGCGCGAGCTCCGGCCGCCTCGACGGCGTCGGCGAGCGCGTCGACGAACGCGGTGTTGCCGGAGATCTCGTGCGCGCGGTAGTAGACGATGCCGACGACCGGGCGACCGTCCGGCTGCCCGGCGTCAGTCTGGGGGTTCGGCAGACGACCGGCGCGCACGCCGTACGCCGGGAGGCTGTGCGGCGGGTCGAACGCATCGCCGGTGAGCAGCAGGGTGTCGCGCAGGAAGCCGGCGAGGTTGCGCAGGTTCTCCGAGCCGCCCTCGCGCAAGTAGGCGAGCGCCTCGGTCACAGCGCCTGCGGGAACCGTCGAGAGCGACATCAGTTCGGCGTCCGGCGCCGCCTCACCGCTCAGCACCACCGTCGGCAGCCCCGAGGCGATGACCGCGTCGAGCCCTTCTTCCCAGGCCCGGCGACCACCCAGCAGCCGGACGACAACCACCTCGACACCGTCGAGCAGCCCGGGCAGTTGGGCGAGATCGACACGGGCCGGGTTGGCGACCCTCCACCCGGCCTCGGCCTGGGAAGCGGCCAGCAGATCGGTATCGGCAGTGGAAAGCAGCAACAGGTTCGCGGGCACGCGCGGCCGGTCCTTCCTCGGGGTGTCCACGCCCCGGGTGGGCAGTACGACGGCAGCAGTTCCTGACTCCCACGCGAACGTGGTCACAGTGGCGGGACCGCCCCGGACTCACACCGGGTTCCTGCAACTCCGTCGATGACAGGGGTGACTCTAGCCGGTACGCCGGTGTGCTGGGTCCGCGCGTACGTCGGCCCCACAACTGCCAGCGTCTCCCCCGCACTACGACCTAGTGCCGCCCCATCGCGTAGTGCGCCGCCAGCAGATCCTTCCCCCAGTCGTTCCGCACGTCCCGCCACACCGAGTGGATGTGGTTCGCGTCCGACTGCGTGTTGTCGTACTCCGCCAGGAACGTCGGCCCAGCGATCGAGTAGTAGTGCCCGGCGCCCGGCTCGGTCGCCCCTGCCCACGCGAAGGTCAACCGCTCGATCCCCTGCGCCGTGACGTCCTGCCAGGTCTGCAGCCCGATCGGCCCGGCCGCACGTCCGACGTACTGGCCGATCAGCAGGCTCAGCAACTGCCGCTGCTCGGGGCTCATGTCGCCGTACGCCAATCCCCGGTGCAGCCGCGAAACATCAGCCACCGGGTCGTGCCGGGTCAGGATGTCGTCCGGCGCCTCCTCGGAGACGACGGCGATCTCCCGCTGCCCGGGCTGCAACGCGTTCAGCAGCTTAAATCCCAGATCCTGCTCCGCGGCCAGGAACCGCCGCCCGGCGAACGGCCCCTCACGGACCTCCGCCGGGTTCGATCCGAAGAATTGCGGAGTGAAGCTGATCGCGCCGTCCACCAGCGTGACGTGCAGCGCCAGGTGATGCCCGTTCAGCCGCCACGCCCACGGCTCGAAGCCGGCCGGGTCCCCGAGTACCCGGACGAAGTACCGCTCGCCCACAACCGTGCCCTGCCATCCCCCGGTCTCACCGGCCGGCAACGGGTCGGGCAGGTCGCGCAGGATGATCTCCGCGGCCAGTACGCCGAGCGCGTCGCCGAGACCGCGCTCGCTGTAGGCCAGTTGCAGCAGGCGGTGGACGTGCTGCTCCTGCTCCGGCGTGAGCTCCGCCAGCGTCAGCCCGGGCCGGTCGCCGGGCAGGTACGTCCACTGCTCGTGGTCAGGCGTGTCGAACGGCGCGGAAATCTTCGCCCGTTGCTCGGGGCTGAGCGACGCCAGCAGGTCCTGTGCCGCGGCCCTCGTCTGGTCTACAACCATGCCGATCGCTCCCGTTCCGTCGGTTCGTACTCGGTCCACTGCTCGAACGGCCGATCCAGCTTGTACCGGAAGTCGGGCTGCCGCAGCAGGACGCGCGTCTCCGCGTTGTCCGGGTTGCGCAGCGTCTCGAAGAACTTGACCGACCAGTGGAACCAGCGCATGCAGAACAGCCGCATGGTCAGCCCGTGCGACACCAGCAGCACGTTGCGCGGCGCGTCCGGCGTCTCGAAGTCGCGGTGCATCGTCTCCAGGAACGTCGACACCCGGTCGTACACGTCGGCGCCCGACTCCCCGTCCGTGAACCGGTAGTAGAAGTGCCCGTACGAGTCGCGCAACTGCTCCTGCCGCTCGATGTCCTCGGTGTCCTGGAAGTTGGCCCAGTCCTGTTCGCGCAAGCGCGGCTCCTCGCGGGCCAGACCGATCAGGTCGTCCAGCCCGAGCGCGTCGAGGGTCTGCAGAGCGCGCAGGTACGGCGAGACGTAGACCCGGACCGGCTCGTTCTCGAACACTTCGCGCAGCCGCTTGCCCGCTTCGGCCGCCTGTTCCCGGCCGTGCGCGGTCAGCGGGACGGCGTGGTCGGGCAGTGTCTCGTAGATCGTCTTGTCCACGTTCGCCTCGGACTCGCCGTGCCGGATCAGCGCGATCCGCAGCGGCCGCCGACTGAGGTTCATCGCCGTCCCCGTTCCGCCCGGCGCGGGCCGGCTGCCCTGCGCGTCGCGGCCTCGTTCGCCGCGAGAGCCAGGATCGCCGCCGTCGCGGCCGCGGCGTACGAGACGCGCCGGGCCAGCACCGCGGTACGCCGTACGTCGCTCACTCCCGGCCGGAGTCCGTCGCCGAGCGTGCCGCGATCCTCGACCTCGTCGCGGTAGGTGTTCGTGCCGCCGAGGCGCAGGTCGAGCGCACCGGCGAACGACGCCTCGACCGGACCCGCGTTCGGGCTCGGATGCTTGCCGGCGTCCCGTCGCCAGATCCGCCGGACCACGCGCGGGCGACCCGACATCAGCCCTGTCAGCACGGCACACACCCGCGCCGGAACCAGGTTGACCAGGTCGTCGAACCGGGCGGCCGCCCAGCCGAAGTTGCGGTACTTCGCCGACCGGTAGCCGACCATCGCGTCCAGCGTGTTCGCGGCGCGGTAGCCGACCAGCCCCGGGATGCCGAACAGGCCGCCCCAGATGAGCGGCGCCACCGTCGCGTCCGAGGTGTTCTCGGCGATCGACTCGACCGTCGCCCTGGCGAGCTCGTCGGCCTGCAGGTCGGTCGCGTCCCGGCTGCACAGATGGCTCAGCCGGTCGCGGGCCGCCGGAAGGTTCTTGGCCTCCAGCAGACCGGACATCACCGCGGCCTCCCGCTCCAGGCTGCGACCGCCGACCACGGCCCAGGTTGTCGCCGCGGTCAGCAGAGTCCGCGCGACGGGCCGTCGCGTGGTCAGTCTCTCGGCGACGAGCCCAGCCGCGGTCACCGACCCGACCAGCACCGCCGCGTACGCCGTACCGGCGGCGCGCGAGTCGGCGTACAGGCCGGCCTCGACGCGGGTGGCGGCCCGGCCGAAGCCCGCGACCGGATGGAACCGGCGGGGGTCGCCGAGCAAACGATCGGCGGCGAAACCGAGGATCAGACCGAGCGCTCTGGACACGGGGGAAGTCTGCCAGGTGCCCGGGGTGCCCGGCGGCAAGGCCGCTACCTTGAATCCGGCTGGAATGTGGGAAAGTTACGAACATGGGAATGACTGACCTGCTGCGGGGGGTGCAGGGCCAGGGCGACTTCGGCGTCTGGCTCGGGCGGCTCGACGGGGTGCCGGTGTTCATGCACGCCGCGGAACGGCCCCACTACTCGGCGAGCACGATGAAGGTGCTGGTCGCGATGGCGATGCTGCGCAAGGTGGACGCCGGCGAGCTCTCGCTGGAGCAGCCGGTGACCGTGCACAACGACTTCGCGTCGGCCGCCGGCGGCCGGTTCGGCGTGAACCGGGCCGAGGACGAGGCGCCGGCCACCTGGACGAAGCTCGGCGAGCAGGTGACGCTCGGCTGGCTGGCCACCGAGATGATCACCCGGTCGAGCAACCTGGCCACCAACCTGGTGCTGGAGCAGGCCGGCGTCGACACGGCGCAGGCGGTGCTCGCGGAGTACGGGTCGGGGGCGAGCGCGATCCAGCGCGGCATCGACGACGTGGCCGCGCAGGCAGCGGGGATCAGCAACCTGATGAGCCCGGCCGACCTCGCCGCCGTACTGGTTGCGGCCGGCAACGACGACAGTGCGTCGGGCCGGTACCTGCGCGACCTGCTGGCGGCCAACGAGTGGAACGGCGAGATTCCGGCCGGCGTGCCGGCGGGCACCCGGGTCGAGCACAAGAACGGCTGGGACGTGCGGATCCGGCACGACGGCGGCATCGTCCGCCCGGCCGACGCGGAGCCGTTCGTCCTGACGGTGTGTACGACGTCCGAGCTGCCCGATCCGGACGCGCAGAAGTTGATCGCGGCGATCGCAGCCGAGGCGTGGAACCACCGGCACGAACTGGAGGCAGTGCGGTGACCGGCCTGAAGTTCTCCACCCATCTCGTCTCGGCTCCGCTGCACACGCCGTTCGTGACGGCGCTGCGGACCGCGACCCACGCCGACTCGCTGCTGGTGTCGATCACCGATGGCGAGTACACCGGCTGGGGCGAGGCTCCGCAGGTCTGGAAGGTGACCGGCGAGTCGCTGGCCGGCGCCCAGGCCTGCGTCGAAGGCCCGATCGCGACGGCGCTGACCGGCCTCGGCGCTGACGACCTGACCGAGGCGTTGCGCCGGGTCCAGGGCGCGGCCCAGGCGAACTTCGGCGCCAAGGCCGCGGTCGACGTCGCGCTGCACGACCTCGCCGCCCATCGCGCGCAGAAGACCCTGCAAGGATTCCTCGGCTCGACGGTGACGACGGTGAAAACCGACGTGACGCTGTCGGCCGGCGACTCCGCGGCGCTGGTTCAGGCCGCGACCGACCGGCTCGCCGACGGCTTCGACGTGCTCAAGGTCAAGGTCGGCACGGGTGACGCGGCCGCCGACTTCGACCGGGTCCGCCGCATCCGCGAGGCGGTCGGTCCCGGACCGCGGATCCGGCTGGACGCCAACCAGGGCTGGCACCGCCGCGACGCCGTCACCGTGATCCGCGCGCTCGAGGACGCCGGCTGCGCGATCGAGCTGGTGGAGCAGCCGGTCGCCGCCGCCGACCTGGACGGCATGGCCTGGATCACCGACCGGGTCAGCACCCCGATCCTCGCCGACGAGAGCGTGTACGGCGTGCGCGACCTGGTGAACGTGATCCGGCGCGGCGCGGCCGACCTGGTGAACGTGAAGCTGGCCAAGTGCGGCGGCCTGGCCACCGCCCGGACGCTGCTGGAACTGGCTCGCGAGCACGGCCTCGGCTCCGTCGTCGGCTCGATGATGGAGAGCCACGTCGGCGTCGGCGCGGCGGCCGCCCTGGTCGCGGCGTACCCGACCACCGCGGTGAACGATCTCGACGCGGCCTGGTGGCTGGAGCAGCCCCCGGTCAGCGGCGGGATCCGGTACGAAGGGTCCACCATCCACCTGCCCTCCACTCCTGGGCTCGGCGTGACAGGCTTGATCGCATGAACGTAGTTGCCGCGAAGGTTCCGGTCAGCACCGTCTGGACCTCCCCCGACGCTCCGCGCGACATCGACGCTCCGGCGGTCGCCGCCGCGCCGGATGTCGCCGCGTGGGTTCAGTCGATGGACACCGAGAGCCGCCTCGGGCTGCACGGCCGCACGCTGACCCAACTCCTGTACGGCGAACCGGTGATCGTCCGCTCCGAGCGCAACGGCTGGTCCGAGATCCTCGCGCCGTGGCAGCCGTCCTCCGGCGACGTACTCGGCTATCCCGGCTGGGTGCCGTCGGCGCACCTCGGTGAGTTGCCGAGCAGCGCGACCGCGCCCGTCGCAGTGACCGTGCCGCTGGCGACGCTCACGGCCGAGCCGGGTGCCGGCGCCGGCTCGCTGGCGGAGCTTTCCTTCGCGACGGTGCTGTCGTCGGTGGAGCACACCGACGGGTACACCCGGGTCGCACTGCCGGACGGCAGCTCCGGCTGGCTGGCCGACGACGTGCTGCGCTCGGTGGAGACGCCGGTCGGCTCCGAGGACCGGATCCAGCTGGGGTCGTTGTTCCTCGGGCTGGAGTACCTGTGGGGCGGGACTTCGGCGTACGGGCTGGACTGCTCAGGACTGATCCACGCCGTGAGCCGCGTGCTCGGACAGCGGATCCCGCGGGACGCGCACGACCAGGCCGACGCGCTGGAGTCGGTACCGGTGGACGAGGTGCAGCCGGGTGACCTGTACTTCTTCGCCCGTCCCGGCCAGGAGGTCCACCACGTCGGCTTCGTCTCCCCCGAAGGCATGCTGCACGCCTCCGAGACCGGCAAGCTCCTCGAGAACGAGCCCCTGCTCCCCGAACGCCGAGAAACCCTAGTCTCCGCCGCCCGCCTCTGACCCACCTGCCCGGCGCAAACCGCCACCCGCCTCTGGCCCCACCTGCCCGGGCAAACCGCCGCCCGCCTTTGACCCACCCCGCCCAGGGGCAATCCGCCGTCCCCATTGCTCCCCAGGCGCACCGCCCTCCCCAACTACGCCCCGGCCAAGCGCCGTCCCACCTCCGCGCCTTTCGCCCGCGGGAACACGCAGAGGCCCACGCCGCCCCACTCCCTCCGCACCAACCCCACTCCCACCAGCCCCCCCCCCGCTCCCCACCTCCGCGCATTCTGAGGGGTTAACCCACGACATGCAGGGTTGGCCCACCGAATCCCGATGGGCCAACCCTGCATCTGGTGGGTTAACCCCTCAAAGGACCGCCGCGGGCAGCGCACGAAAGCGCCCGCACCGGGGATGTCCGGTGCGGGCGCTCTGGGTTCGGTGCGGCGCCTCGGGGAGGCGCTCGGGTCAGGGCTTCTTGACGTCCGTCTGGTGCGGCTCGGGCAGGCCGTCGATCTCCGCCTTGGTGGCCGGGTCGACGTCGTCCTGCGGGCGGGCCGCGGTTGTCGCCTCGTCCAGCTCGCCGCCGCCGGCCGCGCCGGCCACGCTCTGGCCGTTGCTGGTGCCGTTGGCGACCTCGGCCGCCTTGAGGCTGCGGGACTTGTACAGGCTGAGCACGGTCGTGATGCCCAGCGTGATGATGATGAAGCCGAGCGAGAACCAGATCGGGATCTCCGGCGCCCACTTGATGTGCTCACCGCCGTTGATGAACGACAGCTCGTTCACGTGCATCGCGTGCAGCACCAGCTTCACGCCGATGAACGCGAGCACGACCGACAGGCCGATCGACAGGTAGATCAGGCGGCGCAGCAGGTCGCCGAGCAGGAAGTACAGCTGCCGCAGACCCATCAGCGCGAACACGTTCGCCGTGAACACCAGGAACGGCTCCTGGGTCAGGCCGTAGATCGCCGGGATCGAGTCGAGCGCGAACAGCAGGTCCGTCGTACCGAGCGCGATGATCACGATCGCCATCGGGGTGACGAGGCGCTTGCCGTTCTTGATCACGGTGAGCTTGACGCCGTTGTACTCGTCGGTCGCGTTCAGCCGCTTCTTGGCGAACCGGATGACCGCGTTCTCCTTGTAGTCCTCGTCGTCGTTCTCGCCCTGCATCGCGAGGTGCACCGCGGTGTAGACCAGGAACGCGCCGAACAGGTAGAAGATCCACGAGAACTGGTTGATCGCGGCCGCGCCGACGGCGATGAAGACGCCGCGGAAGATCAGCGCCAGGATGATGCCGATCAGCAGGGCCGTCTGCTGGTACTTCCTGGGCACCTGGAACCGGGCCATGATGATCAGGAAGATGAAGAGGTTGTCGACGCTCAGGCTGTACTCGGTGAGCCAGCCGGCGAAGAACTCGCCCGCGTACCGCCCGCCGGAGAACGCCCAGACGCCGAGGCCGAACGCGATCGCCAGGCCGACGTAGAACGCGATCGCCGTGGCGGACTCGCGGGTGGTGGGTTCATGCGGCCGGCGGCCGATGATGAAGACGTCGAAGGCCAGCAGGGCGAGCAGCAGCCCGACCGTGATGTACCAGACGTAGTCGTGAACGTGCACAGACGTAACCTCCGGAGCGCAGACGACAAGTGGACTCCGAAGGTCTCTTCCGCCTGGCTCTGATCGGGCCTGGCCGGCGGCACCGGGCGCGGGAGACGAACTCCAGGACCGTGATGACGATACCGCCGCGAAGGAATACTCCCCTTCAACCTCCCCCATTCTGGCGGGTGGATGTCCGAGTTTCCAAATCGTCCACTCCGGTTCCCCCTGTCGCTCTGATCACGCAGCGCAGCGGGAATAACTTCGCTGAGTGATCAGGTTGCCACTGGGGGACGTTTGCTCTTCGGCAGCTTCGCCACCACCGTCAGGTACGACGCGTCGACCAGCTCGAGGATCTCGTCGTCCGGCACGGCCCCACCGAGCCGGATCGTGTTCCACCCGGAGCGCCCGATGTACGCCGACGCCCGGACGTCGTCCGGGTAGGCGCGGACCAACTCGTCGGCCTCGTCCCGGTTCGCCCCGCACTTGACCCCCACCGCCTCGCCGCGGCCGAGAAACGCGAAGATCTTGTCGCCGACCTTGGCGACGACGTCTCCCTGCCACGGCTCGTCCTGCCACGCCCCCGGCTTGCTCAGGCAGTGCTCCAGCAGCTCGCGCCCGGTCAGTCCCATCGACGACATCTCCCGCACCCCCGGCCGAACTACTTCGCGCCGGCGTTCACCATCTGGCGCAGCTCCTTCTTCAGCTCGGAGATCTCGTCGCGGTAGCGGGCGGCGACCTCGAACTGGAGCTCGGCGGCGGCGTTGTGCATCTGGTCGGTGAGCTGCTGGATCAGCTCGGCCAGGTCGGACGACGGCATGCCGCCGGCGAGCTCCTTGGCCTTCTCGCCGGCCTTCGCCTTGCCGCCGCCGGGAACCGGCGCCTTGCCGCGGGACTGGGTCCGGCCGTTGCCGAGCAGCTCGGCGGTGTCGGCGTCCTCGCGGGCCAGCATGTCGGTGATGTCGGCGATCTTCTTGCGCAGCGGCTGCGGGTCGACGCCGTGCTCCAGGTTGTAGGCGACCTGCTTGGCCCGCCGGCGGTTCGTCTCGTCGATCGCCTGCTCCATCGAGGGGGTGATCTTGTCGGCGTACATGAACACCGCGCCGGAGACGTTACGGGCGGCACGGCCGATGGTCTGGATGAGCGACCGGCCGGACCGCAGGAAGCCCTCCTTGTCGGCGTCGAGAATCGCCACCAGCGACACCTCGGGCAGGTCGAGGCCCTCGCGGAGCAGGTTGATGCCGACCAGTACGTCGTACTCGCCCATCCGCAGCTCGCGCAGCAGCTCGACGCGGCGCAGCGTGTCCACCTCGCTGTGCAGGTACCTGGTCCGGATGCCCATCTCCAGCAGGTAGTCCGTCAGGTCCTCGGACATCTTTTTGGTCAGCGTGGTGACCAGCACCCGCTCGTCGCGCTCGACCCGGAGCCGGATCTCGTGGATCAGGTCGTCGATCTGGCCCTTGGTCGGCTTGACGATCACCTCGGGATCGATCAGGCCGGTCGGCCGGATGATCTGCTCGACGAAGCCGTCGGACTTGTCCTGCTCGTACTGCCCCGGCGTCGCGGACAGGTAGACGGTCTGGCCGATGCGCTCCAGGAACTCCTCCCAGCGCAGCGGCCGGTTGTCCATCGCCGACGGCAGCCGGAAGCCGTGCTCGACCAGGGTCCGCTTGCGGGACATGTCGCCCTCGTACATGCCGCCGATCTGCGGCACGGTGACGTGCGACTCGTCGATGACCAGCAGGAAGTCCTCGGGGAAGTAGTCCAGCAGACAGTGCGGCGCGGTGCCCGGGGCACGCCCGTCGGTGTGCCGCGAGTAGTTCTCGATGCCGGAGCAGGTGCCGATCTGGCGCATCATCTCGATGTCGTACGTCGTCCGCATCCGCAGCCGCTGAGCCTCCAGCAGCTGACCACCGCGCTCCAGCTCGGCCAGCCGGTCGGCCAGCTCGGCCTCGATCGAGGCGATCGCGTGCTCCATCCGCTCCGGCGCGGTCACGTAGTGCGTGGCGGCGCCGATGTAGAGCTCGTCCTCCTCGCTGAGCACCTCACCGGTCAGCGGGTGCAGCGTCATCAGCCGCTCGATCTCGTCGCCGAAGAACTCCACCCGGACCGCCAGCTCCTGGTACACCGGGAAGACCTCGAGCGTGTCGCCGCGGACCCGGAACGTGCCACGGGTGCCGGCGAGGTCGTTGCGCGCGTACTGCACGCCGACCAGCTTGCGCAGCAGCCCGTCGC
Source organism: Kribbella flavida DSM 17836 (assembly GCF_000024345.1). NCBI lineage: Bacteria > Bacillati > Actinomycetota > Actinomycetes > Propionibacteriales > Kribbellaceae > Kribbella > Kribbella flavida. Next base: position 3,325,562 of record NC_013729.1, on the reverse strand, counting down.
GGTCGGTCTCGTCGCCGACCTTCACGTGGATCATCCGGTTCAGGTACTCGTCGGCGGAGCCCAGGCCGTAGATGCAGGACACCGTGGCGACCACGACCACGTCGCGCCGGGTCAGCAGCGACCAGGTCGCCGAGTGCCGCAGCCGCTCGACCTCCTCGTTGATCGAGGAGTCCTTCTCGATGTAGGTGTCGGTCTGCGGGACGTACGCCTCGGGCTGGTAGTAGTCGTAGTACGAGACGAAGTACTCGACCGCGTTCTCCGGGAAGAACTGGCGCAGCTCGTTGGCGAACTGGGCGGCGAGCGTCTTGTTCGGCTGGAGGATCAGCATCGGGCGCTGGATCCGCTCGGCCAGCCAGGCGATCGTCGCGGTCTTGCCCGTACCGGTGGCGCCGAGCAGGACGACGTCCTGCTCGCCGGCGTTGATCCGGCGCTCGAGCTCGTCGATCGCGGCCGGCTGGTCACCGGCCGGCTCGAAGTCCGCCACCACCTTGAGCGGGGCGACCATACGCTGGAGATCCGAGACCTGTCTCATGACACCCACCGTACGACCCGGCGCCGACAGTTTTCGAACGGCGCCGGTCCGCCCCCTCCCGGGCGACAGCTCAGAACGAGCGGACCAGCGTCCCGTTCATGGTCAGGATCTCCTGCTTGCGCTGCGCCCAGACCTCGCGCTGCAGCGCCGAGTCGGTCGCCGTGGTCTGTCCGGTGTGGTCCTCGAAGGTCTGGACGAAGCCCGAGAACACCACCGGCTTCTTGCCCTTGACCGGCACCACCGCGGAGTAGTTGGTCGCGTAGCACAGCTTGAGCGCCTTGTTCGGGCAGGTCCGGAAGCCGCCCTTGCCGATCACCACGTGCTGCAGGTTGTTCGACTCGACGTCGACCAGGTGGTCGGCGAACGCCTTGGCGCCCATCAGCTTGGTCTGCCGGATCCAGAACCAGCCGTCGATGGCTCCCGGCCGGCCCGGCTCGGGCAGCAGGTAGTTGTGCCCCGAGCGGGTCTTGTCGGTGTCCTTGACCCAGCCCTTCGCCGGCGTGAACCAGACGCCACCGCCGATCTCCACGCCCGTGTCGTGCGGGCCCTTGGTGATCTCGGTCTTGGTCGGCGACGGGGTCGGCGGCGTGTAGAGGGTGCCGACCGGCGCCGGCGTGAGCGTCTCGCCGGCCACCGGGGTGGTGGCGACCGGGGCGTCCTCCTTGCCGCCGGTGATCAGGAGCACCGCTCCGGTCGTGATCAGGACGACCGCCAGCGCGGCGCCGGCGATCACGATCCACTTCGTCCGGCTGCTCGACCGGCGGGCCGGCCGGAACGGCGGGGGCGGCGGGTAGCCGCCGGGACCGGGGCCCCATCCGCCCGGAGCGGGCGGGCCCTGGGGAGGTCCGTACTGCTGACTCATCTGGGCCTCTCGCGGTGTGTCGTCTGGTTGAGCGGGGTGGTCACAGACTGTCGATGACCGACTGCTTCATCGGCGCCGCGTCGGACTCGGCCTTGGCGGCGTAGTCCGCACGGCTGCGGAAGTCCAGCGCGGTCAGGACGCCGTCCTTGCGTTTGTACACCTCCACGTAGCCCTTGACCTTGCCGGCCTTGGCGGTGGACGTGTAGCTGATCGCGACGCACTCCACCAAGACGTCGCGGGGGCAGGCCAGGTTCCGCACGTTGCCGAGCTGCGCGATCTCGCCCGCGGTCTCGCCCTCGACGATGCCGAGCAGGTAGGTCTGTGCCGCGACGTCGACCTTCTGCCGCACCCAGAAGAACGCCCGGGCCTGACCGTTCGGCGCGTACGTGACGAGCTGCTTGCCCTGCTTCTCGGTCGCCAGCACGCTCCAGCCGCTCGCCGGGACGACCGACACCCCGTGCTCGACGGCGATCGCGTTCGGCGGCGGGGTGTACGTCGGGGCCGGCGGTGTGGTGACGGTGACCGACGGGCTGGGCTGAGGCGTGGCCGCGTCGTCGCCGCCGGTCAGCACCACCAGCGCCACCGCGATGAGCAGGACGACAGCGATCCCGGCCGCGACCGGCAGCAGCAGCGGAGGTACCGAGGGCTTCTTCTTGACCGGCTCGGGCCGGCGCAGCGACGGCGGCCCGACCTTGTCACCCCACGCGGAGCTGGTCGAGGTCGCACCGCTCGCTCCCCCACTGCCGGCCCACGGACCGCTGCCCGCGGATTCGCCGCCGGCCGGTGCGGGCCGGCCGTCGGCGGCACCAGCCTGACCTGGTCCGACCTGACCCGGGCCGGCCGCACCGGCCTGGCCAGGTCCCCCGGCACCTGCGGCGCCAGCGCCTCCCGCAGTACCGGCTGCCGCAGTACCGGCGGTACCGGCTCCGGCGGCGTCACCGGCCGGGCGCGGCGGGACCTCCAGCGACCAAGGAGACGGCGGCAGCTCCTGCTCAGGAGCCGCGCCCTCCTCGTCCGCGGGATCGGTCTTGCGGACCCAGGGATTGTCCGGGCCCTTGTCGCGCTTGGTGTTCACTGGCTCGCAACCACCGACTTGAGCATCGCCGCCGAGTCGGTCTTGACGCTGTCCGCCTTGTCCCGGCGTCCGTACACCCGGATGATCGTCATCACGCCGTCGTTGCGCTCGATCACGCCGACGAAGCCGATCACCGGGAAGCTGCCGTTCTGGCTGGTCGCGGTCGCCTGGAAGCTCTGGGTGGTGACCACCTTCACCGGCGTCTTGTCGTCCGCGCCCGGCTTGCGCTCCTTCGGTTCGTCGGACGTGAAGTCGCCCGGCGTCGCCTTCTTCTCGATCCCGAGCAACTGCGGCAGCACGGTCGCGGTGCTCTCACCGTTCGCCTTGAACGAGTTGACCATGAAGTAGGCCTCGCCCTGCTTCAGCAGGTACACGCCGTTGAACTTGTCCAGCGACTTGCGGATGTAGCCCGGCGCCGGCTTCACGAAGACGCCCTCGGCGACCTCGATGCCCTCGTCCACGTTCCCAGTGGGCTGGGTGGTCGGGTCGGTCGTCGGCTGCGGGTCGGGCTCGACCTTGGTGTCGTCGCCACCGAAGATCAGCGACAGCACGATGCCGATCACGGCGACGACGGCGACCGCGCCACCGGCGAGCAGCAGGATCTTGTTGCTGCCCTTGCCCTGGCCGCGCGGGACATGCCCCTGCGGACCCGGGCCCCATGCCTGCTGACCCGGGAACTGCGGCGGACCGCCCGGGTAGCCCTGCGGCGGCCCTTGCGGCGGATAACCCGGCTGCTGCCCCTGGTACGGCGCCTGCTGCTGTCCCGGGTACTGCGGAGGCGGCCCCGGCTGGTACGGCGGCTGCCCCTGCGGCGGTCCCTGGTAGGGCGGCTGCTGCGGCGGCTGCCCTTGGTACGGCGGCTGCTGTGGCGGCCGGCCCTGGTACGGAGGCTGGCCCTGCGGAGGCGGCCCCGGCTGATACGGCGGCTGCCCCTGCGGCTGCCCCTGGTACGGCGGCTGCTGCGGCGGCCCGCCCTGGTACGGCGGCTGGCCGTGAGGCGGCTGGCCACCGTACGGCGGCTGGTTCGGTCCACCCTGTCCGTACGGCGGTTGCTGGTTGCTCATGCCTGCGTCTCCCCAGTAGTTCCGTCGTACCCTCCGGCCGGCCGGCCGCTCTGCGCCAGCGCACCGCGCTCCGACTTGGGCACCGAGCGCGTCGAGTTGCCACAGGCGGAGCAGAAGTCCGAGTGCGGCAGCAGCGGCATCTCGCAGCGCGAGCAGAACGCGAGCTCACCGGACGCGTGGTTCGAACCACCGCGGGCGGCAGACTCCAGCGCCGCCTCCAGCAGTCCCTTGTGCAGCACCGTGCGGACCCGGATGATCAGCGCGCCGAGCAGCAGCAGACCCCAGAGCACACCGAGGATCGCCCCGAGCGTTGAGCCGTGCCCGCCGACGAAGCCGAGCAGGTAGACGCCACCGTGGAACAGCGCGTTCACCACGATGGCCTGCAGCAGACCGATCACCCAGCGCGCGGTGAAGCCGTCGTACTTCTCGCCCAGCCCGGAGAACTCGGCCACGGCCAGTCCGGTGGCGGATCCGTAGATCAGCGGCTTGATGAACCCGTGCAGCACGACCACGGAGATCCAGGTGCCGGTGCTGGTGCCCGGACCGGCGAAGCCGCCGCTGATCCAGCCCCAGTGCAGCACGAGCGTCTCGAAGCAGGCGAAGCCCACACCGGCGACCACACCGAAGGTGAAGCCGTCCATCAGGTCGTCGTACCGGGGCCGGGAGGCCAGGTAGAGCGGTCCGACCTGCCGGATCAGTTCCGAGACGACCGGGACGAGCAGCAGCAGGATGAGCAGGTCCCGCCCGGCCGGGCCGGCGTCGTTGCCGCCTATGGTCCCGGTGGACAGGGTGAGCCGGTCCGACCACAACCAGGTGAACACCGCGGCCAGTACGCCGGTCAGCACGAACGCCGCCGCGACCACCGGGACCGGTTCGTCCTCCCAGAGGTTCACGTCGTACAGGTACAGGATGTAGACGATCGGGATCGCGAACGCGGCCACCATGATCGCCACCGGCAGCGCACCGAGCGCCGCGGTCACCACGGTGAGCGCCAGGGCGATGCCGAGCGCCACCTTGTAGGTGTACGGCTGCCGGCCGGCACCCTGCGGCATGATCGTCGACACCAGCCGGAACGACGCCACCGGCTCGTCCGGTCTGGCGGCGTACGCGTTCTTCCGCCCCGCGTCCGGGGAGCGCAGATCCGTGCCACAGTGATGGCAGAAGTGCGACACCTCGGGAACGTCAGAGCTGCAGCGCGGACATTCCACGCCATCCTCCCAACCTAGGCCTAACGGACCGGCGCCTGCACGACGCCGAGGGGTGGTCGTACCGGCCGGACAACAACCGGGTGGACCGGCGAGATTCTCGTACAGACCGGCCCGATTTCATCATTTCCCGCGCAGGGGTCACGCTTTCGTGTCCGGACCGTGGCCTGCGATCCGGGCCGTCAGCGTGGCCCAGACCTGGTCCAGGCGGCGGTCGAGCTCGTCCAGGCTGCCCGAGTTGTCGATCACCACGTCGGCGGCGGCCAGCCGGTCCTCGCGTGAGGCCTGGCTGGCGATCCGCCGCCGCGCCTCGTCCGCGGCCATCCCGCGCTGCGAGGTGAGCCGCTCGACCTGCAGCTCGACCGGTACGTCGACCACCAGCACCAGGTCGAACTTGGCGGCCTGACCGGTCTCGACCAGCAACGGGATGTCGTGCACCACCACCGCGTCGGCCGGCGCCGCGGCCTCGATCTCGGCAGCCCGGGCCCGGACCCGCGGGTGGATCACCGCCTCCAACCTGCGCCGGGCCTGCTCGTCGCCGAAGACGATCCTGCCGACCGCGGGACGGTCCAGCTCACCGTCGGCCGTCAGTACGCCGTCGCCGAACACCGCGACCACCTCGGCCAGCCCGTCGGTGCCGCGGGCGACCACCTCGCGGGCCAGCACGTCCGAGTCGATCACCACCGCACCGCGCGCGGCCAGTCGCGCGGACACCGCGCTCTTGCCCGACCCGATTCCCCCGGTCAATCCCACTCTCAGCACCCGAGCACCCTACCGACTCCCCGCGGCGGCCGATCGCCGATCCGCACCACTCGCTCGCCGGCCCGGTCACCCTGTTGCGCCGGAGAATGGTGTCCGGGTGCGGCGCGAGCACACAGGAGGGACTGGGGACGTGGAGATCCGCCTGCTGGGGCCGTTCGAGGCAGTGCGCGGCGACGAGCCGGTCCCGGGCCTGACAGGTCGTGTCCGTACGCTGCTGGCGATCCTCGCGCTGGCCGCACCCGACGCCGTCTCCGTCGATGCGATCGGTCAGCGCCTCTGGGGTGACGCTCCCCCAGCCAACCTGCGACCCAGCGTGCAGACCTCCGTCGCCCGGCTGCGCACGCTGCTCGCGCCGCACCTGCGCGTCGACACCACGCCGGGCGGCTACGCGCTGCGGATCGACCCGGCGAAAGTGGACGTGCACCGGTTCATGCAGCTGATCGAGTCGGCCGACTCTGCCGCCGATGCCGCAGCCCAACGCGAACGGCTCACCGCCGCACTCGGGCTCTGGCGAGGTGAACCGTTCGGCGGCATCCGCTCCGACTGGCTGGAGCAAGAGCAGAGCCCGAGGCTGACTGAGGCGTACCTGTCCGCCGTCGAACGCCGGATCGACCTGGACCTCGCAGCCGGCCGTCAGGAGAGCGCGCTGCCGGAGCTGCGCGAGCTCACCGCAAGGCACCCGCTCCGGGAGTCGCTGTGGCTCCGGCTCCTCACCGCCCTGCACCGCTCGGGCCGGCCAGCCGAGGCCCTCACCCTGTACGAGGAGCTGCGTCGCCGGCTGGCGGACGAGCTCGGCGTCGACCCGGAAGCCCAACTACGCCTCCTGTACGCCGAACTGCTGGAGGCAACCGAGCCATCCGGCAATCACGCTGCTCCGGCTGAGCCGCCACGCCAGCTCCCACCCAGTCCAGCGCGCTTCACCGGTCGCGCGAAAGCCCTTGCCCGGCTGGACTCGCTCAGCTCGGTTCACGAGCGGGCGCTGACGATCCTCGCGGTGCACGGTCAGGGCGGCGTCGGCAAGACCTCGCTGGCCCTGCACTGGGCTCATCGGGTCGCTCAGCGCTTCCCGGACGGCCAGCTGTACCTGAACCTCCAGGGCTACGGCCCAGGAGAGCCGATGCATCCGGAGGTCGCGCTGGACATGCTGCTGCGTGGCCTTGGCGTCTCCGGCGCGCAGATACCGGACGGCGGCCCCGCTCGTACTGCCCTGCTGCGCACAGTTCTCGCAGACCGCAAGGTGCTCATCCTGTTGGACAACGCGCGCGACGCTGAGCAGGTCCGGCCGTTGCTGCCAGGGGCTGGCTGCCTCGTGCTGATCACCAGCCGCAGTCAGCTGCGTTCGCTGGCCGCTCGCGAGGGCGCTCACCGCATCGCCCTGGACCGCTTCAGCGCCGACGACTCCACGGCGTACCTGACGGCGACCTTCCGGCCGCATGGGGTGCGGGCGACCGGGGACGAGCTCGCGGAGCTGGCCCAGCTCTGCGGTCACCTCCCGTTGGCGCTGGCAATCGCGGCAGAACGCGTCACCCGGGAGCCGTTGACCGGCGTACGGTCGCTGATCGCGGAGCTGCTTGACCACCCGGACCGGCTGAAGGTGCTGGACGTCGACGAGGACGACGACGGCGCGCTCCGAGTGGTCTTCGACTGGTCCTACCAGGTCCTGGAGCCGGAACGGGCCCAGATGTTCCGCTTGCTGGCGCTGCATCCGGCGCAGGACCTCAGCCTGGAAGCTGCTGCCGCGCTGGCGGGCGCGACGACCCGGCAAGCGGCTCAGCGTCTCGATGGCCTGGTCGGAGCTCATCTGCTCGAACAGCAGCCGGGCAAGCGGTACCAGCTGCACGACCTGCTGCGGGTGTACTCAGTCAGCTTGGCGGAACAGTTCGAACGACCGGCTCAGCGGGAGGAAGCTCGCGGTCGGTTGCTGGACTGGTACGCGCACTCGGCCCTCAGCGCCAAGAAGGCGCTGGACCGGACTCGCCCCTTGCTGGACTTCGGTGCACCGCCGGCGGGGCAGACACCGCTGGCCTTCGACGACACCGGTACAGCGGTCAGCTGGTTCAACCGGGAGCGGCAGGTCCTGGTCGCCGCGGTGCACGATGCCGCGCGCCACGGACACCACCGGGCGGCGTACCGGTTGGCTGGCGCGCTCTGGCCCTACCTGGTCTACGTACGCGCGCTGGACGACATCTTCGACACGCAGCGGGTGGCGCTGGAGGCGGCTCAGCTGTCCGGTGACACCGCCGGTGAGGCTGCGACGGCGCACAACGCCGGCCGGGCCTACTTCCAGCGCGGCGACCTGGCGCAGGCTTTCAAGCATCTCGAGCATGCGATGAGGTTGTTCGAGCTGATCGGCGACGACCGAGGCCGTGGTTGGGTGCTGACCGACCTGGGCCGGCTCTACCGCCGGTCCGGAGATCCGCAGGCCGCGATCAGCCGGCACCAGCAGGCGATCGTCGCTCTTGAAGGAGCCGACGACCCCGTTGTGGAAGCACGCAACCACCGAGGTCTCGCGGACAACTACCTGGCCGTCGGGCGCGCCCGCGACGCCGTCAACGAAGCAGACCGTGCAGTCACCCTGAACCGACGCGCCGGCGAGCGCCGCGCGGAGTCCTTCGCGCTCGACACGCTCGCCACCGCCTGGCTGGCCGTGGGCGACCAGGCCGCGGCCGTCCGGTACTACCAGCAGTCACTGGAAATCAGCCGCGACCTCCTCGACCGCTGGGCCGAAGCCTCCACCCTGACAAACCTCGGCCATGCGCTGCATGCCGCCGGCAACCACCCCGAAGCCCGCGCCCAGTGGCAGACCGCCCTCGACCTCTTCACCGAAACCGGCATGCCCGACACCGCCGACCTCAGCCGCACCACCCTCCGAAACCTGCTGGACCACTGAGCCCAGCTCATCCGGCCGATGCGCTTCTCGGCGCTGCCTAGCGAAGCAGCCGGTACGACCACAGCCGGTCGACTTCGCGGAAGCCCGCCCGCGCGTCGAGCCGCTTGGCCGCGGTGCGATCGCGCGGATCACCCGCCGGCGCGTCGTCATCGACGGACAGGACCACCTGGTCGGCGCCCCGAGCGGCCAGCAACCGCAGCGCCGTACCGAGCAGAGCCGCACCGAGACCACGTCCGCGATGCTCCGGCCTGACCTCGAGCCACCACAGCGCGCCGCTCCCGTCGGTAGGGCCCGATCGTCGGTGCCGTCAGAGGCGGATCTCCGGTGCGTCCTGGAACGGGCGAGACCCCCGCACCCAGTACGGGGGTGCGGGGGTCTCGGGTACTGCGGGTGGCTCAGCCCTGGCCGGTCAGCTTCTCGCGGAGCGCCTGGAGCGCCTCGTCGGAAGCGAGCGCGCCCTCGACGGGAGCGTCGTCCTTCGGGGCCGCGGCGGAGGAGTACGTCGACGCCTCGCCGGCCTCGACGTCGGCCGACTTGGCCTCCTCGATCTGCTTCTTGTGGGCCTCCCAGCGCGCGTGGGCCTCGGCGTACTGCCGCTCCCACTCCTCACGCTGCTTGTCGAAGCCCTCGAGCCACTCGCCGGTCTCGGGGTCGAAGCCGTCGGGGTAGACGTAGTTGCCCTGGTCGTCGTACGTCGCCGCCATGCCGTACAGCGTGGGGTCGAAGTCGTCGGAGACCGGGTCGACACCCTCGTTGGCCTGCTTCAGCGACAGCGAGATCCGGCGACGCTCGAGGTCGATGTCGATGATCTTGACCATGACGTCGTCGTTGACCTGGACGACCTGCTCGGGGATCTCGACGTGACGCTCGGCCAGCTCGGAGATGTGCACCAGGCCCTCGATGCCCTCCTCGACGCGGACGAACGCACCGAACGGAACCAGCTTGGTGACCTTGCCGGGCACGATCTGGCCCATCTGGTGGGTCCGGGCGAACTGCTGCCACGGGTCTTCCTGGGTCGCCTTCAGCGACAGCGAGACGCGCTCGCGGTCCATGTCGACGTCCAGCACCTCGACGGTGACCTCCTGGCCGACCTCGACGACCTCGGTCGGGTGGTCGATGTGCTTCCAGGACAGCTCGGAGACGTGCACCAGACCGTCGACGCCGCCGAGGTCCACGAACGCACCGAAGTTGACGATCGAGGACACGACACCCTTGCGGATCTGGCCCTTCTGCAGCTGGGTGAGGAAGTTCATCCGCACCTCGGACTGCGTCTGCTCCAGCCACGCACGACGCGACAGGACCACGTTGTTGCGGTTCTTGTCGAGCTCGATGATCTTGGCCTCGATCTCCTGGCCGACGTACGGCTGGAGGTCGCGGACCCGACGCATCTCGACGAGCGAGGCCGGCAGGAAGCCACGCAGGCCGATGTCCAGGATGAGTCCACCCTTGACGACCTCGATGACGGTGCCGGTGACGACGCCGTCCTCTTCCTTGATCTTCTCGATCGTGCCCCACGCCTTCTCGTACTGAGCGCGCTTCTTGGACAGGATCAGACGGCCTTCCTTGTCCTCCTTCTGGAGAACCAGGGCCTCGACGTGATCGCCGACGTTGACGACCTCGTTCGGGTCGACGTCGTGCTTGATCGACAGCTCGCGCGACGGGATGACGCCTTCGGTCTTGTAACCGATGTCGAGGAGAACCTCGTCCCGGTCGACCTTGACGATGGTCCCCTCAACGATGTCGCCGTCGTTGAAGTACTTGATGGTCAGATCGATCGCCGCGAGGAAGTCTTCCTCCGACCCGATGTCATTGACCGCTACCTGCGGGGTGCTGCGTACTGCGGGGTCGAGAGGTGCCTCGATGCTGGCCGTCATGTGGTGGGTTGCTCCGTGGGCTGATGGTGTCGTGCGGGTGCGCACGGGCCGTTGGATCGCACCAAACCGTTGGAAAGCTCTGAGAGGACAGATTCACCACCGACTGCTGCGAGCACGAGCCTACTCCGTCCGAGGTCGCGCAGGCCCATAGCGCATCTCACAGAATACGGGTATCGCGGAAGGCAGCACAACCCGGGGCACCCGGTCAGCACCGGCCGCCCGCCGAGGTCACCCGACGCCGTCCTGATCTCAATGTACGACGTCCGGATCCGGGCGGCCCGCGGCGAGGTCGCCGGTGTCGGCCATCCGGGTGATCAGCGCGTGCGCCGCGGTCGCCACCCGGTTCGTCCCGGCGCGTGCGGCGAGGTCGATCAACGCCCACAGGTCGGCCGCCCGGGCCCGCTCGACGAGCCGGTCCCCCAGCTCCGGACCAGTCTCCCGGACGACGCGCAGCGCGGCCCGCTCCAGGACCGGATCGGTGCCGAATCGCAACAGGTTGCCGAGATCGGCGTACGGCGAACCGGCGTGCGCGAACTCCCAGTCCACCAGACCGGTGATCCGGGCGGTCTCCGGGTCGACGAGCAGATTCTTGGCGTTGAAGTCGCTGTGCACGAGGCAGATCCGCTGCACGCCGGTGTCGGACAGGTCCTCGGCTCGGTCGATCACGGTCCGCAGGCTGTCGCTCTGCTCCTCATTCAGGTTCAGGGCGCCGAGGTGGTGATCCACCCACTGGGTCAGACCTCCGCTGCCGAACGACTCGATCGCCAGGTCGCTGCCGCGGAACTGGCCGAAGGTCAGGAACGGCATCCCACTCAGCCGGACCAGCAACTCCCCCAGCTGACCGCCGACCGATTCCCGCTGGGCTTCCGTCGCCGTCTCCAGGAAGGTCTGCAGGTTGATCCCCGGGAGTCGCTCGGTCAGCAGGTACGTCGGATCGCCGCCGACCTCGTCGACCTGCACATCCAGCACCCGCGGCACCGGCAGCAGCCCACGGACGAGCCGCAGCAGCGCGGCGTCAACGGCAGCTCGTCCCGGCTGCTGCGCGTACAACTTGAGCACGGCATCCTCGCCGGCCGCGCTCACCGCAAACGTCTCGCCGCCGTACCCACCCGTCAACGGAACAGCACTGGCCGCGATCGCCTCGAATCCATCCACCCACCCGATCCTGCCGCATCGGCGGGTGCGCAATCGCCTCGAGCGCGGTCACTCCGTCGCCGTGCTTCCGCCCGTCCGCACCCAAGCCACTTGGTCGACTCGCCGTATTCCGCTACCGTAGTTTCGCAACCACAGTAGCGGAAAGGAACTCCATGATCCGCCCCCGCAACGCCGAGGTCGGCAGCAGAGTCCTCGCCGCCGCCGCGGCCGAGATCGAAGCGCGCGGCTACGAAGGCCTCTCCATGGACCGTGTCGCCGAGCAAGCCGGCGTGGCCAAGACGACGATCTACCGCCGCTGGCCGTCCAAGGCCGAGCTGGTCGTCGCGCTCATCGGTCACCTGCGGTCCGACGTCCCGTTCGAACCCACCGACGATCCCCGGCGCGACCTCACCGACCTCGTCACCGCGATCGCCGCCAACCTGACCGCCACCCCGACCAGCCTGATCGCCGACCTCGCCGCCGCGGCCGCCCGCGAACCGCGTGTCGGGGAGAGCGTCCGGGCGCTCTGGGCCGATCGGCACCGCGCGGTCACCGCCGTCGTCGCCGAGGCGCAGCGGGTGGGAGTCGTGCTCCACGACGTGCAGCCCGCCGTACTGGTCGACCAGCTGGTCGGACCGCTCTACTACCGGCTCCTCGTCACCGGTGAGCCGCTCACGCCCGACTACGCGAGGTCGCTCGTGCGCAGCGTCCTCGGACCTGAGGAGTCCAGATGACCGCCACCACCACCGCCCGCACGAAGAGCCCGGTACGCCGCCGGCTGTTCCTGGGACTCGGCGTCCTTCTCGTCCTGCTGATCGGGTACGCCGTCTACGCGATCGCCCGGCCCACCGTGCTGCGGACCGAGATCGAGATCGACGCCACCCCGGAGCAGGTGTGGAAGGTGCTCGCCGACCGGGCGGCGTACCCGGAGTGGAATCCGTTCATCGTCTCCTCCGCCGGCGAACTGCGGGCCGGGGCGACGATCACCAACGTGCTGCGCGACACCAACGGGAAGACCACCGAGTTCGCGCCGAAGCTGCTCGCGGTCGACCCGGGCCGGGAACTGCGCTGGGTCGGCAAGATCGGGGTCGGCGGGGTCTTCGACGGCGAGCACGCGTTCCGGATCGAGGCGTTGCCGGGTGGGCGGTCGCGGCTGGTCCAGGAGGAGGTCTTCCGCGGCGTGGCTGTTCCGTTCACGACCGGCATGCTGCGCGACACGATCGAGCCGCAGTTCCACGCGATGAACCGGGCACTCGCCGAGCGCGCCGCCCGATGAAGCGAACCTCCGCAACCCGACCGGCAAATGGCCGGTAAATCGGTGTGAAGTTGACGCAACGGCAACACCTACCGTCGTTCCGGTCAGTCGATGGAAGGACGGAACGAATGGCCTGGTCGATCGCGGAGGTGGCCAAAGCGTCGGGCGTCACCGCCCGCACCCTGCGGCACTACCACGCGATCGGCCTGCTCGAGCCGGCGCGGACCGCACCCAACGGGCGGCGGTACTACGAGCAGGATCAGCTCCTGCAGCTGCAGCAGATCCTGTTGCTGCGGGATCTCGGGCTGAGCCTGGACGTCGTCGCCGAGGTGATCGCCCACCGGAGCCGGCAGGACACGATCGAGGTGCTCGGCCGGCACAAGGAGTGGTTGCTGCGGGAACAGCTCCGGCTCGAGCGGCTGGCGCGGACCGTCGACACGACCATCGAGAACCTGAGAAAAGGAGGAGAGATGGCACCCGACAAGGTCTTCGCGGGCTTCCAGCACAACCCGTACGAGGCCGAGGCGCGCGAGCGCTGGGGGGACGACGCCGTCGACGCGAGCTACCGGCGGATGCAGGACTGGTCCGACGCGGACGCCGAGAAGGCCCGGACGGGGTACGCCCGCGTGCACGAAGGACTGGCCGCGCTCAAGGCGGAAGGAGCCGAGGTGACACACGCCGGCGTACAGGAGCTGATCCAGCTGCACTACGAGGTGACCTGCCTGTTCTGGACGCCGAACGCGGCGGCGTACAAGGGGCTCGGGCAGTTGTACGTCGACGACGAGCGGTTCGGGCAGAACATCGCGGCTGACGACCACTCGCTGGTCGAGTACCTGCGTGACGCGATGACCGTCTACGCCGACACCAACCTGGCGGAGTAGCCGCAGCGCGGCCGGCCGGTCCGCGCAGGATCGTCTCGGGGGCTGCAGACCCCGGGACGCACCGACCGGCCGCTGATCTCAAACCGGCGTACAGGCGGAGTCCGGATAGGGTGATTCCGTGGTCGAGCCGCGACGTATCGAGTTGACCGAGGCCGAAACCTCGAGAGCCAGCCGGACCTACTGGGACGCGGCCGCCGGCGAGTACCTCGAGCAGCACGGCGCGTTTCTCGGCGACGACCGGTTCATCTGGTGTCCCGAGGGCATCGACGAGGAGTCCGCGCGGTTGCTCGGCGACCTGCGGGGCAAGCGAATCCTCGAGGTCGGGTGCGGAGCCGCGCAGTGCGCTCGCTGGCTGACCAAGCAGGGTGCCGACACCGTTGCCTTCGACATCTCGGTCGAGCAGCTGCGGATCGGCCGGCAGCTCGACCGGCGGACCGGTACGGCGGTCCGGACGGTGGCCGCCGACGCGACCGCGATCCCGTTCGCCGACGCGACCTTCGACCTCGCCTGCTCGGCCTTCGGTGCGTTGCCGTTCGTTGCCGACGCCGAGGCCGCGCTGCGCGAGATCGCCCGGACGCTCAAGCCCGCGGGCGTTCTGGTCTTCTCGGTCACGCACCCGATCCGCTGGAGCCTGCCCGACGACCCGACCCCGGCCGGCCTGCGGATCACCCAGTCGTACTTCGACCGGGCGCCGTACGTCGAGGTGGACGAGCACGGGGTCGCCGTCTACGCCGAGCACCACCGGACCACCGGCGACTGGATCCGCGCCCTCACCGGCGCCGGCTTCGTCGTCGACGACCTGCTCGAACCGGAATGGCCGGCCGGCCACGACCAGGTCTGGGGCGGCTGGGGCCCCGCCCGCGGCCGCCTCATCCCCGGCACCGCCATCTGGTCCACCCACAAACCCTGACCCCACCCCAACTCCCCGGCCACCCGCCGCCTCCCCATTTCCGGGGAGAACCCGCCAAGTTGTGGGTTCTCCCCCCGCATACGACCAGGTGAACCCACAAGGTGGCGGGTTATCCCTCGAAAATGTGCGTGCGCGCGGGGGGCCGTCGGCGGGGCTAGCCGGCGGCGCGGCGGGCGGTGCGGGGGCGCAGGGAGAAGAACGCGGCGGCGGCCAGCAGCAGCAGGCCGACGATCAGCGACAGCAGCGGCACCCAGAAGCCGATCAGGTGCAGTTGCGAGGCCTTCTCCTGGTAGCCGCCCTCTTCGCGCCCGTTCTCCTGCGCACCTTCGACGTTCTTCTTCACCGTCGCGTCGTTGTAGGCGATCGTCGCCTCGGTGGCGGTGATCTTCGCCTCGCCCTGGTAGTCGATGGTGGCGAACTGCTTCTCCTCGCCCTTGATGATCGCCCCGGTGACCGGCTCGATCCACAGCGTCCGGATGTTCTGGTAGCTGCGCTGCACCTCGACCGCGTCCTGGCCGGTCGCCTCCACCATCGCTCCGGGCACCTTCAGCGGCGTCACCAGCGGCACCTCGGACTTCGGCACGTCCTGCACGAACTTGTACACCTTCAGCCCGAGCAGCTCGGTCTCTTCCTGGAACTCGATCGGGAAGGCCTTGCGCAGCGTGCTGTCCCAGAACTGGTACGTCTTCTTCTCGGTGCCGAACGGGAACTTCAGCACCAGGCCTTCGTGCCCCTTGAACACCGGGTCGCCGGGCCGCTTGCGGTCGTTCGGGTTCAGCGTCGTGGTGATGTACTCGCCGCTGTTGTCCTTGGCCGGGTCCGGGTTCCACCGGACCGCCTCGCCGGTGTGCGCGTCGAGCACGACCCGCTCCTGCACGAAGCTCAGCGGCGCCTTCTCGTCCCGCTTGGCGTCGTCCTCGGCCGGGAACTGGTACTGCGGGTCGTCGTCGGTGACGACCGCGGTGTCGAAGACCACCACCTCGCGGTCCAGCGCCTCGCTGATCTTCTCGGCCGCGACCACGTCGCCGCGCACGGTCCGCGTCGAGGTCAGTGGCAGTTGGGTCTCCTTCTGGGTCGCCACGACGAAGACCGTGGCGTCCTGCTGCGTCGTGGACACGGTGTGCGCGACCTGGTCGGCCGGCGCCACCGCCAGCGTCGGATACGCGTAGAACTTGGCCAGCACGGCCACCCCGACGAAGAAGATCCCCAGTGCGATCACCAGGGTCCGACTGCGATTCCCCACTTCAACCCCTCCCGGTTCTGTCCGCGGGACGCTACCAGCGAGTAGCCACGATGAACAGACATTGGCCGTACCAAATCCGGGTGGTGCCGAACTGACATATAGTCCGGGCCCATGAGGGGGATGTGGGGCACACTCGCGCGGCCTCGTCACGCGCCCGAACCGGCGGTTCTGCGCGCCGTGGTGATCGCGATCGCGCTCGTCCAGGCAGGTGTTCTCGGCCTGCTCGCCCGCCGGGGATCCTGGTTGAGCGACGACCTGGAGTTCCTGGTCCAGGGCGGCCGGGGCTTCGCGCCGGCCGAGCTGCTGACCCCCTTGAACGACCACCTCGCACCGGGACTGCGCTTCACCTACGCGACCTTCGCCGCCGTCGCGCCGCTGAACTGGGACGTCACTGTCGCCTGGCGGATGCTGCTGCAGGCGCTGGCGATCACCTTGTTCGGCCTGCTGCTGCTCCGGCTGCTGAGAGCGAGCTGGTGGGTGCCGGCCGGCACGCTGCTGTACGCCCTGAGCGCCCTCAGCATGCCGTCGTTCATGTCCCTGTCGAGCGGCGTCAACAACCTGCCCGCCCACGTCTTCGGTCTCCTGCTGCTGCACGCCACCCTCGACTGGTACGCCGGACACCGGGTCCGGGCAGTTGCTTACGGCCCTGTCTCGCTGCTGATCTCCTTGGCCTGCTGGGAGAAGTCCGGCCTGATCCTGGTCACGGCGATCGCGCTCGCGCTCTACCTCCGCGACACCCCGCTCCGCCCCTGGCTCCGCCGAACCGCGCCGTACGCCGTCGCGCTGGCTGTCCCGGTGGTTGCCTTCAGCATCGTCTACGCCACCTACGGTCAGCCGTCGAGTGGCGAGCTGCCGGGCGTCGGCACGATGCTCGACCTGGCCGCCCGCGCGTTCGCCGTACCGGTGGCTGCTCTTGCAGGCGGTCCGTGGAGCTGGACCCCGATCTCCGGCGCCTTCGGTACGGCGAACGCGCCCGTCGCCGCGCTCGTGCTCGGGGGCGTCGTCGCGGCGGTCCTGCTGCTCACCGCCTGGCGGCACGATCGCCGGGCGCTGCTGCTCTGGGCCTCGGTCGGGATCTACACCCTGGCGACGCTTTTCCTGATCGCCTACGGCCGGTACGACGTGTTCGGCGACGTGTTCACCGTGCACTACCACTACTGGTCGGACCTCTCGATCCCCTTGATCCTCGCCGTCGTGCTCACCGGGCGGGCGGTCCGCCTGCCGATCGGCCTGGTCCGCTTCGGCCCCGTCGTCCCGGTGGCGGGGATGTGTGCCCTGCTCGGCTGGACCGCCGGCTCGGTCGTGTCGACGGCCGGCTTCGCGCAGTACTGGGACGACAACCCGTCCCGCGCGTACTTCGCGACGTTGCGGGCCGAGCTGGACGAGGCCGGACCTTCGGTGAACCTGTGGGACACCCGGTTGCCCGGCGCGCTGTCCAACATCCTGGTCAAGGACTCGCGGTTGTCCCCGGTGCTGCGCACGGCCGAGATTCCCTTCCAGCTGCAGGCTTCGACCAGTGAGCCGCGGCTGGTCGACGACAGCGGCAGGATCCATCCGGCCCGGCTCAGCGTCTGGGCCGAGGCGGTGATTCCGCCCAAGGGCAACAAGTTCTGCGCGCTGCACCTCGAAGGCGTGAACACGGTGACGCTGCCGCTGCGACTGAGGACGCCGCAGGTCCCTCCGGCCGCGTGGTTCGTCAAGTTCAGCTACCTGGCCGGCCGCCAGAACACCGTCGAGCTCGAGCTGGTCGGGACGAACGGTCGTGCTGTCCAGGTCCCGGTGCCGCCGGGTGCGTCGGTGGCAGGCTTTGCGAACATGTACCTCGGACCGACACCGGTGACCGACCTCGCGGCGGTCCGGTTGCGCACAACAGCTCTGGACAGCAGCCTCTGTGTCGGCAGTGTCGAGATCGGACTACCGCAGGTGAGTGGATGAGACGCGAACGGTTCCCGGCGCTCGACGGACTGCGCGCGGTCGGCGCCCTCGCCGTCCTGACCACGCACGTCGGCTTCCAGAGCGGCGACGCTGTGAACGGCCCGTTCGCCGGCGTGCTGTCCCGGCTCGACGTCGGAGTCGCGATCTTCTTCGCCATCTCCGGGTTCCTGCTCTACCGTCCGTACGTCGTTGCCTGGTTCAGCGAGACCGAGCCGCCGCTGACCCTGCCCTACCTGCGGAACCGCGCGCTGCGGATCCTGCCTGCGCTCTGGGTGGCCGTCGTCCTGGCGCTGCTGCTGGTCCCCCGGGTGGAGGACGTCACCTGGGCGACCTACCTGCGGCACGCGTCGCTGACCCAGATCTACGTCGACTCCCCCGCCGCCGGTGGGCTGACGCAGATGTGGAGCCTGGCCACCGAGGCGGCGTTCTACCTGCTGCTGCCGTTCCTGGCCCGGTTGCTGATCAGCTACGAACGCCCGACCCGGCAGGCCGTACGCCGTCGGCTGGCCGTGCTCGCGGCGTTCACCCTGCTCGGTCCGGTCTGGATGGCCGGGATCAACGCGACCGGTCACCCGCTGGCGGGGCTCTGGCTGCCCGGGTACCTCGGCTGGTTCGGCGTCGGCATGGGCTTCGCGCTCTGGCAGGTCGCCCGCAGCAGCGGCCGGCTCGGCAGCTCGGCCCTCGACACGTTGGCCAAGATCCCGGGCACGATCTGGGCGATCGCGGCCGTGCTGCTGCTGATCGCGGCGAGCCCGATCGCCGGCCCGTACAGCCTGATTCCCCCGAGCGCCGGGCAGGCGTTCGTGAAGAACCTGCTCTACACCGGGATCGCTGCCTGCGTGGTCTTCCCGGCGATCGCGCCGACCCGGCAGGCCGCGGCCCTGCTGGGCGGCCGGATCGGTCACGTCGCGGGCGACATCTCGTACGGCGTGTTCTGCTACCACCTGATCGTGCTCAGCCTGGTCCAGCAGGTCTTCGGGATCGGTCCGTTCGAGGGCCACTTCGCGCTGCTGTTCTGGCCGACCCTGGTCGTCTCGGCCGGGGTCGCCGCCGCGAGCTACTACCTGATGGAGCGGCCGATCATGCGGCTCGGTCGCCGCGACCGCTCCTACGACGTCTCGCCCGCCGGCCGGGACAGCACGGCCAGCGCGACGCCGAGCAGCACCGACCCCTGGACGAACCCGGAGGTCAGGCCCGCTCCCCCGTCCGGCCAGGGCTGAAGCGCGGCGACCGCGGTCCCCGCCAGCACCACGCCGACGACGGTTGCGGTCAAGGCGATCCTCCGGCCGGCCAGCAACCAGGCCAGCACAGCGGCGAGCACGGTGACCGCGAGCCCGAGCCAGCCGGCCAGGAACGTACCGGCCAGCACCATCAGCACGCTCGCGGGCCATGGCCCCAACCGCCCGAGCTCACGCAGGCTGTGCCCGGCGTGGCGTGACCGGCGGCGGGAGAAGACGGCGAATCCGGCGACGAACACCAGGCCCCACAGACCGACCAGCAGGCCGGCCCGGTAGTCGCGGTCGGGCGCGAAGCGGGCGGTGACCACTTGCTCCGGTCCGGCCGGGAGCAGCCAGCCCTGCTGCCAGCCGCCGATGCGGATCGGCACGAGCTTCCGTCCGGTGCTGTCGTAGGCCTCCCACCCCGAACTGAAGTTTTGGGCGACTGTGAGCACCGACGGAACGGCAACGGGCGGCACTTCCAGGGTCAGCGCGGCCGGGTTGGGCCGCCACACGTTGACACCCTTGGCGGGGTCCGTGGCGATCCTCGGCGCGTCGGTCCTGGTGAACTTCGCGTCGACCGGGACGAAGTCCTGGCTCGCGACGACGTCCACGGTGTGCCGGCCGCCCTGCAGCGCGACCGAGGGCTGCTGACAGAGCGCGTACTTCACCGGCCGGCGCTGCAGCACGTCCCGCATCGTCGCGTCGACCTTGGTCGCCGCGGGCACGCCGTCGATCCGGACCGTCGGGCCGAAGCCGCAGACGGCGCCGGTGACGGCGTCCAGGTCGAGCGGCCGGCGCAGGTCGTTGGCGCCGAGGATGCGCAGCTCGGCCACCCCGACGGGCAACCTGCGGGCCAGGCCGGTCGCCGAGTCGACGTCGACGACGTCGGTGGTCGCGGTGAACGCCAGCTCGACCGTACGCACCCGCGTGAACCGGTCGGGGAACGTCACGAATCCCTCCGGCGTCACTCTCAGCGTCGTCGGCTTGCCGCCGTCGAACCGGACCGCGACCTCGCTCGGCCGGGCCGCCGCCAGGTAGGGGTCGCTGAGGAACTGGATGCCCTGCAGTTTCCTTGCCCCTGGCAACTTCAAGGTCAGCGTCGGCCGGGGGTCCCCCGGTGCGGCGATCCAGCCGGTGCCGAGGTCGGTGTCCACCGCCGCACCCGGCCGTCCCTCCGGCGCCGTCACGGCCCGGGAGGACGCGGTGGCGGTGATCGAGCGCGGAACGACCAGCAGTCGCTCCAGCGCGGCGCCGTCCCGCGGCAGCGCCGTTCCCTGCAGCGTGTACGACGCGGCGTCGGGCAAGTCGATGCTGCGGTAGAGACCGGTCGGCTCTTCGGAGTCCCGGGCGAACCCTTGCCGGCACAGCGGCCGGGTGCCGGAGTGCAGGCACGCCGAGCGACCGGCCTGCGCGGTGCGGAAGATCAGGGCGTCCGGCTGCCGGTCCGGCCCGGCCGGTACCTGGAGCCGGCTGACCGGGGTGAGGCCGGGCAGGGAAACCTCGGCGATCGCCACGCCGTTCGGGTTCCGGCCGTCGGTGACCGCGACACTGAGCCGCAGCCGCTGGGTGACCCCCTCGGGCGCGGGAAGGTGCTGCGGCCGGTCGTTGCCCTCGACGACCGTGGTCAGCGACCCGGCGTCGGTCTCGACCTTCAGCGTCCGGACCGGATCGGTCGTCGGTGCCTGCAACGAGAACTGGACCTGGAGGTCGTCCACCCGGCGCGGAGCGGTGAACGTCAGCTCCAGCCACTCACCGCTGCTCTGCCCGAACGTGCCCGACACCCACCGGGTCGCCGGGTCGCCGTCGACCGCCGCGAACGGGCCGTTGCCCGGGCCGGTCCGCAGCGTCGCATCCACGTCGGCGGCCGACGACGAGGCCCGGACGTCCGCGAGCCCGCCGTCCCACGACCGCGTCGTCTGCGGCGCGTCCGGGTCCAGCACGTAGTCGAGGGTCCGGCGTCCCTGCCGGCCGGGGTCCTGGGCGGTCAGCACCGGCGAGTAGTTCTCAGCGGCCCGGCCGACCGTCACCTCACGGCGCTGCAGGCCGTCGGTCTGGATCAGCGGCAGCTGTAGACCGCCGACGTCCGTGCTCAGCACAGCCTCGCGGTCCGGACCCAGAGCGGTCAGCACCGACGGCACGTCCTCCGAACCGCCACGCACCTCGACCAGCTGCGACTGCGGAACGACCCGGGCCGGACTGACCTCGCCGACGTCGAAGATCTCCACACTCGGATAGGGCAGCCGGGTCCGCTCGTCGAGCGTCAGCCCCGGCTCCTCGATCGGGCTGCCGGTCGGCGGGCCGAAGTACGCCACTCGAGCGATACCGGCCTCGGCCAGGCTCTCGTGCACCGCGAGGGCGGGGCTCACCTGCACGTCGTTGCGGAGGTCGTTGCGCACGACGACGTACCGGATGCCGGCGCGGTTCAGCGCCTGTACCAGAGTCTTGTCACCGACTCCAGAGCCCAGCCGGCGCTCCAGCTCGTCCAGCCAGCGCGTCGTACCGGCTGAGCCGAGTGGCACCGCGTCCCGCACGGCCATCGGCCGCTTCAGCAGGGCCTGGAACGGTTCGTCCTTCGTGGAGCCCCACGTGAAGTCCGCAAAGGAAGCAGCCGGTACGACGAGCACGCTGCCGGTCGTCGGTTGACTGTCGAGCCAGGTCGCCGCCTCGCTCCAGTGCGCGGGCATCGCCTGGTAGCTCTCCGTCCGGGGCAGCTGAGCGAACATCGCCGGAGTCGCCACGGACACCACCAGGCATGCCGCCAACGCAGGGACCAGGCGACGCTGTACACCGCGGGCCGTCGCCCAGCTCGACAGCCGGGTCAGTGCGTGTGCGGCAGCCAGTGCGAGAGGTAGCCGGACGACCAGCTCGAACTTGTGCGTGTTCCGCAGCGCAGCGAGCGGTCCGTCCAGCAGGTCCTGGACCGGGCCGGACAGCGGCGAGCTGTGATGGCCCAGCGTGAGCAGCAGGAGCCCGGCGACGACTGACAGTTGCAGGAAGCCCCTGTTCTTCAGCGAGCCCATCGCCAGGCCGACCAGTCCCACCAGCGCGACGACGGCTGTCGTCAGGATCAGCGTCGGCTGGGTCACGAACAGCCAGCCCGCAGGCCAGCTGGGACCGCCGCCGGTGGCCAGGAAGTTCAGCCACTGCGACGTGCCGCGGAAGGACTCGAAGATGCTGGCGGTGTTGGTGGTCGTGGCCGCGTTCTCGATCCAGTCCAGGAACGGCGGGCTGTGGCGGCCGAGCAGCAGCAGCGGCACCAGCCACCAGAACGACACCGCCACGATGCAGCCGAACCAGCCCACCGCGATCTTCAGCGTCGCCCGGTCGAGCCGGCGGGTGAGGATCCACAGCGCGGGCAGCACGAGCGTCGCCCCGGTCGCCACCGCGTTCACTCCGCCGACCAGGGCGAAGGCGACCGCCGACCAGCCGACCCGCCACCAGCCCGACCGTGCCCGTGGGGTGACCAGCGGCAGCAGGACCCACGGAGCCATCGCGATCGGCCACACCTCGATGGAGGTGATCGCGACCTCGCCGAGCATCCGCGGGCTCAGGGCGTAGAGCAGCGCGACGGTGAACCGTGCCCAAGGCGCTCCGTAGCCGAGCGCGCCCGCCAGCTTCCAGACGCCGACGAACGCCGTACACAGGACCAGGGACCACCACAGTCGCTGGAAGGCCCAGTCGGGCACGCTCAGCGAATCGAACAGCCAGTGGAACGGGCCCATCGGCAGCAGGTAGCCGTAGGCCTGGTTCTGCAGCTGCCCGAAGGCGCCCTGCGGATCCCACAGGTGCAGTGCCCGGGCCAGGAAGGCGCCGGGGTTCGCCGTGAGGTCCAGCTTGGTGTCCGGCACGATCTTGCCCGGCGCCTGGTGGAAGCACAGCGCGACCAGGAGCAGGCAGCCCAGGACGAGACGAGCTCGCCACACCACCTGCTCCGGGCTGCCGGTCTTCAGTCGCTTCAGTGGTGCGCGCAGGAGGTCGGTCATAGCCGCCGGAGTACCAGGACGAGGTTCCAGGTCACGACCTCACGCACCCCGGGCACAGCCAGTACGCCGTACGCCCATCGCGGGTGATACCTCGGCAGAGCGGCCACCAACTCCGCGTCGGCGCACTGCCTGGCCCAGCGCAGTCCGCCGGCGACGGTGATCGGGAAGAGCGACTCGCCGTACTTGTTCTTCGGCGGGTGCCCGCGCAGCCTCTCGTAGCGCCGGGCCGCGCGATCGCCGCCGAGGTAGTGCCAGGGCGCGGTCTCGTGGCCGCCGTGCGGACCCCACCAGCCGGTGTAGGACAGGAAGACCGTGCCGCCGGGCTTCGTGACCCGGACCATCTCGTCGGCCATCAGCCACGGGTCCGGAACGTGCTCCAGCACGTTGGAGGAGAAGCAGATGTCGACCTGCTGGTCCCCGACGGGCAAGGCCATCCCGCTGCCGAGCACAGTGCCCGGCGACGGCTCACCGCGCCCGCTGAGCTCACCCAGGTCCGAGTCGATCGCGTAGTAGCGAGCCCCCGCGGCCCGGAAGGCGTCGGCGAAGTACCCAGGGCCCCCACCGACGTCCAGCATCCGCGCGCCGCTCAGCTCGGCGTACGCCGAGAGCTGGCCGACCGAGTCGGCGGCGAGCGTTCCGTAGAAGCGGTCCGGGTCCGTCTGCTCGACCCCGAAGGCCCGGAACAACCGCATGGCACGGCGGACGTCGGGGGTCCACCGCACCGGGTTCTCGGACCTCGAGATCGCTGCACGCACAGGCGGGACGATAACCGATCTCGCGAGGTCTGGCGGACATCGTTACTCCCTGGTAACCTCGCGCCTCATTACCGGGGGGTAGCTTCGTCGAGGGTGGGGGTTCTTCAGGTGCGTGGAAACACCGTGCTGTTGCTCAACTGGCGGGACACGAGCAATCCGGAGGGTGGGGGCTCCGAGCGCTACGTGGAAGAGGTTGCCAGAGGCCTTGCAGACATGGGCTGGTCGGTCACCGTGCTGTGCGCGGCGTACCCGGGCAGTCCGCGGGAAGCCCGGCGGTACGACGTTCGCTACCTCTATCGCGGCAGCAAGGTCACCGTCTACCTCCGCGGCCTGCTGCACACGCTGCTGCACCGCCCGGACCAGGTCGTCGACGTGCAGAACGGGCTGCCATTCTTTACCCGCCTCGTACGTCGCACCGGCGTCGTCGTGCTCGTGCACCACGTTCACCAGGAGCAGTGGCCGGTGGTCTACCCAGGCTGGCGCGGACGGTTCGGCTGGTGGCTCGAGTCGCGGGTCGCGCCCCGGCTCTACCGGGACTGCCGCTACGTGACGGTCTCCTCGGCCTCGCGGGACGAACTGGTCGAGCTGGGCGTGGACAAGGCCCGCGTGGACGTCGTCCACAACGGTACCGACCCGGCGCCGGCCCGACAGGTTCCGCAGGCCGCCGTACCGACTGTGGTGTGCGTCGGCCGGATCGTGCCGCACAAGCAGGTCGAGCACGCGGTGGACGCGATCGCCGCGGCCCGCGCCGTCCTGCCGGCGGCGCGACTCGTCGTGGTCGGTTCAGGCTGGTGGGAGGACTCGCTGCGCACGTACGTCGCCGAGCGGGGGCTCCAGGACGCCGTGGAGTTCCGGGGGCACGTGAGCGAGGCCGACAAGCACGCGGCGTACGACGAGGCGTGGGTGCAGGCCTTGCCGAGCCTCAAGGAGGGCTGGGGTCTGGTCGTCGGCGAGGCCGCAGGGCACGGCGTACCGACGGTCGCGTACCGCAGCGCGGGCGGGCCGACCGAGTCGGTGCAGGACGGAGTGTCGGGCGTACTGGTGGACGACCCGGCCGAGTTCTCGGCGACGATCACGGCTCTGCTGCTGGACGAGTCCCGGCGCCGCGCCTTGGCCGCGGGGGCGTTGGCGAGCGCGGGCACGTACACGTGGGGGGCCACCGCGAAGGCCTTCGACCGGGTCCTCACCGGCCGCCCGCTCGGCGCGCGCACCGGAGCTCAGGTCAAGGCCTGAGCCCGCACGCAGAAGGGCCGGCCGGCATCGCTGCCGACCGGCCCTTGCTGGTGTACGGCTACTTGTTCCCGTACTGGACGAGCGGGACGTCGGCCTGGCCCTGACGGGCTTCGTTCGGCGGCGGCGTCGGCTCCTCCTGCACGGTCCGCACCACCCCGACGACCGTGGTCGTCGCGATGGCCAGGCCCGCGATCACGGCGATGGCGGCACCGATCAGAGCTCCCATGAAACGTGTCCCCTCCTCGACAAGTAAACCGGAGAGTAACAACCGGCCGGGCAGAACGCTAGAGCTTGGAACGGACCCGTCGAAGTGCGGGCAGCACGCCCGCGGCGGCCACCGCGAGCACACCGGCGGCGGCCAGCCACGCGGCGGCGACCAGAATCGTCCGCCACGCCGGAACCCGTTGCTCCGCAGGCGTTCCGTCCAGCCGGTGCACCGCGACCGTCGGCCCACTGAACACTTCGGTGAGCCCTTGGATGAGCTGCCGGGGAGGCGGGCCGCCGGCCTCCCGGTCGACGACGATCCAGCCGACGCCCTGACGCAGCAGCTCCGGCGACGGATCGGCTCCGGTCCGGACGGACGCCCGGAGCGCATCGGCGACCGCCGCCGCCCGGGGATCCTCCCCGGCCAGCCGGTCGCCGTCCACGATCAGCTCGTCCGGGACCACCGCCGGCTTGCTGAAGTAGCGCGGCATCGGATCGAGCACCGGCCGGCGCGTGTTCCAGCTGGGGGCCCGGTAGGACTCGAACGGCCACGGCATCAGCTCACCCGGACGAGCATCCGCCGTCAGTACGGCGTTCGCCTGCTCCCAGTCGGCCGGGTACTGCGAGAGCCGGAACCCGCCACCCACCAGCTGCGGCAACGCGGCGATCGGGACGAGGGCAGCTGTCGCTCCGACCAACCAGGTCAGCGGCGCGACCCGCAGCAGCGCGGCGACCGCCGTACCGAAACCGATCGCCTCCAGCAACGCCAATGGGCCCAGGTAGCGCTGTCCGTCCCGGAACAGACCGGCGCCCGGCACATGAGCCACGGTCCAGGCGAACGGGTCCTCAGCGACGACTCCGGCGACGGCCACCAGGAGCGACAGTCCGGCGGCCACCACCAGCGCCATGGCGAGTCGCTCCCGTCGGCACCACAGAGATACGCCGATGCATGACACGAGCAGCATGAGGAAAGCCAGTACGAGCGGTACCAGGTCGCCGCGGCCGGAGGGGACGACATTGGCGTTCCAGACGCCGCCGAGCGTGAGCAGGGTCGGGACCACTCCCCCGTATCCCTCGTCGCGCGCAGCGAAGGCAGGCACCGAGGCGGGGTCGGTTGTTGCAGCGGCACTACGAGCCAGGCCGGCGACGATCCAGGGCAGGTTGAGCAGGGCGGCGCCGATGAGCGGCGTCGGCCGCGCGCCACGCGGCCAGAGCAGGATGAGCGCCGCCAAGCCGAGACCGACGATGCCGCCGGACGCTGTCAGCGCGCACAGGGCCGACGCGAGCAAGAAGCCGGTCCACCCTTCGCCCCGCCGAAGGCGCAGCGCCGAGCGCACCAGCCACGGCAGCGCGGCGTACCCGAGCAGGAGGGCCCAGGCACCGAGCCGGAGCCGCTCGGCGACAAACGGGTTCCACACGTAAAGCGCCACCGCGGCGGCGCCGGCGAGCGGTCCGCCGAGGCGCAGCTCGCGCCACAGCGCGGTCATGCCGAACCCGGCAAGCAGCGGCACCGCCACGAGGACCAGCTTGTTCAGCACCTGGCCGCCGGTCACCTCGTCGAGCAGGGCGACGACCACGTCGGAGGGAACCGCGCGCGGTAAGGCAGTTGTGACACCGAACAGATCACGCCGTAGCGTGAGGTCCGGCACGAACACCAGGTCGTACCCGACCACGTACCCCGGAGCGAGCAGCGGAGCGGTGATCAGCACAGTGAGCAGGACCGGCCAGGCCCATGGCATCAGCCGGGCCAGCCGGATGGTTCCCCCCTGCACGACCGCCTCCTCGCAGTACTGTTCCAGCGCAACCTACCGCCGACCCACCAGCAGAACAGAAGCCGGATGACTGTACCGATGCCGTGCCTCCGGCGCGGCGGGTCATGGGGCTGGAACTCCCAGCCTTCCCTCGTCACTCCGGTCGCTTCGCTCCCTCCGTTCCTCAGTCCAGGCCGGGAGGCCCCATGACCTCAGAGACGACACCCGACCAGCAGCCGGCCGCCCCCAAGCTGGCCTTCCTCCGCAGCGCCACCGTGGTCGCCGTCGGTATGGCCATCATGAACGTGGCCGCCTACGGTTTCACCTTGATTGCCGTGCACCGGCTGGTTCCGGAGCAGTTCGGGGCGGTCACGGCGCTGCTGGGGCTGCTGCTGATCGGCAACGTCGCCTCCTTGGGGCTGCAGGCCTCCGGCGCGCGCCGGATCGCCACCCACACCGGGCCGGGCGAGGCCGCGCTGGCCGACAGCATGCTGAAGGCGGGTCGCCGGGCCGCGGTAGGCCTCACCCTGATCTGCCTGCTGGCCACCCCGCTGATCATGTGGCTGCTGCACATCGACTCGCTGGTGGCGGCGCTGATGGTGGCGCCGACGCTGGGCTTCCTGACCGTGATGGGCTCGCAGCTCGGCGTGCTGCAGGGCGGCAAGAACTGGACCGAGCTGGCCGCGGTCTACCTGTCGACCGGGATCGGCCGGCTGGTCTTCGGCGGCGGTGCGCTGTTCGTGCACCAGAGCGTGACGGCGGCGATGATCGGCCTGGCGATCGGTGCGGCGGTCCCGGCGCTGCTCGGCACGTTCCTGCTGCGCGGTTCCGTCGGCGGCACCATCGAGCAGGTCAAGGAGGTGCTGGGTGAGACCGTGCACGGCACTCACACTCTGCTCGCGTTCTTCGTGATCGCCAACGCCGACGTGCTGCTCGCCCGGAACCTGCTCGACCCCAAGCACAGCGGGTACTACGCGGCCGGTGTCATCGTGGCCAAGGCGTGCCTGTTCCTGCCGCAGTTCGTGATCGTGGTGGTCTTCCCGTCGCTGGCCTCGTCGCCGGGTGACACGTTGCGCCTGCGACGCGCCATCCAGGCGGTCGCCGCGCTCGGCGTCTGCACGGTCCTCGGCGCCCTGGTCCTGCCCGACCTCGTGGTCACTGTCGTCGGCGGCCCGGAGGACTACGCGCCGGTAGGCCCTGTCGCCTGGCTGTTCGCGCTCGCCGGTTCGTCGTACGCCGTGCTCCAGCTGGTCGTGTACGCCGCGATCGCGCAACAGGAGAAGCGAGCCGCGCTGCTGATCTGGATCGGCCTGATCAGCCTGGCCGTCGCCACGCTGATCATTCTCGGCGCCGACATCGCCACCGGCATGACCGGCGTCAAGGTCCTCGTCGCCATGACCAGCACCTGCGCGATCGCCCTCTCGGTAGCCCTCGCCTCCGGCCTCCACCGCCAGGCGGCCGCCGAGGAGACCGCCCGCAGCTGATGCGCGGCTGCGTCCTCATGCTGACCCGCCACTTTGTAGGGTCGAGGCATGACGACGCCGAAGTTCATCCTGGAGCTGCGGGAGAAGGTCGGGCAGGACCTGCTCTGGCTGAGCGGCATCACCGCGGTGGTACTCGACGACCGCGAGCAGGTGCTGCTGGTCCGGCGCGCCGACGACGGCCGGTGGAGTCTGCCGGCCGGAATCCTGGAACCGGGCGAGCAACCGGCGGTCGCGATCGTGCGCGAGGTCTTCGAGGAGACCGCGGTGCACGCCGTGGTGGATCGTCTGGTCAGCATCGAGAGCCTGCCGCCGTCGACCTATCCCAACGGCGACCAGGTCCAGTACCTCGATCTCTGCTTCCGGCTGCATCCCACCGGCGGTGAGGCCCGCGTGAACGACGACGAGTCCGTCGAGGTCGGGTGGTTTCCGCTCACCGACCACCCGACCCTGACGCCGCGCGAGCAGACCTGTCTCCGCAACGCCCGCAGCGACAACCCGCTGCCGATCTACACCACCAGCTGACCGCCGTACCGGTCGAGGCCGTGACCGTCGGCCGGGCAGCCAAGCTGGTCCGGCGCGGAGCTGAGCCGGTCCGGCCGGGACGGATCACGGCGGACCGGAACGGTTCGGCTCCCGCACGGGGTCAGTGTGCGGCTTCGTGCCAGGTGCGGCCGACGCCGACGGAGACGTCGAGCGGGACGGCCATCTCGACGGCGGAGCCCATGTCGCGGCGGACCAGTTCCTCGAGGGCCTCGCGTTCGCCGGGGGCGATCTCGAAGACCAGTTCGTCGTGCACCTGCAGCAGCATCCGGGACTTCAGGCCGGACGACCGCAGCGAGGCGTCGACCTTCAGCATCGCCAGCTTGATCACGTCGGCGGCCGATCCCTGGATCGGCGCGTTCAGCGCCATCCGCTCGGCCATCTCGCGGCGCTGGCGGTTGTCGCTGGTCAGGTCCGGCAGGTAGCGACGGCGGCCGAGAATCGTCTCGGTGTAGCCGCTCTTGCCGGCCTCGATCACGATGCTGCGCAGGTAGTCGCGCACGCCGCCGAAGCGCTCGAAGTACTCGTCCATCAGGCCCTTGGCCTCGTCCACGCCGATCTTCAGCTGCTGGCTCAGCCCGTACGCCGACAGCCCGTACGCCAGGCCGTAGTTCATCGCCTTGATCTTGGCCCGCATCTCCTGGGTGACCTCGCCCGGCTGCACCGAGAAGACCCGCGCGGCCGTCACCGAGTGGAAGTCCTCGCCGGAGTTGAACGCGTCGATCAGCCCCTCGTCCTCCGACACGTGCGCCATGATCCGCATCTCGATCTGGCTGTAGTCGGCCGACATCAGCGACTCGTATCCCTCGCCGACCACGAACGCCTCCCGGATCCGGCGGCCTTCCTCGGTCCGGATCGGGATGTTCTGCAGGTTCGGGTCGGTGGAGCTGAGCCGCCCGGTCGCCGCGATCGTCTGGTTGAACGTGGTGTGGATCCGGGCGTCGCGTGGGCTGATCGTCTTCAGCAGCCCCTCGACCGTCTGCCGCAGCCGGGTCGCGTCCCGGTGCGCCAGCAGGTAGGCCAGGAACGGGTGCTCGGTCTTCTCGAACAGCGCCTGCAACGAGTCCGCGTCGGTGGTGTAGCCGGTCTTGGTGCGCTTGGTCTTCGGCATCTGCAGCTCGTCGAACAGCACCACCTGCAGCTGCTTCGGCGATCCGAGGTTGATCTCCTTGCCGATCACCTCGTACGCCGAGGTGGCCGCGTCCCGGACACCGGTCGCGAAGCGCTCCTCCAGCTTCTCCAGGTACGGCCGGTCGACGGCGATACCGTCCCGCTCCATCGCGGCGATCACGTCGATCAGCGGCAGCTCCACGTCGGCCAGCAGCGCCGTGCCCGCCTGCTTGGCCAGCTCCGCGTCGAGCGTGTCGGCCAGGTCCGCGATCGCCCGGGCGCGCAGCATCGTCGCGTCCGCCGCCGGACCGCCCTCGACGTCGTCGAAGCTGAGCTGGCCGTTGTCGGCCTCCTCGTTGCGCAGCTCGCGCCGCAGGTACCGCACGGTGAGGTCGGCCAGGTCGTACGACCGCTGGTCCGGGCGAGCCAGGTACGCGCTCAGCTGGGTGTCCGAGGTCAGCCCGGCCAGCGTCCACCCCAGCTCCAGGAATCCGAGCAGCGGGCCCTTCGCGTCGTGCAACGCCTTCGGCTGCTGGGGATCCGCGAGCCAGGCCTGCCACGCCGCCGCGTCGTCCGCGGTCAGCGCGGTCGGGTCGAACCAGGCGGCCGCGCCCGCGGTCGTCGCCAGCGCCAGCCCGGTGATCTCGCCGGTCCCCCGGCCCCAGCTGCCCTGGACCGCGACGCCGACCCGCTCGCCGGCGCTGACGTGCTCCTTCAGCCAGGCCGCCACCTCGCCCGGCTTCAGCTGGGTGCCCTGCAGCTCGAAGCCCTGGTCAACGGTCTCGTCGACCTGCTCGTGCTCGGCGACCAGCCGCTCGCGCAGGACGCGGAACTCCAGGCTGTCGAACAGCGTGTGCACCTTGTCCCGGTCCCACGGCTGGCGGACCAGGTCGTCGACCGACACGTCCAGGGTCAGGTCACGGACCAGTTCGTTGATCTGCCGGTTCCGGATCACGTCGGCGAGGTGCTCGCGCAGCGACTCGCCCGCCTTGCCCTTGATCTCGTTCACCCGGTCGACCACGTCGTCCAGCGAGCCGAACTGGTTCAGCCACTTGGCCGCGGTCTTCGGGCCGACGCCCGGAACGCCCGGCAGGTTGTCGCTCTGCTCGCCGACCAGCGCCGCCAGATCGGGGTAGAGCCGCGGCGTCACGCCGTACTTCTCCTCGACCGCGGCCGGGTCCATCCGGGCGATCTCGGACACGCCACGCTTGGGGTAGAGCACGGTGACGTTGTCGCTGACCAGCTGGAACGCGTCGCGGTCGCCGGAGCTGATCAGCACCTCGAAGCCCTGGTCGGACGCCTGCGTGGCCAGCGTCGCGATGATGTCGTCGGCCTCCCAGCCGTCGATCTCGGTGGTCGGGATCCGGAGCGCCTCCAGCACCTCCTTGACCAGCGAGACCTGCCCCTTGAACTCGTCCGGCGACTTCGACCGGCCGGCCTTGTACTCCGTGTACTGCTCGGAGCGGAAGGTCTTGCGGGACACGTCGAAGGCCACGCAGACGTGGGTCGGCTGCTCGTCGCGCAGCATGTTGATCAGCATCGAGGTGAACCCGTACACCGCGTTGGTGTGCTGGCCCGTCGAGGTGGAGAAATTCTCCACCGGCAGCGCGTAGAAGGCGCGGTAGGCCAGCGAGTGCCCGTCCAGCAGCAGGATCCGCGGCCGCGCGGTGTCACCCACCGGGACCGGGTCCTTGGTCATCGTCGAGGTGTTGGTTTCTGGAGCCACAGGAAGACTCTAGTGCCCCGCGCCGACAGTTCCGGACCGACCGCGCGGGGGCTGACGTAGTCTGCGGAACGACACGTTCGAGGACCCCGGAGGAGACTTCAGTGAGTGACGAATCAGCTGCCGCCGAGCTGCCGCCGGGCATGTCGACCGAGAACACGCTGCTCGACCTGATGGGCATCGTGGTGACCGAGGCGTCGGCGGAACGGGTGGTCGCGACGATGCCGGTGAAGGGCAACGTCCAGCCGTACGGACTGCTGCACGGCGGCGCGTCCTGCGTGCTGGCCGAGAGCCTGGGGTCGATCGGCTCCGCGCTGCACGCCGCCGCGTACGGCAAGGTCGCCGTCGGCGTGGACATCAACGCCACCCACCACCGGGCCGTCCGCGAAGGCCTCGTCACCGGCGTCGCCACCCCGGTCTACCTGGGCCGCACCACCACGTCGTACGAGATCGTGGTGACCGACGAGCGGGACAAGCGGGTCTGCACCGCCCGGATCACGTGCCAGCTGATTCCGGCTCCGCCGGGAAGCTGAGGCCGGCGGGTTCGCCGGGGTGCCGGCCGAGCTGGGCACGGCGGGCGACCACCGAACGACGCGAGGAGAGCAGGGCGAGCAGGTTGGGCGCGTGCTCGGCGGCCAGCCGGCGGCGGACCGTGTGTGTGCCGGCGAAGCGCAGTACGGCGGCCTGACCCAGTCCCAGCCGGGCCAGGAACCGGTTCGCCTCGCGGGCGACGGCCGGTGCCACCACACCGAGGTACGGGCAGTTCTCGTGCTCGGCCCAGGCCGCCGCCTCGGCGATCAGTGCCTTGCCCAGGCCGTGCCGCCGCGCGTGGTCGGCGACGTGCAGGTACTCCACGGTCATCGTGACCTCGGCGTGCAACGGGCTGACCGGCGTCCGGCGCAGGTACGCCATGCCGCTCAGCCGGCCCTCCAGCTCGCCGACCACCAGCCGGCCGCCCGGATCCGTCGCGAGCCGCTCGATCGAGGTGAGGACCGATTCCGGCGTCGGCGCGGTGAGCACCCGCTGGTGCGCGGTCCCGAGCGCCATCTCGCCCCACAACGTCACCAGGTCGGCGGCATCCTCCGGGCGGGCGTCGCGCACCGCGATGGCTGATGCCACGTCGGCCTCCTGGTCTGATCCACCCCCGAGGTGAACAGGACGGGCGATACGCTCATCCCCGCGCAACAGTAGGGCTTTCGCGGTCGGTTGCAAAGCGACACCACCGCAAGCACACCGACCCCCCTGCCGGCGGTCACAGCCGGCGATCGGAGAGCACGCTTGTTCATCGGAATCGGCACCGTCGTGAACGTCGCGACGGTGCTGCTCGGTTCGGTCCTCGGCGTCCTGATCGGCCACCGTCTGCCCGACCGGACCAGGGACCTGGTCACCGACGCCCTCGGCCTGGTGACGCTGCTGATCGCGATCAGCTCGGCACTCACCGTCGGCGACGAGGCACTCAGCGCGGCGGTCGGCGACAGCGCGCCCGTGCTGATCGTGCTCGGAGCCATGCTGATCGGCGGGATCGCCGGTTCGCTGCTGCGGATCGAGCAGCGGCTGGAGGGTTTCGGCGCCTGGCTGCAGCACCGGTTCAGCCGCCGCGACGGCGAGAGCACCTTCGTCGAGGGCTTCGTCTCGGCGTCGATGGTGTTCTGCGTCGGACCGCTCACCTTTCTCGGCGCCCTCTCGGACGGCCTCGGCCGCGGCGCCGACCAGCTCCTGCTGAAGTCGGTGCTCGACGGCTTCGCCTCGATCGCCTTCGCCGCCTCCCTGGGCTGGGGCGTCGCGGCGTCCGCGCTGGTGGTGCTGGTGATCCAGGGCCTGATGACCGCGACCGGCGCGCTGCTGGGAGATGTGTTGCCCGAGGCCCACGTCACGGCCCTCGGCGCGACCGGTGGTCTGCTGCTGATCGGCGTCGCCCTGCGGCTGCTGAAGATCAAGCAGGTCGCGGTTGCGGATCTGCTGCCGGCGTTGATCGTGGCGCCGCTGCTCGTGCAGCTGCTGGTTGTCGTACGCAACTGAGCGGTTGCGGGCGGCAACGCTGGGTGGTTGGAGTGGTGTTGGGTGAGGCAGCACGCAACCCCGACGCCGGGCGACAGCACGGCGTTCGAATCAAAGGATGGGCGGGAGCAGGCACCGTGCGAGCGAAGGCGCCCGCGTGGGTAGACCACCCGCACCAAGGGAAAAGCCCCGGTCTCCCCCACACGAGAAGGACCGGGGCTTCGCCGTACGTGGTCAGTCCTCGCCGAGGTACGCCTTGCGTACGTCGTCGTTGACCAGCAGTTCGCGCCCAGTGCCCTGGACCACGATCTTGCCGACCTCGAGCACGTACCCGAAGTCGGCCCGCTTCAGCGCCGCCTGGGCGTTCTGCTCGACCAGCAGGATCGTCGTGCCCTGCCGCTGGAGCTCGGTGACGGTCGTCATGATGCGCTTCATCATGATCGGCGACAGCCCCATCGACGGCTCGTCCAGCATCAGTAGCTTGGGCCGGCTCATCATCGCCCGCCCCATCGCCAGCATCTGCTGCTCACCGCCGGAGAACGTGCCGGCCGGCTGCTTGCGCCGCTCCCCCAGGATCGGGAACAGCGCGTACGCCGCGTCGAGGTCCTTGCGGATCCCGCCGTGGTCGTTGCGGGTGAACGCACCCAGCAGCAGGTTCTCCTCCACCGACAGCCGGGGGAAGATCCGCCGGCCCTCCGGCGAGTGCGCCAGCCCGATCGTGACGATGTCGTGGGCCGGCATCTGGTCGATCCGCTGGCCCTGGAACAGGATCTCGCCGTGGGTCGGCCGGAGCAGGCCCGAGATCGTGCGCAGCGTCGTCGTCTTGCCGGCGCCGTTCGTACCGATCAGCGTGACGACCTGGCCCTGCTCGACCGAGAAGCTGATCCGCTTGACCGCCACGATCTTGCCGTAGGCGACCTCCAGGTCCTTGACCTCGAGCATGGCGGTCATGCGTTCCCCTCCCGCTCGCTGACGGTGGTGTCCTGGACGTGCGCCTCGTCCGGGTCCACTTCGTCGTCGTCCTCGCCGGTGCCGATGTAGGCCTCGATCACCCGCGGGTCCGACTGCACCTCACCCGGGCTGCCCTCGATCAGCGCCTCGCCGCGGACCAGGCAGAGCACCCGGTCGCACAGGTTGAAGATGAAGCGCATGTCGTGCTCGATCACGACGACCGACAGGCCCGAGTCCCGGATCTTGAAGATCAGGTCGCTGGCCTGCTTGGTCTCCTGCGGGTTCATGCCGGCCGTCGGCTCGTCCAGCAGGATGAGCTTCGGGTCGGTGGCCAGCGCGCGGGCGATCTCCAGCCGCCGCTGGTCGCCGTACGGCATGTTCCGGGCCAGGTTCTCCGCCGACTTGCCCAGACCGACGAACTCCAGGAGTTCCTGCGCCCGGGCCCGCGTCGCAGCTTCCTCGCGACGGAACTTGGGGCCGCGCAGCACCGAGGTGAGGGCGCCGGACGAGGTCCGGCAGTACCGGCCCACCATCACGTTCTCCAGCGCCGTCATGTTGGCGAACAGCCGGATGTTCTGGAACGTCCGGGCCATCCCGGCCCGGACCACGGCCCGCGGCTTGGGCGGCAACGGCTGCAGTGAACCGGCGGGCTGCTTGAGCTCCACCGCGCCGGACTCGGTCGTCGGCCCGCCGTTCTTCGTCGCGCGCCGGGACCCGTTCGGCGTGACCTTCGGAGCGCTGGCGAAGCGCACCTGCCCACTGGTGGGCTTGTAGAGCCCGGTCAGGCAGTTGAAGAAGGTCGTCTTGCCGGCGCCGTTCGGGCCGATCAGACCGACGATCTCGCCCTCGCGAACGGTCAGGTTCACATCGTTGACGGCCAGCAGACCACCGAACCGCATGGTGACGCCGGTCGCCTCCAGCACCGGTGCACCCACGGCTGGGGCCGACCGGTCCGTCGTGTCGGTGACGGTCATTTCGCCTCCTCGACCAGTTCGCTCTCGATGGCCACCGCGAGCTCCTCGTCCTCTTCGTGGAACTCCAGCTGCCGGCGCCTGCTGGCGACCAGGCCCTCGGGCCGGAACCGCATCATCAGCACCAGCAGCAGACCGAAGAGCAGCAGCCGGTACTCCGAGAAGAACCGCAGCTTCTCCGGCAGCAGCTTCAGGATCGTCGCGCCCAGCAGGACGCCGGCGATGGTACCCATGCCGCCCAGCACGATCGCCGCGAGCAGGAACGCCGACTCGAGGAAGATGTACTGGTCGGGACTGACGGCAACGTCCTGGTGGGCCTTGATCGTGCCGGCCAGACCGGCCAGGAACGCGCCGATCGCGAAGGCCAGCAGCTTGAGGCCGAAGACGTTCACGCCCATCGCCTCGGCGGCCTTCTCGTCCTCCCGGATCGCGATCCAGCCCCGCCCGATCCGGCTGTCGTTCAGCCGGGCGAAGACCAGGATGACGAAGGCGATCAGGATCAGCAGCAGGAAGTAGTAGTTCGCGAACCGGCCCAGCTCCAGCCCGAGCACCGTGTGCTCGTCGCCGAAGTTGAAGCCGCCGACCTGCAGCTCCGGGATGCCGGGGATGCCGTTCGGGCCGTTGGTCAGCAGCGGACCGTTGATGCCGTCGAGGTTCAGCATCGCCAGCCGGAAGATCTCACCGAAGCCCAGCGTCACGATGGCCAGGTAGTCACCGGAGACCCGCAGCGTCGGCGAGCCGATGATGAGGCCCAGCGTGGCGGCCACGCAGGCACCGATCAGCACCACGGCCAGGAACGGCGGGTGCCAGTCGATCGTCGCGAACGCCGACTCCGACAGCATCGCGGCGACGTACGCGCCGGAGCCGAGGAAGGCGATGTAACCGAGGTCCAGCAGGCCGGCCAGGCCGACCACGATGTTCAGGCCCATCGCGGTGGCCGCGAAGATCAGCACCTGGGTCGCGATCGACATGTTCGCGTCCGACCCGTTCTGGGTGAACGGGAAGAAGAACGCCACCGCGAACGCGGCCAGCGTCAGTACCTTCTTGTGCCGCTGCCCGACGTGGCCGAACCAGCTCATCGCGCCGGTCCGGAACATCACCGCGATCACGCCGGCGATGAAGGTCAGGCAGAGCACGAACGACCACGCGTCGGTCAGACCGAGCGCGAACGCCGCACCGAAGAGAACCGCCGCCATCAGCAGCGCGATCGAGAGGATCTCGAACCAGCTGGGCAGCTTGGCCCGGCTGAGGTCGTGCAGCTGCCGCAACGGCAGCAGCCGCGAGCTGACCAGCACCAGCACGGCGCCGACCAGGCTGACGTAGCCGCCGGGGTTGACATTGATCAGGCCGTCGGACTCGAGCGTGATCGCGACCAGCACCAGCACCATGTAGACGGTGAGCATGATGCCGAGTGCCCGCAGACCGAGGGTGGCGTCCAGCCACTTGCCGAGCCGGCCGGCCAACGGGCCCTTCTCGGTCAGCAGCAGGACCAGCGCGAGCACCGCGAGGATGATCGCGAGGATCTGCAGCGAACCCGGGTAGAAGTTGATCGACAGGTCGCCGAGGATCGAGCTGTCGTAGCTCCAGGACAGGAACGATCCGACGATCACCAGCGCGACACCGGCCAGGCCGAGCGGCCAGGCGGGCGGCTTGGTGGCCGGCGGCGTTGTTTGGGCGACGCTCATGCGCGGTCCACCACCCTTGCTCCGAGAAGACCCTGCGGCCGGAAGACCAGCACCAGGATCAGGATCACGAAGGCCCAGACGTCCTTCCAGGACCCACCACCGAACTGGCCCGGCACGTACTGCGTGGCCATCGCCTCGACGACGCCGAGCACCAGACCACCCACGACCGCGCCCTGGATGTTGCCGATTCCACCGAGCACGGCGGCGGTGAACGCCTTCAGACCGGCCAGGAAGCCCATCCGGAACTCGATGTTGTTGTTCTGCAGGCCCTGGGAGATGCCGGCGACCGCGGCCAGCGCCGCGCCGAGCGCGAACGCGACCACGATGATCCGGTCGACGTTGACACCCATCAGCCGCGCCGTGTCAGGGTCCTGCGAGACGGCTTGCATGCCGCGGCCGAGCCGGGTGCGGTTGATGAAGTACCACAGCAGCGCCGAGCAGATCGCCAGCGCCACGATCGTGAAGATCGCGGACCGCTGGATGGTCACCCCACCGATCTGAAGCGCGGTGCCGCTGACCACCTCGAGCTGAGGGAAGGGGATCCGCAGCTTCGCGCTGGGCCACTCGACGGTGGCGAGCAGCTCCTTGAAGATCAGCCAGAACAGCTCCATCGCGACGACGGTGGCCAGCGCGGTCGCGGCCAAGGGCCGCAGCAGCGCGGCTGCCCGCTCCGCCCCACCGGTCAGCCGGGCGACGAGGAAGCCGACCGCGGTGCCGAGGACCAAGCCGCCCACGACGACCCCCGCGGTGGCCACGAAGGACAGGTCCCGCTCCACCAGCCGCACGCCGATCCAGACCAGCAGTGCGACCGCTGCCGCCGCGATCAGCGGCGACCGGTCGGTCCACTTGGTGATCGGGTTGTGCAGCGGAACGGTCGTCATCCGCGCGCCGACGAGGTAGGCGGCGAACAGCACGAGCGCCGCCGCCACCGGCACGGTCCACCCCGGGCGTTCGTAGAACAGCCGGATGAACTCCTGCAGGAAGACGGAGATGCCGATCGCGGTGATCAGCGGTGCGAGTCGTGGCGCGTTCCGCAGGGGACGGTACGCGACACGTTCCATCAGCACCGCGGTGCCCACCGAGGCGACCATGGCACCGACGATCATGACCGGCAGGATCCACACGCTGGTCTGACCGTCGAAGAACAGCAAGTACGTCGTCAGCGCGCCGAACGCGCCGATCATGAAGACCTCGCCATGGGCGAAGTTGATGAGCTGCACGATGCCGTAGACGACGGTGTACCCGACCGCGATCAGGGCGTACAGCGATCCGAGAGTCAGTCCGTTCACGAGCTGCTGAAGGAACTGGTCCACGTCGACCTCCCAACTACCTTCGGTTTCCGGCATGCCACGGGGGCGGGACGGATCACGTCCCACCCCCGGGTCATGAGGTCGACTACTTGGTCTCGAAGTCCTTGGTCTCCACGGTCGCCCACTTGCCGGCGTCGACCTTGTAGACGGTCAGGACCTTGGAGGTGGTGTCGCCGTACTGGTCGAAGGCCACCTTGCCGGTCACGCCGTCGAAGGAAACCTTGCCCAGGGCCTCGACCGTCGCCGCACGGGCCGACTCGACGTCGTTGGCGTCCTTCAGCGAGGTCTTCAGTGCGTTGATGATCGCGTTGGCCGCGTCGTAGGAGTAGCCGCCGTACGCCGCGTACGGCTCGGCGAACTTCTCCGCGTTGTAGTCCTCGACGAACTTCTTGGCCGACGCCAGCGAGTCGACCGGCGCGCCGACCGAGGTGGCCAGGTCACCGGGGGCGGTCTTGCCGGCCAGCTGGACGTACTTCGGGTCGAAGATGCCGTCGCCACCCATCAGCGGGACGTTCAGGCCGGCGGCCTTCATCTGCTGCGAGAGCGGGCCGGCCTGCGGGTACTCGCCGCCGTAGTACACGGCCTGCGGGGCCGACGGCTTGACCGCGGAGACCACGGCCTGGAAGTTCGCGTCGTCCGGGTTGATGGTCTCGGCCGCGACGACCTGACCGCCCAGCTTCTTGAACTCCTCGGTGAAGGTGCCGACCAGGCCCTGACCGTAGGCCTTCTTGTCGTGGATCGTGGCGACCTTGGTGATCTTGGCCGTCTCGTAGAGGTAGCGAGCGGCGAACGGACCCTGGACCGCGTCGGTGGTGCAGGTGCGGAAGTACGTCGGGTACGGCCGCTTCGGGTCCTTCTGCCAGTTCGCGCCCTGGGTCAGGCCCGGGCCGGTGTTGGCCGGCGAGACCTGGACGATGTTCTTCGGCGCGAGCACCGGCTGGACCTGCTGGCTGACGCTGGTGTTCAGCGTGCCGACGACGCCGATGACGTCCTTGTCGGAGCTGAGCGCGGTGGCGGCGTTCTTGCCGACGTCCGGCTTGGCCTCGTCGTCCTTGGCGGCGACCTCGAGCTTCCAGCCCGGGATGGCGTTGGAGTCGTTGGCCTGCTTCACGGCCAGCTCGACCGAGTGCTGGATACCCAGACCAAGTGCCGACAAGTCTCCGGACAGCGGCGCGATCACGCCGATCTTGGCTGTCTTGGTCGCTTCGCCGGAGCCCCCGCCACCGTTGTCGTCGCTGCGTGAACCGCAGGCAGTCAGGGCCAACGACGCAACGATCAGCGACGCGCCG
Organism: Kribbella flavida DSM 17836; assembly: GCF_000024345.1. Taxonomy (NCBI): domain Bacteria; kingdom Bacillati; phylum Actinomycetota; class Actinomycetes; order Propionibacteriales; family Kribbellaceae; genus Kribbella; species Kribbella flavida. Next base: position 3,285,733 of record NC_013729.1, on the reverse strand, counting down.
ACCCGTACTACGGAACGCTGGTGCACTGTTCCTCCCATGTCTGGATAGTCCGGCGAATCCCCGGACCCCCGCGATTGCCGCGAGCACCCGCAGGTTAGACCCAGCTAGAGGGTTCAAGCGAACGTGACCCAGCGTGTGTTGTGAGGTCGTTACCGCTGTAAGCATCGTCCTGATCCGTTGTCACTGGCTTTACCGGGATTGGTCACTTTTTGTAACCATTCCGCCTACCCACAGCCACGGCTTCCGCTGCTCGCCAGCAGGCCGAATCCGGTTGTACGCCACACAGTGTGACGACCGTCTCAGTAGGTGGGCAGGGCACATTCCGGCACGCCAAAACAACTGGCGAAACCGGCTGGGTCATGGCATGAGCCGGCCGCCGCAAGCGTTTTCCGGTGCGGTGGGGGCGGCGGCATCCGCGGTGAACGGGCAGAAGCGCGGCGGCGCCCGGGCGACGGCAGCGCGGTACGTGCGGGACGCCCGGCGGGAGCGGCGGGTGGGGCGCGGGACGCCGGACCACCCGGCGCCGGACGTCAGACCAACCGGGCGCCGGCCGCGGAAGCGTTAGGTGCGGAGTGGGGCTGTGGGTTAGGAGCCGGCCTCGTCGACGACGAGTTCGGCGACCTGGCGCATCGAGACGCGCTTGTCCATCGCGGTCTTCTGGATCCAGCGGAACGAGTCCGGCTCGGACAGCCCGAACTTCGTCTGCAGCACCGACTTGGCCCGATCCACCAGCTTGCGGGTCTCCAGGCGCTCGGCGAGATCGGCGACCTCGCGCTCCAGTTCCGCCAGTTCGACGTACCGGCTGGCGGCGATCTCGATCGCGGGCAGCAGGTCGGTCTTGGAGAACGGCTTCACCAGGTACGCCATCGCGCCGGCGTCCCGCGCCCGCTCGACCAGCTCCCGCTGCGAGAACGCGGTCAGCATCAGCACCGGCGCGATCCGCTCCCCCGCGATCTTCTCGGCGGCGCTCAACCCGTCCAGCTTCGGCATCTTCACGTCCAGGATCACTAGATCCGGCCGAAGCTCGACCGCCAGCCGGATCGCCTCCTCACCGTCCCCCGCCTGCCCGACGACGTCGTACCCCTCCTCGGCCAGCATCTCGGCCAGATCCATCCGGATCAAAGCCTCGTCCTCGGCGATCACCACACGCTTAGCAGTCACACCCGACACCTTATCGACCCCACCATCAGCTCTTCGGCCCGACAAACCCGTCAAGCGCCACAACTCCTTCGCGCCGGCTCACGGCCACCACGTTCACCCGGGGCTGGCGCCAGGGAATGCCGAGCTGATCCAGCGCGTCGGTCAAGATCCCACGGATGTCGGCCGACTCGTTGGAGAACATGTAGCGGATGTAGTCGTAGCGCTTCCGACCGCCGTCCCTCGTCGGCCGCGTTGCCCAGTTGACGAACCGCGAGCCGTCCGAATGGAACAGGCCCCGCACAAGGTGCCGCGGCTCCGCCCGAACGATCTCCTGCTGCCACGGGACGAGCTCGATCTCGCGCAGATGTTTGCGGCCCGGCCCGTGCTGCGGGAACACGCAGGGCCAGTGCTTCCACCGCGCTTCGATCCGCACGGCCGTCGAACCGCCGCGCAGACACGGACTGGCCGTCGGCTTCACCTTCCGGATCGTCGCGGCGATCTCCTGGTTCAGCTCGGGGTACTTCTGGTCGTTCGCGATCTGCAGCGTGTAGACGCCACGCCTGGCCGCGGCGATGTGCCCGTCGCCCAAGTACCACCCCAGCAGCAACGCGTACGCCGCCTGGTCCAGCTCGGCGCCGTCGCACCGCGGACACGGCGTCGGCCGAAACCCCTGCCCTCGCGGCAGACCCCGCCGCTGGTACTGCCGACGCCACCGCCGTACGGTCTTGACCGCCACCCCGTGGATCTCGGCGTTGACCCGATCGAGCACTCCCTCGTCGGACATCCGCAACGCCGAGTCCACCGTCTCCTGCGACCGGAAATGCACCATGCCCCATGGTCCCGACCGGAACCGACAGTTTCGGGTGCCGGCGGTTGCGGCCGTGCGTCCGGCGATAGGCTAAGATCTGGCGAGCCAGCCCTGGTACTCCAATTGGCAGAGAGCGCGGATTCAAAACCCGTTCAGTGTGGGTTCGAGTCCCACCCAGGGCACCTGATACCCCCGGAACTGTCGGTTCCGGCTGACAGACTTCCTGCATGTACGACGCCGGTACGCGGCGCCTGGCGCTGGATGCATTGGGCTCGGGTGAGAGCCTCAGCTCGGTGAGCCGTCGGTTGGGGATGAGCCGGTCGGCGCTGCGCGGGTGGCGGGAGGGTCCTGAGCCGGCAGTCGATCCGACTGCCTGTCCGCGGTGCACGGCGAGCTCGCTGGCAAAGGCGCCCTACGCGCGACTGCTCGGCCTCTATCTCGGCGACGGGTGCGTTTCCGCGCAGGCCAAAGGCGTCCACGCGCTGCGGATCAGCTGTGACGACAGCTATCCGGACCTGATCGCAGAGGTGCGAGCGACCATCGCCGCCGTCTACTCAGCCAGGCCGGTTCATCGCGTTGCGGCGCCCGGTTGCACCCAGGTCGTCTCGTACTGGAAGCACTGGCCGTGCCTGTTTCCTCAGCACGGTCCTGGGCGCAAGCACCTGCGCCGGATCGAGCTGGACGGCTGGCAACGGGAGATCGTTGCCGACCACCCCGAAGATTTCGTCCGCGGGCTCTTTATGTCCGACGGCTGCCGGGTGGCGAACTGGGCGACCCGGCGTACGGGTGACCAGGTACGGCGGTACGAGTACACGCGCTACCTGTTCGCGAACGAGTCCGCCGACATCATGCGCCTGTGCCAGTGGGCCCTCGACCTGCTCGGCGTCGCCTGGCGGATGCCGCGGCGCAACGCTCTGTCGGTCGCCCGCCGGGACGCCGTCGCCGTACTCGACCGGATCGTCGGCACGAAGGCGTGACGACGCGGCCGGTCACCGGACCGGCCGCGTCAACCACGGATCAGACTCGCTGCTACTGCCGGTACGCCGGGGCGATGCCGGCGATGGCGTCGCCCATGCGGTGGACGCGGAGGGCGTTGGTGGAGCCGGGGATGCTGGGTGGGCTGCCGGCGACGATGACGACCAGGTCGCCCTTCTGGAGCTTGCCGAGCTCGAGCAGGCGCTGGTCGACCTGGCGGACCATGTCGTCGGTGTGGTCGACGGTGGGGACGATGTGCGTCTCGATACCCCACACGACGCTCAGCCAGGCGCTCACCGACGGGACCGGGGTGAACGCGAGCACCGGGATCTCGGTGCGGTAGCGGGCCAGCCGGAGCGCGGTGTCGCCGGACTGGGTGAAGGCGACCAGGTACTTCGCCTCCATCCGCTCGGCGACGTCGGCCGCGGCGCGGGCGATGACGCCGGCCTTGGTGCGCGGCTCCCAGTCGATCTCCTTGACCCGGCTGAGGCCGTGCTCCTCGGTCGACTCCACGATCCGGGCCATCGTCTTGACGGTCTCGATCGGGAACCGGCCGACGCTGGTCTCTCCGGACAGCATCACCGCGTCGGCGCCGTCGAGCACCGCGTTGGCGACGTCGGAGGCCTCGGCGCGGGTCGGCCGCGGCGCGGAGATCATCGACTCCAGCATCTGGGTGGCGACGATCACCGGCTTCGCGTTCAGCCGGGCCTGGTCGATGATCAGCTTCTGGACCAGCGGGACCTCCTCCAGCGGGAGCTCCACGCCGAGGTCGCCGCGGGCGACCATGAAGCCGTCGAAGGCCTCGATGATCTCGTCCAGGTTCGCGACCGCCTGCGGCTTCTCGATCTTGGCGACCACCGGGACCCGGTGACCCTCCTCATCCATGATCTTGTGCACGATCTGGATGTCGGAGGCCCGCTGGACGAACGACATCGCGATCATGTCGGCCGGCAGGTGCAGGGCCCAGCGCAGGTCCTCCACGTCCTTCTCCGACATCGCCGGCACGCTCACCGTGGCACCGGGCAGGTTGATGCCCTTGTTGTTCGACACCGGCCCACCGACGGTGACCCGGCAGATCACGTCGGTCTCGGTCACCTCCTCGGCGACCAGCGCGATGCGGCCGTCGTCGATGAGCAGCGGATCACCGGGTCTGACGTCGCCGGGCAGCCCGTCGTACGTCGTACCGCAGACGGTCACGTCACCGGGCACCTCCCGGGTGGTGATGGTGAAGCGCTCGCCGTAGGTCAGCGTGACCTTGCCTTCGGCGAACTCCGCCAGCCGGATCTTCGGGCCTTGCAGGTCGACCAGGATCCCGACGTTCTTGCCGGTCTCGGCCGCTGCGGTCCGGATTCGCTGGTAGATGCGCTCATGCTCGGCGTGGGCGCCGTGGCTGAGATTCAGCCGAGCGACGTCCATACCTGCTTGGACGAGTTCCAGGATGCGCTCGGGGGCGGCCGTAGCCGGGCCGAGCGTACAAACGATCTTTGCGCGACGCACGTCACAAAACCCTACTCCTACAAGACCACTGGCGTGCTGGTCCGCCCCCGTTACTGGACGGTTAACACCTCGTGACGAGTGCCGCCGGAGCCTGCCGCGGCAGCGAAAAGCTCAACTGGGCAACGGCCGGTAGGTGCCGACGGTGACCTCGCCGGTGAGCTCGGCGGTGACGGTCTGCAGCCCGGCCGGACGGCCCTCGCTGTAGGTGATCAGCGTGACGACGCCCGGCCGGCGCAAGGTGTACCCGAGCGCGAACGCGTACGCCGCTCCCCCGGTCGTCCCGTTCGTGTACGTCGTGACCGGCCGTCCCTCGACGGTTCTGGTGTCGGGCCCGACCTGCCGGTGCAGGTGCCCGGACAGCAGCAGCGACGCGCAGCCGCGGTTCGCGGTGTCCTGGTACGACGAGGGGTCGTGCACCAGCATCGTCGAGATCGGCTCGTCCTCGGACTGCGCGCAGGCGACGTCGGCCAGCCGGGCGGACTGCTCGGCGGTGGTCTCGTCGCCGGGCGTGTCGGCGCTGCCGAGCCCGGTCCGGGTCGGGTCGCTGTCGCCGAGGAAGCGGATCCCCTCGACCTCGACCGGTTCGCCGTCCAGCACGGTGAACTTGTTGCGCCGCATCGCCTCCTCGACGAAGCCGCCGGAGTCGTGGTTGCCGGCCACCGCGACGACCTTCAGGTCCCGGAAGTGCTGGGCCAGCGAGTTGATGCTGAACGCCTCCCAGGACTGCCCCGACGAGGTGTCGTCGCCGGCGTCGATCAGCACCTTCGCGCCGGCCACCTTGGCGACCTCGGCGGCGAACGGGTCCATCCCGATGTTGTCGTGCCGGTCCGACACCAGCAGCGCCACGGTCTCGCCCTCACCGGCCGCGCGGATCCGCCCGCCGACCCGGCTGACCCGGTCGCGCAGCTGGCCGTAGAAGTCGGTGGACCGCTCGTACGTCTCGACGGCGGTCCGGATCACGCCGATGCCGCCGGTGGTGCTGAACCCGGTGGCGACCTCGACGTTCTTCAGCCGGTCGTCGAACGTCAGCTCCGGCAGCAGGTCGCCCAGCGGCCGCCACTCGGTCGGCGGCGCCTGCGCCTGCCGCATCTGGCCCGGCCCGATCACCGACGCGACCGTGATCAGCAGAGCGACCAGGACGACGACCGCGCGGTGCTGCACCCTGCGCTCGGCGGAGTGCAGCAGCACGAACAACTCGCGGCGCCGGCGCGGACCGACCATCGCCCACAACGTCGCGACCAGGACCGCGGCCAGCAGCCCCGACCCGGCACCCGCGACGGCGTTGTCGACGGCCATCTCCTGGACCACCTCGCGGATCCGGGCGATCTCACCGTCGGGCTGCGACGCGATCAGCGCGTCCCGGGTGAGCAGGTCGCTCAGGTTGTCCGCGTCGGTCTCCTGGACGTCGAGGTTGACGCCCAGATCGACCGGCAGGTTCGCGTCCAGCCGCAGCCGCGGCAGCACCGCGCCGAGGTCGAGCGTGACGTGACCGTCGAAGGTCGGCGACACCTGGGCCGCGTGCGCGCCGATGGTGACCCGCTCGGAGTCGTTGGCGAACGACAGCAGGCCGACGACCAGCGACACGGCGAACCAGAGCGCGACCAGTCCGGCCCACGGCGCGACCCGGCGGAGGCGCTGACGAGTGAGGAGACGTCGAGGCACGGTGACCAACCTAGGGGCCCGCGGCAAACCCTCGCTGCACCGGGCGCGGCGTTTCCGCAAACCCCACCCGGCGGGCGGGAGCCGGCCGCGACCCGGTCGCCGGGTCGGGCCGGTCCCGCCTTGCGCGGGTCAGACCACCAGCGGCCGGGCCGTCGGTGGGATCGGGGTGGGCAAGGTCGACGAGCCGGTCAGGAACGCGTCCACGCCGTTCGCGCAGGAGCGGCCCTCGGCGATCGCCCAGACGATCAGCGACTGGCCGCGGCCGGCGTCGCCGCAGGCGAAAACGCCCTCGACCGAGGTCTGGTACGCCTTGTCCCGCTTGACGTTGCCGCGCTCGTCGAGCTCCACACCGAGCTGCTCGAGGAAGCCTTCCTTCTCCGGCCCGAGGAAGCCCATCGCCAGCAGCACCAGCTGCGCCGGGATGGTCCGCTCGGTACCCTCGATCGGCGTGAACCGGCCGTCCACGAGTTCGACCTCGACCAGGTTGAGGCCGGCCACGTGCCCGTTCTCGTCGGCGACGAAGTTGTTCGTCGACACCGAGTAGACCCGCTCACCGCCCTCCTCGTGCGCCGAGGCGACCCGGTAGATCATCGGGTACGTCGGCCAGGGCTGTCCGGCCGGCCGCTCGTCGGACGGGCGCGGCATGATCTCCAGCTGGGTGACGCTGCGCGCGCCCTGACGGTGCGCGGTGCCGAGGCAGTCGGCGCCGGTGTCACCGCCACCGATGATCACCACGTCCTTGTCGGTGGCAACGATCTGGTTCTCGACCGTCTCCCCCAGCGCGACCCGGTTGGCCTGCGGCAGGTACTCCATCGCCTGGTGGATGCCGGCGAACTCGCGCCCCGGCACCGGCAGGTCCCGGGCCGCGGTGGCGCCGGTGGCGATCACCACGGCGTCGTACCGCTGCTGGAGCTGAGTCCCGGTGACGTCCACGCCGACGTTCACACCGGAGCGGAAGACCGTGCCCTCCTCCTTCATCTGCTGGATCCGGCGCTCGACCTGCACCTTCTCCATCTTGAACTCCGGGATGCCGAAGCGCAGCAGACCACCCGGCGCCGACGCCCGCTCGTACACGGCCACGGTGTGACCGGCGCGGGTCAGCTGTTGGGCGACGGCCAGGCCGGCCGGGCCGGAGCCGACCACCGCGATCGTCTTGCCGGTCAGCCACTCCGGCGGCTGGGGCCGGACGTCACCGGACTCCCAGGCCTTGTCGATGATCGCGACCTCGACGTTCTTGATCGTCACCGGCTCCTGATTGATGCCCAGCACGCAGGCCGGCTCGCAGGGCGCCGGGCAGAGCCGGCCGGTGAACTCCGGGAAGTTGTTGGTCGCGTGCAGCCGCTCGATCGCCCCGGTCCAGTCGTCGCGCCAGACCAGGTCGTTCCACTCCGGGATCAGGTTGCCCAGCGGGCAGCCGGAGTGGCAGAACGGGATACCGCAGTCCATGCAGCGGCCGGCCTGCTTGGTGATGATCGGCAGCAGCGCCTTGCCCGGTCCACCGGGGTAGACCTCGTTCCAGTCCTGCACCCGTTCGGCCACCGGCCGCCGCTCGGCGACCTCGCGCGGAGTGGTCAGGAATCCCTTCGGGTCAGCCATCAGATGGCCTCCATCATCGCTCGCGTGGTGGCGTCCTCGTCCAGCCCGTCGCGCTCGGCGGCCGCCTTGGCCGCCAGCACCCGGGCGTAGTCGCGGGGCATCACCGTGGTGAACCTGGTTTCGGCGGCGGCCCAGTCGGCGAGCAGCTTGGCCGCCCGCTCCGAGCCGGTCTCCTCGTGGTGACGCCGGACCAGGTCCTGCAACAGGTCGGACTCCTCGCCGGTGAGCGGGAGCAGGTCCACCAGCTCCGGGTTCACCAGCGCGGGGTCCAGGTCGAGCACGTGGGCCACGCCGCCCGACATGCCCGCCGCGAAGTTCCGGCCGACGGCGCCGATCACCACGACGCGACCACCGGTCATGTACTCGCAGGCGTGGTCGCCGACCGCCTCGACCACGGCGGTGGCGCCGGAGTTGCGCACACAGAACCGTTGCCCCGCGCCACCGTTGATGAACAGCTCGCCGGACGTCGCGCCGTACGCGATCACGTTGCCGGCGATGATCTGGTCGGCCGCGTCGAACCGCGCGTTGCGGTCCGGGCGGATCACCACCCGGCCGCCGGACAGGCCCTTGCCGACGTAGTCGTTGGCGTCGCCCTCGAGCCGCAGCGTCACGCCGCGGGGCACGAACGCGGCGAACGAGTTGCCGGCCGACCCGGTGAAGGTCAGGTCGACGGTGCCGTCGGGCAGCCCGGCCGCGCGGTACTTCTTGGTGATCTCGTGGCCGAGCATGGTGCCGACGGTCCGGTTCACGTTCCGGATCGGCAGCTGGGCCCGGACCGGCTCGCCGTTCTCGATGGCCGGCGCGCAGATCCGGATCAGCTCGTTGTCGAGCGCCTTGTCCAGCCCGTGGTCCTGCAGCACCGTCTGGTGCCGCGCGGCACCCTCGGGCAGCGCGGGCACGTGCAGGATCGGCGACAGGTCGAGGCCGTCGGCCTTCCAGTGGTCGACCGCGCGCTGGATGTCCAGCACGTCGGCGTGGCCGATCGCCTCGTCCAGCGAGCGGAAGCCGAGCTCGGCCAGGTACTCGCGGACCTCCTCGGCGATGAACTCGAAGAAGTTCACCACGAACTCCGGCTTGCCGGCGTACCGCTCGCGCAGGACCGGGTTCTGGGTCGCGACGCCGACCGGGCAGGTGTCCAGGTGGCAGACCCGCATCATGATGCAGCCCGAGACCACCAGCGGCGCGGTGGCGAAACCGTACTCCTCGGCGCCGAGCAACGCCGCGACGACGACGTCCCGGCCGGTCTTCAGCTGGCCGTCGGTCTGCACGACGATCCGGTCGCGCAGGCCGTTCAGCAGCAGGGTCTGCTGGGTCTCGGCCAGCCCGAGCTCCCACGGACCGCCCGCGTGCTTGAGCGAGGTCAGCGGTGCCGCGCCGGTCCCGCCGTCGTGGCCGGAGATCAGGACGACGTCCGCGTGCGCCTTGCTGACGCCGGCGGCGATCGTGCCGACCCCGACCTCGGAGACCAGCTTGACGTGGATCCGGGCCGACGGGTTGGCGTTCTTCAGGTCGTGGATCAGCTGGGCCAGATCCTCGATCGAGTAGATGTCGTGGTGCGGCGGCGGCGAGATCAGGCCGACGCCGGGCGTCGAGTGCCGGGTGCTGGCCACCCACGGGTAGACCTTGTGCCCGGGCAGCTGACCACCCTCGCCGGGCTTGGCCCCCTGCGCCATCTTGATCTGGATGTCGTCGGAGTTGGTCAGGTACTCCGCGGTGACGCCGAACCGGCCGGACGCGACCTGCTTGATCGAGCTGCGCCGCGCCGGATCGTGCAGCCGGTCGGAGTTCTCGCCGCCCTCACCGGTGTTCGACTTGCCGCCGAGCCGGTTCATCGCGACCGCGAGCGTCTCGTGCGCCTCGGCGCTGATCGAGCCGTAGCTCATCGCGCCGGTGCTGAACCGCTTGACGATCTCGCTGACCGGCTCGACCTCGTCGACGCTGATCGGCTGCCGGTCGGACCTGAAGGCGAACAGGCCGCGCAGCGTCATCAGCTGCTCGGACTGCTGGTCGACGCGCTGCGTGTACTGCTTGAAGATGTCGTAGCGCCCGGTCCGGGTGGAGTGCTGCAGCCGGAACACCGTCTCGGGGTCGAACAGGTGCGGCTCGCCCTCACGGCGCCACTGGTACTCGCCGCCGACCTCCAGCTTGCGGTGCGCCGGCAGAATGCCGTCGGCCGGGTAGGCCCGCAGGTGCCGCTGCCGGACCTCCTCGGCGATGACGTCCAGGCCGACGCCCCCGAGCTTGCTCGACGTACCGGTGAAGTAGGTGTCCACCAGGTCCGCCGACAGGCCGGTCGCCTCGAAGATCTGCGCGCCCGTGTACGACGCGACCGTGCTGACGCCCATCTTGGACATCACCTTCAGCACGCCCTTGCCGAGCGACTTCACCACGTTGCGCACGGCCTGCTCGGGCTCGATGCCGGGCAGGTAGGTGCCGCGCCGGGCCAGGTCCTCGGCCGACTCCAGCGCCAGGTACGGGTTGATGCAGGCCGCGCCGTAGCCCATCAGCAGCGCGACGTGGTGCACCTCGCGGACGTCGCCGGCCTCGATCACCAGACCGACCTGGGTGCGGGTCTTCTCCCGGACCAGGTGGTGGTGCACCGCCGACGTCAGCAGCAGCGACGGGATCGGCGCGTGCTCGGCGTTGGAGTGCCGGTCGGACAGCACCAGGATGCGGGCCCCCTCGGCGATCGCCGCGGACGCCTCGGCGCAGATCGCGTCCAGCCGGTCCTTCAGCGCCTGGCCGCCGCCCGCGACGTCGTACACGCCGCGCAGCACGGTGGTCGCCAGGCCCGGCATGTCGCCGTCCAGGTTGATGTGCCGCAGCTTGGCCAGCTCGTCGTTGGTGATCACCGGGAACGGCAGCACCACCTGACGGCAGGACGCCGGGCTCGGGTTCAGCAGGTTCGACTCCGGGCCGAGCGAGGACGAGAGCGAGGTCACCAGCTCCTCGCGGATCGCGTCCAGCGGCGGGTTCGTCACCTGGGCGAACAGCTGGGCGAAGTAGTCGAACAGCAGCCGCGGCCGGTCGCTCAGGACGGCGATCGGCGTGTCGGTGCCCATCGAGCCGATCGGCTCCGCGCCGGTCTTCGCCATCGGGGTGAGCAGCAGCCGCAGCTCCTCCTCGGTGTAGCCGAAGACCTGCTGACGGCGGGTGACCGAGGCATGGCTGTGCACGACGTGCTCGCGCTCCTGCAGGTCCTCGAACCGGATCAGGCCGGCGTGCAGCCACTCGTCGTACGGGTGCTCCTCGGCGAGCGCGGTCTTCACCTCGGAGTCGGTGATGATCCGGTGCTGCTCGACGTCGACCAGGAAGATCCGGCCCGGCTCGAGCCGGCCCTTCTGGGTGACGGTGGCCGGGTCGATGTCCAGCACACCGGCCTCGGAGGCCAGCACGACCAGGCCGTCCTCGGTGACCCAGTACCGCGACGGGCGCAGGCCGTTGCGGTCGAGCACCGCACCGACCTTGGTGCCGTCGGAGAAGACCACCGACGCCGGTCCGTCCCAGGGCTCCATCAGGGTGGAGTGGAACTCGTAGAACGCGCGGCGCTTGGGGTCCATCGTGGTGGCGTTCTCCCACGCCTCCGGGATCATCATCAGCATCGCGTGCGGCAGCGACCGGCCGCCCAGGTGCAGCAGTTCCAGCACCTCGTCGAACGACGCGGAGTCGGACGCGCCCGGCGTACAGATCGGGTACAGCTGCTCCAGGTCGCCCGGGATCAGGTCGCTGGCCAGCAGCGCTTCGCGAGCGCGCATCCAGTTCCGGTTGCCCTGCACGGTGTTGATCTCGCCGTTGTGGGCGATGTACCGGTACGGGTGGGCCAGCGGCCAGGACGGGAACGTGTTGGTGGAGAACCGGCTGTGCACGACACCGATCGCCGAGGCGAGGTCGGGGTCGGTCAGCTCGGGGAAGAACTTGTCCAGCTGGTCGGTGGTCAGCATGCCCTTGTAGGTGACGGTCCGGCCGGACAGCGACGGGAAGTACGTCGCGGTCTCCCGCTCGGCCCGCTTGCGCAGCCGGAACGCCATCCGCTCCAGGGCCAGGCCCAGCACGCGGCCGGTCTTCGCCGCGACGAACAGCTGGCGGAACACCGGCATCACCGAGCGCGCCGTGGCGCCGAGCAGGTCGGGCGTGGTCGGCACGTCGCGCCAGCCCAGGACCGTCAGGTTCTCCTCGTCGGCCAGCTCCTCGATCCGGGCAACCGCCTTGGCGGCGTCGTCCGGGTCCTGCGGCAGGAACGCGATCCCGGTCGCGTACGCACGCGCAACCGGCAGCTCGAAGTCGCACACCTTGCGGTAGAACGCGTCCGGTACCTGGATCAGGATGCCGGCGCCGTCACCGGAGTCGGGCTCGGCGCCGGAGGCACCGCGGTGCTCGAGGTTGCGCAGGGCGGTCAAAGCCTTCGCCACGATGTCATGGCTCGGTTCACCGGTCAGGGTGGCGACGAAGGCAACACCGCACGCGTCGTGCTCGTGCTGCCCGTCGTACAGACCCTCAGCGGGCCTCTGCCGGTTCAAGATGGGGGGGCGACCAAACATCCAGGGGCTCCCGTCGTCCTACGGTCAACTACTGGCCGCGGGACAACACTGGCCCAAGCCGGGAGTCCCGAGACTACCTCATGACGCCCGACAGGTGGACAGACATTCCACCGTCACACGCCCTCCACCGCCGCCACCACGTGGCGTAATCAAACGCTCACTCCGCCCCATCGTTCCAGCAACCACCACCTCCGACCACTGGAACCAGGTGAACATCTCTCGTTCGACGAGCCGGAGCCACCACCTGGGCCGCACTTGAGCCGATAATCTCCGCAGAGTCCATAGCCGACGATCTCGAGGCGGGGTGGTGGAGTGGTGAGCGCTGACTCACCAGAGATCCAGGTTCGGCTGTTCGGGCAGCTGGTGGTCACGGTGGCCGGACAGCCGGTCGAGATCAGCGGCGGCAGGGCTCGGACGCTGCTGGCGGTCCTCGCCGTCTCCACCGGCGAGTACGTCCTCGCTGACACTCTCGCGGACCGGCTGTGGGGCGAAGACCTGCCCCGCCACGTCCGGCGGAGCATGCACACCCTCGTGTCGCGCCTGCGCCAAGTGCTGGGGCCCACTGCGATCCGTACCAAGGCGGGCGGTTACGCCCTCACGCTCCCACCGCATCAGGTCGACGTGCTGCACTTCGAGAATCTGCTTCGTACGGCGTTCGCTCAGCCGGACCATGCAACCGAGTTGGCCGGCATCAAAACCGCACTGAAGCTGTGGACCGGTGATCCCTTCGACAGCGTGCATTCCGACTGGCTGTCGACGGTGGTGACTCCGCGCTTGGTGGAGCTTTACCTGTCGGGCGTCGAACGACGCGTGGACCTTGACGAGGCAGGGGTACACGCGGGCGAGCTGCTGGCTGGACTGCGCGAGCTCGCCGCGGCGCATCCGCTGCGTGAGTCGTTGTGGGCCCGTCTGCTGCACGTGCTGTCGGATTGCGGCCGACCAGCGGAGGCCCTCGGCTTGTACGACGTCATTCGGAGCCGGCTTGCCAAGGAGCTGGGAGTCGGGCCGGGCGCGCAACTCCAGGAGGTGCACCAGCGGCTGCTGAGCGACGACGCGGCCAGACACGTCGCGGTGAGTTCCGAGCCTGGTGCTGGCCCACCGCCGACTGATTCGCGTCCGACCGTCCACGCGGAACAGTTGCGCGGCGAACCCCGCTCCTTGCCCCCGGATGTGCCTGGATTCGTCGGACGCACCGAGCAGGTCGAGCAGTTGGCGCAGTCGGCCGGGGATCGTGTCATGGCACTGGCTGCCATCGACGGGATGGCCGGCAGCGGCAAGACCGCACTGGCAGTCCACGTCGCGCATCAGCTGGCGCCGAGGTTCCCCGACGGACAGCTCTTCATCGACCTGCACGGCCATACCGACGGTGTCGAGCCGGTCCGACCGGCAGAGGCACTCGGTCGGCTGCTGCAAGCGCTGGGTGTCCCGGCCGACCAGCTACCTCGCCACCAGGAAGACCGGGCCGGCCTCTTCCGCGGCTTGCTCGCCGGCCGAGCTGTCCTGCTGCTGCTCGACAACGCCGCCGACGAGGCACAGCTCAAGCCCCTGTTGCCCGGTTCGCGAACATGCGGCGTCCTCGTCACCAGCCGGCAGCGGCTGGCCGGCCTGGACACCACCGCCACCGTCTCCCTTGACGGCCTTTCCCCCGACGAAGCCGTGACACTTTTCTGTCACGTCGCGGGGCGGCACCGGCTGACAGACACATCACGGCAGGTGCTGATCCAGATCGCGGAACAATGCGGGCTGCTGCCGCTGGCGATCCGGATCGCGGCAGCCCGATTCAGGGCCCACCCGTCCTGGGAACCCCAGCAGCTGCTCGACCTGCTGCGGCGGCACCGGGACAGGTTGGCTGAGTTGGAAGCCGGCCCGCGTAGCGTGGCCGCCGCGATCGACCTGTCCTACCGCCAGCTTCGTCCAGAGCTGCGACGCGCCTACCGGCTGTTGGGGCTGCATCCGGGCAGCGACTTCACGGCCGAGTCAGCCACCGCCCTGCTCGGGTCGCCTGCCACTGATGACATGCGTGAACTGGAGCGTCTGCTTGACGCCCATCTGCTGCAGGAGCGGTCGTTCGGGCGCTACAGCTTCCATGACCTCGTGAAGGAACACGCCGGCCGCACAGTGGCTGTGCATGAGTCACTGCAAGGCCGACGCGAGGCACTCGGGCGGTTGGTGGATCACTACTGCCGCAGTACGACGGCGGCGGTGCGCTTGCTGTATCCCGATCGAGCCGAGAATCTACCGATCCACCAGCCGGTACAGGTGCCGCCTGCCACTGCGGAGCAGGCAAGCACCTGGTTGAAGGCGGAGTTGTCCACGGTGCTCGCCGTTGCGGAGCACACGGTGACGGCCGACCGGCCGGCTTGTGCCAGGCACCTGGCCGACACGCTGTACGTCTACTTTCGCACCGTAGGCCGCTCGGCCGAACTCCAGTCACTGCACCGGCAAGCGCGAGAAGTCGCTCGGGCAGTCGGCGACACCGCTGGCGAGGCCGAAAGCTCGATCCGACTCGGTGAGTGCCTGCGGCTGCGCGGAGCCCACGCGTCAGCCTTTGTGGAGTACGCCGAAGCACTGCAGCTCGCCGACGCAGCCGGCCATCGTCACGGGAAGATGGCTGCGTTGCACGGCCGTGGGCTGGTCCACGGCATCCTGGACCGCAATGACGAAGGGCTCCGGGACCTGATGAAGGCCCTGGACCTCGCGGATGAGCTCGGCAACCCGGCGGGCATGCTCGACGCCCTCAACGGCCTGAGCTGGATTCATGGCAAACGGGGCGAGGTCGCGCAAGCGATGGTGTACAACGAGCGTGCTCTGGAGATTGCTCGGTCGGTCCGTCACCGGAGTCTCGGCAAACTTCTGTCCGCCGCTGGACATCACCATCTCCGGCAAGGCGATCCAGCCCGGGCAATGGGGATGTTCGAGCAGGCCTTGCAGGAGGCGCGGACCAACGGCAACCGTCACAACGAGCTCCGCTGCCTGGACGGCTTGGCCGAGTCGCATCGACTCCTGGGGGACCTTTCAGCAGCTGCCGACTGCTATCACAACGCTCTGCAACTGGCCCGCGAACTCGGCTCACCGAACTGGGAGCTGGAAGCGCATCAGGGCATTGGTCGGCTGGAACTGGCGTTGGGCCACGCTGAGGAGGCGCTGGTCAGGCACCAGCAGGCGCTCGACGTGGCATCGGCCCTGTGTCAGCCGGTGGACCAGGCCAGGGCACACGACGGTCTGGCCCACGCACTCGAGAAGCTCGGGGACGTTGAGGGTGCCGCGCACCACTGGGTGCATGCCTTGACCATCCTGGCCGCGATCGGTGTGACGCACACAGACGAGTGGCAGGTGAGGATAGCTACCCTCCAAGACCACGTCGACCGGATCAGCCCGCTCATGGAGCTGCCAGGGCGCCGGCGAAGCAGATGAGGGCGGCCCTTCGTCGGGCCGGCCACGCTGCCGCGTGGTGCCGATGCACCGGGACGCTCATCAGGCGCCGTCGTCATGGTGGCGTTCGACGGGTGGGCCAGGCTGGTGCGCGCAGGCCGTGAGCCAGGCGGTGTGGAAGGCGCGGTAGCTGGGGAAGCGGGTGGTGGTGGCTTCCTGGAGTACGGCGTACTGGGGGGTGGTGCTGCGGAAGGTGGAGCGGTCGAGGGTGCCGTCGGCGAGAAAGATCAGCGCGGTCCGGGCCAGCACGAAGGCGGTGGTGCGGTCGTCGATCGGGGCGCCGAGGGAGAACTCCTCCGGGGCCATCAGGCGGGAGGCGCCGAACATCCGGCCCATGGTGTTGCGGTACGGCCCGTGCACGTAGCTGTCGAGGTCGACGACCGTCAGTTGCCGCTCGGCGAAGTCGTACAGCAGCGCGCCGTCGTAGAAGTCACCTTCGACCCAGCCGGCGTCGGTCAGCTCGGCGTGCAGGTCGAAAAGCTGGTCGAGGGCCGCCGAGATCTCCTCGGCCGGCAACGCGCGGAAGCGCTGGTACGCCGTCGTCGGGTCGTCCCGGGACTCCCGGCTGGTGCCGAGGTGCTCGCCGTCCCGCCAGGCGTAGACGAGCAGCGGGCCGCCCGGTGACTCGATCAGACCGTGGAACGTCGGCAGCAACGGGTGCTCCACGCTCGTGGCTAGTCGGGCCGCGGTCCGCAGCAGCTCTCCCCGGGCCGGGAAGTCCAGGGAGGGCTCGGCGTTCCGCGGATCACCTGCTGTCTTGACGAAGTACCGCGTGCCGGCCGCATCCACGCCGTACGAGATGTTGCCGGAGTCCTGGGTGTCGGCTCCGAAGCGGGCGAAGACAGTCCCGAGCGTTCGCACGTACTCGGCCGGCTGCTGGTCGATCTGCTCGGGAAACATCCGTCGGACGCTACCGCGCAGCTGATCGGTCGGCGACGCCTTTAGCGTGGGGAGGCGGATCTGCAGCACTCAGCAATCTCTCGTTCGGGGCAGGCTGCAGGCGTACGACGGCTGCCCGGGAGCCGGGTGCGACGGTTGGTGAGTGGTGGGCGTCCGGGTCAGCCGATGCCTGGGCCGACGAGGGTGCCGACGAAGTACGTGAGGGCGGCGGCGGCTCCGCCGAGCAGGAGCTGGCGCAGACCGGAGTACCACCAGGAGCGGGTGGTGACTCGGCTGACCACGGCGCCGCAGAGGAAGAGCGCGGTGAGCGAGAGGACCAGAGCGGGCAGGACCGTCGAGGCGCCGAGCAGGTACGGGAGCAGGGGGATGAACGCCCCGGCCCCGAAGCAGACGAACGACGACGCGGCGGCGACCACCGGCGACGGCAGGTCGTTGGGGTCGATGCCGAGCTCTTCGCGGACATGCTCCTCGAGCGCCTGGTCCGGGTCGGCGTGGAACTGCTTGGCGACCTGGCTGGCCAGATCTGGGTCCAGGCCTTTGGCGCGGTAGGTGTCGGCGAGCTCGCGTTCCTCGTCGGTCGGGTGCCGCTGGATCTCGCGCCGCTCGACCTCGATCTCGGCCCGGGCGAGCTCGCGCTGGGAGGCGACCGAGGTGTACTCCCCCGCCGCCATCGAGAACGCTCCCGCGGCCAGCCCCGCCAACCCGGCCAGCACGATGAACCGCGACCCGGACTCGGTCCCGCCGTCCATGCCGGCGATCAGCGCGAAGTTCGACACCAGCCCGTCCATCGCCCCGAACACCGCCGGCCGCAACCACCCACCGGTCACGTCCCGGTGCGTGTGATCCCCCGCGTGCTCGGCCGAAACCCCGCGAACTTCACCCGGTCCGCCGCCGACGGACGCCGGCCCGTGCCCGGACGTTCCACGCGGGGCTTGCGTGGCCGGTGACGGGCTTGCCGTTGCGCCGGCCGGTTCGCCTGCGGCGGCAGGTTCGCCTGCGGCGGACGGTGGGGTGCGGTCGTCGGGGGTGGGGATTTCAGTCACGGGTCCCGGTGGTGGGCGGGGTGGTGGTGGCGTCGGCCTTCGGCTTGTCCGAGGGCGTCGGCTCGGTGTCCGAGCGCGACGCGGTGGCGGACTCGGTGGCCGGGGCGTGGTCCTCGGCCGTCGAGGGGTGAGCGCCGGCGGTGCCCGCGGGAATCTCGGCGGGGCGGGCGGACGGCTCGGCCGCTGCGGTGTCGGAGCTGGACGGCTGCTGCTCCGCCGTCACGCTCGACGGCCGGTCGCGGACCGGCTCGTCTTCGGCGGAGGCCGAGGCGACTGCGCCGCCGGCTGAGGTCGAGGCGGCTGCACCGCCCGCCGACGTCGAAGCGTTGGCACCGTCAGCCGAGGTCGAAGCGTTCGCACCGCCCGCCGAGGTCGAATCGGATCCACCGCCCGCCGACGTCGAAGCGTTCGCACCGCCCGCCGACGTCGAAGCGTTCGCACCGCCCGCCGACGTCGAAGCGGCCGCCTCGTCCGTCGATGCCGCCGCGTCGTCGGTGTCGTCCGACGGGGCCGGGGTGGTGGTGATGTTTTCCCGGCCGGGGCGGGTGCGCGCGCTGAGTACGAAGAAGACGACCGCGGCCGCGAAGACGATCAGCGCCGTCCAGACGTTGAGGCGCAGGCCGAGCACCTCGTCGGCGGTGTCGATGCGCAGGTTCTCGATCCAGGCGCGGCCGGCGGTGTAGCCGGCGACGTACAGGGCGAAGGCGCGGCCGTGGCCGAGCCGGAACCGGCGGTCGGCGAGAACGACCAGCGCGACCACGCCGAGGTTCCAGAGCATCTCGTACAGGAACGTCGGGTGGAAGGTGGCGAACTGCTCGAAGCCGGCGACCCGGTGAGCGGGGTCGATCTCCAGGCCGAACCACTGGTCGGTCGGCCGCCCGTACAGCTCCTGGTTCCAGTAGTTGCCGAACCGGCCGAGCACCTGCGCCAGCGCGATGCCCGGCGCCATCGCGTCGGCGACCGCCAGGAACGGAACCTTGTGCCGGCGGCAGGCCAGCCACGCGCCGAGCGCGCCGAACGCGATCGCGCCCCAGATGCCGAGCCCGCCGTTCCAGATCTTCAGCGCGTCGACCGGGTCGGCGCCCTCACCGAAGTACCGCTTCCAGTCGGTCAGCACGTGGTAGATGCGGGCGCCGACCAGGCCGAACGGAACCGCCCACATGATGATGTCGCCCAGCACCTCGGGCGAACCGCCGCGAGCGACCCAGCGTTTCCGGCCGAGCCAGTAGCCGGCGAAGATACCTGCCAGGATGCACAGCGCGTAGGCCCGCAGCGGCAGACCGAACACGTGCCAGACACCCTGGCTGGGACTGGGAATGAAGGCCGGCACGATCACGGCGGGCAGCAGACTAGACATGGCAAGCACGAACGCTACTCGACCGCCCCCACCGCGACCACAAACCCGGGGTCACGATGGGGACTCGGTCGCAGCGGCAGGCACCGGGAATCAGCCGGCCGCGTCGACCGCGGCGGTGATGCCGGCCGGGTTCAGCTGGTCCTCGGGCAGCATCTTGCCGTCGACGAAGACCGCCGGGGTGCCCTCGACCTTGCGATTGGCGGCTTCCTTGCCGACCGACTCCAGCCAGCCGGCGTAGGTGTTGTCCTTCACCGCGGTCTCGAACGCCGCGTCGTCGATGCCGAGCTTCTTGCCCAGCTCGACCAGCTGGTCGGTGGTCCAGGACTTCGCGAAGTCGGCGTACATCTCGTCGGCGTAGCTGCGGGCCTTGCCCTCCGCGGCTGCGGCGGCGAACGCGTTGCCCAGCCGGGGCGAGGCGTCCGCGACGAACGTCAGCGGCCAGTACGTCACCGTCGCGGTGCCGTCGTCGACCAGCTTGTTGATGGCCTCGCCGGACTGGTCCTCGAACTCCTTGCAGTGCGGGCAGCGGAAGTCCAGGAACAGGTCGATGTTCGTCTTCGCGCCGGCCTTGCCGACCGTGACGCCCTTGCCGGCGGTCCCCGGCCCGGTGATCACCGCCGGCTCCGTGCCGCCGGTCGAGGTGACCTCGACGCCGGAGTTGCTGCGCCAGTACTGCACGCCCACGCCCGCGGCGAGGGCGAGCAGCAGGATCGCGACGATGACGACGCCGGGCCCGATCCGGCGCTTCTTCGGCTCCAGCAGCGGGTTCACCCGGGTTTTGTTCTTGCTCACGACGCCGTAACTCCTGTCGATGGATCCGATTCCAGAGGGAACTTACCGAGCGGGCGGACCTGCACCACAGCTCCCGGCACCAGCCGGGTCGCGGTCGAGGCCCACCGGGGCCCGGACCGCTGGTTCACCGGTTCTGCTCCACGAGCTTGCCGAAGTCGTGGGCCAGATCGCCGATGGCGGCGTTCGACAGCCACAGCACGGTGGCCTTGTCGTCCTTGCCGAAGCCGAGCACCTGCGCGCCGTGGCCGACCTCGTAACCGCCCGACGGCAGCTTCTTCATGCCCTCCACCGGTACGCCGACCGCCTTGGCGATGTCCTTGATCGACGTCAGCGAGCCGGTCAGTCCGGTGAACGCCGGGTCGAACCGGTCCAGGTACTTGCGGATCACCGGACCGGTGTCGCGCGCCGGGTCGGTGGTGACGAACAGCAGCTGGACGTCGTCGCGCACGCCCTGGTCGAGCTTGGTCAGCGCCGAGGCGACGTCGGCCATCACGGTCGAGCAGACGTCCGGGCAGTTGGTGTAGCCGAAGAAGACCAGGGTGACCGGCTTCTTGGTCGAGGTCCGCAGGTTGAACTCGTTGCCGCCGGTGTCGGTCAACGATGCCGCCGGCAACGCGTACGGCCGGTCCAGCACCGCGCCGCGCAACCCGTTCGGGTCGGCGGCGGTGGTGCGGATCACGGCGCCGCCGGGGTTGTCGGCCTCCTGCTTGGCTCCGTTGCCGCAGCCCGCGAGGGCCAGCAGCCCCACCGCGGCGAGCAGGACGGCCGCGTTCCTGGTTCGACTCACGGGCGTACTAACGACCGGCGACGGCCGTCGGTTCCCGTCGTACGCCCTCGGCCAGACTTTCGGTCAGCGTCCGGACGCCGGTCGGCCCGCCGTCGCCCAT
This sequence comes from Kribbella flavida DSM 17836, assembly GCF_000024345.1. Taxonomy (NCBI): domain Bacteria; kingdom Bacillati; phylum Actinomycetota; class Actinomycetes; order Propionibacteriales; family Kribbellaceae; genus Kribbella; species Kribbella flavida. The sequence goes on along the minus strand of NC_013729.1, from coordinate 3,265,106 downwards.
CGCCTTCACCAGCGCCGCTCCGACGATCACCGCGTCCGCGAACGCCGCGATGCCGGCGGCCTGGTCGGCGTTGGAGACGCCGAGGCCGACACCGACCGGCAGCGCGGTGGTCGCCTTGGTCCGGGCGACCAGCGGCGCGGCCAGGTCGGAGGCCTGCTCGCGGGCACCGGTGACCCCCATCACCGCGGTCGCGTAGACGAAGCCCCGGCAGTTCGCCGTGGTCAGCGCGATCCGGGAGTCGGTGGACGACGGTGAGACCAGGAACACCTTGTCCAGGTCCAGCTTGTCGGCCGCCGCGATCCACTCCGCGCCTTCCTCGGGGATCAGGTCGGGCGTGATCAGCCCCGCTCCCCCGGCCGCGGCCAGATCGGTGGCGAACCGGTCGACGCCGTACCGCTCGATCGGGTTCCAGTACGTCATCACCAGCACCGGTACGTCGGAGTACGCCGCGACCTGCTCGACCGTGGCGAGCACGTCGCGGGTGCGCAGGCCACCGGCCAGGGCGGTCTCGGTGGCGCGCTGGATCGTCACGCCGTCCATCACCGGGTCGCTGTACGGCAGGCCGATCTCGAGCACGTCGGCTCCACCGTCGACCAGCGCCTTCAGCCCGTCCACCCCGTCACCGAGCGTCGGGTAGCCGGCCGGCAGGTAGCCGACCAGCGCGGCGCGGCCCTCGTCGCGGGCCTTCCGGATCGCGCGCCCCGCGTTGCCGAGGGCAATCACCTCGTTCATGCCTGCAGGTCCTTCGCGTCGATCAGGCCGAACCACTCGCCGGCGGTGTCCATGTCCTTGTCGCCGCGGCCGGACAGGTTCACCAGCAGCACAGCCTCCGGACCGAGCTCGCGGGCGACCTCCAGCGCACCGGCGATGGCGTGCGCGGACTCGATCGCGGGAATGATGCCCTCGGTCCGGGCCAGCAGCCGCAGCGCCTCCATCGCGGCCGCGTCCGTCACCGGCCGGTACGCCGCCCGGCCGGTCTCGGCCAGCCAGGCGTGCTCCGGGCCGACGCCGGGGTAGTCCAGCCCGGCCGAGATCGAGTGCGACTCGATGGTCTGCCCGTCGTCGTCCTGCAGCAGGTAGGACCGGGCGCCGTGCAGCACGCCGATCTGGCCGGCCGTGATCGTCGCCGCGTGCCGGCCGGTGTCGTAGCCGTCGCCGCCGGCCTCGATGCCGTACAGCTTGACGTCGGTGTCCGGTACGAAGGCGGCGAACAGGCCGATCGCGTTCGAGCCGCCGCCGACGCAGGCGATCGCGGCGTCGGGCAGCCGGCCGAGCAGCTCCAGCGACTGGGCCCGGGCCTCGTCGCCGATGCCGCGGACGAAGTCGCGCACCATCGCCGGGAACGGGTGGCCGCCGGCCGCCGTCCCGAGCAGGTAGTGGGTGTTGTCGACGCTGGCGACCCAGTCGCGCAGCGCCTCGTTGATGGCGTCCTTCAGCGTCCGGCTGCCGGTCTTGACCGGGATCACCTCGGCGCCGAGCAGCTTCATCCGGGCGACGTTGAGGGCCTGCCGCTCGGTGTCGACCTCGCCCATGTAGACCACGCACTCGAGGTCGAGGTAGGCGCAGGCGGTCGCGGTGGCGACGCCGTGCTGACCGGCGCCGGTCTCGGCGATCACCCGGGACTTGCCCATCCGCTTGGTCAGCAGCGCCTGGCCGAGCACGTTGCGGATCTTGTGGGCGCCGGTGTGGTTGAGGTCCTCGCGCTTGAGCAGGATCCGGGCGCCGGCGACGTCGGACAGCCGGGTCGCGTCGTACAGCAGGCTCGGGGTGCCGGCGTACTCGCGCAGCATCCGCTCGAACTCGTCGGTGAAGGTCTTGTCGGCCATCGCGTTCTGCCAGGCGGCCGTCAGCTCGTCCAGCGGGCCGATCAGAGCCTCCGGCATGAACCGGCCGCCGAAACGGCCGAAGTGCCCGAGCTGGTCGGGCAGCAGTGTGGTCATCTCTTCGCCTTCCGATCCCGGCCGGCCCAGGCCCGAAAACCGGTCCGCGGGCCCAACCTGAGTTGAACCCGCGGGACGATCCGGACCCTGCCGAGCAGGGTTCTCCGTCTCAGTGACGCTGCTGGATGGCGGGGTGCGATCCGGCAGCGACCAGATCGGCGACCGAGGAGCGGGGATCGCTGCCGGTCACCAGGGTTTCACCGACGAGGACGACATCGGCCCCGGCGCGCGCGAACTCGATTACATCATGCGGGCCGCGCACGCCCGACTCCGCCACCCGGACCAGGTTGGACGGGATCACCGGCGCCACCCGGGCGAACGTGCTGCGGTCGACCGCGAGCGTCTTCAGGTTGCGGTTGTTCACGCCGATCAGCTGGGCGCCGGCGTCGACCGCGCGCCGGGTCTCCTCCTCGTCGTGCACCTCGACCAGCGGGCACAGGCCGATCGAGTGGGCCCGCTCGATCAGCGAGACCAGCGCCTCCTGCTCCAGCGCCGCCACGATCAGCAGCACCATGTCGGCACCGGCCGCGCGGGCCTCCCACAACTGGTAGGAAGACACCACGAAGTCCTTGCGCAGCACCGGCACGTCGACCTGGCCGCGCACCGCGCGCAGGTCCTCCAGGCTGCCGCCGAAGCGCCGCTTCTCGGTCAGCACCGAGATCGCGGCCGCCCCGCCCTGCTCGTACTCCGAGGCCAGCGCGGCCGGGTCGGAGATCTCGGCCAGCTCGCCCTTGGACGGGCTGGACCGCTTCACCTCGGCGATCACCGCGATCCCGTCGCCACGGAACACCGGCATCGGGTCCTTCGCGTCGGGCTTGCGCTGCGCCTCCAGCTTCAGGTCGTCCAGGCTGACCAGCGCCTGGCGCTCCGCGAGGTCCTCCCGGACCCCGGCGAGAATGTCGTCAAGCACAGTCATGTCGTGGTCCTGTCGTCAGGAACGGTCGCTGGACTTGGCGCCGAAGCCGAGCAGCTGCATGACCTTGCCGACCAGACCGCCCGCTACCGCGATCGCGGCGGAGATCCAGAACAGCACCCAGTTCGGGCCCATCACCATGGCGATGGCTCCGAGGGTGAAGCCCACCAGCACGATGACCACGGCGGTCCAGGCCGCCGGAGTGCTGCCGTGCAGGCCGCCTGCGTGAGCGTCTTCGCTCTCGTACGTCGCCGGTTGATCCGTGCTCGTCTTGTCCATCGCCTGTGCACTCCCTGTCGTCGTCCGTCCTATTGTGGCGGTAGCCCGCCGCGATCAGATCGTCGGGTCCTCACCCGCGTCGATCGCCTTCCACTGATCCGCGGGCGTGGCGGCCGGATCACGTTCGTAACGCCGGGTCGGGCGACGCCAGCGGTGGGCCGTGGCCAGCCCGGTCAGGCCGGCCGCGACGAGCGCGACTCCTCCGGCCAGCGCCAGCCACGGAGCCGGTCCGGTGCTCAGTGCGACGGTGTCGGTCACGGCCTGGCTCAGCTCCGGCCGCAGCCGCCCCAGCTCCTGCAGATCCGGCCGGACCTGCAGGGCGACACCGACGGCGGCGACGCCCATGAGCAGGACCAAGGCCGACAGCACCCGGCGCAGCGCCGTACCGGCGAGCTTGGTGACCACCACGGCCACCAGCGACGCCAGCGCGAGCGTGACCGGCGCGCGGGTGACGCTGTAGCCGGTGAAGCTGACCGCCGGCCGGCCGCTGCCCGGATCCGCCGTCGACCAGGTCAGGTACGCAGACAGCGCGAGCAGCACGAGCGCCACCACGGCGAGCAGGTCGACCAAGCGTTGGGAACGCACTCCCTACACCTCGGTGAAGGTGCCGGCGACGGCGATCGCGTTGAGCACCGCGGCGGCCTTGGTCCGGCACTCGGCGTCCTCGGCGGCCGGGTCGGAGTCCGCGACGATGCCGGCGCCGGCCTGGACGTAGGCGGTCGTGCCGCGCAGCACGGCGGTCCGGATCGCGATCGCGGTGTCCGCGTCGCCGGCGAAGTCGAGGTAGCCGACCACGCCGCCGTACACCCCGCGCCGGGTGACCTCCAGCTTGTCGATGATCTCCATCGCGCGGGGCTTCGGCGCGCCGGACAGCGTGCCCGCCGGGAAGGCCGCGGTGAGCGCGTCGAACGCGGTCTTGCCGGCCGCGAGCCGCCCGGTCACGGTCGACTCCAGGTGCATCACGTGGCTGTAGCGGCGGACGTCCATGAAGTCGACCACCTCGACGGTGCCCGGCGCGCAGACCCGGCCGACGTCGTTGCGGCCGAGGTCGACCAGCATCAGGTGCTCGGCGCGCTCCTTGGCGTCGGCCCGCAGCTCCTCCTCCAGCGCGTGGTCCTCCTCCGGCGTCGAACCGCGGCGACGGGTGCCGGCGATCGGGTGCAGGATCACCTTGTTGTCGGTGACCTTGACCAGCGCCTCGGGGCTGGAGCCGACGATGTCGAAGCCGTCCAGCCGGACCAGGTACATGTACGGGCTCGGGTTCGACCGGCGCAGCACCCGGTAGATGTCCAGCGCGCTCGCGGTGCTCTCCAGCTCGAACCGCTGCGACACCACGATCTGGAACGCCTCGCCCGCCCGGATCTCCTCCTTGGCGTGCTCGACGGCCTCCTGGTACTCCGCGCTGGACCGCTGCCGGTGCGGCTCCGGCTGCGCGTCCCGGTCCGCCCGCACCACGTACGACGGGGTCGGCCGGGCCAGGTCGCGCTCCATCGCGTCCAGCCGGCGGACGGCGTCGGCGTACGACTCGTCCACCCGCTCGTCGGAGTCGTCCCAGTTCACCGCGTTCGCGATCAGCCAGATCTCGCCGGTCTCGTGGTCGAGCGCGGCCAGGTCGGTGGCGAACAGGAAGGTCAGCTCGGGCAGCCCGAGATCGTCGACGGTTGTGTCCGGCAACTTCTCCAGCCGGCGCACGGCGTCGTACCCGAGAAAGCCGACCATGCCGCCGGTCAGCGGGGGCAGGTCGGGCAGCCGCGGGGTGTGCAGGATCTCCAGCGTCTCGCGCAGCGCCCGCAGCGGGTCACCGGTCTGCGGCAGCCCGACCGGCGGGTTGCCGGTCCAGACGGCCTCGCCGTTGCGCTCGGTCAGCGTCGCGGCGCTGCCGACCCCGATGAAGGAGTAGCGCGCCCAGACGCCGCCGTTCTCCGCCGACTCCAGCAGGAAGGTGCCTTCACGCTCGGCCGCGAGCTTGCCGTAGACACCGATCGGCGTCTCCGCGTCGGCCAGCAGCCGCCGGGTGACCGGAATGACCCGGCGGTCCTTCGCGTACTCGCGAAAGGTCTCGAGGTCCGGGGTCGCGCTCATACTGCTACCTCGATCTCGCCGTGCTCGAAGCAGCTGCGGGTGCCGGTGTGGCAGGCCGGGCCCTCCTGGTCGACGAGCACGAGCAGGGTGTCGGCGTCGCAGTCGACGAGGATCTGCTGCACGTGCTGGCGATGACCGCTGGTCTCGCCCTTCACCCAGTACTCCTGCCGGCTGCGCGACCAGAACGTGCTCCGCCCGGTCGCGGCGGTACGGCGGACGGCCTCGGCGTTCATCCAGCCGACCATCAGCACCTCGCGGGTGTCGTACTGCTGCACCACCGCCGGGATCAGCCCGGCTGCGTCGAAGGTCAGCTCCTCGATACTCACCGGCCCATTGTCCCCCAGCCCGGGGACAGAGCTGACCAGCAGGGCCGTCTGCGGACCCGGGCGGGGGCACGGTTTCCCGGCGCGCCGCCGGCCCGGGCCTGACAGGATGTGGGGATGACGACGAGTGTGGCGCGCGTGCAGGCGCTGTTGCAGGAGAATCCGCTGATCGACGGCCACAACGACCTGCCGATCGCGTTCTGGGAGCTGTGCGGCTACGACCTCGACGCCCACGACCTGAGCGTGTCGGTGCCGCAGCTCAACACCGACCTGCCGCGGCTGCGGCTCGGCCAGGTCGCGGCGCAGTTCTGGTCGCTGTGGGTCCCGCAGGACGACGACGCGGTCCGCCGGACCTTCGAGCAGATCGACTTCGTGCACCGGCTGGTCGAGCGGTTCGGGGAGTCGATGGCGCTGACGCCCACCGCGGACGACGTCGAGGCGGCCTTCAAGGAGCGCCGGATCGCGTCGCTGATGGGCATGGAGGGCGGCCACTCGATCGGCGAGTCGCTCGGCGTGCTGCGGATCATGCGCGCGCTCGGTGTGCGTTACATGACCCTGACGCACAACAACAACGTCTCCTGGGCCGACTCCGCCACCGACGAGCCGGTGCTCGGCGGACTGAACGACTTCGGCGAGCAGGTCGTGGCGGAGATGAACCGGATCGGCATGCTGGTCGACCTGTCGCACGTGTCGGCCGACACCATGCGGCACGCGCTGCGGGTCACCTCCGCGCCGGTCATCTTCAGCCACTCCTCCGCGCGCGCCGTGTGCGACGTGCCGCGCAACGTGCCGGACGACGTACTGCAGACCCTGGCCGGCAACGGCGGCGTCTGCATGGTCACCTTCGTCCCGTACTTCGTCTCGCAGGCCTTCGTCGACTGGGTCGCCGGCGCGCGCGAGGCCGCGGCGGACCAGGGGCTCGACCCGTTGAAGCCGGCCGACCGGAAGAAGCTGCGCGAGGCGTACGCCGTACCGGCGCCGAAGGTCACGCTGGACGACGTGGTGACGCACGTCGAGCACGTTCGCGAGGTGGCCGGGATCGACCACGTCGGCATCGGCGGGGACTACGACGGCTGCCCGGAGTTCCCGGTCGGGCTGCCCGACGTCGCGTCGTACCCGTCGCTGTTCTACGCCCTCGCGGACCGCGGGTGGTCCGACCAGGATCTGGCGAAGCTTGCTGGCGGCAACATCCTGCGCGTGCTCCGGGCGGCCGACGAGGCCGGTCCCGCGCGGGCGCGCTGACGCTCCGGGCGCCGAGCGTCAACGGGCCGGTCGCCGCCGATCAGTAGGCCGTCGCCCGCTCGTCGCTTGGCCCCTCGTCGGTGGGCCGCTCGCCGGTCAGCGGGCGGCCGTCGCCGCCTGCCACGGCGCGTGCCACCGGAGGGCGGCGGGCGTCGTACACGGTGAGCGCGCCGAGCAGGAGCAGGATCCAGCCCCCGCCCACCGGTTCCAGGACGGTGTCCAGCCCGCCGATGCCGACCATCCACCACCCCAGCACGGCCGGCAGGGTCCCGGTCACTCGGACCGACCAGCGCGCAACCGCGGCGATCATCAGGGTGGCGAGTCCGCCGATGAAGAACCAGGTCACGTAGTCGCGGTGGATGTCGCTCGACGCGTTCACCACCCCGGCCGTGACCATGTCGCGCATGATGCCGGGCGACTCGACCACGGCGTACACCACGTGGACCACCCCCAGGCCGAAAACCAACCGCGGTACCCACCGGCTCAGCGTCGACATCGCCGTCCCCTTTCGTCGTTCTTCACCCAAACCATACTGTTTGGTATGGTACGCCTCGGCAAGTCACCCGCTGCAGTGGGGGTACGGCGCGCTCAGGTGGTCGCGAGGATGCGGGTCCAGAGCCGCTCGACGTCCTTCAGCGGGACAGGCGGCAGGACGTGGTAGCTGCCCAGCAGCACCAGGTAGACGATTCGGGCCAGATCGGCTGCCTCCGCCCGGCGGCCGGTGATCTCGACCAGGAGCTGCTGCAGATAACCGATTCGGCGGGCGTCGATCCGCTCCAGCGCCTCGCGGGCGACACCGTCCTGGGCGGCCCAGGCGCGTACGGCCCGTTCCAGCGCGGCGCTGTCGTCGGAACCGGCCACCAGCGCCTTCAGGTGGTCCAGCCGGGCCCGGGCGTCGCCGGCCGGCACGGCCTCGGCGGCGGCGACGTAGCGGGCGGTCTCGCGCTCCTCGAAGTACGCGAGCAGCGCCGTGTGATAGCCGCCCGCGCCGCCGAAGTGGTGGTAGAAGCTGCCCTTGCTCAAGCCGATGTCGTCGCAGAGCCGCTCGATCGTGACCGCCTTGATGCCCTCGTCGGCCAGAACGGCGAGCCCGGTCTCCAGCCAACGGTCACGCGACGACATGCGCCATTCCTACCAGAGTCGCCGGGCGGCCGACGGCACGAACCCCGTCGTCGCCCGGCTGACCTCGGAGCCTTCGTCGCCCGGCTGACCTCGGAGCCGTCGTCGCCCGGTTCACCTCGGAGCCGTCGCCGTTCCGGCTACACCGCGTCCGTCGTCCGGTCCGTGGACCGGGCGCGGATCTCGGCCAGCGGCTCGAAGCCCGCGGCGCGGTAGGTGGCGACGGCTCCGACGTTGAAACTGGGCGTGCACACCATCGCCCTCGACGCACCCAGCTCCCGCAGCGCCGCGGCCGCCGCGACGGTGATCGCCTGGCCGTAGCCGCGGCCGCGGTGGTCGCGGTGCACGCCCATCGGCTCGATCAGTCCGATCCGCCCCTCCCCCGCCGACCACACCGTGACCGCCGCCACGGCCTCCCCCTGCGCGTCCCGGCCGAGCAGGCACCGCGCCCGCGCGTACGGCGTACCGGCGGCCATCGTGTGCCAGCGTTCGTCGGTGAAAGTCGACCCGTCGAACGACGCCCGCTGCACCGCGGTCCGCACCGCCGCCGACTCCGCCGTCACCACCTCGACCGCGATGCCCGGGTCCTCCACCGGCGCGGCGAGATCCCGGACCAGCGGCTGCCACGGGTCGTCCGCCTCCCAGCCTGCCGCGGACAGCAACTCCTGCACCCGCGACTCCATCGGCGCGTCCAGGTACACCTTGCCCTCGATCAGTACGCCGCGCGCCGGGTCAGCCGCGTCCGCCACGACCGCCTGCGCCAGGTCGTCGTCCCGCAGCGCGTCCGGCGCGACCGCCAGCCGGAGCATGTCCGGCTCGTCCAGCAGCCCGATCGCGAGGATCTCCCCGTCCCGCTGCCAGGTCCGCACCGCACCCGCCGTGTGCTCCACCCCGAACCGCCAGAACCACCCGAGGTCCCCCGGGTGCAGCTGCACCACACCGTCCACGCCCTGCCACTGCCCCAGCCGCTCCACCACCCGGTCCAGCCCGGCAACGTCCGGCGTACCCGTCTCGATCGTCATGCCCCGATCACACACCACCGACCCGCGATCCGCACCCGACTTACCCGCCCACCACGCCGAGTTCGGTCTAGCCCGACTTTCGGGCCATCAGCCAGAAGCGCTTGCGGGTCACCAGGAGGGGCTCGCCGGCGGCTGGACCTCGGGCGTGCAGGGCGAGAAGAGTGTCGGCGTACCGGTCCACACTGAAGTCGTCCGGCACCTCCCACGGTACGAGCTGCAGATAGGCCACCAACGCCGCGACGTCCGTGAAGACGTAGTGGTCGATGCTCTCCGCGCCATGGAGGACATCGAGGCCTGCTGCGGCCAGAGCGCTGCGGAACCGGGTGTACTGAACGTGCGCCGCGGCCGCCGGTACGCCGAACGCTTCGCGTACCTCGCCGAACTCGTCACCACCGACCTGCTGGGTGAGGAACACCCCGCCCGCTGCGAGGACGCGGGCGACCTCGTCCGGGTGGTACGACTCGTGGCGGTTGACCACCAGATCGAAGCGGCCGGCGGCGAACGGCATCGGCACGGGCCGAGGCTCGTCGTCCGGCTGCCCGAACGCCACCACCTCGATCCCGTACGGCGCCAGTGCTTCCCGGGCGATCGGGAGGTTCGGTGGCCAGCCTTCGGTCGCCGTGGTGTCCGACGGCAACAGCTCGCTGAACCGGAGCAGCCGCTCGCCGCCCCCGGTCCCCATGTCCAGCACCGCGCTCGCCTGCGCAAGGCACTCCCGGGTCACCGCGTCGAAGTCCCACGGCAGCTCCGGCTCCCGCACCCGCCCGTCGAGCGCCGAGAAGTCCCAACCCCCGGGCGGTCCGGTCTCCTCGGCCCGCCAGCGCCGCACCAACTCCTCGGTGTCGTCCATCGCCCGATCCTAGAACCGCCCACGCGGCGGTGAAACGCATTTCCCGGGCGGTCCGGGCGCGACCTGCGCGGCGGGATGTTTGTTGATTCGGGCATCGGGCACGGGGCGGATTCATCGTGTTGTCGATACGAGGAGTTTGTGGTGCTGACCTTGACGGAGAACGCCACCCTGGTCATCAAGACCATCACGGGCGTCGACGGGGCCCCCGAGGGCGCCGGCGTGCGGATCTCCCAGGAGAACCCGACCGACCCCTCCCTGGCGGTGACGACGACCGAGGCGCCGAAGCCGGGTGACCAGGTGCTGGAGGAGAGCGGTGCGCGGGTGTTCCTGGAAGGGAACGCGGCGAACACGCTGGACGACAAGATCCTGGACGCGGCGGTCGACGAGCAGGGCGGGGTCGAGTTCCTGCTGGTGCCGCAGGCGGGCGCCGGACCGGCCTGATCCGAACTGACCGAGGAAGCGGGCCGGAGTCCCGTCCGGCCCGCTTCGTCATGTCCGGGATCCCTCCGGCACCCGTCGGCGTGCCCGCCGCTCCCCTCCGGCACCCGTCCGCGTGCCCGCCGCTCCCCTCCGGCACCCGTCCGCGTGCCCGCCGCTCCCCTCCGGCACCCGTCCGCGTGCCCGCCGCTCCCCTCCGGCACCCGTCCGCGTGCCCGCCGTTCCCCTCCGGTACCCGTCGTCGTGCCCGCGGTTTCCCCGGCACCCGTCGGCGTGCCCGGCTCTGTCCGGCGCGCTTCGTCGTGCCCGGTGGTCAGCCGGCGGAGCGTTGGGCGATCCAGCTGGCGTGCAGGCGGGTGTAGACGCCGCCCAGGGCGACCAGCTCGGCGTGCGCACCGCGCTCGACGACCCGGCCCTGGTCGAAGACGAGCACCTCGTCCGCGGCTTCGGCCGTGGACAGCCGGTGCGCGATCGTCACCGACGTACGACCGGCCATCAACCGCTCGAGGGCCGCGTTGACCCGCACCTCGGTGCCGGGGTCGACCGCGGAGGTCGCCTCGTCCAGCACCAGCAGGTCCGGGTCGGCGATGTTCGCGCGGACCAGCGCGACCAGCTGCCGCTCACCGGCCGACAGAGACTCGCCTCGCTGCCCCACCGGGGAGTTCAGCCCGTCCGGCAACGACTCCAGCCAGTCGGTCAGCCCGAGCGACTCGAACGCGTCCAGCAACTGCTCGTCGGTGACGTCGGGCCGGCCGAACCGCACGTTCTCCGCGAGCGTGGAGTCGAACAGGTACCCGTCCTGCGGCACCATCACGACCCGCTCGCGCAACGAGCTGAACGAGATCGTCCGCGCGTCGGCCCCGTCCAGCAGTACGGCGCCGGAGGTCGGATCCATCAACCGGGTCAGCAGTTTTGCGAACGTCGTCTTGCCGGAGCCGGTCTCGCCGACCACCGCGACCCGCCGGTGCGGCTCCAGCCGGACGTCGACGTCGCGCAGTACGAGCTCGCCCTCGGGATAGGCGAAGTTCACGTCCCGGAACTCGACCGTGATCGGGCCGCGCTGCTGGACCACCCCGTTGTCGCCCGGGTCGACCACGTCGGCCGGGGTGGCGATCACGCCGAGCACCCGGCGCCAGCCGGCGAAGGCGCTCTGCGCGTCGGTCAGCACCTGGGTCGCGATCTGGACCGGGTCGGAGAACAGCGCGACCAGGAACATGAAGGCGAGGATCTCGCCGAGCGTCGCGTCGCCGTCGACGCCGAGCAGCACGCCGGCGGTCAGCACGCCCGCGTTCGCCAGGCCGGCGGCCAGACCACCGATGGAGAAGGTGATACCGGTGATCGCCTGCGCCCGGGTCGCGGTCCGCCGGTAGTCCTCGATCGAGGCGTCGATGCGCTGCTGGGTCCGCCGCTCGATCGCGTACGCGCGCACCACCTGCGCGCCGACGACCGGCTCGGCGATCGCCGACAGCATCTCGCCCACCTTGGACCGGACCACGCCGTACGCCGCGGACATCAGCCGCTGCAGCGACTTGAGACTGGCGAACAGCGGGATGAAGCAGATCAGCACGACCAGCGCGAGCTGCCAGGAGTACACGAACATCACCACGGTCGCGAGCAGCATCTGCCCGAGGCTGACCAGGAAGATGAAGCCACCGAACTGCAGGAACTGCGACACCGTGTCGACGTCGGAGGTCACCCGGCTGACCAGCGCGCCGCGACGCTCCGTGCTTTGGGTCAGCACCGGCAGGTCGTGCACGTGCCGGAAGGCCTTGATCCGCATCGTGGCCAGGCCGCTCTCGGAGTTCACCGCGAGCCGCACCGTGGTCAGGTACGACGCGACGCCGGTGAGCAGGATGCCGCCGGCGCAGACCACGCACATCCAGGCCACGAACGACATGTCCGGGCCGCCGGGACCCGACAGGCCCCTGTCGATGGTCTGCTGGACCGCGATCGGAACGACGATCCGCCCGGCGGTCATGGTCAGCGCCAGCAGGCCGGTGACCCACCAGCCGCGGGCCAGCTCCGGTGAGACCCGGATGCCCTGACGCAGCGTCGCCATCCCACCGGCGTTGTCCCCGTGGTCGACCCTGGTGGCCTCGGCGGCACTCACGCGCTTGCTCCTTCGGTGTCCAGATCGTTCGCTTCGGCCGCGAGCTCGGCCTCTTCCTCACGCCGGGCGGCGTCCTTCTCGTAGGCGTCCACCAGCTCCCGGTACGCCGCGGACTTCTCCTGCAACTCCAGGTGCGTGCCGTGCTCGGTGATCCGGCCGTCGTCCAGGAACAGCACCTCGTCGGCGAGCGAGATCGTCGCCTTCCGGTAGGCGATCACCAGCACGGTGGTGTCCGCGCGGCCACCCTGGACGGCGTTGCGCAGGCCGGCCAGGATCCGCGCCTCGACCTGCGGGTCGACCGCGCTGGTGGCGTCGTCGAGGATCAGCAGCCGCGGCCGGCGGACCAGTGCCCGGGCCAGCGCGATCCGCTGCCGCTGGCCGCCGGACAACGTCGTACCGCGTTCGCCGACCAAGCTGTCGAGGCCGTCGGGCAGCGAGCGGATGAAGCCGTCGCCCTGCGCGATCCGCAGCGCGTCCCAGATGTCGTCGTCGGCGTAGTCGCCGCCGAGTGTGATGTTGCCGCGGATCGTGTCGTCGAACAGGAACGCGGTCTGCGGGACCAGCGCGACCGAGCCGGCGAGCTCGTCGCGGGCCAGCTCGCGCAGGTCGATGCCGTCGATCCGGACCGAGCCCTCCTCGGGGTCGACCAGCCGGGTGAGCAGTGTGGTCAGCGTCGACTTGCCGGCGCCGGTCGGACCGACCACGGCGACCGTACGGCCGGGCTCGACGCTGAAGTCGACACCGGCGAGCACGTCGCGCTCCGGCAGGTAGCCGAAGCGCACGTCGCGGACGTCGAGCCGGGCCGCCTGCACCGACGTCAGTTTCCGGTCGCCGTACTCCATGCCGCCCTCGGCGGTGAGCACCCGCTGGACCCGGTCCCAGCCGACGACCGAGCGCGGCAGCTCACCGAGCACCCAGCCGAGCGCCCGGATCGGGAAGCCGATCAGCATGAACAGGAACGCCACCTGGACCACGTCGCCGGCGTCCGCGGCGCCGGAGCGGACCCGGCCGACGCCGACCAGCAGCACCGCCAGGACACCGACCCGGGGCAGGCCCTCGATCACCGGGTCGAACGCGCCGCGGGCCTTGTTGACCGCGATGTTGGCGTCGCGCAGCGCGTTCGTCGGGCCGGTGAAACGCTCGGTCTCGGCCGCCTCCCGGCCCAGCGTCTTCACCACCAGCGCGCCGTCGAACGACTCGTGCGCGACCTCGGACACGTCGGCGCGCAACTCCTGGGCGCGGGTGGCCAGCGGCTGCAGGACCCGCTGGAAGATCACGTTCGCGACGAAGACCAGCGGGAAGACCAGGCAGCCGACCAGCGCCAGCCAGAAGTCGGCGGCGAACATCGCCGCGATGGCGAAGGCCAGCATCGCGATCACACCGACCGCCATCGGCAGCGGGGCGATCGGGTACCAGGTCGACTCGACGTCGGCGTTCGCGTTGGACAGCAGCTGGCCGGTCGGGTGCCGGTGGTGCCACTCCAGCGGCAGCTTCAGGTACTGCCGGGTGACCCGGCGCCGGTACGTCGCCTGCAGCCGGAACTGCATCACGCCGGCCCCGATCCGGCGGCCGACCACGCCGATCGCGCGCAGCACGGCGATGCCGAGGAACAGCGACACCAGCGACGCGATCGCGCCGACGGTGGTGTCGCCGCGCTCCAGCGCGGGCCGGATCACGTGGTCGGTGGCCCAGCCGAGCGCCCAGCCGTCGGCCACCGTCATCGCGCCGTACAGCATGCTGGCGAGCACCGACAGCGCGAAGACCCAGGGCTCCTCGTGGATCGCGACGCGCAGGACCGCGAACCCGCGCCGGGTCACGCTCCCCTTGCTGGGGACTCTCGGCAACGGCACGGCACATCCTTCGTCGACGACGACACTGTCACGGGCCCCGGCAGCAGCACCGTCAGGGGCGTAGCCAGCCTTGAAGCTGACAACGATCGCCATTCTGCCATTGGGAGCCGACAACTACGATCGAGATGTGACCGACTACAGCCGGGTGGAACGAGTGGCTCTGTGTGACCTCTTCGACCAGCTCGGCCCCGACCGGCCGACGCTGTGCGCGGGCTGGACGACGCACGACCTCGCCGTCCACCTGTACGTGCGGGAGTCGGACCCGATCGCCGGTCCCGGCATCATGATCCCGGCGCTGTCCGACACCACCGAGCGGCGGATGGCCCAGGCGAAGAGCCGCTACAGCTTCGCCGAGGTCGTCGCCAAGGTGCGCTCCGGGCCGCCGACGGTCTCGATCTACTCGCTGCCCAAGATCGGCCGTCAGCTGAACACCACCGAGTACTTCGTGCACCACGAGGACGTCCGCCGGGCGCTGCCCGACTTCCAGGTCCGGGCGCTGCCGGCCGAGCAGCAGGAAGGTCTGTGGAAGCAGGTCCGGCTCGGCGCGAAGTCGATGACGCGCAAAGCCCCCAGCGGCATCGTGCTCCGGCTGCCGGACGGCCGCGAGTCGGTCGCGAAGAAGCCGACGGCGGCCGGTTCGGTCACGGTGACCGGCGAGGCGGCCGAGCTGGTCCTGTTCTGCTTCGGTCGCCAGGCCGTCGCCCAGGTCGACCTGGACGGCGACCCGGAGCTCTCCCGCCGGCTGCTCAGCGCGCGATTCGGAGTCTGAGCCCGCTTCAGTCTGCCGGCGAGGGCTCCGGTCCGGTATCGGTTCCCGGCTGAAACCCGTCCTCGACCGCCTTCTTCCGGCGGTGCCGCTGGACCAGGCTGCTGATCACCGTGGTCAGCACCACCAGCACGATCGCCGCCAGCACGCCCTGCCACGGCTCGTCGAACAGCGCGTAGCCCAGCAGTCCGATCGCCATGTAGACCGCCGCCCACAGCGACGACGCGGTCAGGTCGACCACGGCGAACCGGTGCCACGGATACCCGGCGAGGCCGGCGGCCAGCAGCACCGGGACCCGTCCGCCGGGGATCAGCCGCGAGGTCAGCAGCACGGTGATCTCGTGCTCGGCCAGCCGCACCTTCAACGCCTCGAGCGACGTGTTGTCCCGTAGCCAGCCGATCCGCTGGGCCAGTCGTTCGCCGCCCGCGCGGCACCCGGCGTACACGATCAGGTCGCCGAGGTATGCGCCACCGGCGCCGGCGATCAGGACGCCGACCAGGCCGATCGGGTTGCCGTGCGAGGCGAGCACGGCCCCGGCCGACACTGCCGCGCCGGTCGGCACCACGGGCAGCACAGCGCCGAGCAGCACCGCCCCGGCGAGCACCACCAGGTACCAGATGTCGAAGTGCGGCTCACCGCTCACGGCCGCACCACCTCCGTCGACTGCCCGGGCATCAGGACTTTCACCTCGACCGCGGCGTCCAGCTCGGCCATCGCGGCCTTGAAGCGGTCCCCGGGCGGAAGGAACAGGTCCGGCTTCAGCCAGTCGCAGCCGATCGGCCAGAACGTGCCGAAGTGCACCGGTACGGCGTACCGCGCGCCGACGCGACGAACCGCCTCGGCCGCTTTGACCGGGTCCAGGTGGCCGAGCCCGAGCGATGGCCCCCAGCCGCCGACCGGAACCAGCGCCACGTCCACGGGTCCCGCCTCGGCCGCCAGCCCGTCGTACAGGTCGGTGTCACCGGCGAACCACACGCTCGGCGACCCTTCCACCCGGTACCCCAGCGCCGGAGCGGTGTACGCCGACCAGGGCAGCCGGCGGCCGTCGTGGTCCGCGGTGACCGCGGTGATCTCGAGCGCGCCGATCCGCACCTGGTTGCCCGGAGCAACCTCGATGCACCGGTCCGAGTACGCCGTACCGAGCTCGGCACGGATCAGCTTCGCCGCGCCCCGCGGTACGACGAGCGCCGCGTCCGGCGCGACCAGCGGCAGCGATGTCAGGTGCAGGTGGTCGGCATGCAGGTGTGAGACCAGGACCGCGTCGCACTCCCCCGCGACCGGGGCCGGCACGGGGCCGCGACGCCTGCGCAGGTGCGCGATCCGGGCCGTCAGCACCGGATCGGTGAGCAACCGCGTGCCGTTCTGCTCGATGGTGGTGGTGGCATGCCCCCACCAGGTGATCCGCACGCGTCAGGCCTCCACACTCGCGTCCTTGGGGCTGTCCACCCGGCCGGCCTCGGCCGGCTCGTCGACCGTCGGGGTCTCGGGGCGCCGGCGCTGACCGAGCTGGTCGAGCCAGCCGATCAGCAGCTCGTGGACCGCGTCGGAGCCTACGGGAGCCTGCTCGACCACCCACCGGCGCGGGTGCACCAGCACCGCCTCGGTCTGCCAGCCGCCGATGCCGCCGTGGCAGCCGACTAGCTCCTCGAAGGCCGCCACCTCGTCGGTGAACTCGTCCAGCCGGCTGACCACCACCACGTCGCCGTTGTGCGGCATCTCGGCCTGCCGCAGCATCGACGCCGCCGCCAACGGCCCGTACGGCGCGAGCGGGTCGACACCCTCGATCCGGCCGGAGCGCAGCACGTGCACGCCGGCGCGGCCGATCGCGACCGGGCCTTCGGCCAGCGTGTCGACGACCAGGAAGCCGATGCCCGGATGCGTCGCGAGCCCGGGAACCAGCCGCGGGTGCAGCAGCTCGATCTCCTCCAGCGGGACGCGGCCCGGCGTGGTGGCCAGGTAGATCAGCGCGAGATTGCCCGACGCGGTGACCACCATCTGCTCGTCGGGGGCGACCGGCGGCTCGCAGTCCCGCGGACCGAGCTCGACCTCGCCGCGGGACGCCTTGCCGTGCAGCGCCTTGCGGGTGACGGAGCCGGCGACGCTGCGGCGCAGGCTCAGCTCGGTCAGGAACGCGTTGACCGGCCCCCAGCCCTCCGACCGGGCGGTCGCCTCGACCGGGTGCTTGGTGGTGTCGACCAGCTCGTCGACCACCTGGGTGAGCGTGCGCCCGTACCGCTGCAGGAAGGTGGAGCCCTGGCTCTGCCCGTGGTCCGACAGCACCACGATCTCGTACGAGTGCGGCAGCAGGTCGATGATGCGCTGCAGCGCGCCGAGCACCCGGTCCAGCCCTTCCAGCGTCTGCAGCGACTCCGGGCGGGTCGGGCCGGCGTGGTGGGCCACCTCGTCGTAGTCGACGAAGTCGCAGTAGATCACCGGCGTGCCCTTGACCAGCTCGTCGGTGATCAGCGAGACGTTGAGGTCGCGCAGCAGCACGTTCGAGATCGCGCGCAGGAAGATGTACGAGCCGCCGCGGTTGACCCGCGGGACGAGTTGGCGGCGGCGCTGGCGGCGGGCCTGGTGCAGCTCCTTGACCATCTCCCCGACCGACAGCACCAGGCCCCGGGCGGCGCCCTGCGGGCTGGAGAAGAACCGGACGTAGCCGCGGCTGCGGGTGGTCGGCAGCGCCGCGCGGCTGAAGACGAGCACCGAGTTCGGGGCGTCGCCGGACCAGTTGTTGCTGATGCTGACGCCACCATCGGCGAGCAGACCGCGGCCGGTGGAGATCCGGGCCTCGATCTCGGCGGCGTCGCGGGACCGGTTGGTCACCATCACCCGGCCGGTCTCCTTCTCGTACCACCGGAAGGCCGGGATCTGCCCGGAGCCGCCGTGCAGGATGCCCGCCTGGCTGGCCGGAGTCGTCGCCGGGACGCCGGTGTGCCAGCCGAGCATCGAGTGGCTGCCGTCGCGGATCCAGCCGCCGAGGTGCGGCAGGTTGCCCGACATCACCATCCAGTTCAGCAGCGGCGCCGAGAGCCCGTCGATCTGGACGATCAGCAGGCCCGTCCTGGGGGCCGGCTGGATCCGGCGCGCCCGGCGGCGGACCCCGCGCATCACCTCCGCGACGTACGCGTCGTCGCTGCCGGCGTACGCGATCCAGCCGACGAAGGCGCTCGCCGACGACATCACGACCGAGACCAGCAGCGGCGCCTCGACCCCGCCGTGCAGGTTCACGCCGGGGTCGAGGGTGACGCCGAGGTAGACCACCCCGAACTGCGACAGCAGGCCGCCGACCAGGACGCCGACCGAGCCGATCAGGATGGCCAGCCCGGCCAGCAGCCAGCGCATCAGCAGCCCGATCACGGCCAGCAGCACGACCAGGCGCAGCACCGGCAGCGTGCCGTCGCTGCTGATCTGAGGCAACGTCCAGAAGGTGATCACCAGCGAGACCAGCGACGCCAGGCCGCCGAGCAGCATCGCCTGCAGACCCCTGGTGGTGCGGCGCAGGTCGATCCAGATCGGACCCCGGCGCCGGCCGCCGGAGACCTGTTCAGGTGGTTTTACCAACCGTCGGACTCCCCGTTCGCGTAGCAGTTCACTCCTGGAACGAGCCTACGAGGCCGCACCGACCAGGTGAGCACCGCGCCACGCGACCAGCGGGTGCTTCCCGGGTGAACCCTGAACCCGAGCGGGGTGAACCCTCACTGCAACTCGAGGTAGTCCACCTCCGCGTAGGAGTTGCCCTTGGTCAGCCGGATCGTGTTCCAGCCTTCCGTGAGCGTGACGCCGACCGAGCTCTGCCGCCAGTTGTCCCAGCCGGTGACCGGGTAGCTGACCGATCCCTGGCTGTTGCCGTTGACAACCACGCCGTGACTGCCGGTGCTGCCGGTGCCGTTCGCGTAGGCGACCCACAGCGTGTAGCTGCCCGCCCGCGGCGCGTACACGCTGGTCTGCACCCAGGAGTCCGCGAAGTCGATGTACGCCGCGACGGCGCCACCGGACGCCCCGGCCGCACCGGTGCGGACCCGGGCGTTGTTCAGCGTGCCCCGCTCGGCCTCGGTCCGAACCCGGCTACCGCGGACGACGGGGTAGTCGTTGGCCCAGCCGAGGTCGGCGACGTACAGGTGACGGGAGCCGTTGACCCAGCCGTGCAGGAAGACCTTGTCGTTGGTGAAGTCCGCGCCACCGGGGCCGCAGACGCGGTTGTCGAACGTCGCAGTCGTCATCAGCGGCCGGTAGGCGACGGTCCACGGGCCGCTCAGCGTCGGGGCGGTGGCGTAGGAGGTGAGGTAGTTGCAGTCGGTGTAGCCGCCGCCGGAGTAGAAGAGCACGAACTGGCTGCCGCGCTGGACGAGGTCCGGCGCCTCGATCACGCTGCTGGACGAGAGCAGCGCGGTGTTGCCACCGGTCAGGGCGGTCCCGTTGTTCGTGGTGCGGGTCAGCCAGAGGGTGGAGTTGGCGCCGATCGCGTTGCCGTCGTTCTTCCACAGCAGGTAGCGGGTGCCGTCCGCGGCGACGAACGTGTTCGCGTCGATCGCGCCGCCGAGGTTGAGCGGGCAGATCAGCGGCTGACTGCCGACCGGCTGGAACGGGCCGAGCGGCGAGCCGGCCGTCGCGACGCCGATGCACTGCCGGCCGGAGGTCCGGTGCCACGCGGTGTAGGTGAGGGTGAAGCTGCCGTCCGGGTTCGGGTGCACGTCGGGCGCCCAGGTCCGGCCGGCCTGTGCCCAGCCCGCCGACGGGCCGCCGGGCATCGCGTCGCCGCGGATCGTCCACGGGCCGTTCGGGCTGGGTGCGGAGGCGGCCGGGACGTGGCCGCGGCCGTTGTTGGTCGAGTACGCGTACCAGGTGCCGTTCACCTGGATCACGTCCGGATCGGGAAAGTCCTCGGTGATCACGGGACTCGGGAAGACCGCGGCGGCGACCCGCTGCTCGGCGGCGTACGCCGGGGTGATCGAGCCGGCGACGGCCGCCACGACGGCCAGCGCGGCCAGGATTCGTCTGCGCATCAGTACTCCTCAGGTGGGGCGGAACCTGCGCGCACCACTTTTCCATCGATTCACCTGGAAGACGAGAGCCCGGATTCTTTCCGTGCCGATCGCTGGACCCGGCGGCGTGCGGGGTGTTGACTCCGGGGTGTTGGTTTCCGCCTGAGGGGTTGGAGTTCTTGTGAAGTTCTTACCAAAGATGTCGCCTCGGGGGTTCGTGGCCGTCGCCGCCGCGGTGGCGGCCACGGCCGGCCTGGTGAGCCAGTCGATCGCGGCGCCCGCGCAGGCGCCCGCCCAGGTGCAGGCGACCGGTCTGCAGCAACAGCTGGACACCCTGCTCGGTGACCCGCGGTTCCAGGGCTCGCAGGTCGGCCTGCTCGTGCGCGACGCGACCACCGGCGAGACGCTGTACGACCGCAACGGCGGCACCCGGCTGCTGCCCGCCTCGAACACGAAGCTGTTCTCGTCCGCCGCCGCGATGGAGACGCTCGGCGCGGACTACCGCTTCCACACCGACGTCCTGGCCACGGCCCCGGTCCGCGACGGCAAGCTGCGCGGCGACCTCTACCTCAAGGGGTACGGTGACCCGACCTCGCTGGAGAGCGACTACGTCGCACTGGCCAAGCAGGTCGCGCAGTCCGGCGTACGGCGGATCGACGGGGACCTGGTCGCCGACGACACCTACTTCGACCACGTCCGCCTCGGCGACAGCTGGGCCTGGGACGACGAGCCGTTCTACTACGCCGCCCAGATCTCCGCGCTGACGCTGGCCCCGAACGCCGACTACGACTCCGGCACGGCGATCGTCGAGAGCCGGCCCGGCAGCACGGTCGGCGCACCGGTGGACCTCAAGCTGGTCCCGGCCACCAGCGTGCTCAAGCTGGTCAGCACCGCGACGACCGGCGCGGCCGGCTCCGCCAACACCCTGAGCATCGAGCGCGACCACGGCACCAACATCGTCCGGGTCACCGGCTCCGTGCCGGCCGGCAGCAGCGTCGGCACCGAGTGGGTCACGGTCTGGGAGCCGCAGGTCTACGCGGCCGACGTGTTCCGCCGCGCGCTCGCCGCCCAGGGCGTCCGGGTCGACGGCCGGATCAAGGTCGCCGCGACACCGGCCGCCGGCACCCGTCGGCTGGCCCGGGACGAGTCGATGACCGTCGGCCAGCTGATGAACCCGTTCATGAAGCTGTCGAACAACATGCACGCCGAGACCCTGGTCAAGGCGATGGGTGCGGTCGCCGCGGCCAACGGCAGCTGGCCGGCCGGGCTGGGCGTCGTCACGCAGTACGCGAAGAGCGTCGGCGTCGACACCGGCACGATCCGGCTGTCCGACGGCTCCGGCCTGTCCCGCAAGGTGAACGTGACCCCGAAGAGCGTCACGGACCTGCTGGTCGCCGTCCAGAAGGAGCCATGGTTCCAGCAGTGGTACGACGCGCTGCCGATCGCGGGCAACCCGGACCGGTTCACCGGCGGCACCCTGCGCAACCGGATGGCCGGCACCCCGGCCGCGAACAACGTGCACGCGAAGACCGGTTCGCTGACCGGGGTCACCGCACTGTCGGGCTACGTCTCCACCAAGGACGGCCGCAAGCTGGTCTTCTCGATGATCAGCAACAACTACCTGGTCAGCCCGCGCGCGGTCGAGGACGCCGTCGGCGTCACGCTCGCCTCCTGGTCCGACCAGGCCCCGCCGGCCGCCGTCGCTCCCTCTACCAAGCGCGTCGCGCTCACCGACGACGTCTGCACCGAGTGGACCAAGGCCTGCTGACGCACTGAACAGCCAACCCGATGGACAGCGCGGCGGCCGGTCTCCACGATGGAGCAATGACCGCCGCGCTGCTCCCCGTCCGGCCGAGAGTCCGGGTCACCGCGTGACCGCCGAATTGCCCGCCGGGCTGACGGTCCGGCCGGCCCGCCCGGACGACGACGCGGCGATCGCGGCGCAGTTGGCGGCGTACACGTCGGCGCTGATCGGGTTCCCCAAGCACAGCGCCGAGGACGTCGCGAACTACCTGCGCGATCCGAAGCTGCGGCTCGCCACCGACAGCTGGCTGGTGCACGACGGCGACCGGCTGGTCGGGACAGCGACCGCGCTCGCCCACAACGTGCCGGGCCAGGTCGACGTCGACGTGTTCTCGGCCGACCCGGCGGTCGCCGCCTGGTTGCTCGACCGAGCGTGCGCGCATGCCGTCGACCGAGCCCGCGGGGCCGACCTGGCCGAGGTGAAGCTGCGGGTCGGCGTACTGCGGGAGGACACCGCGCTGCCCGAACTGCTGGCTGGCTTCACCCTGGAGACGTCGATCCAGCGGATGCGGATCGACCACCCGGAGCCCCCGCCGGTCCCAGAGCCGCCTGCGGGTGTGGTGCTGCGCCGGGGCGCTTTCGACGACGCGACCAGACGAGCCGCGCACGCGGTGATCGCCGGCGCCTTCGCCGACCAGCCCGGCGCCGTCCCGCGCCCGTACGACGACTGGCTGGCGTCGCGGGAAGCCCGGTCGACGTTCGACTGGTCCCAGCTGACGGTCGCCGAGCTGGACGGCCGGGCGGTCGCCGTCCAGGAGTGCAACGACAACCTGGTGAGGTCCGACCGGTGCGGCTACATCGGCCGGCTCGGGGTGCTGCCGGGCGCGCGCGGTCGCGGGCTGGCGAAGTACCTGCTGCTGGACCAGTTCGCCCAGGACGCCGCGGCCGGTCTGACCGGCACGATGCTGCACGTCGACAGCTCGAACCCGACCCCGGCGGTAGCGCTCTACCGGGGCGTGGGGATGCGGCCGAACGCGGTCAGCGACCTCTGGTCGAAGGTCGTACCGCTCGGTTGAGCGCTCACCGCGCCCGTCAGCGGAAGCGGTGGTGCGGCGCCCTCGCCGGGCCGGTCGCGGTCCGTCCCGGCGAGGGCGTCAGTTCAGCACCACCCGCTGCCCCGTACTGCCGGCCAGCACGGTCCGGCTGCCGAGGGGACTGCGGAGGTCGAGCTGGACCTGTGCCGGTCCGGTCTCGGGCCTCACGCACTCGCCGCTGCCCGGCTCGTCCGGCGCCACCACGTAGCGGTACGCGGCGATCCGGACCGTGGTCGCGTCCTGATCGAGGATGCGGACCATCGTGTGCGGGTGGCAGCCTTCGCCGGCCGCGGAACCCCGGGCCGCCTCGACCACCAGCAGGGACGCAGACTCGACCGACGGCCGCACAGCCGTCACCGGAATCTCCCCCTGCAGCAGCATCAGGGTGGTACCGAACGTGAACTGGGCCGGCGGCGGGCCGTCGTCGAGCAACCCGGCCGTCGGCGTACTGATCGGGGCGGCCGGCTCGGCGTCGGAGCCGAGGTCCGTCGTCGTCGCCACGGCGGCGGTCGCGACTGCCACCACAGCCGCGACGGCCAGCAGGTTGCGCCGCCGCCGGCGCCGGCGGACCACCGCCTCCACCCGGGTGAAGGGTGGCGCGTGGTCGGGGGTCTGCTGGTCGACGTACTCGACCAGCAACTCGGTTCTGACCTCAGGCATAGGGCACCTCCTCCTGGACGGCGAGCAGCGGAGCCAGCGCTTGCCGGGCCCTGGCCAGCCGGGACTTCACGGTGCCCTGCGGCACCTGCAGTTCGTCGGCGATCTGGTCGATCGGCAGATCCATCACGTGGTGCAGCACCACCGCGGCCCGCTGAGCCGGCGGGATTCTGGCCAGCGCCGCCGCCACGTCGAGCGCGTCCCCGTCCGGCTCACGAACCTCACCTGTTCTCCCGAGCAGCTTGGCCGACGCCTTCGCCGCCACCTGCTGCCTGCGCAGCCGGCTGACCAGCGTGCGGACAGCGACCGCCCGCACCCAGGCCTCCGGATCGTCGTACCGGCGGATGCTGTCCCAGCGGCCGAGCAGCTTGACGTAGGCGTCCTGCGCGACCTCCTCGGCGTCGGCCCGGGACCCTCCGATGGACACCAGGACGCCGATCAGCCGCGGCCAGGTCCGGGCGTAGAGCGCCGCGACCTCCGCGTTCGGATCGGGATCGATGTGCCTCACACCGCTAACACGCGCCAGCACCGGATCAGGTTCCATCCAGTTTCCGCAGTTGGCAACGGGAAGACCCGGAACCGACGGCGCCTCAGCTCAGGAGGGCGTCGGCGGACCGGAAGGGCCGCGTCAGCTCAAGTCGGCGTTGAGGCGGCCTAGCAGGCGGGCCAGATCGGTCAGATCGGCGCTGTCCCAGCGGTCCAGAATGGCCCGGAACTTCACCTGCCGCTGGGCCCGCATCGCGTTGAAGCCCTCGGTCCCGGCCTCGGTCAGGCGGAGCAGGCGCGCCCGGCCGTCGTCGGGGTCGCCGACGCGCTCGATCAGACCGAGGGACTCCAGCTGCGACAGGCCGCGGCTGACCGTGGACTTGTCCAGGCCGAGAGCCTGCGCCACGTCGGAAGCACGCACCCCGGCGCGGCCGGCCGACGTACCGAGCTCGATCTGGGAGATGAGCGCGTAGCCGGCCGCGTCCATCTCCGGGTGCACCCGGCGGGCCAGCAGCATCTGCGCGGATCGCGCGCGTCGCAGCAGGATCGACAACTCCTGCTCGACGTCGGCGATCAGAGCGGTGGAGTCCTCCGAGCGCTGCTCCGGGTGGTGGGCGACCACCTTGCTCACCGGACCACGATGCCGGCGTCGCGCAGCGCCTTCTTGACGTCGGCGATGCGCAGGTCGCCGAAGTGGAAGACACTGGCCGCCAGCACGGCGTCCGCCCCGGCCTCGACCGCCGGC
Organism: Kribbella flavida DSM 17836; assembly: GCF_000024345.1. Taxonomy (NCBI): domain Bacteria; kingdom Bacillati; phylum Actinomycetota; class Actinomycetes; order Propionibacteriales; family Kribbellaceae; genus Kribbella; species Kribbella flavida. The sequence continues at coordinate 3,240,462 of NC_013729.1, read as the reverse complement.
GGGAAGTGCTCGGGCGCACCCGCTCCCCCGCTGGCGATCAGCGGTACGTCGACCACCGCGCGAACCGCCCGGATCAGTTCCAGGTCGAAGCCCTGCTTGGTGCCGTCGGCATCCATCGAGTTCAGCAGGATCTCCCCCGCACCGAGCTCGGCGCCCTTGCGGGCCCACTCGATCGCGTCGAGCCCGGCGGACTTGCGGCCGCCGTGCGTGGTCACCTCGAACCCGCTCGGCTGCTCCGCCGAACGCCGGACGTCGAGCGACAGCACCAGCACCTGGTTGCCGAAGCGGTGCGCGATCTGCTCGATCACGGCCGGCCGCGCGATCGCGCCGGTGTTGATGCCGACCTTGTCGGCGCCGGCCCGCAGCAGCCGGTCCACGTCCGCGGCCTCCCGGACGCCGCCGCCGACGGTGAGCGGGATGAAGACCTGCTCGGCCGTCCGCCGGACCACCTCGTACGTCGTCTCGCGCGACCCCGACGAGGCGGTGATGTCGAGAAAGGTCAGCTCGTCGGCGCCCTCGGCGTCGTACAGCTTGGCCATCTCGACCGGGTCACCGGCGTCGCGCAGGTCGACGAAGTTGACGCCCTTGACCACCCGCCCGGCATCCACGTCCAGGCAGGGAATCACACGCACGGCAAGGCTCACGCCCCCAGGCTATCGATCAGACGGCGTCCGGATCACATCTGCCCACGGATTGCACCTGCCGGCGGTCCGCACCGCCGGCACTGACCGACCGACGCACGGGCCCACCGCTGGGAAGGCGCCGAGCGCGGAAGGCCTGGCGGCAGGCCTTCCGCGCTCGGTTGCCGAGTGCTGGACGTTCACTTCCAGGCGCGGCGTCTGCTCTCGGCCGGGACGACGGGGGCGGTCGACTCCCAGACCCGGCGCCAGCGGGCGGCGTCCGGGCCGGACTGGGACGGCGAGGCGCCGGCCGCGACCCGCCGACGGGCCTCGTACCAGGTGGTCGACTCCTCGTCCAGCAGTGCCGACACGGCCGCGGCGATCCGGGGCGCGAAGTCGCGAGCGCTCTGGCCCTCGGCCGGCCACAGCGGGTCGCCGTACCGGACCGCCACCGTCGGGCGGCCCGGCACCGGCCAGCCCCGCCCGCGCGGCATCGCGGCGAACGAGCCCTTGATGCCGACCGGGATCACCGGTACGCCGTGCTCGACCGCCAGGTACGCCGCGCCCATCCGGAACCGCTCCATCCAGCCGTCGGGCGAGCGGGTGCCCTCCGGGAAGACCACCACGTTCCAGCCGTCGGCGAGCAGGTCGCCGGGCGTCGCGCTGAGCTTGCCGCCGCGGCGCTCGATCGGGAACGTGTTGAACACGATCGCCGACGCGGTCGCCCGCCACCAGGTGTCGAAGAAGTAGTCGGCGGCCGCGGCCACCGCGGTCTTGCGGCGCATCCCGTCCGGCAGCGTGCAGAGCAGCAGCGGGGTGTCCAGGTGCGACGAGTGGTTCGCCACGATCAGCGCCGGGCCGTCGACCTTGAGCAGCGAGTCGAGCCCGCTGACCTGCGGGTTCACCTCGAACCGCAGCACCGAGTTGAGCGCGCCCTTCTGCAGCACCTCGCGGACCGCGATCGCGGCCGGCGTCCGGGCCCACCTGGTCGGGAAGACCGAGCTCTCCTGGGGGATCACGTACGGCTCCGCCGAGCGCGGCACCTGCGGGCGGCGTCCCCAGCGCCAGCCGCGCGCGACCTGCTTGACGTCGCGCGCGGTGTCCCGGCCGAACTTCACCAGGTTCGTGCCCATCAGCGAACGTCCGCGAGCAGGTGGGGCGGGTTGTGCAGGTAGGTGATCGACGGCGACCGGCCGACCGAGTGGCTGACCATCTCCAGCGCGTCCTGCAGCGTCGAGGCGGACCGGAAGCCCATCCGCTCGACGGTCTTGCGGTTCGCGCCGACCCAGACGATGTCGCCGCAGTGGTCCAGCGCGTGCGAGATCCAGTACCACATGTAGAACGGGTGCACGCCGTGGTACGCGTACGACGTCCGGTACAGGTGGATGTACCACGGGTCCTCGGCGTACTGCTTCTCGAACTTCGCCTCGATGGTGGCCGGGTCGGTCGACTCCGACAGCACCTCCTCGAAGAAGTCCACGTACGACGGATGGTGCAGCTGGCTGAACTCGTAGTCCACCGGGTGGTACAGGATCACCGCGCCGTCCTTGCGGACGACCGGGTTGCCCCGGTAGGAGTTGAAGTAGTAGCCCAGCCCCATGCAGGCGGCCAGGATCGGGTTCATCACCGAGTTCACGTTGTACGGGCCGACGAACGGCACGCCCATGATCGCGACGTCGGACTGGCCCTGCACCTCGACCAGGTGTTGGCGGTGCACGTTGTCGATCGTCTTCTCGTGCACCGGCTCGATCTTGCCGGCGTGAATGCCGGTCAGACCGTAGTTCGACCGGACGTCGGTGAAGATCTTGTGCCGCAGCTTGGCCGGGGCCAGGTCGAGGCCGCGCTTGGTGGCCAGCATCGAGGCCTGGTCCTTGATCGACCACTCCCACTCGCGCTTCTGAAGGAACTCCAGCGGGCCGCCGAAGATGTCGTTGTTCAGCGTGGTCTCGATCTGGAAGACCTTGACGTGCTCGGTCAGCACCGCGCCCATCCGCCAGGCCGAGTGGTGCATCTTCGAGGCCTTGTGGTCCATGAACGAGCGCGAGTGGATCATCGTGTGGCTGTTGTGGTGGTGCTTCAGCGACTTGTACGACGCCAGCCCGATCGACGTCGACTTGTGGCCGCCGTCCATCGCCACCAGGTTCACGTTCACGTAGACCAGCAGGTCGGACTCGGCCGCCCGCCGGGAGATCTCGACGTCCTCGCCGTGCTCGGTCTGGCCCAGGTGGGTCAGGTTCTCGGTGTCCTCGGCGTCGAAGTTGTACAGCTTGCCGTCGGGGAAGAACGACCGGAAGACCCGCTCGCCGACGATCTCGCGCAGCTCGTTCGGGGTCAGCCGGCGGTGCAGCGCGTTGGCCGAGATCAGCTCGACGTCGTCGACGCCGGCGTCCGCGGCCATCGTCAGCACGGCCTCGATCACCCGCTGGCGGATGTCGGGCTTCTTCATCGGCGGCAGCGGCAGCGAGATGTCGTCGAAGGCGATCGTCAGCCGCATCCCGGGCCGCAGCAGCTCCGGCAGCGGCTCGGACTCGATCGGGTGCAGCAGCGCGTTCTGGATCGCCTCCTCGACGTCGCGCACCGGCGGCAGCGCCTCCGGCGGGTACACCACCCGGGTGCCCAGCGGGAACCGCTCCAGCAGGAAGCCCTCACCGTTGTGCACGAGCAGCGGCGGCGTCCGGTCGTCCACCTCAAGCACAAACCCTGGCCGAGCCATGTCAGAACCTCTCTCGTCGTACGTTCAACGGCCTACCCGCTCGCGCGGTCCTGCTGATGTGCCCTGTCACGAGGCCCTCACATCGAATGCCACCTTCACGGTGCCCAGCCGGCCGGCGGACTGCGCGTGGTCCAGCGCCTCACGCCAGCGGTACAGCGGGTACCGCGCCCCGACGACCCCGTCCAGCGGAGCCTTCGCGGCGATCTCCAGCGCCGTCTCGAACGCGGGCCGCCCGTTCGGCTCCTGCCGCGACGACGCGTAGGTGCCGGACAGCTGCAGCTCCCGGAACCACACCGGCGACAGGTCCGCACCGGTCGACGGCATGCCGGACAGCACCACCCGGCCACCGGCCTTGGTGACCCGCAGCACGGTGTCGATCGAGTCCTTGCTGCCGACCGCGTCGACGGCGACGTCGACGCCGCCGAGCAGGAACTCCTTGGCGTTCAGCTCCGGCTTCACCCGGAACGCGCCGGTGGACCGGCGCACGCCGCGGAAGACCTCGTCGGGCGCGACCACGTCGCTGGCACCGAACGCCTTGGCCAGCTCGCGCTGCTTGGGGTGCTTGGCCACGACGGTGATCCGGCCGGCCTGGGTCAGCTCGCGCAGCGCGAGGGTGGCGAACAACCCGACCGCTCCGGCGCCGCTGACCAGGACCGACTGCCCCGCCTCGACCTTCGCCCCGAGCGCGGCGTGCACCGCTCCCGCCAGCGGCTCGGCCAGCACCGCCCGCTCGTCGGACAGCCCGTCCGGTACGGCGTACAGCTGGCTGCGGTGGGCGACCATGACGTTGCCCCAGCCGCCGCCGGTGTCCTGGCAGAAACCGGTCTGCAGCCCGGGGGCCACGTGCCCGACGGTGATCCGGTCGCACCGGTTGGTGGTGCCCGAGGCGCAGCCCTGGCAGGGCTCGACACCGCGAGCCGCGCAGGTCAGGACGCTGTCCATCACCACCCTGGTGCCCTTCGGCAGGTCCTCGCAGTCCTCGAGCAGCTCGCCGACGATCTCGTGGCCGGGCACGAACGGCAGCGACACCAGGGCCGAGAAGTACAGCTTGGTGTGGCCGGTGACCATGCCGAGGTCGGAGCCGCAGATGCCGGACAGGATCGGCCGGATCCTCGCCCAGCCGGCCCGGTCCGCCTTCGGCTCCTCGATCGTGACCAGGCGCAGCGGGGCCGCCGGGCCGGTCAGGATGCCGGGGATCCGGCTGCCCATCGCCCTGGCGGCCAGGTACTTGGCCGGCGAGCGGTACATCTCCAGTGCGAGCATCATCGAGCGTTCACCCCCGGGATCTCCAGTCGGGACGAGGTGGACGGGGTCTTCCAGTCGACGATCTGCCAGCGCGCGGCCCGGGCGGCCCGGAACAGCGACACGTCCGGCGACACCGCGACCGGGTTGCCGACGGTGGTCAGCATCGGCAGGTCGGAGTGGCTGTCGGCGTAGGCGTAGGACTTCGACAGGTCGATGTTCGTCCCGCGCGCGCGGTGCTTGATCCACGCCGCCCGGGACTCGCCGACCAGCGGCGGTCCGGTCAGGAAGCCGGTGCAGCGGCCGCGGTCGTCGACGGCCAGGTCGGCTGCGACGATCTCGTCGAACAGCGGCCGCAGCGGGCGGGTCAGCGGCCGGACCGCGCCGGTGATGAGGATCGTCCGGTGCCCGGCCGCCTTGTGCTCGCGGATCCGCCGGACCGCGTCGCCGCTGAGCCGTTCGAGCACGTGCTCGGCGAGCACCTCGTCGACGATCCGGTTCAGCTCCTCCAGGTCGGCGCCCTCGTAGCGGCGGTAGATCGTGCGCAGGAAGGTGCCGCGGTCCTTGCGCTCGGCCGCGATCAGCTTCGGCAGCTTGCGCAGCATCGCGCCGATCTCGCCGTAGCGCTGGTGGCTGTCCAGCTCGGGCAGCCGCATCCACAGGTAGGTCTCGATCACGTTCGACGACAGCAGCGTGCCGTCCATGTCGAACGCGGCGATGATCTCCGCGTCGTCGGCCGGGGTGACCTTCTTCAGCGTTCCGGCCGACTCGGCCAGCGCCTTGTTGCGCTTCTTGCGGACCACGTCGAGGCGGCGCAGCGAGTCGGTCACGCTCGGGCAGTGCACTTCCTGCAGGTAGTGCTGCCAGTCCACGATCGAGGTGTCGCACCAGAACTTCTCCCGGTCGTCACCCTCGAGCGCGTTGTGCAGCGCCAGCACGTTGTCGTCGATGAACTGCAGCTCGGCCTGCGCGTACTCCGAGTACAGGTCCATGTAGCGGCGGAGGAAGTCGATCCGGCGCTTCTGCACGTCCAGCTCGCGGGCGTACTTGCGGGTCCGCTCGCCGCGCGGCACGTGCGTGATGATGTGGTCGGCGATCTTGTGCGCACGTTCGCCGTAGCGCAGCATGCTCTCCACCGAGTCCCCGCCGGGGAACTTCCAGACCGGCAGCCGGACCGCGCCGCGCTCGCCCAGGTCGAAGGGATGCTGGGAGAAGTACGCGCGGACGCCGGCGTACAGCTGCTCGAAGGTCAGCGGGTTCCGGGCGCCGGAGCTGACGTGGTAGTACTCCGGCTTCGACAGCTCCGGCTCGGTCGCCATCACGGCGCAGATCGCGCCGACGACATGGTCGACCGGGATGATCTCGACCACCGAGTCGGGACTGGCCGGGAACTCCGGCAGTTCGCCGCGCCCGTACGCCAGGATCAGCGGCTCAGCCATCTTGAAGCCCTCGATCCAGCCCGGGTGCGGGCTCTGCACCGCGGACTCGATGATGGCCGGCCGCACGATCGAGGTCGGCAGCTTGCCGGCGAACTCCTCGACGACGCGCTCGCCGAGCGCCTTGGTGAACGTGTAGCAGTCGGTCCAGCCGAGGCTGCGGGCCCGCTCGGTGCCGGTCTCCACCAGCTTCTTCGCGACCCACTCGGTACGCCGCCGCTCGGTGTCGGCCGCCGCGGTCAGGTGACCGGCCCGGCGGTGCAGCTTCTCGGAGTCCTTGCGGAACTTGGCCAGCATCGCCGACGAGCGGGACATGCCCTCGACCCGGGCCTTCATCGCCATCCCGGCCTCGGCCTCGGTGCGCCAGTCGACGGTGTGGTCGACCGGGGCCTCCGGGATCGCGCCGCGCCGGCGGCCGGCGGTGTAGGCGGTGGAGATGTGCACGTAGTGGATCCGGCGGTCCGAGCCCTGGCGGCTCTCGTCGATCCGCTCCAGCAGGCTCTTGGTGCCGAGCACGTTGGTCGTGAACGCCTCGTGGATCGGCGGGTCGAAGCTCACGTCGCCGGCGCAGTGCACGACGATGTCGAGATCGGTCGGCAGCGCCGGGACGTCGGCCAGGTCGCCCTCGACGACCTGGACCCGGGCCGCGCTGAGCGCCTCGGCGTCGGCGTACGGGGTGCCCTCGCCGTAGAACGGCTTGAAGATGTCCTTCTTCAGCAGCTGCGCCATCCGGTCGGTGCCCTTGAGCGAGCCCTTCGGCCGGATGATCGCGACCACGGTGGTGCCCGGCAGCTCGCCGATGATGCGGTGCAGCAGGGCCTCACCGACGAACCCGGTCACCCCGGTGACCAGGACCTTCTTGCCGTTGAGCTTGTCGGCAAGCCTCACTTGTCGCCTCCACGGGTGAGTTCGAGTGCCTCGGTCAAGGTGAACGCGCCGGCGTAGAGCGCCTTGCCGACGATGACGCCCTCGACGCCGTCCGGGACCAGGGTGGCCAGCGCGCGCAGGTCGTCCAGGCTGGACACGCCGCCGGAGGCAACGATCGGCTTGGCGGTCCGGGCGCACAGGTCGCGGTAGAGGTCCAGGTTCGGGCCCTGCAGCATGCCGTCCTTGGTCACGTCGGTGACGACGTAGCGCTCGCAGCCGGCCCGCTCGAGCCGCTCGAGCACCTCGTAGAGGTCGCCGCCCTCCTTGGTCCAGCCGCGGGCCGCCAGGGTCCGGCCGCGCACGTCCAGGCCGATCGCGACCCGGTCGCCGTAGGTCTGGATGACCCGGTCACACCACTCGGGGTCTTCCAGCGCCGCGGTGCCGATGTTGACCCGGCGGGCGCCGGTGGCCAGCGCCGCCTCCAGCGACTCGTCGTCGCGGATCCCGCCGGACAGCTCCACCTGCACGTCCAGCCGGCCGGTCACGTCGGCGAGCAGCTCACGGTTGCTGCCGCGGCCGAAGGCGGCGTCCAGGTCGACCAGGTGGATCCACTCGGCGCCGGCTTCCTGCCACGCCGTCGCGGCGGCCAGCGGGTCGCCGTACGAGGTCTCGCTGCCGGCCTCTCCCTGCACCAGCCGGACCGCCTGCCCGTCCGCCACGTCGACGGCAGGCAGCAGCACCAGGTTCGGCCGGGGCGGTGGGGTGGGGAAAGAATCCAACGCAGACATGGGGCACACCCTAGATGGCGGAGGTTCGCGATTCGTAACCCACTGCCTCGCTGAGTCGCATGGATCGAATCTGTCTCAGCAATACCAGTAATACCAGTGGTCCGGCCGGCGAATCAGTCCCGCCAGGCCTGGTGCCAGTACGCCGCGACGTCCGCGGTCTGCCGGCGGATCCGGTCCGGCTGCGGGAAATCCGGCCACAGCTGCAGCAGGTACCGATCGAGTGGTGGTTCGTCGCCGGTCACCACGTCGGCGGCGGACGCCGCGTCCATGCCGGTCGCGCAGTACCGGACCCGGTAGTACTGCACCGGGAGCAGGAACGGGTAGCTCGCCTGTCCCGCCCACTCGACCAGGCTGACGAGCTCGTCGTCCGGCCGGAACGACACCTCGACGATCTCCTCCCACGCGTCGTCGAGGGCAGGCTCCTCGTCGTACTGCTCGATGGTGAGGTGGGTGGCACCGGTGTGCAGGCCGGTGGTGAGGAAGAGCATGCCCGGCACGGCCGCGCCACAGAGTCCGTTCACCTGGCCCTTGTTCGCCTGGTCCGGGTCGGTGGCGAAGCCGCTGCCGCTCATCACGTAGAGCTGCATGTACGCGACGTGGACCCGGCCGGCGAACAGGGTGGCGGTCGGCCGGGGCGTCAGCGGCGGCGTCGGCATGAGGCGACCTTAGGACACGGTCAGGTGCGCGCGGGCAGGCCGTCCGGAGTCAGCACGACGGTGGCTCCGGACTCGCCGGCCGCCTGGACCAGACGCAGGGTGGCGAGCGCCGGGTGGTCGTCGAGCAGCTTGGCCGAGTTGGCGAGCGAACGCAGCGCCGCCGCCTCGCCGCGGGCGCGTTCGAGGGCCGCCCGGCCGCGCTGACGTTCCAGGGCGGTCTCGGCCAGCGCTGCACGCAGTTCACCGACGACGCCGAGGTCGCGGATCGCGGCGCCGAGCACGGTGATGCCGAGGCCGGCGACCTGCGCCTGGACGGGTTCGGCCAGGGCCGCGGTGACCGCGTCGCGGCCTTCGGCCCGCAGCAGGTCGTCCAGCTCGTGCCGGCCGATCGCGTCGCGCACAGCAAGCTGGAGGGCGACGTGCAGCAGTTCCTCGGGGGCCGCCGCCTGCTCGACGAAGGCGCGCGGGTCACTCACCCGCCAGCGAACGATCGCGGTCACCCGGACCGTCACGCCGTCCGCGGTGAAGATTTCCTGCCCGGTGACGGACAGCTGGCGCAGCCGCAGGTCGATCCGCTCCTGCCGGGTACGGCGGGACTGGCGGACGGTCGACCGGCCGGGCTCCAGCTGCGCCTCGAAGACGCCGTCGCGGTACACGAGCACCCGCTCGTGCGCCTGCACGGTGATCTTCGCCATCGTCCCTCCCCTGTGTCGACCGGCCACTGCGGCCGGCACATCCTCCTCGACCGGTCGCTGCCGATCACAGCACTGTTCGGCCGGTTGCTTCCGGCCCCTGTTGTTCGTTGCCCGGTCCGGCCCGGTGCGCACCCCGGCTCGCGGCGGAGGAACCGGCTCGTGACGAGCAGCCGGGCCTGCAGGGCCGTGGGCCGGGACAGCGTGCGCACCGGGACAGACCTTGGTGTGGAGCCTTGTCCGTTGCAAAGCCGCATCCATTGGCCAGGTACAACGCGCAGAACTGTCCCGGCAACTGCCGGTCCCACTGCTGATCTGGCCGTGCGTGCATCAGTGTGCGGTCAGAACACCCGGGGCAGCAACTGCTTTGCGACCCGGTGGGCACCGGCGTTGCCTAGGGCAAGCAGACTCCGGCCGGAGCGATCGGGCGGTAGCCGGTGGACTGCTGCAGGTCGGCTGCTTCGGCGGCGTAGCGGTTGGCGTCGTCCGAATGGCCGGCCAGTCGGCTGGTCTCGGCGAGCAGCAGCAGGGCGCGGCACTGCACGATCCGCTGCTGCAGTTCGGAGGCGAGGCCGCGTGCCTGCCGGCCGAGCTCCAGCGCATCGGCGAGTTGCCGCCGGGCCAACGCGACGCCTGCCAGTCCGAGCAGTGCTTCGGCTTCCGTCGCGCGATGTCCCAGCCGGACGGCGATGTCGCGAGCCGCGGAGTGGTGCCGGACCGCCTCGTCCCACTGCCCTTTCCCCCGGCAGGCGATCCCGAGCACGTTCAGCGCACTGGCCTCGTGCCACTCCAGGCCGTCCCGTCGGCTGATCTCCAGCGACCTGCGGGCCTGTGCCTCCGCCTCGTCGTACCGGCCGAGATCGGCGAGCAGCAACCCGAACTCGTAGTACGCCGCCACCGGGGTCCGCTCCGACAGCGCAATCGCTGCCGCGAAGTCCCGCTCTGCCAGCTCCGCCTCGCCCTGCAGCCGGCGGATCGTGGCGCGGTTGAGCAGCGCGATGCTGCCCGGCCGGCCGGCCGGCTCGATCTGCAGCGCCTCGTTGGCCGCCGCCAGAGCTGCGTCCAGCTCGCCCAGGTTCCAGCGGACGTTGCTCAGGCTGTGCAGTGCGGGCGCGAGGCTGCTTCCCCGCCCCAGCGCGCGGAAGATCGCGATCCCGCGCTGCAGCAGCTCGGCCGCCCGCGTCGACTCACCGAGGTCGTCGTGCGCCATGCCGAGATTGCACAGCAGCGCGGCCTCACCGAGCCGGAAGCCGACCTCCGCGTAGCACTCGCTGGCAGCGGTCAGCTGCTCGATCGAGGCCAGGTTGTCGCCGGTTGCGGCAAGCAGGACCCCGAGGCTGTGCCGCATCGCCCCCTCACCGGCCCGGTCGCCGCTCGCGAGGGCGGCCCGCAACCCCGCGGCGGCCGCGGGTCGCCACGCACCCACCAAATCGTCGGTGTTGAAGTAGTGCCGCAGGACGTCGACCAACCGCCACGCCTGCTCGTACGGTCCGCACTCGGCCGCGGCCATGACGCACTCGACCAGGTTCGGCAGCTCGGCGGCGAGCCATGCGTCGGCCTGCTGCGCCCGATCGAACGGATTTTCGTCGAACAGCCGACCGGTGAGCTGCACGTACCCGCGGTAACGGAAGTCAACGGCCGCATCGGCTGTGCGCAGGTACCAGTCGACGACCCTCGTCCAGGCCTGCTCGGCACCCGGCTCCCCCTCGGCCCGGCGGACGGCGTACAGGCGGATGAGGTCGTGCATGCCGTACCGGCTGTGCTGCCGCTGGAGCAGGTTGACGCCGACCAGAAGGTCGAGCAGGCGGCCCGCGTCCGGGGACGGGCAGTCCAGCAGCGCGGCGGCCACGGGCGCGGTGAAGTCTCCGCACGGCAGGACCCCGAGCAGGGCGAACAGCCGCCGGGCCGGCCGCGGCAGGGATTCGTACGAGAGCGCGAAGGCGGCGGCCACGGCGGTGTCCGGGCCGTCGCCGATTGCGAGCTCTTCGAGCCGGTCACCGGTCCGCAGCAGCTCGACGTACTGCGCGATGGGCTGGTCCGGGTAGCTGACGAGGTGACCTGCGGCGATACGCAGCGCGAGAGGGAGGCGTCCGCACACCTCGGCCAGGTCGGCGGCGGCCTGCCGTTCGGCGGCGACCCGCTCGGCGCCGAGCATGCAGCTCAGGAGGTCGGCGGCCTCGTGCTCGCCGAGCATGCCGAGCCGCGTCGTCCGGGCTCCGACCGTGACCATGAGCGCGGTGAGCTCGTTGCGGCTCGTGACCAGGACGGCGTTGCCGGCGGTCCCCGGCAGCAACGGCCTGACCTGGCCGGCGTCGCGGGCGTCGTCCAGAACGATCAGCACCCGGCGGTCGGCCAGGGTGGAGCGCAGCAACGCTGCCCGGGCTTCCAGGTCGGCGGGCACCGCGTACGGATCGATCCCGGCCAGGCCGAGCAGTTCGCCGAGGACCTCTGCCGGGTCTCGCGGCGCTGCGCTCGCACCGGCGAGCCGGACGTGCCACTGGCCGTCGGGAAACCGGTCGCGCAGCCGATGCGCGACATGCACGGCGAGCGCCGACTTGCCGACGCCGGGAGGACCGGACACGACCATCACCGGCAGGGCGGCGTCCTGCGACAGCCGCTCGGTGAGCTGGCCGATCGCCTCCTCGCGCCCGACGAAGTCCGCCAGATCCATCGGCAGCTGCCGGTGCTCCCGCCAGGCCTCGCCCGGGTCATCGTCCGGCCCGGGATCAGCCTCATCGGTCCGTGCACCACCTTGCCCCGCAGACCCGGCGGCGAGCGCCTCCCCGGCGAGGATTGCCTGCCGTACTTCGCGGGTCTCGGCGCCGGGATCCACTCCGAGCTCCTCGGCCAGCCGGGTCTCCAGCCGGCGGTACGCCGCGAGTGCGTCGGCTTGGCGGCCGGCGCGGTACAGCGCGATCATGTGCTGAATCCAGAACCGCTCACGCAGCGGGTACTGCTGGGTCAGCTTCGCCAGCTCGGCGAGCAGCGCGCTGTGCTCCCCCAGCGCCAGTCTGACGTCGATCAGCCGCTCGATCGCCTGCAACCGCTCCTCGATCAGCCAGGGCCGCCCCTCGAGCGCCTCCACCCCGGTCCCGGACAGCGGCACGTCCCGCCACAGCGCCAGCGCCTCGTCCAGCATCTTTGCTTTTGGCAACAGCTTTTCCTCGGCGGCCGCCGAGTCCACCAACGCGCGGAACTCGGCCAGGTCGAGCTGCTCAGGCTCCACCGCGATCAGATAGCCGCCCGGAACGGTCCTGATCACCGAGGCCGCCGGCCCCAAGGCGGCGCGCAGCCGCGACACCGCGGTCTGCAACGCCCGCTCGGGACCTGCGGGCAGGTCGGCACCCCAGAGCGCCTCGACCAGCTCCGCCGTCGGAACCACGCGGTGGGGCTGGATCAGCAGGGCGATCAGCAGCGTCCGCAGCCGGCGGGCCCGCAGCGGGATCTCGGCGCCGGCACGGCGTACCCCGACGGGCCCGAGGATGCGGAAGCGCAGCTCCTCCACTTCGTCGCCTCACCTTCACGCGTCGGCAGCACCGGCAACCACAGCGTGACCGTACTGGACCGCATCGACAGTTCTCTGCGGTTGTCCACACGCTGATCACGTGGGCCGGACGCCGGCTGACGACGTCTTCCGGGTCAGGGCCGGACGGCGGCTCAGAGCCAGAAGACGTCGTAGGCGAGGCGGAGGATGAGGGCGCTGACGACGACCAGGAAGATGATCCGGACGAACCGGCTGCCCCGAGCGACCGCCGTCCGGGCGCCGAGCAGGCCGCCCAGCATGTTGGCGGCGCCCATGATCAGGCCGAGGCGCCACAACGGCGCGCCGCCGGCGGCGAAGACCGCGATCGCGCCGAGATTGGTGGCGACGTTGGCGATCTTGGCCTTCGCGCTCGCCTGGAGGAAGTTGTAGCCGAGCAGCCCGACCAGCGCGAAGATCAGGAACGACCCGGTGCCCGGGCCGACCGCGCCGTCGTAGAAGCCGATCAGCAGGCCGACCGCCCCGGCCGCGACGTAGTGGTTCCGGCCGTCGAACCGCAGGGCCGTCAGGGCACCGAGTGTCGGCTTCACCGCGGTGTAGACGGCCACGGCGATCAGCAGCACCAGCACGATCGGCTTGAACCACGCCATCGGGATCTTCGTCGCCACCAACGCTCCGGCCGCGGCGCCGAGCCCGGCCAGCAGCGCCAGCGGCACCACCGTGCGCCGGTCCGGCCGCACTTTGACGCCGAACGTGACAGCGCTGGTCGCCGTACCGCACAGCGAGGAGATCTTGTTGGTCGACAGGATCTGCGCCGGCGAGGCGTTCGGCAGGCCCAGCAGCATCGCGGGCAGCTGAATCAGCCCGCCACCGCCGACGACCGCGTCGATCCAGCCGGCCGAGAACGCCGCGATCACCAGGAAGACGATCGTCCACAACGAAACGTCAGGCACGACGCCACCCTGAGCGCGCGGCACGAGGCGAAGAAGTCACGGGCCAAGGATCAGGTCATGACATTGTTCCGCTCAACCATTACCGCAGCGGACGAGACGAAGCCCACAGCCGGACCTGGGCGGTGTCCGTACCGCACACGGCTCGCGGCAGCGGTCCGTGTGGTTCCGTACCGCACGCCGCTGGCGCTCGCCAGCGCGGGGTGCCGGCGGTCGTCAGCGCGGGTTGCCGGCGCGCCACGCGACGTAGTCGGTGACCGCCGTGGCTACGTGGAAGGCCGGCTCGAAGCCGGTGTCCCGGGTGAGCCGCGTGATGTCGAGGTACGGATCGGGGCCAGGGTCGTGCTGCCGTCCGGGCAGGACGTCCAGCTGCAGGCCGGGCGTGATCTCCTGCAGGGCGTCGGCGAACTCGCGGTTGGTGACCGGCCGGCCGCTGGACACGTTGTAGGTGCTGTGCGCCAGCGTCTCGGTGGTGATCAGGGACGCGATCGCGCGCCCGGCGTCCGGTGCGTAGCAGCAGTCGCCGCCGTCGTCGGCGTACAGCGGGTTCGGCTTCTCACCCCGCAGCACGGCGCTGATGTACGGCGGAATGTGGAAGAACGGCGATTCCGGGTCGACCAGCGGTCCCCAGATCGTCCCGATCCGGAGCAGGACCGGCTGGACGCCGCTGCCCTGGAGGCTGTGGGTGGCGAGTGGTTCGACGGCCTTCTTGAAGGCGATGATCAGGTGCGGCAGCTCTGCGGTGGGCAGGGCGAGCTCCTCGTGCCAGGGGATCTCGCTCCGGCCGATGTACACGCCGAGGCTGCTGGCGACGGCGAACCTGCGCACCCCCCAGGTCCGGGCGGCGTCGAGCGCGTTGAGCAGGCCGGTCAGGTCCGTACGGAAGAAGCTGACCGGATCCTCACCGGGGATGCTGCCGGCCAGGTGGACGATGTCGCTGATCTGGTGGCGTTCGCCGAGGGCGAGAAACGCGTCCCGGTCGGTGACGTCGAGCGATGCGACGGTGACCTTGCCCGCAAGCAACGGCGGGACCTCGGCCCGGCGGTGGGAGGTGACGAGGACCTCCTGCCCGAGGTCGGCGAGCGCGCGAGCGGTGTGGGCGCCGATCATGCCCAGCCCACCGGTGACGAGGATCATCGGACCACCTCGTAGTGGAGGTGGGTCACGCCGGGTGCCGGGATGGCCGCGACCAGCCGGAGTTGCACGTGCTGGGGAACCTCCTGGAAGAAGCTGCGTCCGCCGCCCAGCAGGACGGGCACCTGGTGCAGGACCACCTCGTCGAGCAGGCCGGCGGCCAGCGCCGACGTCACCACGCCGCCGCCCATCAGCGCGACGTCCTTGTCACCGGCAACCTCTCGGGCCGCCGCGATCGCGTCCGCGATGCCGGTGGTGACGAGCGTCTGCCGCTCGCTGATCTCGGGAGCCGGCCGGTGACTCAGCACGAACAGAGGCGCCGTCGGATGCGGACTCCCGCCACCGAAGTGCCCGGAGTGCTCGTACGTCGTACGCCCGGCAACCGTCGCTCCCACCCGCGCCGCCAGGGTGTCGAAGAACCGGGCACTCGGCGCGCTGAGCTTGAACCCGGCGAACGCCTGGCTCTGCGTGTCGCCGTCCAGGTACCAGTCGAAGAGCGTGGCCGCGTCGCCGAGACCGCGACCGAACTCCTCCCCGCCGTCCGGCGTACGGCCGCTGATGTAGCCGTCGACCGAGACGGCGTGCGCGGTGAGAACCTTGCTCATGTCGCTCCTTCACTGGGTTTCCGATGGCGTGCGGGAACTCCGGGCCGTACACCCTCTTGATGACGATCAGCCGTGGAAGGTTGCTTGCGGGGATACGCGGCGGCCGGGTCGTCGAGGGTGGTGAACCCGCGCGCGTTCAAGCTACGAGCGGCGAGGCGGCGGCGTCTTGAACAAATCGCGCAGGGTCAGACCCGGACCAGCAGCCTGTCCCGGGTCGCGAGGAGCGGGCGGTAGGACGCCGAGTGGTCGTGCCCGCAGGCACACCGGTCGAGGCTGCCACCGAGCAGCTGCCGCGGGGTGAGGCCGGTCAGGCGGAGACATTCCCGGCCGAGGTGAGCCTGGTCGGCGTACCCGACGTCGGCCGCCAGTCCGGTCATACCGTCCGCGCCACGCCGCCCCGTCGCCGTAACGCCGGCCTGAGCCAGCGCGAGAAATCCTTGGAACCGCAAGGTCCGCTGCAGCACCTTCGGGGTCATCCCCACCGCCTGCAGGCAGCGCCGCCGCAGCTGACTTCCCGACAGCGCCAGACGACTCGCCAAGCTGTCGATGTCGACCGGCTGCCAGGGCATCAACGCCCGCACCGCCGCACCGATCAGCCGATCCCCGTCCTCCGTCCGCCGAATCTCCTGCACGAGGTGGACCTGCAGCAGCGCCAGCGCCCGCTCCGGCGTCGCCGCCGCGGCCGTCGTCTCCGCGAGCCGGTCCGCCGCACTCCCCCACAGCTCGGCCAGCTCCAGCCGCTGGTCCACCAGCTCATTCAGCACCGCCGCCCGCATCGGCGGCGCGGCTCCCGGGTGAAATCGCACGCCGAGCATGGTCGTCTGCGCCGGAATCACCTCGACCTGCGGCCCGGTCAACGGACCTAGCAACTGAGCCGGCCCACCGATCGGAAAGTGCAGCTCTACACCGCCGGTGGGCAGATGCCGCTGGACGTACGCGGAGTCGCCGGTGCGCTGGATCCACACCGTGCGCACCGTTCCCGCGAGCCCCGGCAGGGGCGGACGCTCGAGGTAGGACTCCCCGCTGACCACCACTCGACTGAACCGCTTGGGCGGTTCGGGGTCAAGGGTTTTCGTTGTGGGGCAAGAGGTTGGGGGGTGGGACGGTGTGCTGGGGGTTGCCCGAGCACTCGGCTGCGCGCGTCAGCCGTTCACTGGCCGGCGCGCAGCGCCCCGACCAACCTTCCGCCACCGCGCAGCGCCAACCACGATGACCGCGCACAGCGCCAAACCCCGGGCAGTGCCGCACGAACAAACCACCCGCCACCGCGCAGCGCACCCCCGGGGTCGCCGATCACCGTGCCCGCCCCACACCTCAGGGCGGGTGGGCGCGACACGCAGCACCACGAACCATTTCGGGGGTCAACCCCAACCACCCGCGACAAGGTGAGCCACCACCTACCGGCAGCAGACACCAGCACACGATGTGGAGCCACCTGCCCCCATCCCACTTCTTCGCAGCGGAGCCGGCAAAGCCAGAAGCCTCCGTCGGAAGGACGGAGGCTTCTGACCAACGGGACGAATCAGCCGCGAACGACCTCGACCAGCTTGTCGACGACCTCGGTGACAGCGACGTCGGTGCGGTCGCCGGAGCGGCGGTCCTTGACCTCGATGGTGCCGTCGGCGAGGCCCTTGCCGACGACGGCGATGGTCGGGATGCCGAGCAGTTCGGCGTCCTTGAACTTCACGCCGGGCGACACCTTCTCGCGGTCGTCGTACAGCACGGTCAGCCCGCGGGACTCCAGCTCGGTGGCGAGCTCGGCGGCCTTGGCGAAGACCTCGGTCTCCTTGCCGGTGGCAACCAGGTGGACGTCCGCCGGGGTGATCTCGCGCGGCCAGATCAGGCCGAGCTCGTCGTGGTTGCCCTCGGCGATCGCGGCGACGGCGCGGGTCACGCCGACGCCGTACGAACCCATCGTGACGGTGACGAGCTTGCCGTTCTGGTCGAGCACCTTGAGGTCGAGCGCCTCGGCGTACTTCTGGCCGAGCTGGAAGATGTGTCCCATCTCGATGCCGCGCGCGCTCTGCAGCGGGCCGGAGCCGTCCGGCGCCTCGTCGCCGTCGTGGACCTCGGCGGCCTGGATCGTGCCGTCGGCGGTGAAGTCGCGGCCGTGCACCAGGTTGATCACGTGGAAGCCGGTCTTGTTCGCGCCGGTCACCCACGCCGAGCCCTCGGCGACGCGCGGGTCGAGCAGGTACCGGATGCCGGACTCGCTGTCCTTGCCGAGCGCGCCGGGGCCGATGTAGCCCCTGGCCAGCGCCGGGTTCTTGGCGAACTCGGCGTCGTCGAACGCGACCACCTCGGCCGGCTCGACCTGCGCGCCGAGCCGCTTCTCGTCGATCGCGCGGTCACCCGGTACGCCGATCGCCAGCGGCTCGCGCGTCCCGTCCGGGTGCACCAGCGTGACCAGCACGTTCTTCAGCGTGTCGGCGGCGGTCCACTGCCGGCCGTCGGTGCGCGGGTGCTTGGCGTTCAGCGTCTCGACCAGGGTGTCGATGGTCGGCGTGTCCGGGGTGTCGACCACCTCGGCGGCCGGCACCGCCGACGCGTCGACGGGCGGCGACTGCGGCACCACGACCGCCTCGACGTTGGCCGCGTAGCCACCCGGCGAGCGGACGAAGGTGTCCTCGCCGTTCTCCGCGACGGCCAGGAACTCCTCCGACGCCGAGCCGCCCATCGCGCCGGACATCGCCTGCACGATCACGTAGTCGAAGCCGAGCCGGTCGAAGATCCGGATGTAGGCCTTGCGGTGCAGGTCGTACGACGCCTGCAGGCCGGCCTGGTCGACGTCGAAGGAGTAGGAGTCCTTCATCACGAACTCACGCCCGCGCAGCACGCCGGCCCGCGGCCGCGCCTCGTCGCGGTACTTGTTCTGGATCTGGTAGATCGACAGCGGCAGGTCCTTGTACGACGAGTACAGGTCCTTCACCGCCAGGGTGAACATCTCCTCGTGCGTCGGCCCGAGCAGCATGTCGGCGCCCTTGCGGTCCTTCAGCCGGAACAGGTTCGGCCCGTACTCCGTCCACCGGCCGGTCGCCTCGTAGGGCTCGCGCGGCAGCAGCGCCGGGAAGACCAGCTCCTGCGCCCCGATCGCGTCCATCTCCTCGCGCACGATCTTCTCGACGTTGCGCAGCACCCGCAGCCCCAGCGGCAGCCAGGTGTACATCCCCGGTGCCGTGCGGCGGATGTAGCCGGCGCGGACGAGCAGCTTGTGGCTCGGGACCTCCGCGTCCGCCGGATCCTCGCGAAGGGTGCGGAGGAACAACGACGACATGCGCAGAATCACGGGAGTCTCCAGGCGAATACCAGTAGGAAAGTGGAACAACTGTCGACCAAGAGGATATCCGTCCCGGCGCAGTGCTTCCGCCTACTTTTCCACACCCTCGGTCCGCCGGGCCGCGCGGGACGGGTCAGGTCGTCTCGCGCGCCGCCTTCAGCGCGGCCCGGATCAGCGGTAGCTGCAGCGGCAGCCGGGCGAACGCGACCGCCTTGGCGCGCGGCGATCCCTTCCGGTTCAGGTCCAGCGCCAGCTGCACGTTCGCCGGGAACACCCCGGTCAGCAGGGCGGCGCTCGCCAGCCCGGCGACCCGCCGCGTCCGCGGGTGCAGCAGCCCCGCCGCGCAGGCGAGCTCGGCCACCCCGGAGGCGTAGACCAGTTCCTTCTTGGCCGGCAACGCCTTCGGCACGATCCGCTCGAACGGCTTCGGCTTGACGAAGTGCAGCACACCCATCACCGCGAACAAGCCCGCCAGCCCCGTGGTGCTCCTGCTCCGTCCAGTCATGAGCAGCACCTTATTACCTGGCGGTAGCCACCGTCAGGGCAGCGTGCCGTACGGCGCCGCGGCCGCCTTCGCCGCGTACAGGAAAGCGGCCTTGTTCTTGGGCCAGAAGGTGGAGTCGACGCAGCGGTACGCCGGCAGGAAGCCACCGCAGGTCCCGGACAGGTCGCCCACCTCGAACGTGTACGACGCGACCCCGCGGGTGCCGTACAACCAGTCGTCGGTCGCCCCCGGCGCGAAGTAGCCGACTCCGCCGTCACCGGTGGACACCGGGTACCCGTTCAGCGCACCCATCTTCTTGCCCAGGGCAATCAACGCGGCCCGGTTCGGCGCCGCGGTGTTGGTGTAGCCGTACGGCGCGAGGATGTCGTTGCCGTAGCTGTGCAGCGACAGGAAGACGCCGGTCGTGTCGGCCGCAGCCGGTTCGCCGACGTCGCCCTTGGTGTCGCGGAACAGCTTGTCGAGCAGGCCCTGAACGGCGATCGTCTCCGGCTCCGAGACCGCCTTCGCGCCGGGATAGGTCTCGTCGCACGGGCCGCCCTGCCGCGGATCCCACTGGAAGCCGGAGTTCCGGTTCAGGTCGACGCCGGCCTCGGCTGCGGGACATCCGCCCACGGAGTCGTTCACGTTCTTGCGCTGCAGCACCGGCCGGGACGGCGATGAGGCGACCACGTCGACGCCGTCCGGGTTCGCCATCGGCACCACCCACAGCTCCCGGGTGTCCATCAGCGAAGTGATCGCCGGATCCTTGCCGTACGACGAGACGAGCAGGTCGATCCAGCGGTAGGCCAGCTCCCCGGTGACCACCTCACGGGCGTGGATCTGCGCGTGCAGCACGAACTTCGGCTTCTGCCCGGTGCTGCTCAGCGCGCAGTCGCCGGCGACGAGCTTGCTGATGCAGAGCGCCTGGATGTCGTGGCCGCCGTGACCCTTTGTCTTCTTCCACGAGTCGCCGATGTCGTAGAGCCGGACCAGGTCCGGGTGCGCTGCAGCGACTTCCGCGTTGTGCTGCTCATGGCCGGCCGAGGTGTGGTAGCCGCCGTAGTATGTCGTACCGGCTGCGTCCGTTGCTGGGGAGACCGGCCGGTACACAGTGCCGACCTTGCCGAGCGTGATCCCGCGATCGCGCAACCGGGCGGCCTCCTCCGGCGTCGCGACCACCATCGGCCGGGATCGGTGACCGTGACCGATGTCGTAGCCCGCGCGGACCAGGTCGGCCACCGTCACTCCGGCCGGCAGCACGAGCGAGTAGTAGGCGGGTTCGGCGGGAGTGGTGGCCGCGACCGGCTCAGGGGCCGCGCTTCCCGCCGGGGCGGCGACGACGGCCGCGGCGAGAACCAGGCAGGCCAAGGGGACAGCAATTCTTCGCATCGACCTTTCCTTCCACAGGCGGGGCGGCGCTGCGGATCAGCAAACCTCACTCAGGGTCGACAGGCCATCACAGTGAGCACTCAGCCTCAGAACAGGATCGTCGCGAACGTCTCGATGGTCCGGAACCCGACCCGCTCGTACGCCGCCCGGGCGGGCGTGTTGAACGCGTTCACGTACAGCGTCACCACCGGTGCGATCTGCCGGGCGAGCTCCACCACGGCGGCCATCCCGGGCGCGGCCAGCCCTTCGCCACGGCGTTCCGGATCGACCCACACCCCCTGGATCTGGCACACGCCGGTGCCGACCGAGCCGACCTCGGCCTTGAACACGACCTTGCCGTCCTCGATCCGCGCGAACGCCCGGCCGGCCCGGATCAGCTCGGCGACCCGGGACCGGTAGAAGGTGCCGTCCGGGCCGGTCTGCGGCGGGACGCCGACCTCCTCGGTGTACATCGCGACGCAGGCCGGGTAAAGAATCGGCAGCTCGACCGGTTCCACCGCGCGGACCAGCGGGTCCGGTGCCACCGCCGGCGCCGTCTCGATCACCATGAACGGCTGCTCGTCGCGGACCTCCCGGGCCGGCCCCCAGTGCGGCTCGAGCGCGGTCCACAGCACGTCGACCGCGCGAGCCGGACCGAGGATCTGGAAGCACGTCCGGCCGCGCCGCAGCGCGTAGGCGGCGAAGGCCCTCAGCGCGGCCTCGTCGGCGCCGACCGGGACCATGTTGCCGCCGGCGTGGCACAGCGACTCGAGCACGCCCTTCTCGACGTACCCCCAGACCTCCGCACCCCGGCGAGGATCCAGTCCCGAGGCCTGCACGAGACTGTCCACGAACACGTTCACGACCGGATCGCGGGCGATGACGGCCCGCGCGGCTGAGAGGTCGCGAGGACCGAGAACCCGTACGCCCACGCGCAGAACCTAGCCGATCGTGCCCCGTCAGGCGCGCAACGGGTCACCGCTCGCCGCGAGTCGGCGCAGGGGCGAGGTCCAGGCGACCAGCACCCCGGTGAAGGAGAAGACGCCCAGCGCCACCATCGCCGGCCGGATCCCCAGCTGGCTGCCGATCACGCCGCCGACGATCGATCCCGTCGTCCACCCGACACCCCACGACAGCATCCGGCCGGCCGTGTTCACCCGGCCGAGCAGGTGCTCCGGGGTGACCTGCTGGCGGTAGGAGATGGAGTTCACGATCACCAGCACGTACGCCGAACCCCAGACCAGCAACGCGATCGCGGCCAGCGGCCAGGTCGGCATCAGCGCGGTGACGACGCCGAGCGCGGCCGACACCGGGATCGCGTACAGCGTGATCGCGGCCGGCTGCAGCCGCCGGAGCAGCCGCGGAAGGCCGAGCGCCGCCACCAGGCCGCCGATCCCCCAGGCACCGAACACGAGGCCGAACCGCAGCCCCGACGTACCGACGCCCAGCACGCGGTCGCACCAGACCACCATCAGCGCGACGAAGCCGCCGCCGGCGAACGACTGGATGGCGCCGACGATGGTCATCGTGCGCACACCCGCGTGGTTGACCAGGAACCGCACACCCTCGGCGATGTCGGCGAACACCACCTTCGGCCGCAGCGGGGCCCTGGCGTCCCGCCGGTGCGACATCGCCCGGACGATGCCGCGCACCGCCAGCGCCGAGGCGGCGAAGCTCAGTGCGTCCAGGACCAGCAGCGAGGCCGGGTTCATCACCGCGAGCGCGAGGCCGGCCAGGGGCGGGACGAACAGCTCCACCAAGCTGGACGCCGTCCAGACCGCGGCGTTCGCCTGGGCGACGCGGGCGCGACCGACGAGCACCGGCAGGGCGCCGAAGTTGGCGCCGTCGAAGAACGTCGCGACCCCCTGGACCAGGAAGCCGATCACCAGCACCTGTGCGACCGTGAGCACGTCGAGCCAGTACGCGAGCGGGATCGAGGCGATCAGCACGGCGTTGACGAAGTCGGCGACGACCATCACCCGGCGCCGGTTCCAGCGGTCGGCCAACGCTCCGGCGAAGAGCCCGGCCAGCAGGTACGGCGCTGCTTCGAGCGCGGTCACCAACGCGGTCAGGAACGGCGAGCCGCTCAGCCGGTAGACGAGCACCGGCAACGCGACGAGCGTGACCATCGACCCGGTCGTCGACAACGCCCGCGCCAGCCAGTACCGGCGGAAGTCCGGGTCGTCCCGCAACCGCACCGGCTCCTGCGGGCCTTCCTGCGGGCTTCCCTGCGGCCGGGGCACGTTCACCACCTCGGGATCATCCGGCGGCACGGCTCATCCAGGCCATCTCCGCGCCGACGCCGCAATTCGTCACCCGCACATCCAACGTCCACAGCACTCAGAACCCCTCCTCTTACCTGAACCCCGCCGGCCCAACGGACGCTACTGGCGAGGTCTCGTGGCCGAACGGGCAGCTCCGCCGACGTTCTCGACGGTGCCCGGCGTATGATCACCGACTCGCTCAGCAGCGGATCCGCAGCGGCCGGCCGTCCGGGTCGACGACGGTCAGGCCTTCCTCGTCCCGCGACGGCTCGAAGCCCGCGGCCGACAACCGGTCGCTCACGGCGGCCGGGTCCTCGGTCGCGGTGAGCTCGACCCGTACGTCGAAATCGCCGGGGCCGTAGTGCAGCCGGGCACCGGTCGCGAGCTGCTCCAGGAACCGCTGCCAGTCCTTCGGCTCCGCACCGGTCAGGTACGGGGTGACCGACCAGCGCCGGTCCGGATCGGCGTCGTGCAGCTTGTAGCCGTAGAGATCCCGGCTCCGCTCGTCGATCCACACCGGCGCGCCACCGGGCCCGCTCACCGTCAACGCTCGACCGAAGGCCTCGTCGATGATCGTCGCGTCGGTGTGGCCCGCGTCGAGCAACCGCTGCTTCAGCCCGTCGATCTCGTCGGCTTCGAAGCACAGCCGGGTCTCCCCCGGCCGCCCGCCGGTCGCCGAGGTCGCCGCGTCGTGCAGCGCGACCATGCCGCTGCCGGCCACCATGTCGATCCAGCCGCCGCGCTCGGACTCCACTCGCGAGCGCAGGCCGAGCAACTCGTAGAACTTCCGCATCGCCTCGATGTCCGCGCTGAACCGCAACGGACGGACCACCACCTGGCCGCTCATCCCCTCGCCTCCCCGTGCTTGTCCAGATACTCGGCGAGCGCCTGCTCGACCAGCGCCGACAGACTCGCCCCTTCGTCGATCGCCTTGTGCTTGACCCGTCGAATCAGCTCCGGCGGCAGGTACACGTTGAACTGCGCCTTCTTGCCCCTGTCCTCGACCATGGCTATATTGCTAGCATTCTAGACCGCTACCGGTCAACCGCAGCTCTCGATCCGGAGGGGCAAACGACTGCGGCGGCCGGGTCACGTTCGACCCGGCCGCCACGGCGAGGACCTGCCTGGCTCACACCGTCGTGAGCAGGGCGTCGTCCAGGTTCTTGAGGAGCCACGCCTTGGGGCGGGCGCCGACGACGGACCAGATCTGTTCGCCGTGGTGGAACAGGATCAGAGTCGGCAGAGCCATCACCCGGTAGCTGGACGAGATCACGGGGTTCTCGTCGGCGTTGAGCTTGACGATGCTCAGGCGGTCCGCGCGTTCGGCGGCGATCTGCTCCAGGACGGGCAGGACCTGGTGGCACGGCGGGCACCACTGGGCCCAGAAATCGACCAGGACCGGCTTGTCCGCGCCCAGTACCACCTCGGCGAAGTTGCTTTCGTCAACTATCTGCAGCGTGCTCATGCGGTTCTCCTTCTCCAGCTCTCGGCATCGGCGAGGAGGCCGGTGAGCTTGCCGCGCAGGGTGGTCAGCTCGGCGATCCGCCGATCCACCTCGGCGATCCGGGTCCGGTACGCCGTCAGCGAGGCCGGGCACACGTCGGCCCGGTCGTTGCCGGCGCGCAGGCACTCGATGAACGGGTAGGTCTGCTCCGCGGTCAGCCCGAGCGACAGCAACGCCTTCACCTCGCGGACCACCACCACGTCCGCCTGGGTGTAACGCCGGTACCCGTTCGCCTCCCGTTCGGGCTTCAGCAGCCCCTGCGACTCGTAGTACCGCACCGCCTTGACCGTCACTCCGGCTTCGGCCGCCAGCTCCCCGATCTGCATCCCGCCTCCTCGTCACCGACGCTAAACCCTGCCCTTGGGGTCAAGGTCAAGCCAGCGTAGCCGCCGGGATCCGGGCGGCCCGGGCCAGCGGCCGGGTGAGGACGGCGGAGGCGAGCAGCGAGAGGGCGGCCAGCGCCGTGATGGTCGACCTGGAGCCGGCCAGGTCGGCGACCGCGCCGGCGGCGACGGCAACGACGCCGAACGTCGTCATCCGCAGCGCGGACTCCAAACCGAGGACCTGCCCGCGCAGTTCCAGCGGCGTCGCGTCGACCAGCATCTCCTGCTGGGCCAGCGAGGCCGCGTAGCCGACGCAGGCCAGGGCGACCAGACCGGCGAGCACCCCCAGCGGCAGGTCGAAGGCGAACCCGAGGAACGGTACGGCGAGCAGGTACCGCAGGTAGGCGCTGGCGATCCGGCGCGACGAGCGGGAGAGGAAGCGGCCGACCACCAGATCTCCGGTCATCATGCCCGCGGCTCCGGCAGCCAGCAGCAGGCCGGCGCCAGTACCGGCGTACGGCACGAAAAGGGCTTCGCAGCCGACGATGAGCCCGTTCGGCACGCAGAGCGCGACCAGCAGGGGGCGGGTGGCCGACTGCGACAGCAGCACCCGGTTGCCGCGCCAGGTCTCGCGCAGGCTGGTCCGGCCGACTCTGCGCGGCGGCCGGTTCGACAGCCCGTACCGGAGGACCGGAATGGTCAGTGCTGAGCAGGCAGTGGCCAGCCAGAAGACCTCGGCCGGGTCGAAGACCTGCAGCAGCAGACCGGCCGCGCCGAAGCCCGCGATCTGCATCGCGCCGACGGACAGGTTCATCGCCGACCGGCCGAGCACGAACTGGTCGCGGTCCACCACCTCGTTCAGCAGACCCCACCGCACTCCGGCTCCGATCGAGAGACCGTAGGCCACCGCCAGGGTGAGCAGCAGCCGGACAGCGGGCGCCAGGTCGAACATCGCCTGGACGGCCACCGCACAGGTGGACAGGATTGCCAGCAGGACGAGGACGCGCCGCGGCCGGGCGGTGTCGGCCGCCGACATCAGCGTCGACGCGCCGACCACCTGCGCCAGCGACGGGCCGAACATGATGGCAGCGGACAGCAGCGCCGAGCCGGTCCGCTCGTTCACGACGATCGCCAGGGTGAGGCTGGTCATCGTCGCCGCCGCGTTGCTCAACGCGCTGCTGATCCAGAGGTTGCGGAACTCGGCCCGGCGAAAGATCGCGGTGTAGGTGCTCATGCCCACCAGGCTCGCGGCGACCGCGGCGACGACCTACAGTTTCGGTTGGAGGCGAAACAATGTCCGAGTTCATCGTCGACGCCGAGGTGCTGGTCAACGCGCGGTTCGGGACCTCACAGCTGACCGAGACGGTCTCGGCGCTGAAGATGCTGAGAGTGCCGTCCGAGCCGTGGTACCGCGCCTGGCGGGACGCCCACCGCCCTGCGCTGGAGGCACACTTCGCGGAGCATCCGCTCCAGGCCGCGATCGTGGAGAGCGCGTTCGGCCCGCGGTGGACCGCCGACTTCCTCACCGTTCCCCCGCTGGCGCCCGACTTGGCGCTGGAGGACGAACTGGAGTCGATGATCGCCCTGACCGACGACCAGATCCGAGCCGATCTCCGGGTGGCGCGCTCGTCGCTGTCCGCAGCGGTTGTCGAGGGCAGCGGACTCGCCGCCGAGGCCGCTGACTTGCTGCGCTGGATCTGGACCACCACCATCGCGCCGGACTGGGCTCGCCGCTATCGGGTCCTCCAGGGCGACATCGTCTCCCGGACGTCGAGCCTCAGCGAGCGCGGCTGGTCCGGCGTACTGCGGGGCCTCGGTCCGGACATCCGCTGGCTCGGCAACGGACGGTTGCAGGTCAATCGCGCCGACTTCCCGCCGACGGACATCCGCGGCCGGGACCTGATGTTCATCGCCACCCACAGCCGTGGCTCCAGCGTGAGCTGGCGGCTGCCCGACCGCTTCGCCGTCAGTTATCCGGTGGCCGGCGTCTTCGCCGGGGTGCAGCCGCTCGCCGAGCCGCTCGTCCGGCTGCTCGGCCGCAACCGCGCCCGCATCCTGGTCGAGGCGGCCGCCCCGATCAGTACGACGGCGCTGGTGGCGACAACCTCGTTGCCGTTGGCCACGGTCGCCGACCACCTGCGGGTCCTGTCCGACGCCGGTCTGCTGCACCGTCGCCGCAGCGGCCGCCAGGTCCTGTACTGGCAGAGCAGCACCGGCCGCGCCGTCGCGACCACCGAAGACAGCGCTCCACCCAAACTCTGAGCTCAGAGCTGGGCGCGGACCCACTCCCCCAGAACCTTCGCGCTGGCATCGACCAGAGCGGGCCAGTCCATCGCCGACTCGTCCGCCGAGTCCGAGACATGCTTCACCAGCCGCACCGGTACGCCGTACTCACGGCACGCGAAGGCGACTCCGTAGGCCTCCATGTCGACCAGATGAGCGCGCTCCGCCAGCCGGGCACGCAGCACCGGGTCCGTGACGAACACGTCGCCGGACGCGAGCACCGTCCCGTCACCGCCGTCGATCGCGATCGACTCCCGCGGGTCCAGGCCGAGCGCCCGGATCGCGTCGGCGTTGACGTCGTGGTTGACCACCTCGCTGGGCAGGAACACCCCGGTCAGCCCGTCGCGCAGCGCGCCCGTCGTACCGACGTTGAGCACCACCAGGTCCGACGTGTCCATGCCCGCGAGCGCCCGGGCGGTGGCCACCGCGGCCGCGGTCTTGCCGATGCCGGTGATCACCACCGGCAGGTTGCCGGGCACGTACTTGGCCTCGCCCGCGATCGCGCTGACCACCAGATACCGAGTCACCCGCGGAAGACTATCCGCCGCCGGCGCTCAGGGCAGGTTCACGTACGGCGCCAGGAAGGTCCGGGCCGAGACGGTGTCGAGCCGGTACGTCACATTCGTGGCGTAGCAGGGGACGTCGCCGGTGATGGTGGTGGCGGCGAGCACGAGCCGGCCGTTCAGGGTGACGTAGTTCGGTCCGCCGGAGTCGCCGTAGCAGGCGCCGCCGTTGCCCTGCGGCGCGGTCATCGCGAGCCGGACCCAGGTCTTGTTCAGCGCGTTGAAGTCCTCCGGAGCCTTCAGCCGGACCCCGCCACCGGGATGCGTGTGACCGCCCGGCCCACGGACCGCCTCCTGCGTGCCGTAGCCGACAACCAGCCACTGCGCGGCGTCCAGCGCGCGGTTGCCGAGCGCATCCAACTGGCCGGCGGTCGGCAACGTGGCCGGGGTGAAGTCCCAGACGTCGGCCGGAGTGACCTGTCGGTGGGCGAAGTCCAGCACGCCGATGTCGTGGGAGTCGGCCGAGTTGCCGGGGTACGCCGGGTCCTGGTGCGGGTCGCCCTCGACGGCGTGGCCGTCCGCGAGGAAGTCGGCCGCCGTCTGTGCGGGCGTGAGACCGGCCGCGGCGGCGCGGTCCAGCAGCGTCTGCACGTCCTGCTCGAGCGAGACGAAGAACCGCGTTCCGGCCGGCCAGTCGTCGGTGCAGTGCGCGGCGGTGAGGTAGGTGTCGCCGTCGATCATCGTGCCACTGCAGACCCAGTCGAACCGGTCGGGCACCGCGTCGCCGGTGGTGTCCCACAGGGCCAGGAAGGCACCGACCTCGGTCCGTTCCGGCGCCGGGCCGGCGTTGTAGGAGTTGATCGCCGCGGCGGGCAGTGTGGCAGCGCAGGCGGCGGCGCCGATGGCGAGCAGGGCGAGGATGTTGCGCTTCATGATCTGCCTCCCGACGACCCGCCGGGGAAGGCGGGTTCGGTCGCAGACTATGCCGACTCCGGAAGCGGGGGAAGCGCCCGCGACGCCGCGGCGGGACCTCGAACAGGAAGCCGGTACTGCGAACAGGGAACCGGGACCCCGAACAAGGCAGGACGTGTTCAAGGTCCCAAGATCCTGTGCCCGGTCACACCGGGCGCCCACCCGCGGCACGCCGGGCGACCGTGGGGTCGTCAGCCGACGGTGACGGTGGGCTCGCCGCCCTCGACCGGCTCGCCCATCTCCTCGGCGATGCGCATCGCCTCCTCGATCAGGGTCTCCACGATCTGCGACTCCGGCACGGTCTTGATCACCTCGCCCTTGACGAAGATCTGGCCCTTGCCGTTGCCGGACGCAACGCCGAGGTCGGCCTCCCGGGCCTCGCCCGGACCGTTCACCACGCAGCCCATCACGGCGACCCGCAGCGGCACCTCCATGCCCTCCAGGCCGGCGGTGACCTGCTCGGCCAGCGTGTACACGTCGACCTGGGCGCGGCCGCACGACGGGCAGGAGACGATCTCCAGCTTGCGCTCGCGCAGGTTCAGCGACTGCAGGATCTGCAGGCCGACCTTGACCTCCTCGACCGGCGGCGCGGACAGCGAGACCCGGATCGTGTCGCCGATGCCCTTGGACAGCAGCGCACCGAACGCGACCGACGACTTGATCGTGCCCTGGAAGGCCGGGCCCGCCTCGGTGACGCCGAGGTGCAGCGGCCAGTCGCCGCGCTCGGCCAGCAACTCGTAGGCCTTCACCATCACGACCGGGTCGTTGTGCTTCACCGAGATCTTGAAGTCGTGGAAGTCGTGCTCCTCGAACAGCGACGCCTCCCAGACCGCCGACTCGACCAGCGCCTCGGGCGTGGCCTTGCCGTACTTCTTCAGCAGCCGCGGGTCCAGCGAGCCGGCGTTGACGCCGATCCGGATCGAGGTGCCGTGGTCCTTCGCGGCGGCGGCGATCTCCTTGACCTGGTCGTCGAACTTGCGGATGTTGCCCGGGTTGACCCGGACCGCCGCGCAGCCGGCCTCGATCGCCGCGAACACGTACTTGGGCTGGAAGTGGATGTCGGCGATCACCGGGATCTGCGAGTGCTGCGCGATCTGCGGCAGCGCGTCGGCGTCGTCCTGCGACGGGCAGGCGACCCGGACGATGTCGCAGCCCGCGGCGGTCAGCTCGGCGATCTGCTGCAGCGTGCTGTTCACGTCGGACGTCAGCGTCGTCGTCATCGACTGCACCGACACCGGCGCGTCGCCACCGACCAGCACCTTGCCGACCTTGATCTGGCGGGTCTTGCGGCGCGGGGCGAGGGTCGGGGGAGGCAGCGCGGGCATGCCCAGGTTGATGCTCATTTTTCCTTGTCCGTTGAGGAGGGTCATCCGTTGAACAGCCGGATCGGGTTGACGATGTCGGCGATGACGAGCAGCACGCCCATCACCACGATGACGCTGGCCGCCACGTAGGCGATCGGCAGCAGCTTGGCGACGTCCACGTAGCCGGGGTCCGGGCGGCCGAGCAGCTTGGCGACACCGCGCTTGATGCCCTCCCAGATCGCGCCGACCATGTGCCCGCCGTCCAGCGGCAGCAGCGGGATGAAGTTGAACAGGGCCAGGAACAGGTTCAGCGAGGCGAGCAGCGAGACCAGGAAGGCGACCCGCTCGCCGCCGGTCAGGTCGTTGTTCGAGGCCACTTCGCCGGCCACCCGGCTGGCGCCGACGACGCTCATCGGGCTGTCCTGGTCGCGGTCCCCGCCGACGATCGACTTGGCGACGCCGACCAGCTTCTCCGGGAAGTTGGCGAGCGCCTTGAGCGTGGCCACCGTCAGCTCGCCCATCTTGTCGACCACGAAGCCGAAGTCCTGCCGCTCGACCTTCTGCTCCGGCGAGACGCCGAGGAAGCCGACCGAGACGAACTTGTCCGAGCCGGCGTCCTCGCGGACCTGGTTCACGATCGTCGTGGTCTGCAGCGTGGCCTGCCGGCCGTCGCGCTCGACCACGATGGTGGCGGGCTTGTCGGTGTTCGCCCGGATCAGCGGGGTCAGCTGGTCCCAGCTGTCGATCGCGGTGCCGTTGAAGGAGACGATCCGGTCGCCGACCTGGAAGCCGGCCTGCTTGGCCGGGGACACCTGGTCGCCGGCCTGGCACTTGCGGTCGGCGGAGGCCTGGGAGGCGGGGATCACGCAGTCGGTGACGGTGGCGACCGTGGTCTGCGCCACGTTCGCGCCGTACAGCATGAACAGGCCGCCGAACAGCACGAACGCGATGGCGATGTTGACCAGCGGGCCGGACGCCATCACGATCAGCTTCTTCCACCACACCTTCTGGTAGAACAACCGGCCGTGGTCGGCGGCGTCGATCGTCTCGTACTCCGCGGAGCGGGCGTTTTCCACCATCGACTGGATCGGCCCGGTGTTGGCCTTGCGGACCTTGGTCGGGTCCTGGCCCTTGGCGGGCGGGATCATGCCGATGATGCGCACGAAGCCGCCGGCCGGGATCAGCTTGATCCCGTACTCGGTCTCACCGCGCTTGGTGGACCAGACCGTCCGGCCGAAACCGACGAAGAACTGGGTCACCTTCATCCCGAACGCCTTGGCGGGCAGCATGTGACCCAGCTCATGCAGGCCGACCGAGACGAGAATGCCCAGAACGAACAGGACCACGCCGATGAGAGTCAGAAGTGCGGTCATGCCTGTGTGGTCTCCTGGCCGTTGTCGTTGCCGCCGGCGGTGAGCTCACGGGCCCGGGACCGTGCCCAGGCGTCCGCGGCGAGCACGTCGTCGATGGACAGTTCCTCGTACGAGGGTACGTCGTGATCGGTCACCACCCGGGCGACGGTGTCGACGATCGCCAGGAACGGCAGCCGGCCGTCCCGGAACGCCTGCACGCAGACCTCGTTCGCCGCGTTGAACACCGCCGGGGCGGTGCCGCCGCGGGCGCCGGCCTCGCGGGCCAGCTGGACCGAGGGAAAGGCCTCGTCGTCGAGCGGCAGGAACTGCCAGGTGCTCGCCTCGGCCCAGTTCCACGGCGGCGAGGCGTCCGGTATCCGGTCGGGCCAGCCCAGGCCGAGCGCGATCGGCACCGTCATCGTCGGCAGGCCGACCTGGGCCAGCGTGGACCCGTCGTAGAACTCGACCATCGAGTGCACCGCCTGCTGCGGGTGCACCACGACGTCGATCCGGTCCATCGGGAGGCCGAACAGCAGGTGCGCCTCGATCAGCTCGAGCCCCTTGTTCACCAGGGTGGCGGAGTTGATCGTGACGACCGGGCCCATCGCGAAGTTGGGGTGCTCCAGCGCCTGCTCGACGGTCACCTCGGCCAGCTCGCTGCGGGCGCGGCCGAGGAACGGGCCGCCGCTGGCGGTCAGCAGCAGTTTGCGGACCTCGTCGCCGCTGCCGCCGCGCAGGCACTGGGCGATCGCGCTGTGCTCGGAGTCGACCGGCACGATCTGCCCCGGCTTGACCCGGCGGGTGACCAGCGGCCCGCCGATGACGAGGGACTCCTTGTTGGCCAGCGCGAGGGTGTTGCCGGCGTCCAGGGCGGCCAGCGTCGGGCGCAGGCCGAGCGACCCGGTGATGCCGTTGAGCACCACGTCGCACGGCATCGCCGCGAGCTCGCTGGAGGCGTCCGGGCCGGTCAGGATCTTCGGGATCCGGAACTCGCCCTGCGCGTAGCCGCGGCGCTGCGCCTCGGCGTAGAACGCGAGCTGCAGGTCCTGGGCGACGGTGGCCCTGGCGACCGCGACCACCTCGACCTCGAACTCCAGCGCCTGCCGGGCCAGCAGGCCGACGTTGTCGCCGCCCGCCGAGATCGCGTGGACCCGGAACCGGTCGCGGTTGCGGGCGATCAGCTCCAGCGCCTGGGTGCCGACGGAGCCGGTCGAGCCGAGGATGACGACGGTACGCGGATTCACCGAGTCATTGTCCCAGGTGGACGGCCGAGACGACGATCCGGTCGGCCCCGCACGGAACGGCGTACGGTCGGCCGCGGTACGGCGTACCGCGGCGGCGGCCGGCGCGTGCCCTAACTTGGTGGCCATGACGACGACCGTGCTGATCATCGAGAACGATCCCGGCAGCGGACCGGGCCGCCTGCTCGACTGGATCGCGCAGCGCGATCTCGCCCCGGTCATCGTGCGCGCCCACGCGGGCGAACCGCTGCCCGCGACCAGCGACGGGCATGCCGCCCTGATCCTGCTCGGTGGCGGGATGCTGCCGGACGCGGACGCGGCTTCTCCCTGGCTGCCGGCCGAGCGCGAGCTGCTGCGCACCACGGTCGAGCGCGACCAGGTGCCGGTGCTCGGGATCTGTCTGGGCGCGCAGCTGCTCGCCCACACGTTCGGCGGCGAGGTACGAGGTCAGTACGGTCTCCCGGAGAAGGGGGTCACCGAGCTGAACGTCCTGCCGGCCGCGCAGGACGACCCACTGCTCGCCGGGCTGCCGTCGACCGTCCGGGCGGTCGAGAGCCACCAGGACCAGATCACCCGGCTGCCCGCTGACGCCGTCCTCCTGATGTCCAGCCAGCGGTGTGCCCATCAGATGCTGCGGATCGGCCGCAGCTGGGGTGTCCAGTTCCACCCGGAGGTCTCGGCCGCCCGGGTCACAGCGTGGAAGCCCGAGTCGCTGCGGGCCTGGGGCTTCGACCCTGCGGCCGTCGTCGCCGAGGCCGACCGCCGTGCGGCCGAGCTGGAACAGACCTGGTCCGCGGTGGTCGGTCGATTTCTCGACCTCGCCCGCTCCGGTACGCCGGACCTGCCCGGCTCCGGGCGTACTGGACGGACGGTCTCCGGCGCTACGGTTGGTCCATGAGTCTGGAGCAGCCGCCGCCCGCCCGTCGCGCCTCCGACAACGACCGTGAGCGTGCCGCCTCGCTGGTCCAGGAAGCCCACGGCGACGGCCGGCTCGACTTCCAGGAGCTGGACGAGCGGCTGACCCAGGTCTACGCCGCGAAGACCGAGGTCGAGCTGCGCGCCGCCACCGCCGACCTGGTGCCTGCCGAGC
The DNA here is from genome assembly GCF_000024345.1 of Kribbella flavida DSM 17836. NCBI lineage: Bacteria > Bacillati > Actinomycetota > Actinomycetes > Propionibacteriales > Kribbellaceae > Kribbella > Kribbella flavida. Next base: position 3,207,313 of record NC_013729.1, on the reverse strand, counting down.
CCGCCGGAGCGGCCGAGGCGGTCATCCGGGTGAAGCACAGTTCGCAGGTCCGGCAAGGAGCCTGGCGGGTGCCTGAGCGGGTCGTCGCACTGGCTGAGCATTCCAGCGTCAAGCTCGACTTCACCGACGCCCTGGTCCGCCGGCCGGAGGTGCGGGTCGACGCCTCGCTCAAGCACAGCTCGATCACCATCGTCGTGCCGGCGGGCTGGGTGGTGAACCTCGACGAGGTCGACCTGGTGGGCAGTTCGAGCGCCAACAAGACCGGTGCGGGCGCCCCGGACGGCGTCCGGCTGGTCGTGTCCGGACAGGCGAAGTACAGCTCGGTCGTCGTACGGCACCCGCGCAAGCGGCGCTGGTGGTGGCCCTGGTACAGCAAGTAGGTCGTGAGCTTCGCCTCAGGGACGCGGCCGACGGGTTGCCGCTAGCGTGATGGCATGACCGTTTCGCTGGATCTCGTCGACGTGGACTCGCTGCTGACCGAGGAAGAGGTCGCCATCCGCGCGACCGCCCGCCGGTTCGCGGACGAGCGGTTGCGGCCGTCGCTGCCGGAGTGGTTCGAGTCGGCGAGCATCCCGGCGCGGGACCTGGCGAAGGAGCTCGGCGCGCTGGGGCTGCTGGGTATGCACCTGACCGGGTACGGCTGCGCCGGGCTGGGGCCGGTGGCGTACGGGCTGGCCTGCTTGGAGATCGAGGCGGCCGACTCGGGCATGCGGTCGCTGGTCTCGGTGCAGGGGTCGCTGGCGATGTACGCGCTGTGGAAGTACGGCAGCGAGGAGCAGAAGACCGAATGGCTGCCCCGGATGGCCGCCGGCGAGGCGATCGGCTGCTTCGGCCTGACCGAGCCCGACTTCGGGTCCAATCCCGGCGGCATGCGCACCAACGCCCGGCGCGACGGCGACGACTGGATCCTGAACGGCTCGAAGATGTGGATCACCAACGGCTCGGTGGCCGACGTCGCGGTGGTCTGGGCCCGGACCGACGAGGGCGTGCGCGGGTTCGCCGTACCGACGGACACGCCGGGCTTCTCGGCGCCGGAGATCACCCGGAAGCTCTCGCTGCGGGCGTCGGTCACGTCCGAGCTGATCTTCGACGACGTGCGGCTGCCGTCCTCGGCGTTGTTGCCGCAGGCCCGTGGTTTGTCCGGTCCGCTCGGCTGCCTGAACGAGGCGCGCTTCGGCATCGTCTTCGGGGCGATGGGCGCGGCCCGCGACTGCCTGGAGACGGCGGTGACGTACGCGGCGCAGCGGCAGGTGTTCGACAAGCCGCTGTCGGCGTACCAGCTGACCCAGGCCAAGCTCGCCGACATGGCCGTCGAGCTGAACAAGGGCATTTTGCTCGCCGTGCACCTGGGCCGGCTCAAGGAGAAGGGCACGCTGCGGCCGGAACAGGTCAGCGTCGGCAAGCTCAACAACGTGCGGGAGGCGATCGCCATCGCCCGCGAGTGCCGCACGATCCTGGCCGCGAACGGGATCAGCGGCGAGTACCCGGTGATGCGGCACGCCAACAACCTGGAGTCGGTGCTCACCTACGAGGGCACCTCCGAGGTCCACCAGCTGGTGATCGGGCAGGCGCTGACCGGCGAGTCCGCGTTCCGCTGACCGCTGGTTCCTGCCGAGCTGCCCTCTTCCCGGCGTAGCCGTTGTGCATGGCAACGGATCGGGGTGGGTACCGAGGGTGAGCAACGGTCAACGTTACGTCACCCTCTCCCGCCCGAAGGGATCGACCGCGTTCCGATCCGCACCAGGGAGGAACAGGATGCGTATCAGCGTCGGGATCTTTCTGATCGCCGTGGGCGGCATCGTCGCCTTCGGCATTCGCGACACCTCCGGGCCGGTGGACTTCACCGTCGTCGGCGTCGTGATCATGCTGGCCGGAGTCGCCGGGACGTGGCTCTCGTACGCCGTCGCGAACAAGGGCCGGACCGACGAGTCACTCGTCATCCGGCCCGACGTCGAGCAGCAGTACCGCACGGACCCGCAGTCGTCCCCGCTGAGCCACCAGATCGACGTCACGCCCACGGAGTACCGGGAACGTCACTGATCCGGGCGCCGGGACGTCGCTTCGGCAGCTGGCTCCGGCGCTTCAAGGCTGCCTGAACGTCCCCGGTCCACACTGGGGTGAGAGGGGTGGTCAGGATGACGGACCGGAACCGGGAGCTGCTGGAGCGGCTGTGGCCGACCGACGGGCAACTGGCGCTGTCGGCTCAGGCCGAGCACGAGTTGCGCACCGAGGACTACACGATGGAGATGCCGCAGTCCGGCGAGCGGGTGGTCGGGCGGGACCGGATGCGGGCGATGCAGGAGCAGTACCCGAACCCGCCGTCGATCGAGATCCAGCGGATCGTCGGGGCCGGGGACCACTTCGTCGTGCTCGGCCGGTCGGACTACGGCGGCGACGTGTACTACGTGGCGAACGTGGTGGAGTTCCGCGACGGGCGGATCGCGCGGGAGACCCGGATCTACGGCACACCGTTCGAACCGCCCGCCTGGCGGGCGCCGTACGTGGAGTAGCTGCGTCGGCGCCCGCGTGGCGGACGCGGTACGTGGAGTAGCTGCTTCGGCGCCCGCGTGGCGGACGCGGTACGTGAGTAGCTGCGTCGGCGCCCGCGGTCCCCGGCGAGCGACCGGACGTCGGCGTTCGCGGAGCTCCACCGATGACGGACGCGGCCTGCTACTTGGCGACCTCGGTGGCGCGGGACTCACGCACGACGGTGACCCGGATCTGGCCGGGGTAGGTCAGCTCTTCCTCGACCTGCTTGGCGATGTCGCGAGCCATCACCTGCGCCGCGATGTCGTCGACCGCGTCCGGCAGCACCATCACCCGGATCTCCCGGCCGGCCTGCATCGCGAACACCTTCTCGACGCCGTCGTGGTGCATCGCGATCTCCTCGAGCCGAACGAGTCGCTGCACGTAGGCCTCCAGCGACTCCCGCCGGGCTCCCGGGCGACCGCCGCTGACCGCGTCCGCCGCCTGGGTCAGCACCGCCTCGACCGTGCGGACCTCGACCTCGTTGTGGTGCGCCTCGATGCAGTGCACGACGTCGTCGTTCTCGCCGTACTTGCGGGCCAGGTCCGCGCCGACGATCGCGTGGCTGCCCTCGGACTCGTGGGTGAGCGCCTTGCCCACGTCGTGCAGGAACGCGCCGCGCTTGCACAGCTGCGGGTCGAGCCCCAGCTCGGCCGCCATCATGCCGGCCAGGTGCGCCGACTCGACCAGGTGCTTGAGCACGTTCTGCCCGTACGACGTGCGGTAGCGCAGCAGGCCCATCGTCCGGACCAGCTCCGGGTGCAGGTCGGTGATGCCGACCTCGGCCATCGCGTCCTCGGCCGCCCGCAGGCACAGCTCGGCGACCTCGCCCTTGCTGCGCTCGTAGATCTCCTCGATCCGGCTCGGGTGGATCCGGCCGTCCAGCACCAGCGAGTCCAGGGTCAGCCGCGCGGTCTCCCGGCGTACCGGGTCGAAGCAGGACAGCAGCACCGCCTCGGGGGTGTCGTCGATGATCAGGTTGACGCCGGTGGTCTGCTCGAAGGACCGGATGTTGCGGCCCTCCCGGCCGATGATCCGGCCCTTCATGTCGTCGCTGGGCAGGTGCACGACCGAGACGACCGACTCGCTGGTCTGCTCGGAGGCGAGCCGCTGGACCGCCCCGGTGATGATCTTGCGCGCCTTGGTCTCGCCCTCGTCGAGGGCCTGCCGCTCGAGGTCGCGCACGATCGTGTGCGCGTGCCGCTTCGCCTCGGTCTCGATCGCCGCGATCAGCTCGGCCTTCGCCTGCTCACTGGTCAGGTTGGCGACACCCTCCAGGATCCGCCGGCGCTCGTCCTCGAGGTCCTTGATCTCGGCCTTGCGCTGGTCCAGCTCGGCCAGCTGCGCGGCGATCTCCTGCTGCCGCTGCTCGATCGCCCGGTGCTGCTCGTCGAGCCGTTCCTCGCGCTCGGTCAGCCGGTGCTCGCGCCGCTCCATCTCCAGGCGCTGCTCACGCAGGTCGTCGCGGATCGACTGCGCCTCGGACTCGGCCTCACGGCGTACGGCGGTGGCGCGCTGCTCGGCGTCCCGGCGGACCTCGGACGCCCGGTCCTCCGCCTGCCGCCGGACCTCGTCGGCGCGCCGGTCGGCCTCCTGGGCCCGCTCCTCGGCCTGCCGGCGCAGCTCGTCGGTGCGCTGCTCGGACTCCTTCGCCCGCGCTCGCAGCACGGCCGCTTCTTCCTCGGCCTCGCGGCGCAGCCGGTCCCCCACCGACTTCGCCTCGGCGACCGCGGTGGCCGCCTCCAGCTTCGCGTTCGCCTCCGCGGCGGCCATCTCGGCGCCCTTGCGCCGGGTCAGCGTCAGCCCGATCCAGGCGAGCAGACCGACGACGAGAAGACCGATCACGACCAGCCCCACGGACGTCGCCGTCGGCATCGCCGCGAACGAAACCAGCGGCCGGCCCGCAAGCTGCTGCATCGGCGCGTCTCCCCTCGTCGAGTCACGCCCGGGCGTGACCAGCTCTTGGTCGGAAGGGATTTCCCACACAGCGGTCGAGAAAACGGTACGCCGAAACGCGCCGACCGGGATGCGGCGCGTCCCACCGGCGAGTGATCGCCTGCGGTCCGCCGATCGCCCGGTGGGCGCCGGGTCCGTTCCTATGCGACGGCAAGCGTTCGCCGCCGTCGGTCCAGCTCGGTCGAGCTCTGATCTCGGGTCTCCGGTGCGCGCTCGCGCGAGCCCCGGCGAAAATCGGTCGGCCGGTGGTCGACCGGCCGGCCGTTGCTATGTCATCAACCGTCCGGGTGGACAGCTCCCTTACTGATTCCGAGGCTAGGCGCGCCCAACCACCCGGTCAAGGCGGACACACACCCACGCCACCCGGAGGAAGGTCAAACCTTCGCGGCGCTCGGGACGGGTGGCGGCGAGGAGCCGGCGCACCTGGGCAGGATCACGGGGGCGTAGCGCGACAGGCGAGCCGATGCCTTCTCGGCGCCCAACCGCTGTCCGGCCGACACCAGGCGTCTTGACCTCGACGTCCGGAAACCCGAGGTTGTGATCGAAGGTCCTCCGGACGTTGCACGAGGGGACGTACTGCGGCGGCCGTGCCGCCTCACGCCGCCTCACGCAGGCCTGGCTGGTCGTCCTGGCAGGTGCTTCAGTCCGGCGGGCGCCGTGGCACCGCGCCGGACTTCCGCTTGGCCGCAGCGGGTCAGCAACTACCTCGGACCGGGGAGGCCGCCCTCGGTGCCGGTGGTGGTGCCGCCGGTCTGGGCGCCTTCGGTGCGGGAGCCGGCGGAGCGGCTGTCGTTCGCGCTCACGTCCGGCGCAGGGCCGCCGACGACGCCGCCGGTCGACCTGCCGTCAGTTGTTGACTCGTCGGCGTCCGTAGCGCTGGAGTCCTCTTCACCGTTCTCGACGGTGCTGACCTCCGGCCCGTCGGCACCCGCCGGGGTGGCGCCGCCCGCCCCGCCCTGCGACTGGGTCGGGGCGTCGGCCGCGCCGTCGTCCGGCCCGGTCGTCGGCTGGATGCTGTCGCCGGAATCGGCCTGACCGGTCGCTGACTTGCCACCAGCCTGGTCGTCCGACGTGCCGCTGGACTGGTCGGCAGGCGTGCCCGGCGGCTGATCGCTCGCGGAGGGGCTCGTGGGCTGCTCGGTGGAGGAGGCCGAGGGGCCGGCCGCGGGAGATTGGGAGTCGACGTACTGGCCGACCTTGCCCTGGGCGGCGTCGACCTTGTCGGCGTACTTGCCGCCGGTCTGCTTGTCGATCAGGTCGCCCGCCTTCTCCACGCCTGCCTTGATCTTGTCCGGGTTCTGCTTGACGACGTTCCGGAGCCAGTTCTTAGCCTGTTCCTGGAAATCGTTCATTGCACCCTCCAAGAGGTGTCAGGGGCGGATCTCGACGAAAATCCCAGCCTACGGACCGACGGCAAGTCGGCCTTACTTCGGATGAGACACCCGCAGCCGATCCCCGTCAACGCCCCTCGCCGTCCCCCGCGTCATTGCAAACCGCCGGACCGGCACGTCAGCGCGCCTGGAACACCCCGCTCGCCCGGTACGCGAGGTACAGCTCCAGCACCACCCGCGTCTGCGCCTGCAGCGGTTCCGGCGCGTCATCGGGCCGCCGAAAGGTGACCTCGGCAACCTCCTCCGGCTCCACCCGCACCTGTCCGTCCCAGCACCGAGCCTCGAAGCACAACGCAAAACAGTGCATCCGGTCACCGTTCGGATACGTGATCACGTGCACGTCCGGCTCCGACAACGACGCGAACGGAACCAAGTCGTGGTCCCGGACCCGCAGCCCGGCCTCCTCGAACAACTCCTGCACCGCGGTGCTGCGAAAACTCGACCCCGGCTCCGCCGCCCCACCCGGAAACTCCCACTCCCCCGAATCCCGCCGCCGCTGGAACAGCATCCGCTCCTCCGCGTCGACCACCACCACCTGAGCCCCCGGCATCACCAGCAACTCATGCCCCACGTGCTGCCGCAGCCGCCAGGTGTACGACCCCTCGTATCCCATCGCCCGAGTATCCCGTCACTTCCTCGCCTCCGCGGCCATCCCGACGCCTCTCCGCGTCCGCGCCGCCGCTCAGTCCGGCGACTGGTTGCCGAGTGCTACGGACTCTGCTTCGTGCGGGAATGATCGGCTTTCCGACCAAGGTCGCCCGGCCCAACCGGAACAACCGGTACTGCGGCGCGGGGGCAACGATCGGGTCTAGGCGTGTCTCCCGAATCCGCGCCGTAGCGAGCAGGTGCTCGGTGCGGTAGCTCGGTGTACGGGAGACGAGGTGGCAATGCGAAGCATCGTGGCCTTGGCTCCCGTGCATGAGGCGCCGTGCAGGAGGCGGGGAGTTGGGAGACACCCCTAGCCGGCCAGTACGTCGGCGATGTCGTCCCCACTCGGATGACGACTCCGGGATTCGCGGCCGCCTGGATGTCGGCGGCGTCGGGTTCAGCTCAGTTACTCGGCCTTCACCGCGTTGTGCACGGCGGCCGCCGGTCGCCGCGATGCCGGCGATCAGCACGGACTGCTGGCCGCGTTCGCGCGCTCGGCGCGACCCCACTGCAGGCCTCCGGGTCAGTCTGCTTCTAGTCCGGAGTCGTTGAGCAGAGGGAGCTCTTCGTCGGAGGCGGCCAGTTCTTGTTTGACGACGGTCATGGCCAGGCCGCCGGGGTAGCCCTTGCGGGCGAGCATGCCGAGCAGGCGGCGCATGGCGACCTGGCGGTCCAGGGAGCGCAGGGACCGCAGCTTTTTCTGGACCAAGGCTCTGGCGGTGGCTTCTTCCTGGCTGGGGTCGAGCTCTTCCAGGGCGTCGCGGGCCAGTTCGTCGTCGACGCCGCGGCGGCGGAGCTCTTGGGCGAGGGCACGTTTGCCCAGGCCGCGGCCGCGGTGGCGGGATTCGACCCAGGCGGTGGCGAACGCGGCGTCGTTGATCAGGCCGACCTCGGTGAAGCGGTCGAGTACTTCGTCCGCCACCTCGTCGGGAATCTCCCGCTCGGCCAGCACGTCGGTCAGCTCGGCGCGGGTGCGGGGTTGGCCGCTGAGCTTGTCGAGCAGGATCGTGCGCGCGACCTGATGGGGGTCGGCCTCGCGATCGACCTTGGGATCAGCCGGAGCGTCCGGCTCGTCCGTACGGGAGCCGCGACGAGACTGACCGGAACCGAAGCGCCGGGTACGGCGCTGAGCGGGCCGACTGCTCTTCGCGCCCCATCCGGTTGATGAAGGGGTACTGGCCTGTGCTTCGTCCGGCGCATTGTCGGCCGTCGAGAAAGCGGAGGCAACGTCGGCCGCCGCACTCTGGCGACGAGCACGCCGGACAGGCGCGTCATCGGTGGGCGCTCCGGCCGGGGTGTTGATGATGCTCTTGCCGACGTTGTGGCCGGCTGACGAGTCGACCGCCGCTGGCCGCTCACGTACGTCGAAGGCTTCGGCTGACCCCGGGGTCTCTGGTGCAGACGTGCCAGCGTCGGGGCTCGCATCCAGCTGGGCGGTTCTTGCCTTTCGAGCGGCGCGCGGCTTGCCTGGCTGGGCAGGCGGTGCGGCGTCCGACCACGGGCCGGAGAGGTCTGGCTGAGACGACGTCGTCGTCGGCCGCCCACCGGTCGGCGCGGATGAGGCCTCCGGCAACGAATCGCTCGGAGCAGGTGATGCGCCCGACCGCGACTCGGCGAAGGCATCATCGGCCTGCCGATCGGTTGCATCGCGTGAAGCAGCCGACTGGGGATCGGCAGAGCCGACGCGCGGCTGCTCATCGCTTGAAGCGGGTGACGCGCTGGACCGGGGCTCAGAGGTGGCAGGGCTCGGCTGCTCTCGCACAGTTGGCGAGTCGTCCCACCACGGGTCGTCGGGTAGCAGGGCCGCGCCCGACCGTGTGGCGGGAGCGGAGGCGGAGTTCGGCTCGGCATCGTCGGGAGCGTCCGCCCATGGGTCGGTGGGAGTGGACGAAGATGCTCGCCCTCGCGGACCGCGGTCGGAGGTTGGTGCTTCCGCGCACGGATCGGCCGGGTGGGTGTCCGGTCGCGCCGCGCTCGGAGTCGGTGAGTCGTCCCACCAGGGGTCGTCCGGAGCGAGCGAGGTCCCTGATCCGCTAGCTGGAGCCGAGGTGGAGGCGCCGCGCCGGTCTGCGGTGCTTGAGGCAACATCAGACCAAGGGTCCTCGGGTGTCGACGCTCGCGCACTGGCCGGATCGTTAGCCCTCTGTGCCGAGCTCGAAGCCGAGGGAACGTCTGACCAAAAGTCGCTGACCGCGGGCAAGGGCGGCTTTGCCGACGAGCTGCCTGCACCGAACGATGGCGGGTTCGCTGACGAGCTGCCTGCACCGGGCGACGGCCGGGTCGTTGACGAGCTGCCTGCACCGGGCGACGGCGGGTTCGCCGACGCGCTGTCCGCGACGGGCGACGACGTGTTCGCCGACGCGCTGTGTGCAGTGGTCGCCGCCCCCGCCGAAGCGTCGGCGGCGCGTTGCCGTGTCGGGGCTGGGGCGGCCGGGCCGCGCTTGCGGCTGCTTGCAGCCGAGGCGGCAGAGTGGGCCTCAGCGGCAGAGGGTGCGGGTTCGGTCCACCAGGCGTCGGCGGGGGCTGGGGAGTCCAACCATGCTTCGCCGGGAGTGGATGAGGTCTTGCGGGGTGCACGGCGCTTGCGGGGAGTGGGGGAAGCGTCCGGCGGGGTGGCGTCGGAGGGAGCCGGGCGCTGGGTGACGCGGGGCGTGTTCTCCTCGGGGGCGCCAGGCTCGACCGCGTCGGCCGCCTCAGAGAGCGAGGCCGGTCGGCGGGCTACCCGGCCGGGACGGACCGTCTTGCGAGGGCGATCCGCGCCGGCGGTGGGCTCCGGCTTCCAGAGCGTGGAGTCTGTCGGACCGGCGGCCAGCAGCCGACGGGCCAGAGCCAGGCGCTCGGCCTGGCTCTGGCCGTCGGCCGGTTGATCAGAAGTCGACATCGACCTCGACCGGCGGGGTCGCGTCCGCCGCCTTGTCGGTCCCGATGCCCATCTTCTCCTTGATCTTCTTCTCCAGCTCGTTGGCCAGATCGGGGTTGTCGCGCAGGAAGTTGCGCGCGTTCTCCCGGCCCTGACCGAGCTGGTCGCTCTCGTAGGTGAACCAGGCACCGGCCTTGCGGACGAAGCCCTGCTCCACGCCGAGGTCCAGCAGGCTGCCCTCACGGCTGATGCCCTGGCCGTAGATGATGTCGAACTCGGCCTGCTTGAACGGCGGGGCCACCTTGTTCTTCACGACCTTGACCCGGGTCCGGTTGCCGACGAAGTCGGTGCCGTCCTTCAGCGACTCGATCCGGCGGACGTCCAGCCGGACCGAGGCGTAGAACTTCAGCGCCTTACCACCGGTCGTCGTCTCCGGGGAGCCGAACATCACGCCGATCTTCTCGCGCAGCTGGTTGATGAAGATCGCGGTGGTGTTGGTCCCACTGACCGCACCGGTCATCTTGCGCAGCGCCTGGCTCATCAGCCGGGCCTGCAGACCGACGTGGCTGTCACCCATCTCGCCCTCGATCTCGGCCCGGGGCACCAGCGCGGCCACCGAGTCGATCACGACGATGTCGATCGCGCCGGAGCGGATCAGCATGTCGGCGATCTCCAGCGCCTGCTCACCGGAGTCCGGCTGGGAGACCAGCAGGGCGTCGGTGTCCACCCCGAGCTTGCGGGCGTAGTCGGGGTCGAGCGCGTGCTCGGCGTCGATGAAGGCGGCGATGCCGCCGGCCCGCTGGGCGTTGGCGACCGCGTGCAGGGCGACGGTCGTCTTACCCGAGGACTCCGGGCCGTAGATCTCCACCACCCGGCCGCGCGGCAGCCCGCCGATCCCGAGCGCGACGTCCAGCGCGATCGACCCGGTCGGGATGACCTCGATCGGCGCCTTGCCCTGCTCGCCCAGCCGCATCACGGAGCCCTTGCCACACTGCCGCTCGATCTGCGTCAGCGCGGTCGCCAGCGCCTTCTCGCGATCCGCCGCGATTCGCTCCGCACTCGCTGCACCAGCCATCTGACTGCCACCTAACCCATCTAGTCGTTCGGACCGCTGTCCCAGCCGCCCGGAGGAAATTCGTTGTCGCCAGAGACGGTATGGGTTACGTCGGACATTTTTCGGAGCAGTCCTGGATCTGTGGACAACTCCGGCCGGTCCGACGAACTCGTACGAGACAAAATAGCCCGAACACGTGTTCGAATCACAACTGACACGCCGGGAGACCCCGGGCGACCGCGCTGCCCCCGCGATTCCCTACCCTGGCCACCGTGACCGACCGTCCGGACATCCCCGACTCCGCCGTCGTCCTCGCGCTCAGCCGGGTCGAGTTCGGCCTCGACTCCGTGCTCGACGCACTCCGCACCCAGGACCCGTTCGGCATCCGCAGCATCCTGACGGAGTACTCCGCCCAGGAGCAACCCAACCTGGCCGAGAAGGCGCTGATCGTGGCCATCGACCGGCTGCTGAAGATGAAGGTGCCCGGCCACGCCGAGTGGCCGACGCTGCCGCTGGCCGAGCGCTGCGACTGGTGGGTCGACCGGCTCGGCGGGTTCGCGGCCGTGGTCGCTGGCCTCCCCAGGCTCAGTGGCGCGGCGGCGGACGCACTGCCGATCAAGGACACCCTCGGCGCCACCGTCCAGGCGATGGTGATCGGCGCAGTCTGCCGCGAGTACGGCGTCGAGGCGCACGCGGACCGCACGGCGGTCATCGCCCGGGTGCTGACCGAACGGCCGATCACACCCGACGACGTACTCCGGTACGACGACCCGACCGCGGCCGGTCGGGACGTGGCCAAGCAGCTGGGACTGGGAGACGAGTCGGAGGAGGCAGGACTGCGCAAGGGCATCCGGCTGGTCTGGCGGATCTCCAAGCTCTTCGGCGGGCTCGGTGAGGTCTTCGAGGACCGCCCGCGCGGCAGCATCGCCGCCCGCGCCATCGGCAAGCTGCCCGCGGTCGGAGTGGTCGGTGGGTTCTTCGACGAGCGGAAGGGCATCCGCAAGGCCGCGTACGCCGCCGGCGAGCTGCTCAGCACCGGCTCCTTCCGGGTCAAGCCGCTCTGACACACCCGCGGGGCACGGACCCGGCCGCGGACAACCCGCCGTTCGGAGCCCACGTGCGCTTCGTGCCCGCGGGCGGTGACGTTCGGCAGAAGCACTGAGATGATCCCGGCATGAGCTCGTCGATCACCATCGTCCGCCCGGACCCCACCTGGGCCGCGCAGTTCGACAAGACCGCACAGACCATCCGCGCGATCGTCGGCGACACCGTCACCCGGGTGGACCACATCGGTTCCACCGCGGTGCCCGGTCTGGTGTCCAAGGACGTCCTGGACATCCAGGCGACGGTGTCCAGCGAGCTGCAGCTCGACGAGGTCGCGCAGCTGCTGGTCGACGCCAACTGGGAGCTCCGCCCGCCGCGCTCCGACCACCCGGTGCCCGGTCTGCCCTCCGAAGCGCTTCAGTGGGTCAAAAGACTCGTCATCGAGCCCATGTACCGCCGCAGGGTGAACCTGCACATCCGCATCGCCGGGCGGGCGAACCAGCGGTACGCCCTGCTCTTCCGCGACTACCTGCGGGCTCACCCGACGACCGCTGCGGCGTACGGCGCGTTCAAGGAGCGTGCGGCGAGGTTGCCGCTGGAGAACGTCGGCGACTACGCCGATCTCAAGGATCCCGTCTGCGACCTCATCTACCTCCCCGCCGAGGAGTGGGCAGCACGCACCGGCTGGACGCCCTGACCCCCCGGCTGACGCCCTAACTGAGCAGCGGCGAAAAGGTCAGCGCTCGCTCGGCGGGAGCTGCAGATGAGCCCAGACCGCACGCCACACCGTCTTGGCGTGCTCGCCCTCGGCCAGCGCCTCGGCGACCGTCCGACCGCCGAGCCCGCTGATGACCTGCGTCTCGGCCCAGGTACGTGAGTACGCCGGGCCGAGCGCCTGGTCCATCCGATCCCAGAACTCGGTGAGCCTCATGCCCGCCCGTCGTTCTGCGGCGGTGGGCCCCACCCGGACCCGCCCTGCGGCGGCTGCCCGTGCTGCGGGGGCTGTCCTTGCTGCGGAGGCTGGCCCTGGTGCGGAGGCTGTCCCTGCTGGGGCGGCTGACCCCAGCCACCTTGCTGCGGGGGCTGTCCCTGCTGCGGCGGCTGACCCCATCCACCCTGCTGCGGAGGCTGCTGCTGCCCGCCACCCCACGGACCAGGCTGTCCCTGCTGCGGCTGCCCCGGGTACTGCGGCTGGCCGGGGTACTGGCCGGGGCCAGGCTGCCCCTGGCCGGGACCACCAGGCCCGTACTGCGGACCGGGCTGGCCATACGGACCAGGCTGACCGTACGGGCCACCTGGGCCCTGCGGACCGCCGTACTGCTGCCCCTGCGGACCCCACTGGCCGGGCTGGGGCTGACCGGGGTACTGGCCGTACTGGCCGCCGCCCGGGAACTGCTGCTGCTTCTTGCGGTTCCGCAGGAGGAAGAACGCCACCGCGCCGGCCGCCAGGAGCAGCAGCACGACGATGAGGATGATCGCCCAGACCGGGAACGAGCTGCCCGCCTCGGAGACCAGGGAGACCTTGCTCAGCTTGTCCAGGCTGTCGTACGTCGCGGTGCGGCCGTCGATCTGCGCGCCGTCGTCGTGCTCGATGATCTTGCCCGGCATGGTGACCTTGAAGTTGATCACCGGCTGCGCGCCGGACGGCGTCTGCGAGCCGATGTCCGCGTCCTTCACGCTGACCACGAACCGGTCGCCGTCCTTGCGGAACGTCACCCCCTCGCCGGTCGACCCGCCCATCTTGCTGAACGGCACGTTGTCGAACTCGCAGGTCGAACCGAGGTACTTGTCGTCGTCGTACGGCTTGCAGGTGACGCCGTCGGTCGTGGTCTGCTTCATCTGCTTCTCGACCTGCTGGCGGATGGCGTCGAGCGACTGGCCGCTCGACTGCACCAGCTGCTTGTCGACACCGATCTGCATACTGCCTGAGACGGTCTCGTTCGAGTTCACCTTCAGGTCGGCATCGAGCTTCACGCAGCCGGTCAGGCCGACCAGGCACGCCACGATGACGAGCGCCATGCGCACGCGGTTCTTCATGGCGCAGATCATTCCAGACGAGGGGGGACAGCCCGGGCCCGGAGCCCGCTCGACGCGGCGACCGGAAACTGTCGGAGCGACCCGGCAAGATGGTGGACGTGCCGAAATCGACTGCGCTGAGCCGCTTCTCGCCCGCCACCCGGGCGTGGTTCGGCGACGTCTTCGAGGCGGCCACCCCGGCCCAGCTCGAGGCGTGGGACGCGATCACCGCGGGCCGGGACGCGCTGGTCGTCGCGCCCACCGGCTCCGGCAAGACGCTGGCCGCCTTCCTCTGGGCCCTGGACCGGCTGGCCACCACTCCCCCGCCCGACGACCCGAAGCTGCGCTGCCGGGTGCTCTACGTCTCGCCGCTGAAGGCGCTGGCCGTCGACGTCGAGCGCAACCTGCGGGCCCCGCTGATCGGCATCCGGGAGACTGCCCGCCGGCTCGGCGAGGCGCCGATCGACGTCGAGGTCGCGGTGCGCTCGGGTGACACGCCGGCCAACGAGCGGCGCCGGTTCGCGACCAAGCCGTCCGACGTCCTGATCACGACGCCGGAGTCGCTGTTCCTGCTGCTGACGTCGCAGGGCCGCGAGTCGCTGCGTGGCGTGGAGACGGTGATCGTCGACGAGGTGCACGCGGTCGCCGGCACGAAGCGGGGCGCCCATCTCGCGCTGACCCTGGAGCGGCTCGACGCGCTGCTGCCGAAGCCCGCGCAGCGGATCGGGCTGTCGGCCACCGTCCGGCCGGTCGAGGAGGTCGCCCGGTTCCTCGGCGGCGAGCGGCCGGTGACGGTGGTCCAGCCGAAGTTCACCAAGCAGTGGGACCTCAGCGTCGTCGTCCCGGTCGAGGACATGGCCGAGCTGGCGAACACCGAGGTCGAGACCTCGGGATCGGCCGCCGGCGCGCCCCGCCACGCGTCGATCTGGCCGCACGTCGAGGAGCACGTCTTCGACCTGATCTCCGAGCACAGCTCCACCATCGTCTTCTCCAACTCGCGCCGCCTGGCCGAGCGGCTGACCGCCCGGCTGAACGAGATCGCCGCCGAGCGCGCCGAGCTGGAGCTGCCCGACGCCGGTACGCCGGCGCAGGTGATGGCGCAGTCGGGAGCGGCGCTGGCCGCGCCGCCGCTCATCGCCCGGGCGCACCACGGCTCGGTCAGCAAGGAGCAGCGGGCCCTGATCGAGGCCGACCTGAAGTCCGGCCGGCTGCCGTGCGTGGTGGCGACGAGCAGCCTCGAGCTGGGCATCGACATGGGCGCCGTCGACCTGGTCATCCAGGTCGAGGCGCCCCCGTCGGTCGCGAGCGGCCTGCAGCGGGTCGGCCGGGCCGGGCACCAGGTCGGCGCGATCTCGCGCGGCGTGCTGTTCCCCAAGTTCCGCGGCGACCTGGTCGACACCGCGGTCGTGGTCCAGCGGATGCGCGACGGCCTGATCGAGAGCCTGCACATCCCGGCGAACCCGCTGGACGTCCTGGCTCAGCAGATCGTCTCGATCGTCGCGCTCGACACCGTCGACGTGGACGAGCTGTACACCCTGGTCCGCCGGAGCGCGCCGTTCGCGACGTTGCCGCGCTCGGCGTACGACGGGGTGCTGGACATGTTGTCGGGCCGCTATCCGTCGGACGAGTTCGCCGAGCTGCGGCCGCGGATCGTGTTCGACCGGGTCAGCGGGGAGATCTCCGGCCGGCCCGGAGCCCAGCGGCTGGCGGTGACCAGCGGCGGCACGATCCCGGACCGGGGCTTGTTCGGGGTGTTCCTGGTCGGTGAGTCCACCAACCACCGGGTCGGGGAGCTGGACGAGGAGATGGTCTACGAGTCCCGGGTGGGCGACGTGTTCACCCTCGGGGCGTCCAGCTGGCGGATCGAGGACATCACCCACGACCGCGTGCTCGTCTCCCCCGCACCGGGCCAACCGGGGCGGCTTCCGTTCTGGAAGGGCGACGCGGTCGGACGGCCGGCTGAACTGGGCGCGGCGACCGGTGCGTTCGTGCGGACGATGGCGTCACTGCCGCCGGCCAAGGCGGTCAAGCGTGCCCGCGACGCCGGCCTCGACGAGTACGCCGCCAACAACCTGATCGCTTACCTCGGCGAGCAGCGCGAGGCGACCAGCCGGGTGCCGGACGACGTGACGATCGTGGTCGAGCGGTTCCGGGACGAGCTGGGCGACTGGCGGGTCTGCATCCACTCGCCGTACGGCGGTCAAGTGCACGGTCCGTGGGCGCTGGCGATCGCGGCGCGGCTGCGCGAGCGGTACGGGATGGACGCGCAGTCGGTGTCCGGCGACGACGGGATCGTGCTCCGGCTGCCGGAGACCGACGAGCCGCCGCCAGGGGCCGAGCTCGTGCTGTTCGACCCGGCCGAGATCGAGGACCTGGTCACCGCGGAGGTCGGCGGCTCCGCGTTGTTCGCCGCTCGCTTCCGGGAGTGCGCGGCGCGAGCTCTGCTGCTCCCCCGGCGCAACCCGGGCCGCCGCTCGCCGTTGTGGCAGCAGCGACAGCGTTCCGCGCAGCTGCTGAGTGTGGCCAGCAAGTACGGGTCGTTCCCGATCGTGCTGGAGACGCTGCGTGAGGTGCTGCAGGACGTCTACGACCTGAACTCGCTGAAGGATCTGCTGACCGGAATCGGCGAGCGCCGCGTGTCCGTGGTCGAGGTGGAGACTTCGGAGGCGTCGCCGTTTGCCAAGTCACTGCTGTTCGGCTACGTCGGCGCGTTCATGTACGAGGGCGACGCGCCGCTGGCCGAGAAGCGTGCGGCTGCGCTGGCGCTCGACCAGGGCTTGTTGGCCGAGCTGCTGGGGCGGACCGAGCTGCGGGAGCTGCTCGACGCCGAGGTCGTCATGCGGACCGAGGCCGAGCTCCAGCGGCTGGCGGAGGATCGCCGGGCGCGCGACGCGGAGGGCCTGTTCGACGTACTGCGTCTGGTCGGGCCGCTGTCGGTCCACGCGGCCGCGCAGCGCAGCGTCGACGGCGCGGACGCGGAGACCTGGCTGACCGAACTGGCCGCGGCTCGGCGCGTCGTCCGGGTGCGGATCGCCGGCGAGCATCGGTGGGCCGTGGTCGAGGACGTCGCCCGCTTGCGTGACGCGCTCGGGGTGCCGCTGCCGCCCGGTGTCGCCGAGGCGCACGCGGAGCCGGTCGCCGATCCGATGGGCGACCTGGTGTCCCGCTACGCCCGGACGCATGGTCCGTTCCGCGCGATCGACCTGGCCACGCAGCTCGGGATCGGCGTCGCCGTGGTGACGGACGCGCTGCGCCGGCTCTCGGCGGCCGGGCGAGTGGTCGAGGGCGAGTTCCTGCCCGGCGGCATCGCGATGGAGTGGTGTGACAGCGAGATCCTCCGGCTGCTGCGGCGCCGGTCACTTGCCGCGCTGCGCAAGGAGGTCGAGCCGGTCGAGCCGGCCGCGCTGGCCCGGTTCCTGCCGGCCTGGCAGGGCATCACCAGCAGCCGCGGCCGCGGGTACGACGTACTGCTCGGGGCAGTCGAGCAGTTGGCCGGGTGTGCGGTGCCTGCGTCGGCGCTGGAGTCGATTGTGCTGCCGGCGCGTGTTCCTGGGTACCAGCCGTCCATGCTGGATGAGCTGACCGCGACCGGTGAAGTCGTGTGGGCCGGTTCTGGTTCGCTGCCGGGGACGGACGGATGGGTGTCGCTGCACCTGGCGGACAACTGCGACCTGACCCTGCCGGACGCCGATCCCTCCTTCGAGCTCGGTGAGACTCACCAGGCCGTGCTGGACGCGTTGGCCGGCGGCGGGGCGTTCTTCTTCCGTCAGCTCAGCGATGTCGTCGGGGCGGCCAGTGGCGTCGTGGACGACGAAACGCTGGTCGGCGTGCTCTGGGATCTGGTCTGGGCCGGCCACCTGACGAACGACACGCTCACCCCCGTGCGCTCGCTGGTCTCCGGCGGCCGCGGCAGTCACCGGACCAAGCGGGCGACGCCACGCGCTCGTCCGGGCCGCGCGCTGAGGTCCGGGCGGCCCTCGATGCCGTCGCGCAGCGGTCCTCCGACGGCCGGTGGCCGCTGGTCACTGCTGCCCCCACGGAACGAGGACGCCACCCGGCGGGCTCACGCAGCGGCCGAGACGCTGCTCGACCGCTACGGCATCGTCACCCGCGGATCCGTCATGACCGAGCGCACTCCGGGCGGATTCGCTGCGGTCTACAAGGTCTTGAGCGCCTTCGAGGAGTCAGGCCGGTGCCGGCGTGGCTACTTCGTGGCGGGGCTCGGGGCGGCGCAGTTCGCCTTGCCCGGAGCCGTCGACCGGTTGCGCGCGCTTGCCGACGGCGCGACTGGTGGAGGGCGGAAGCAGGAGGAGCCGGCGGCTCGTGCCGTCGTACTGGCGGCCTCCGACCCGGCGAACCCGTACGGCGCCGCGCTGCCGTGGCCCGAGCGGGGGAACGCCGGCGGTCACCGGCCGGGGCGAAAGGCCGGCGCGCTGGTGGTGCTCGTCGACGGCAAGCTGATCGTGTACGTCGAGCGCGGCGGGCGGACGGTTCTGAGCTTCACCGAGGAGCCGGACATGCTGCAGCCGGCGGTGGACGCGCTGGCGCTGGCGATCAGGGACGGGCATCTCGGCAAGTTGAGCGTCGAGACGGCGGACGGCGAGCAGGTGCGGCACACGGCGTTCGGGGACGCGCTGGCGAAGGCCGGGTTCCATGCGACGCCGCGTGGTCTGCGGCTGCGCGCCTGAGGTGACGGGATGCCTGAGGGAGACACCGTCTGGCGGGCGACCAAGCGGCTTCACCAGGCGCTGGCCGGCAAGGTGCTGGTCAAGAGCGACTTCCGCGTGCCGGCGTTGGCAACGACCGACCTGAGCGGCGAGACGGTCGTCGAGGTGGTTCCCCGCGGCAAGCATCTGCTGATGCGGATCTCCAACGGGGTAACGATTCACAGCCACCTGCGGATGGAGGGCAGCTGGCACCTCTACCGCCCGGGTGAACGGTGGAAGGGCGGGCCTGACTACCAAGTGCGCGCCGTCCTGGGAACCGACGCCTGGACTGCCGTCGGGTACCGGCTGCCCGTCCTGGAGTTGGTTGCCACCGACGCCGAGAACACCGTCGTGGGGCATCTCGGGCCGGACATTTTGTCGCCGACCTTCGACCGGACGCAGGCGATCGCGAACCTCGCCGCCGATCCGGATCGCACGATCAGCGAAGCCTTGCTGGACCAGCGCAACCTGGCCGGCATCGGCAACTTCTACCGTGTCGAAGTGTGCTTCCTGCTCGGCCTGCACCCGTGGAAGCCGGTCTCTCAGGTCGATCTCGGCGCTGCCGTCGATCTGAGCCGGCGGCTGATGAAGGCCAACCTGCAGAACGCCGCCCAGGTCACCACCGGGGTGAACCGGCCGGGTCAACGCTCCTGGGTGTTCGAGCGCGCCGGCAAGCCCTGCCGACGCTGCCGCACCACCATCCTGACCGCCCACCTCGGTCAGCCCCCGCAGGACCGCGTCACCTTCTGGTGCCCCCACTGCCAGCCCGAGAACTGACGCGAGCAACGGGCGACAGACAACCGTCGCAACGGCGCCGCCGCAACCGCGTTGCCGCTACGGCGCCAGCAAGGATTCCGTCGAGTCGACGGCTGCCCAGGTTTGCGCATCAGCCGCCGATGTCGATCCCCGGACGGCGAGCCGGGCAGCGCTGACGGCGCAACGCCCGCGCCGGGTCGCACGCGATCGCGCTGACGGCGCAACGCCCGCGCCGGGTTGCACGCGATCGCGCTGACCGCGCAACGCCCGCGCCGGGTTGCACGCGATCGCGCTGACCGACCACGACGGGTACGGCGGCCTAGGCGGCCGAGGCATGCGGCGTCGACGGTGAACCAAACCGCACACACCCGCCGCGCCGGCCGATCGCCGCCGGCCGTGCGGGCAAGGGACGGCTGGTCAGGCGGCGACGACCTCGGGCTCGATGGCTCGGTGGGCGAGAACGAGCGCTTCTTCGCGGGCCAAATCTTCACTGACCTCGGCGAAGACCGTGGACAGCGGGACGTCGAGGGCCGTGCAGATGGCGGCGAGCAGCTCGCTCGAGGCTTCCTTCTGGCCGCGCTCCACCTCGGAGAGGTAGCCCAGGCTCACCCGGGCCTCGGCGGACACCTCGCGCAGAGTGCGCCCCTGGCGCAGCCGCTTACGCCGCAGTACGTCGCCCAGCAGGCCACGAACCAGCACCATGAGGTTTCTCCCTTCCGCCTGGCGGACCGAATCTACTCGCACCGTAGATCGACCGTGGGGACCAACGGTACCCGTTGCCGGGTCAGTACTCGTCGCAACGTCCAGCTTCGGTGCGCCGTGCCAGTCTGCCCTACCTGTGCCCATGGTGGTCTCAACACTCCGGGTGGTCGGGATCTTCCGCCATCAACTCGACGGCGAGACGCAACACGGCCTCGACACTGGCTCGCCGGACAGCGGCCCGGTCCCCGCTCAGCGCCAGCTTGCGGACCCGGACGGCGTCCGGTCCGGCGGCGGCCACGTACACCGTGCCGGCCGCGATGCCCGCCTGCGGGTCCGGCCCCGCCACACCGGTCGTCGCGAGGCCGTAGGTGGCCCCCAGACGCTCCCGGACGCCCGTGGCCAAGGCCTTGGCCGTGTCGGCGTGCACGGGGCCGACAGCGGCCAGGACATCGTCGGGTACGCCGGCCAGCGTCGCCTTCAGGTCAGTCGCGTAAACGACGACCCCTCCGCGGTAGACAGCCGAGACACCGGCCACGTCCGTGAGCGTCGCGCCGACCAGTCCACCCGTCAGCGACTCGGCGGTCGCCACGGTGGCTCCCTGCGTCTTCAGCTGGGCCACGAAGGCCGACAGCGTTTCGCCCAGGCTCGCCGACACCCCGTCCACGCTCATGGCAGCGGCCGCTTCGCCGCGGCGCGGAGGCGGACCGCGCGGCCGACGTAGTCGAGGCCGGTCACGAGCGTCACGATCACGGCCGCCGCCATGAAGGCCACGGCGGTCCAGTGCAGGATCGCCACCGCGTGCCACGGAAGCAGGTAGAGCCCCAGAGCGATCGCCTGCAGCACCGTCTTCAGCTTGCCGCCGCGGCTGGCCGGCATCACCCCGTGCCGGATGACCCAGAACCGCAGCGCGGTGACGCCCCACTCGCGGACCAGCACCACCACGGTGACCCACCACGGCAGGTCGCCGAGCACCGACAGCCCGATGAACGCGGCGCCGGTGAGCGCCTTGTCCGCGATCGGGTCCGCGATCTTGCCGAAGTTCGTGACCAGGTTCCACCGGCGGGCGATGTCCCCGTCGAACCGGTCGGTGACGATCGCCACCACGAAGGCAGCGGTGGCCAGCAGCCGGTTGCCGTCGTCGCTGCCTGCGTCGCGCAGCAGCAGCCAGACGAACAACGGCACCAGGACGAGCCGCAGCACCGTCAGCGCGTTCGCCACGTTCCAGGCGCTCGGCGCGCTGATCGGGCCGGCGGCCGCACGCGGCACCGGATTCGTCGGCGGGATCGTCACGCGGTCAGGTTAACGGCCCGGACGACTTCCTGGGGCCGGACGTGCGCGGCGTACTGGGCGACCAGATCGACGCCTTCGCTGCCGACCACCTCGGCGGTGACCAGGTCCCCGACGGCCAGACCGGCCGGCAGGCCGGTGAGCGTCGTGGAGCCGTCGACCTCCGGGCCCTGGTGGGCGGCGCGCCCCTCGGCGGTGTCGCCGTCGATCGACTCGACCAGGACCTCGACCGTCTCGCCGATCCGGGCCTCGGCCCGCGCCGACGTCAGGTCCTCGGCCAGCCGGGTGACCCGGTCCAGCCGGGCCGCGATGGTGTCCTCGTCCAGCTTGCCGTCGTAGGTCTCGGCCTCGGTGCCGTCCTCGTCGGAGTACCCGAAGACGCCGATGGCGTCGAGCCCGGCGCGGGACAGGAAGTCGCACAGGATGTCCACGTCCTGCTCGGTCTCGCCGGGGAAGCCGACGATCACGTTGCTGCGGATCCCGGCCGTCGGCGCCTGCCCGCGGACCTGCTCGATCAGCTCGAGGAACCGCTCCGCGTCGCCGAAGCGCCGCATCCGCCGCAGCAACGGGCCGGACGCGTGCTGGAAGGACAGGTCGAAGTACGGCACGACGCCCGGGGTGGAGGTCATCGCGGTGATCAGCGTCGGCCGCATCTCGGCCGGCTGCAGGTACGACACCCGGACCCGGGTCAGACCCGGCACCGCGGCGATCTCGCCGACGAGGGTCTCGAGCAGCCGCAGGTCGCCGAGGTCCTTGCCGTACGACGTGGAGTTCTCGGAGACCAGGAAGACCTCGCGGACCCCGTGCTCGGCGAGCCACTGCGCCTCGCCCAGCACCTCGGTCGGGCGGCGGGAGACGAACGCGCCGCGGAACGCGGGAATCGCGCAGAAGGCACAGCGACGGTCGCAGCCCGACGCCAGCTTCAGCGGGGCCATCGGTCCACCGTCCAGGCGGCGCCGGACGACGCGCGGTCCGCTGGCCGGCGCGCTGGCCAGGTCAGGCGCGTCGATGGTGAGCTCGGTCGCCTTGACCGCCCGTCCCTTCAGCTCGGCCTTCGCGCCGGCCGCGAGCTCACCGGCTTCGGCGGAGGGCTGGTCGGCCGGCGAGGTGGTGCCATGAGCCGTGTCGCCGTGGCCCGGCAGAGCCACCCCGTGTGCGGCGGCGCGGTCGGCCGGGGCCAGCGGCAGCAGCTTGCGGCGGTCCCGCGGGACGTGCGCCTGGTGCTTGGTCCCGGACAGGATCGACCGCAGCTTGTCGGAGATGTCCGCGTAGTCGTCGAATCCCAGGACGGCGTCGGTCTCCGGCAACGCCTCGGCGAGCTGCTCGCCGTACCGCTCGGCCAGGCAGCCGACGGCGACGACGGCCTGGGTGCGGCCGGAGTCCTTGTAGTCGGAGGCGGCGAGCAGCGTGTCGACCGAGTCCTTCTTGGCGGCCTCGACGAATCCGCAGGTGTTCACCACCACGGTGTCCGCGTCGGCGGCGTCCTCGACCAGCCGGAATCCACCGGCTTCCAGACGGCCGGCCAGCTCCTCGGAGTCGACATCGTTGCGAGCACAGCCCAGCGTGACCAGGGCGACAGTCGTGGCGTTCGTAGTCATCACCCCGAGTATGACTGCTGCCCCCGCCGCGCCCATAACCAGCCGCTGCACGTCACAGCCGCGCAGCCGTTCTCGGCCAGGGCGTCAGGAGATCTGCTGGATGGTGCCGGTGGGAGTGATCAGGAAGCGCTCGGCGGTGAGGTCGGTCTGCTGGCCGTTGATGAACAGGACCAGGTTGTCCGTCGAGCCCACACTGACCCGGATCGTGCCGGGGTAGGTGACGGTCTGGGTGGAGCCGGTGCCGAGCAGGCCCTGGAAGAGCTTCTCGCCGAAGAAGTTCCGCAACGTCACGTACGTGCCGCCGTTCGCCGCTTTCAGCGTCACGACGAGCCTGCTGGGCGTGGACGGCCCGGCAGGGGTGGCGGCCGGCTTCACCGGTGGCTTCGCCCCGACCGGCTTGGGAGCCGGCGTGGTGACCACCGGCGTCGCCGTGGTCGCGGTGGCGCTGGCCTCGACGTCATTCGGCACGGTGAACAGGCGCACCATGCCCCAGCCCATCAGTCCGACCAGGACCGCGCCGACGACGACCGCCCAGCGCGGGCGCACCGCGTACAGCCGGCTTTTGTGCAACTCGGGCAGGTCCTCGCGGTGGCGGTGGCCCTCCTCCACCGGTGGCTGCGTCTCGTCGAACTGTGCCAGCAGCGGCGCCGGATCGACCTTGACCGCCCGCGCGATCGCCCGGAGGTGGCCGCGGGCGTAGAAGGCACCGCCGCACCGGGTGAAGTCGTCGGCCTCCATCGCGAGCAGCAGGCCCGACCTGATCCGGGTCGCGGCACTCAACTGCTCGATCGACAGGCCCGCGCGTTCGCGGGCCGCGGTGAGCTCGCTGCCGATGCTCACGTCCCCACCGCCTCTCCACCGTCCCGGTTGCGTGTGCAGAGCCGTCGACTTCACAGTCAACGGTTCTGGCTCGACGGGGTCACGGCAAGGTCAGAGCTGTTCCCTGACCGGACATCTGGCGTCGGCCAGCATGTGCAGTGTCTGTACCACTTCCCCGTTCGACGGCCGTGCCGTCAATCCGAACGGTACCGCGAGTGAGGTCCCGGTGAGCCGACGATTGGCGTCAGTCGTCCTGCGCGTCGCGGCGGGCAGGTCGGCCAGCACCGGTCCGGGGTCGAGCAGGTGCAGCGCGATCCGGCCGTCGTCCAGCGGGTGCCGGCGGCGCAGCACGGTGACTTGCTCGATCTCCTCCCAGCGGGTGCCGATCCACTCGTCGCCGATCCGCAGCCGGATCCCGACCCGGTCGGCGACCAGCATGTCCCCGACCGTGAGGGCCCGGGCGCAGACCACGGCGAGCGCGCCGAAGCCGAGCGCCGCGACCCAGCGCAGGACGCCGGTCGAGCTGGTCGATCCGGTCACCGCGAACCCGATCGCGACCAGCGCGGCGCCGACGGCCAGGCCGCCGTGCACCTTCTGCGAGGCGCGGACGGTGAACTCGCTCGTCCCCGGGCCGGGGTCGCCCTCGTACTCCGCCGGGTCGAACTGCGCCGCCTCGTACGAACCGGCGGGGTGCTGCCCGGCGCCGGTGCCGCGCCGGGTGGCGTCGTGCTGGGTCGTCTCGAAGCGTCCGGGCTCGAACTGGCCGCGGGGCATGGTCGTATGGGCCGTCACGGCTCACTCTCCTCGCAGGGTGGCGACGAAGTCCTCTAGGTCGTCCGGTTTGACCAGGACGTCGCGGGCCTTGGAGCCCTCGCTCGGCCCGACCACTCCCCGGCTCTCCAGGATGTCCATCAGCCGGCCCGCCTTGGCGAAGCCGACCCGGAGCTTGCGTTGCAGCATCGACGTGGAACCGAACTGGGTGGACACGATCAGCTCGGCGGCCTGCACGACCAGGTCGAGGTCGTCGCCGATCTCGTCGTCCAGGTCCTTGCTCGGACCGGCCACAGCGGTGACGTCCTCGCGGTACGTCGGCTGCAGCTGCTCCTTGCAGTGCTCGACCACCGCGCGGATCTCGCTCTCGGTGACCCAGGAGCCCTGGATCCGCATCGGCTTGCTCGCGCCCATCGGCAGGAAGAGGCCGTCGCCCTGACCGACCAGCTTCTCCGCGCCGGGCTGGTCCAGGATGACCCGGCTGTCGGCCAGCGAGGAGGTGGCGAAGGCGAGGCGGGACGGCACGTTCGCCTTGATCAGACCGGTGACCACGTCCACCGACGGCCGCTGGGTCGCCAGCACCAGGTGGATGCCCGCCGCCCGGGCCAGCTGGGTGATCCGGACGATCGAGTCCTCGACGTCGCGCGGGGCGACCATCATCAGGTCGGCCAGCTCGTCGACGATCACCAGCAGGTACGGGTACGGCGTGAGCACCCGCTCGCTGCCCGGCGGTGGCTTCACCTTGCCGCCCCGGACGGCCTTGTTGAAGTCGTCGACGTGCCGGAAGCCGAACGCCGCCAGGTCGTCGTAGCGCATGTCCATCTCGCGCACGACCCACTGCAGCGCCTCGGCGGCCTTCTTCGCGTTGGTGATGATCGGGGTGATCAGGTGCGGGATGCCCTCGTAGTTGTTCAGCTCGACCCGCTTGGGGTCGACGAGGATCATCCGGACCTCGTCCGGGGTGGCCCGCATCAGCACCGAGGTGATCAGCGAGTTCACGAACGACGACTTGCCGGAGCCGGTCGCGCCGGCGACCAGCAGGTGCGGCATCTTCGCCATGTTCGCGACCACGAAGCCGCCCTCGACGTCCTTGCCGAGCCCGGCCACCATCGGGTGGTGGTCGTTGCGGGCGGTCGCCGACCGGATCACGTCGCCGAGGCTGACGATCTCCTTGTCGACGTTCGGGATCTCGATGCCGATCGCGGACTTGCCCGGGATCGGCGACAGGATCCGGACGTCGGCCGACGCCACCGCGTAGGCGATGTTCTTGCTGAGCGCGGTGACCTTCTCGACCTTCACCGCCGAGCCGAGCTCGACCTCGTACCGCGTCACCGTCGGGCCGCGGGTGTAGCCGGTGACCTGGGCGTCGATGCCGAACTGGTCGAACACCTCGGTCAGCCGGTCGACAACCGCGTCGGAGGCCTTGGTCCGGGCCTTGTGCACCGAACCCGGCTTCAGGATCTGGCCGTCGGGCAGCGTGTAGGTGATGTCGCCGGACAGGCTGAGCTGCTCGACCCGCTGCGGCAGCGGCGTGTGCGGCGGCGGTTCGGGAGCGGACTCCGGCTTGCTCGGCTTGACCACCGGGCTGGCGGCACCGGCCACCGCGGCGGCCGCGTTGCTCTCCGCGTCGGCGTCGAGGTCGTACGGCTCCTCGTCGACCGGCGGCTTGGCCTTGCGCCCGCGTTTGCCGAGCTCCCGGCCTTCCAGCACCGGCGAGTCGTACGGCTTGACGGTCGGCTCGCCGTCCTCGTCGAGCGCGGCCTTGGCCCGGCGCTCCTTGCGGGTCAGCCGGACGGTGTCGTCCGAGGCGGCCGCGACCGACGGGGCGTCCGCGGGGAGCTCGGTCCGCCCGAGCAGTACGTCGAACGCGGCGCGCACCCGCAGCGGGATCGCGTAGATCGGGGTGCCGGTGACGACCAGCGCACCGAAGACCGCGAGCAGCACCAGCAGCGGCGCGGCGACGTACTGGGTGAGCAGGTCCGACATCAGCGAGGAGACGACGTACCCGACCGCACCGCCGGCGTCCTGCAGCGGGGCGTCGGCCGGGTCGTTGGGCCGCGGGATGCCGTGCGCGATGTGGACCAGGCCGAGAATGCCGAGCGAGATCGACGTCCAGCCGATCACCTGGCGCCCGGCCGGGCCGTTGCGGTCCGGGTGGCGCAGGGTGCGCAGGGCGATGAAGAGCAGCATCAGCGGCACGGCCCAGCCGAGCATGCCGACGCTGCCGCTGACCACCGTGCGGAGGCCGTTGCCGACCGCGCCCGGCAGGTCCCACCAGATCGCGGCCGCGACGATCACGGCCAGCCCGATCAGGGACAGTCCGGCGCCGTCGCGGCGGTGCGCGGGATCGAGGTCGCGGGCGCCGTTGCCGACGCCGCGCACGATGCCGCCGAGCAGGTGGGCGAACCCGAGCCACAGTTTGATCAGGCCGCGCCCGAGGGCGAGCATGGCGGCCGCGAAGGGACCCGCTCCCCCGCCGGTTTTGGGCGTGCTGGTCCGCGCAGCGGTGCTGCCACCGCGCTTCGCGCTCTGCCCACGCTTCTGGGCGCCAGACGGACGGGAGCGTCCACCGGCGGCCGATCGCGCCGAGCTCGGGCGATTGGCTGCCGACTTCTGCGCCCGCGCCGGGGAAGACGTGCGGGTCGCCATGATCAGCAGGCTACCCCGAGGACCACTGCAGTCACACGTGTCACACGCCGGTCACGCCGCCCCTTCCGTCCCGTCACAGCAGCAGCCGCCGGATCTCCGGACCCGTCCGCAGGCGAAGATCGGTCCGGACGGCGAACCAGTCGGCGGCGCCGAGCATCCGAGTACAGGACTGCGCCGACGTGACGGAGAGGACCGCCGAGTGTGGGGAACACACGGGGCCGGCTGGGCCGCGGTGGAGGGTGGAACCGCCGGACCGCCGCACCCATCGTCGGCGTCACGGTGGCCGCGGTGATCACCGGAGCGGTGCTGGCCGCTCGGCAGGTGCCGCAGCAAGGCGGGTTCTCAGCGGCGCCGCTGACCGGTTCGGCCTCGCCGGGACCATCCTCGGCGAAGACTCAGATCGGCACGCCGGTCCCGACGAGTGGCACGCCGTCCCGACGACCGCTGCCGCGACACGTCCGAGCAGTCCGGCCTCCCTGCCGACCACGGTCGAGCTCGAGCCGGCCCGGCTCCCCATGGGCCGCGCGCCCCAGCTGGCCTATCTCGCCGGCCGGACCGTTCGCGGCGGCACCGGGCCCGACGTGACCATCCCCGGCCGGCAGCGGATCGAGAACGCCGTCCGCTTCGGCGGCGGCCTGCTGGTCGTGCTGTCGAAGGGCGAAACGGCAACCGAGCTCGCGCAGCTCGACCCGCACTCGGCAGCCTTCCGCCCCGAGCGCGTCGCCGGGGTCACCAGTCTGGTCACCTCCCCCGAGGACGACCTCGCCGCGTACGCCGTCGCCGCGGACAGCGCCATCTCCTGGATCGAGTCGACCGGCACCGAGCCACGACGGACCTTGCGGCGCGCGGAGTACGGCCACACGACCGTGCTCGGCGTCCGCGGCGACCGGGTCCATTTCCGTGCTGAGGGCAACGATTATCCGGCTTCGCAGACCGCCTACGTCTGGAACTCGAAGACCGGCGAGGTCACGGCGCTGAAGACGGTGCGCAGCCTTCAAGCTGAACACGGCCGGGACCGCGGCCGTCGACAGCATCAGCGGTGCGGCGCAGACCTTCTGCAGTGCGCTGACGGACCTTGCCACCGGCAAGCGTCGCTTCCGCACCTGCGAGTACTCGCTCGACGGCTTCACCCGACCGGACCGTCGTCGCGAGCGAGGACTTCCGCGCCGGTGGAGCCGAGCCGCGCACCGCCGCCCTCGACGCGACCGGCGGAGCCGTACGCCGTCAGTGGGTCGGGGCCGAGTTCGTGATGGCGATGGCCGAGGACGACGACCATCTGCTGATGGTGGCCGACACGGGCGAGAACACCAGGGCCGCGATCATCCGCTGCACGATCTCCACCGGGGCGTGCGAACTGGCCACGCCGCTCGCCGAGCACCGCCGGTTCGACGTCCGACTGCTCGGCGCCAGGGTGTGATCAGACGGCGGTGACCGGTTGTCGGCGGCGCCGGAACACGTGCCAGCCGACGACGTACATCGCGAGTGCCGCGGCGGCGCCCGTGCCGAGGCCGGTCAGGCTCAACCGAAGGACCGCTTCGCCGACGCGCGCATCGTCTTCCTGGGCCGTACGGACCACGGTGACGATCGCGCCGGCCAGGCCGGCGACAGCCGCCGCGGCCAGCACGGCGTACCGGGCGGGTGGTGAAAGGTAGCGCTCAGGGTCCACGGGCTCCGGCGTTGTGCGCTGCCACCAGCGGTAGAGCCAGAGGACGATGAGCAGGATCCCGCCGATGCTGCTCAGGTACTGCAGCACCCGGTTGACGTCCCAGGTCGGGGTGAGGTTTGCGGTGAGGAAGCCCCACTGGCGAACGAAGTAGCCGTCGTAGTGCGTGAACGAGTCCCACAGGACGTGCGTGAATCCGCCGATGACGAGGGAGATCGCTGCCCAGAGCAAGTAGTTCGCGGTGGGTCGCCGGCCGGATGGCTTCAGCCGGCCGGCGAGAGACGGCGGCGCCAGGGCCACGAGCGGGCGCTTCAGGACCCAGTGGAAGACGACCAGGGCCAGCAAGGCGAGCAGCGGGTTCAGCCACAGCGCCGAAGTGAACTGGTGGGTGAGGGTCAGGGTGAAGCTGCCGTGAATCTGCCGGGTCGCCAGGTCGTACAGCGGATCCAGGTAGAGCAGGTCCGGGGCGAGCGCCCCGGCGACCAGCGCCGAGGCCACGAAGGGCCGCCGTACGAAGGGCAGGACGGCGGCCGGATGGGCCAGCGGGAAGGGCACAGGCGCAGACTAGGCGATGTCCCGACCGACCGGCGAGGTCGGCCGCAGCGCGCGTCAGGCGCCGGTGACGCCGTCCAGTTGCTCGCGGACCAGGTCGGCGTGTCCGCAATGCCTGGCGTACTCGCCGATCAGGTGCACGTAGATCATCCGCAGCGTCGACTCCTGGCCCTTGAACGTGAAGCGGTCGTCGAGCGACCGGCCCGCGGCGGCTGCGTCGGACAGCTTCCACTCCTCGACCAGCGCCTCGTACTCCGCCTGCGCGCTCGCCGCGTCGATCAGCTCGAAGTCCGCGTCCTTGCCGAGCTCGGGCGCGAAGACCGGCTCGGCCGGTGGGCCGGCGGCGAAGTGGATCCGGAACCAGATCCGCTCGACCTTGCGCGCGTGCCGGATCAGGCCGAGCAGGGACAGGTTCGACGGCGGGGACGGACGCTCGGCGAGCTGCTCGGCGGTCAAGCCGGCGCACTTGTGCAGCAGCGTCGTCCGGTAGAAGTCCAGGTAGCCGGCCAGTAGCTCGCGTTCGGGTGCCACCAGCGAGCCGGCCGGCCGCTCGACGGCGGGTGCGGTCCAAGTCATCGCAGCATCGTGCACCACCACCGCCCAGGCGTCATCCGAGTTCTGCCGCCGCGCTCGTTATCTCAACATATAGCCGCTTATCTCATAATACGAGATGGCTGCTGGCGCACCCAGCAGTCCGTTGGCTACCGTCTCCGGCAGGTCATGAGAGCCAGCGACAAGCCCCGGCTAGCTGGACGGCAACCCTCCTCCGCGGTGGGGTGCCCCGGGTGAGGACCAGGCCGTGCGGACACCCCGTTCGGCAAGTGCGGACTTCCCGGGAGCAGCAGCATGTCGATCCTCTCCATCCTCGAGCCGGCCACCACGACCGCCGCGCGACCGACCGTCGCACGGCTCACCACCGGCAGCATCCCTGCCACCGTCGGCGCGGACCTGCTGGTCCCGCTGGCCGACGGCCGGGTCACCGACTACGCCAACTTCGACCACGGCGCGAGTGCCCCGTGCCTGGAGTCGGTGCGGCGCGCCGTCGAGGTCGCCCTGCCGTCGTACGCGTCGGTGCACCGCGGCAACGGCTACGCGTCCCGGATCACCACCCAGTGGTACGAGCGGGCCCGCCGCGAGGTGCACGGCTTCGTCGGCGCCCGGGAGGACGACCAGGTGATCTTCACCCGGCAGACCACCGACGCCCTCAACCTGCTCGCCCGCGCGGTCCCGGCCGACGCGACAGTGATCGTGTTCGAGTCCGAGCACCACGCGGCGCTGCTGCCCTGGCCGGCCGAGCGCACCATCCGGCTCGCGGCCCCGACCTCCGGCACCGGCGCGGTGACCGCTGTCGCCGACGCGTTGCGCCAGGCACCGGAAGGCCCGCGGCTCGTTGTCGTCGCCGGTGCGTCGAACGTGACCGGCGAAATCTTCCCGATCGCCGAGCTCGCCGCCGTCGCCCGGGCCCACGGCGCCCGCACCTGTCTGGACGCCGCCCAGCTCGCTCCGCACCGGCCGGTCGACATCGCGGCCCTGGACGTCGACTGGGTGGCGCTGTCCGGCCACAAGCTCTACGCCCCGTACGGTGCGGGCGCGCTGATCGGCCGGGCGGACTGGCTCGACGCGGCCGACCCCTACCTGTACGGCGGCGGCGCGACCGCGGCGGTCGGGGCCGGCACCACGGTCTGGAACGAAGGCCCGGCCCGGCACGAGGGCGGCTCCCCCAACGTCATCGGCGCGATCGCCCTGGCCGCCGCCTGCGCCGCGGTGAGCCGGCACCGTGACGCGATCGAGCAGCACGAGCGCAGTCTGCTCGCCCGGCTTCGGACCGGTCTGGCGCAGATCCCCGAGGTGACCACCTACTCGCTCTTCGGCGCCGAGGCCGACCGCGTGGGCACGGTCTGCTTCACGGTCCGGGGCATCAGCTCGACACTGGTCTCGGCGGCGCTGTCGGCGGAGTACGGGATCGGGGTGCGGGACGGGAAGTTCTGCGCGCACCCGCTGGTCGGCCACCTGCTGCAGGACTCCCCCGAGCACGGCACCGCGGTCCGCGCGAGCCTGGGACTCGGGACCACCCGCGAGCACGTCGACCGCCTGGTCGGTGCGATCCGCACGCTGGCCACGCAGGGCCCGCGTTCGCAGTACGAGGAGTCGGCGCACGGTTGTCAGCCGAGCGACGACCCGCGCGACCTGGACGCTCCCGAGATCTGGTGAACGTCCAGCACTCGTCAACCGGCTGAGACCGGCCGACCCACCGCTCGGCAAGGCCGTCGGCACCACGGGTTGGTGAGTGCTGCAGCTACAACTCCGGATCCAGACCTGTGTGGTGAGCGGCGAACGCCAGCAGGTCGGCCCATTCCGAGGCGACCATGGCGGCGGGTTTGCCGAAGCCGTGGCCGGTGTCGACCTCGACCCGGGTCAGAACCGGACGATCGCCCGCCTGCGCGTGCTGCAGCGCGGCGATGAACTTGTGGCTGTGCAACGGCACCACCCGGTCGTCGTGGTCCCCGGTGACCACCAGCGTCGCCGGGTACGCCGTACCGTCGCGCAGGTTGTGCAGCGGTGAGTAGGCCAGCAGGTCCTCGAACTGGTCCGGGTCGTCGGGCAGCCCGTAGTCCGAGGCCCAGCCGGCGCCGATGGTGAACAGGTGGAAGCGCAGCATGTCCAGCACGCCCACTCCGGGCAGAGCCACCGCGAACAGCTCGGGCCGCTGCGCCATCACCGCACCGACGAGCAGACCGCCGTTGCTGCGGCCGTGGATCGCCAGCTGCTCGGGTGTCGTCACGCCGGTGTCGCGCAGGTGCTCAGCGACGGCGATGAAGTCGTCGAAGACGTTCTGCTTGTTCTTCAGCCGGCCCTCGTCGTGCCAGTCGCTGCCGTACTCGCCGCCGCCGCGCAGGTTGGTGATCACCAGCACTCCCCCGGCAGCCAGCCAACCGGGCCAGCCCGGCTTGTAGTCGGCGAAGATCGGGACGCGGAAGCCGCCGTACCCGTACTGCAGCGTCGGTCGCGGTTCGTCGATCGGCAGGTCGGCCCGGCTGACCACGTAGTACGGCACCTTGCGGCTCGGTTCGAGCCGGCGGGTCACGGTCACCTCAGGAGCCGTGTACGCCGCACCGGCCGGCACCAGCTCCGGCAGCGCCCGGACGGACCCGGTCGACGCGGACACGGCGTACGACGTGGTCGGGTCGGTCGTGGCGGACAGCCCGACAAAGACCTCGTCCTGGTGAGGGCTCGCGTTCAGCCCGACAAGTCCGCCGCCGCCCACGTCCACGGTGCGGGTGTTGCCGCCGTCGACGTCGTACAGGGTGAGCACCGGCTGGGCGTCGACCAGACAGACCGTGACCAGGCCGGACGCCGTGCCGCTGACCGCGAGCAGCGTCGCCTCGCGCTGCGGGACGACGTCGGTGAAGGTGGCGTCCAGGTCGCTGCTGACGATCCGGCCGCGCGGCGCGTCCCGGTCGGTGCGCAGGATCAGCCGGTCCCCGGCCATCCGCACGAACTCGGCGGCGTAGGCGAACTCGTCGATGACCTTGACCGGCTCGCCGAGACCGCCGTCCTGGAGCGGGTAGACCCACAGCCGGGTCCGCGGGTCGGTGCCCTGGAAGATGTGCAGCACGACGTACCGGTCGTCCTCGGTGACCTCGACGTCGAAGTGCAGCCGGTCGTTGCCGGCCAGCCGCAGCACCAGCTCGTCCTCGGTCTGCGGCGTGCCGACCCGGTGCAGCTTGAGCTCGCCGGCGCCGAGCGCCTTCGTCTCCGTGCCGTCGCTGCGCCCGCCGGACGGGTAGTGCACGTACAGGAACGACGACGAGTCCGGCAGCCAGGTCGCCTCGCAGAACTTGGCCTCGGCAACGACATCGTGCACCGCGGCCCCGGTCGCGACCTCGAGCAGCCGGAACGTCAACCAGTCGCTGCCGCTCTCGTTGATCGCGTAGGCGAAGTACTTGCCGTCCGGGCTGACCGTGAAGCCGCCGAGCGAGTCGGTGCCGCTCTCGGACAGCTGGTTCGGGTCGATCAGCACCCGGCCGCCGTCGAGCAGGGCCGGCAACGACTCCGCGACGTACACGACGTCCTGGGCCTGGGTGCCGTCGTTGCGGCCGACGAAGTACCAACCCGACTTGCGCACCGGTACGCCGGCCCGCGGCCGGGCCAGGATCGCGCTCATCGTCGCCCGGAACCAGGCCCGCTCCGGGTACGACGCCAGCTCGGCCTCGGTGAACGCGTTCTGCCGGGTCACCCAGTCGATGGTCTCCGGCGCATCCGGATCCTCCAGCCAGCGGTACGGATCGGCGATCTCGCGTCCGTGCAGCGTCTCGACGACATCACCACGACGGCTGTGCGGGTACTCGACGGTCATGGGGCCTCCCGGCCTGCACTGAGGAATGGAGGGAGCGCAGCGACCGGAGTGACGAGGGAAGGGCGGGAGTTCCAGCCCCTTGACCCGCCGTGCCGCAGGCGCGGCATCAGTACAGTCATGGGGCCAACCTAACCGTGGCGGGGGATCAGACCGCCTTCGCGCGCGCCCGTCCCGTCCGATCCGGATCGCCGGTGGGCGGCATCCCGCGCAGGCGCCGGGATCCGGGTCGGACGGGCCGTCCTGAGGTGGTTCAGCGCGGCGGCAGGTCCTTGCGCCACAGCACCGTGCCGTGCAGGTCGCGCAGCGAGACGCTGAAGACCTCGGTGCGCGGGTCGATCGCGACGTGGCCGAAGAACTGGTTGCCACCGCTCGGAGGCTGGTTCGGGAAGTCCGCGGCCTTGACGAACTCCAGCTTCGGGCCGAACGTCGGGTCCAGCGCGTTCGGGCCGAAGGTGCCGGCGTTGATCGGGCCGGCCACGATCTCCCAGAACGGCTCGAAGTCGGTGAAGGCCGCCCGGGCCGGGTCGTAGTGGTGCGCGGCGCAGTAGTGCACGTCCGCGGTGAGCCAGATCGTGTTCTTGACCTTGCGGCGCTTGAACTGGCTGAGCACCCAGGCGATCTCGTGCTCCCGTCCACCGGGCGCGCCGGCCAGACCGTTGGCCACCGCCTCGATCTCGCTGCCGTCGGGCACCAGCACGCCGATCGGCATGTCGCTGGCGATCACCTTCCAGGCGGCCTTGGAGGCGGCCACCTCGCGGACCAGCCAGGCGGCCTGCTCGGCGCCGAGAATCGCGACCGGTCCGGCCACCCCGGGCGCCGGGTTGGCGTCGCGGTAGGTGCGCATGTCGAGGCAGAAGACGTCCAGCAGCGGACCGTGGCTGACCTTGCGGTAGAGCCGGTCCCGGCCGCCCGGGCGCTGCATCGGGAGGTACTCGACGAACGCCTGCCGGGCCCGGGCCGCGAGCACGTCGACCCACTTCTCGGTGTAGCGGGGGTCGGTGAGGATCTCGCCCGGGTACCAGTTGTTCACCGTCTCGTGGTCGTCCCACTGGCTGACGATCGGCACCTCGGCGTACAGGTCGCGCACGTTGTGGTCGAGCAGGTTGTACTTGTACCGGCCGCGGTACTCCGCCAGCGTCTCGGCGACCTTCGCGACCTCCTCGGTCACCACGTTCTTCCAGACGGTGCCGTCGGCCACCAACACCGTGGCCTCGATCGGGCCGTCGGCGTAGATGTTGTCGCCGGAGTGCAGGAAGAAGTCGGGGTTGGTCCGGTGCATCGCGCGGTAGGCGATCATGCCGCCGAGGTCGGGATTGATGCCCCAGCCCTGGCCGGCCGTGTCGCCGGTCCAGACGAAGCTGACCCCGCGGTTGCGGCCGGGCGTGTTGAACGACCCGGTCCGGCTCTCGCCGCGCCGGCCGTACGCGTCCTCGAAAGACACCCGGTAGTCGTAGCGCTGCCCGGGCCGCAGCCCCTTCAGCGGCAGC
Organism: Kribbella flavida DSM 17836; assembly: GCF_000024345.1. NCBI lineage: Bacteria > Bacillati > Actinomycetota > Actinomycetes > Propionibacteriales > Kribbellaceae > Kribbella > Kribbella flavida. Next base: position 3,172,471 of record NC_013729.1, on the reverse strand, counting down.
TGCGCGGTGAAGTCGTTCTCCGGCCCGGTGACCGGGCCGCGCAGCCGGATCGCCCGGTCGAACCGGCCGTGGCTGGTCAGCTCGACGACCAGCCGGGAGCGGCGGTCGGTCCGGGACCAGAGCACGGCGGAGTTGGCGGTCACGTCGCCGCTGGCCAGCCCGGACGGAAGCCCCGGGCGGTCACGGCGGACGACGGAAGGCACCGCGGCGGCGACGCCGGGCACCGCGAGCGAGGCGCCCGCGACGGTGGATGCGGCCAAGAGCTGGCGGCGGCTCAAGTTCATGCTGCCGAAGGTGCTCCTCGGGAATGACGCCCGCGTGACGTCGAGGCGAACTGCCTGACAACTCAGCCCGAGCTGGTCGCTGCTGGTGGCGGACCGACGATGGCAACGTCCGAAGGGGATCCACCACGTCCCGGACGGATACGCAAACTTCTGCACAGCCGAGCCATGAGTTGCGTGTGCTCGGTGCCCGTGGTTCCGTTGAAGAAGAAGGCCACTCCTCGTGGCGCTGCCCTGGACCCGGTAGCGCATCGACCGATGCACTACCCGGAATGGGGTTTCACCAGTGTCCCAAGTCGTTGCCGACGACGTCGGCCCGCTGCGGCCGCAGCAGCAGTTCGCCAGCCTCTACACGGACCTGTCGCACACCGTGCGCGACCTGGGTCTGCTGCGCCGCCGGTACGCCTACTACTGGACGCGGATCGGTCTGGTGCTCGCCTCGCTCGGCGGCATCGTCACCGGATTCGTCCTGCTCGGCAACTCCTGGTTCCAGCTGTTCATGGCGGCCGCGCTGGCGCTCGTGCTGACCCAGGTCGCCTTCCTGAGCCACGACAGCGCGCACCGGCAGATCTTCGACTCCGCAGCCTGGAACGACTGGACCGCGCGGGTGCTGGCCGGCGGCATCGCCGGCATGAGCATCACCTGGTGGCGCTCGAAGCACAGCAAGCACCACAACGCGCCGAACCAGGTCGGCAAGGACCCGGACATCGGCCCCGGCGTGCTCGCGTTCACCCCCGACAACGCCGTACGGCGCAGCAGCGCGGCGCAGTGGTTGACCGACCGGCAGGGCTGGTTGTTCTTCCCGCTGCTGACGCTGGAAGGCATCAGCCTGCACGTGTCGAGCCTGCAGCACCAGTTCCGGCGCGGCGCCACCCGGATGGAGCGGATCGAGGCCGCGGTGGTCATCTCGCGGCTCGGCGGTTACGTGGCCGCGCTGTTCCTGCTGCTGCCGCCCGGCAAGGCCGCGGCCTTCCTCGGCCTCCAGCTGGCGCTGTTCGGCGTCTTCCTCGGCGCGTCGTTCGCCCCGAACCACAAGGGCATGCCGCTCGTCCCGGCCACGATGAAGCTCGACTTCCTACGCCGCCAGGTGCTGATGTCGCGCAACATCCGCGGCGGTCTGCTGGTCGACTTCGCGCTCGGCGGCCTGAACTACCAGATCGAGCACCACCTGTTCCCGAGCATGCCCCGCCCGAACCTGCGGCGGGTCCAGCCGATCGTCCGCGAGTACTGCGCCAAGCACGGCGTGAAGTACACCGAGGTCGGCCTGTTCGAGTCGTACCGGATCGTCACCGACTACCTGAACAACGTCGGCCTGCGCGCCCGGGACCCCTTCCAGTGCCCGCTGACCGCGCAGTACCGGGCCTGAGGGCACGCCCACCGGCAGCGGCTCAGGCAGGCGGGATCTCGCCTGAGCCGCGAATGGTGAGCTTGACCGGGACGCGAACGGTCCGGCCCGGCCGGTGCGGTTCGGGCAGGCGCTCGGTCATCAGCTGGATCGCGGTCCGGGCCATCACGTCGGCCGACTGAGCAACCGCGGTCAGGCCCGGGCTGAGCAGGTCGCCGAGGGCCAGGTCGTCGAAGGAGACCAGCGCGACCCGGTCACGACGGCCGGCCATGCCCCTCAGTACCTCGGCGGTGGTCATGTTGTTGGCCGACAGCAGAGCGGTCGCCGGCTCCGGGCGGTCCAGTACGGCGGACAGCGTGATCCCGATGCCCTCGGTGGTCGGCTCGGACAGGTGGACCAGGTCCTCGTCGACCTCGATCCGGTGCCGGGCCATCGCCGCGCGGTAGGCGACCACGCGTTCGCGGGCGGTGAAGATCCGCTCGTCGTCGCCGAGGTAGGCGATCCGGCGGTGTCCCTGGCGGACCAGGTGGTCGATCGCCTGGTCGATGCCACCGGCGTTGTCGGCCAGCACCGCGTCCGCCTCGATCCCGTGCGCCGGGCGGTCGATCGTGACGACCGCCATCCCGGCGTCGACGTGCGGGGCGAGGTAGTCCTGGGTCTCCCCGATCGGCGCCATGATCAGCGCGTCCGGCCGCCGGGCGACGAACTCCAGGCAGACGTCCCGCTCGCGCTCGGGGTCCTCGTCGGTCAGCCCGATCATCACCACCGAGCCGCTGGACCGGGCCCACAGCTCGACCGCGCGGCCGAGCGAGGCGAAGAACGGGTCACCGATGTCGCGGATCACCACGGCGATCGTGCCGGTCTTGCCGCGGCGCAGCATCCGGGCGCTCTCGTTCGGGGTGTAGTTGAGCTCCTTGATCGCGGCCTGGACCTTGGCGGTCAGCTCCGGGCTGACGTTCGGCTCCTCGTTGACCACCCGGGACACCGTCTTCAGCGCGACGCCAGCCCGGGCGGCGACCTCTTTCATGGTGGGCCGGCGCTGCCCGGCTCCGTTGACACCAGTGATACTCACAGGCCCACCCCTTTCGACTGTGTCAGCTCTCCACGACGACCGGGATGATCATCGGGCGTCTGCGGTGAGTATCGCTCACCCACTTGCCGACCACCCGGCGAATCACCTGCTGCAGCTGGTACATGTCGTCCACACCGCTGCCGATCGCCTTCTCGATCTCCGCCTCGATCTTCGGCCTCAGGTCGTCGAAGACGGTGTCGTCCTCGGCGAACCCGCGGGCCTGGATCTCGGGTCCGGCGGTCAGTTTGCCGGTGACCGAGTCCATCACGGCGATCACCGAGATGAAACCCTCGTCCCCGAGAATCCGCCGGTCCTTCAGCGAGGTCTCGGTGATGTCGCCGACCGTCGAGCCGTCCACGAACACGTAGCCGCAGTCCACCTTGCCGGCCACCACGGCCAAGCGGTCGACCAGGTCGACCACCACACCGTCCTCCACCACCACCACGTTCTCGGCCGGTACGCCGGTCTGGCGGGCCAGCGCCGCGTTCGCGTGCAGGTGCCGGATCTCGCCGTGCACCGGCATCACGTTGCGCGGCTTGACGATGTTGTAGCAGTACAGCAGCTCACCGGCCGACGCGTGGCCGGACACGTGCACCAGCGCGTTGCCCTTGTGGATGACGTTTGCGCCGTGCCGGGTCAGGCCGTTGATCACCCGGTAGACCGAGTTCTCGTTGCCGGGGATCAGCGAGGACGCGAGCACGACGGTGTCGCCGGGCTGCAGCTGCACGCTGTTGTGGTCGTTGGCCGCGATCCGCGACAGCGCCGACATCGGCTCGCCCTGCGAACCGGTGGAGACCAGCACCACCTGCTCCGGCGGGTAGTTCTCCAGCTCGCGCATGTCGATCAGCGTCTCGCCGGGCACGGTCAAGAAGCCCAGGTCCCGGGCGACGGCCATGTTGCGGACCATCGAGCGGCCGACGTACGCGACCTTGCGGCGGTGCTTCACCGCGGCGTCCATCACCTGCTGGACCCGGTGCACGTGGCTGGCGAAGCAGGCGACGATGATGCGCTGGTTGCGGGCGTTGGTGAAGACCCGGTCCAGCACCGGCGCGATGTCGCGCTCATGGGTGGTGAAGCCGGGCACCTCGGAGTTGGTGGAGTCGACGCAGAACAGGTCGACCCCCTCCTCGCCGAGCCGGGCGAACGCGCGCAGGTCGGTGATCCGGTCGTCCAGCGGCAGCTGGTCCATCTTGAAGTCGCCGGTGTGCAGCACCAGGCCGGCCGGGGTCCGGATCGCGACCGCGAGCGCGTCCGGGATCGAGTGGTTGACCGCGACGAACTCGCACTCGAACGGGCCGAGCCGAACCTTCTCCCCCTCGACGACGACCTGCTGCGGCACGTTGCGGTGCCGGTGCTCGCGGAGCTTGCCCTCGAGCAGGGCCAGCGTGAGCCGGGACCCGAGCACCGGGATGTCGCCGCGCTCGCGCAGCAGGTAGGGCAGGCCGCCGATGTGGTCCTCGTGGCCGTGGGTCAGCACCACCGCCACGATGTCGTGCAACCGCTCCCGGATCGGCTGGAAGTCGGGCAGGATCAGATCGACACCGGGCTGGTTCTCGTCCGGGAACAGCACGCCGCAGTCGACGACCAGCAACTTGCCGTCGTACTCGAAGACGGTCATGTTGCGACCGACCTCGCCGAGCCCACCGAGCGGGATCACCCGGAGCGCACCCGGCGCCAGTGGTGCCGGGGCGGCGAGATCGGGGTGGGGATGACTCATGCAACCAGTCCTGACGTCTTGAGATCGGTGGTGAGCCCGTCGACCTGCGCAGTGGTCGCCTCGACCAGCGGCAGCCGGACGGTCGCGTGCTCGGTCACGCCGAGCAGCTTGAGCGCGGCCTTGACCATGATCGCGCCCTGGGTCCGGGTCATGATCGCCTCGACGGCCGGGATCAGCCGTCGGTCGAGCTCCCGGGCGGTGGCCAGGTCGCCGGCGACGGCGGCGTCGATCAGCTGCCGGTACTGCGGGCTCGCGACGTGCGCGACGACGCTGGCGATACCGGCGGCGCCGATCGCCAGCCAGGCGAGGTTGAGCTCGTCGGCACCGCAGTAGTAGGCCAGGTCGGTGTTCGCCAGCACCTTGGCGGCGGCGACGACGTCGCCCTTGGCGTCCTTCACCGCGACGATGCGCGGGTGATCGGCGAGCGCGATCAGGGTCTCGGTGCGGATCTCGACGCCGGAGCGGCCGGGGATGTCGTACAGCAGGTTCGGCAGGCCGGTCGCGTCGGCGACCGCGGTGAAGTGCGCCTTCAGGCCTTCCTGCGGCGGCTTGTTGTAGTACGGCGTGACGACGAGCAGTCCGTGCGCGCCGGCGGCCTCAGCGGCCTGGGCCAGCGCGATCGTGTGCGCGGTGTCGTTGGTGCCGACGCCGGCGACCACCTGGGCGCGGTCGCCGACGGCCTCCAGCACGGCGCGGACCAGCTGGTCCTTCTCCTGGTCCGACGTGGTCGGGGCCTCGCCGGTGGTGCCGTTGACGATCAGCGCGTCGTTGCCCTGGTCGACCAGGTGGCCGGCGACCTTCTGCGCGGCCTCGAGATCGAGCGAGCCATCCGTGCGGAACGGGGTGATCATCGCCGTGGTCAGCCGGCCGAAAGGCGGGGCTGTCGGGGCGGAGGACGCAGCTGAGGACATGGGGGTCAGATTACCGCTCCGAACACCTCGGGACATGAGTAGGCCTGGTGGCTGTCCGCTCGGGGGTCCGGGCAGCCACCAGGCTCACTCGTCCTATCGGGCAGGCGCCAGGAGTCGTTACAGCTTTCATCGAAAAAGTCGGAAAAAGTTTCTGTGAACACGGTTAGTGAGCATCCGGTGGCGGTACGTGCAGATCTGGGCGCAGCGGACGGACCTCTCAGCCGCTACCGTCGGTGCCGTGTCCACCCCTGTGAACGCTCCCCGCCCGCCGGCGGCCGAATCGGTTTCGATCACGATGATCACGCTGGTCCTGCCCGTGCCGGCGATCGCCGGTGCTCTGTGGTTCGCTTTTGCCGACATCGGGCTGGGCCACCGGCCGGAGACCTGGTCGCTCCTGGTCCCCGTGGTGCTGGCCGCGGCCGCCTACGCGTACTGCGAGGTGGCCGGCTTCCGCGCGCAGCCGCTGCCCTACGGCGGCGATCCGGCCGAGGTGGAGAACCGGTCGTGGCAGGCCTTCAACCGTGCGGGGTTCGTCCGCTTCGTGCTGTGCGAGGCGGTGTTCATGGTGACGATCCCGATCGCGTTCGTCGTCGACAGCTACTGGCCGATCCTGGTCGGCGCGCTGCTGGCCGTTCCCCTGATCGCCTGGGAGTGCTGGCCGAGCCTGCGCAACCGCCGGCGCTTCGCCGCCTCGCTCGAAGCCGGCGGGGCGCCGTCGTACCTGCTCGGCCGGACGCAGGACCGGCTCTGACCTTGGACCGGGCTATCCGGCGGCGGTCCGGTAGACCAGGCAGCCCCGGCGTTCCAGGTCGTGGACCCACTCGGGCACGACCGGGAGATCGAGCCAGCGCAGGTCGAGCTTTTCCAGCGCCGGGAACGCGTCGGAGCCGAGGTCCGGCAGCCGGGTGATGCGGTTGGCGCGCAGGTCCAGCTGACGCAGCTGCGGCAGTCTGCTCAGCGCGACCGGGAACTCCGTCAACGCCGCACCGCGCAGACTGACCACCCGCAGCTCCGTCAGTTGGTCGAAGGTGCCGGGCAGACCGGTCAACGGATTGCGGTCGAGGTGGAGTTCGCGGAGCGCCGAGAGGCCGCCGTACTCGGTGGGCAGCGTGGTGAACTGGTTGCCGTACACGCGGAGCTCGACCAGGTTCCGGAGGCCGCCCAGGGACGCGGGCACCTCGCTGAGGCCGTTGTCAGTGGCCCCGAGGTAGAGCAGCGAGGTCAGTCCCCCCAGGGAGTCCGGCAATGAGGTCACTGCCAGATCGCTGACATAGAGGAACTCCAGGCTCGCCAGCTGCCCCAGCGTCGACGGCAGCAAGGCCAGCGGCTGGTGACTCAGGTCGAGAATCCGCAGCTCCGCGAAGTCGCCGAGCCAGTCGGGCAAGGAGGCGAGCCGGTTGCCGTGCAGGTAGAGCTCGCGGAGCCCGGTGTGCTCCCGGAGAGCCGGGTCGAGCTCCGTCAGGCCGGTCTCGCCGAGGTTGACCGTCCGGCGGCTCATCGGCCCGCCAGCCAGACCGACGTGGTGGACCAGATCGTGGTGGCGAGGTCCTGCGCGATGGCGAGACCGCCCGGGAGCAGCAGAACGCTGCCGACGACCAGGGCCGGAGCGATCAGCAGGTTCTCGACCGGGCCGTTGGTGCGGAAGCGCAGCGGCTTGGGCAGGCGGATCTCGTACCAGGTCTCGCCGCGGATCGGCAGCGGCCAGAGCCAGGGACAGCCCGAGCGGGTCAGGCTGTCACCGAGACAGTGCACGAACATGCCGACGGCAACGGCCGCACCGATCCAGCTGCCGATCTCGTCCAGCCCGCCGCGCAACGCCTCGACCGCCGACGTGCCGGGCAGCCAACTGCCCGCCAGCGTCCAGCCGCCCGCCGCGACGACCACGAGCAGCACCCAGTCCCCCAGCACGTCGGCGGCCAGGATCAAGCCGAGCAGCGCGATCGCCAGCACCGCACGCCAGCCACCCACCGCACCGGCGCTCGACGTCGCGAACCCGAGCAGCACCGCCGCGACCACCGTGTGGGTGGCATGCCGGTGCTGCCCCGTGCTGTCCTCGTCGCGTGGCCCCTTGGTCAGCGAGTACAGCAGGGCGGAGAACGCCCGGAGCACGCTGGACACGAAGCCCGTCAGCGGACCGAGCAGCCGGGACGCGCTCGCGCCCGGGTGGTCGAGGTCGGGCAGCAGCGCGTAGCCCGCCGTCGCCGCCGCGAACGGCACCACCTCGGCCACCGTGGTCAACCCGATCACCGGCGCGACCACCAGGCCCGCGCACCAGCCGGACAACGCATGCGAACGCCCCATCACGGCGCCCCACCCCCATCAGTCGTGAGGTGCCGATTCTGTCAACGCCCACCGACAGTTCGGCGGAGGCGCACAGAGGGCGGCCGACGAGTTCCGGCCGCCGGGCTCAGCGGTGCGGCGGACGCCACTGGTACGGCGGCGCCGGCTTCTTCACCCGGGTGGTCGCCGCGAACGGCACCGCGTCGGGGCGGCACACCGTCCCGGCCGCCGGCAGCGCCCCGGTCAGCAGGTAAGCGCTCGCGTAGCCGTCCGCACAGGCCGACGTGAACAACGAGGTGTGGCCCCAGCCGCTGACGGTCAGCAGCCGCGCCCGACCGAGAATCCGGGACGTGCTGACCGCGTCCTCGTACCGGGTGGCGGGATCCCAGCGGTTGCCCACGACAAGGACCGGGTGCGCCGTCGGCTTGCTGAACGGGCCGAGGTAGCGGTCGGCGTCCCTCCCCGGCCAGTTGGCGCAGATGCTGGATCCCCAGATCCAGCGTCGCCCGAAGTACGGCCACTGGCGGTCGGCAGCCCGGGCGGCGCGGGCCCAGGCGGAGGCCGAGCTCGGGTTCAGCGAGTCCGTGCACCAGACGCCGTAGAAGCCCTCCGCGCCTTGGGTGTACGGCGGGTCCGCGAGTGCGGCGCGTGCGGCCCGTACCGCCCCGGCAGACGCGATGTCCAGACCCTGCAGGTACTTCGCGAACTCGGGCCAGTCCACCGGCGAGTACATCGCGACGAGCGAGGTGGTGACCAGGTCCGCATAGGTGACGACCACGCTGCCACCCTCGCCGTCCGGCATCGTGATCGGCTGCTTGCGCAGGCGGGCCGCCAGCGCGTCGTACCGAGCCGTGGGATTACCGCCGCTGAAGGCGCACGTCGCACCGCCGGCGTCGCACAGCCGCAGGAACTCGCGCAGGGTCTGGTAGGCGCCCTGCTCGCTCTTCAGCCGCGCGTCGACCGGTTGCCGGCGCCACTCGCCGTTGCGGCCGGTCGCGTCCGAGACCGGGTCGATCACGCCGTCGATGAGCACCGCGCGCACCCGGTGCGGGAACAGGTTCGCGTACACCGAGCCGATGTAGGTGCCGTAGGAGTACCCGGCGTACGTCAGCTTCTGGTCGCCGACCGCGGCCCGCAGCAGGTCGAGGTCGCGGGCGACGTTGGCGGTGGACATGTGGTCGATCACCGGTCCGGCCCGCCGGGCGCAGGCCGCGGCGTACGCGCGGTCGTACTTCACCCACTCGCGTTCCTCGGCCACGGTGACCGGGAACGCGAACGGCGCGGTCGCCGCGGCCGCCTGCTCGGCGGTGTCGAAGCAGGTGAGCGGCGTACTCGCCGCCACGCCGCGCGGGTCGAAGCCGACGAGGTCGAACCGGGCCCGCACCTCGGCGGAGTACAGCGTCTTGCCGACCGACTGGGCGAAGTCGACGCCCGAGCTGCCGGGGCCGCCTGGATTCAGGAAGAGGGAGCCGATGCGCCGGGACGGGTCGGTGGCGCGGATCCTGGTCAGCGCGAGGCTGATCGCCGGTCCGTGCGGCTGGTCGTGGTCCAGCGGGACCTTCGCCGTCGCGCACTCGAACTCAGGGGCGGACTGACCGCACGGCTTCCAGGACAGAACTGGCACGGCTGGTGCTTTTCCCGGCCCGGCAGCGCCGACCGCTGCCGAGCCGGCATCGGCCGCAGCGTGGCCGGCCGTGCCCTGGGCGGCTCCGAGCAGACCGGCGACGAGCGCACCCGCCACACCGAGCGACATCCAGCGTCCTGACATCCGAACCCCCAGGAAAAAGGAAGCAGAGCGCTCCGCATCTTTCCCGCTCGGCCGGCTCGGCGACGCCGGTGGCAGCTACCGGCCACCGGGTCAGGCGTCGAAGTCGAGGGTGACCTTGGGGGTGGTCGGGTGGGACTGGCAGGTGAGCACGTAGCCGGCGGCGATCTCGTCGGGTTCGAGGGCCCAGTTGGTGTCCATCCGGACGGTGCCCTCGACAACCTTCGCGCGGCAGGTGCCGCACACGCCGCCCTTGCAGGCGAACGGCGCGTCGGACCGGACCGCGAGCGTCGCGTCCAGCACCGGTCTGCCGTGCTCGGTGAGACCGAACGTCGAGCGGCGGCCGTCCAGGATCACCGTCACCTCGGCGGCGTCCTCGTCGACCACGGTCTGCTCGACCCGGGTCACCGGCGCCTCGTCGCCGACGTGGAACAACTCGGCGTGCACCTGCTCCCGCGCGACGCCCTGCTCGAGCAGCAGGTCCTGCGCGCCGACGACCATCGCGTATGGGCCGCACAGGAACCACTCGTCGACGGTCTTCACCGGCAGGATCGTGTCCAGCATGCGGCGCAGCCGGCCGCGGTCGATCCGGCCGCTGAACAGCTCGACCTCGGTGCTCTCGCGGGACAGCACGTGCACCAGGTGCAGGCGTTCGGCGTACCGGTCCTTGAGGTCGGCCAGCTCGTCGGCGAACATCACCGAGCCGGCGGTCCGGTTGCCGTAGACCAGCGTCACCCGGCTGAGTGGCTCCTCGCGCAGGATGGTGGCGACCAGCGACAGCACCGGCGTGATCCCGCTGCCGGCGGCGACGAACGCGTAGTGCCGGTCGTGCTGCGGGTCGAGCGTGGTGCCGAACCGGCCGAGCGGCGTCATCACCTCGATCGTGTCGCCGGGTTTGAGCTCGCTCGCGGCGTACGACGAGAACTCGCCGCCGGGGATGCGCTTGACGCCGATTCGCAGGACGCCGGAGCCGGCCGGCGAGCAGATCGAGTAGCTGCGCCGGAGGTCCTCCCCTACCCGCCGCACAGTCAGGTGCTGCCCGGCCTGGAACTCGTACTCCGCGGCCAGCTCGGCCGGAACGTCGAACGTGATCGCCACCGAGTCCTCGGTGATCGCGTCGACCGCCTTGACCGTCAGGGGGTGGAAGGTGGCCCGGCGGCGCGGCGTCGTCGTGGTCGTCATCCCGGCCTCTCAGATGGTCTTGAAGTGGTCGAACGGCTCACGGCACGCGGTGCAGCGCCAGAGCGACTTGCACGCCGTGGACCCGAAGCGGCTGAGCTCGGTCGTGTCCGGAGAGCCGCACAACGGGCAGCGGATCGTCAGAGACACCGCGACCGGACCGCCCATCGCCCGTGTCCCGGTCGGTGGGGCGATCCCGTACTCCGTCAGCTTCGCCTTGCCCGCCTCGCTCATCCAGTCGGTGGTCCAGGCCGGCGACAGCACGGTCTCCACCCGGCCGTCGACGCCCAGGTGGTTCAGCGTCAGCTCGACCTCGTGCCGGATCAGGTCCATCGCCGGACAGCCCGAGTACGTCGGAGTGATCGTCACGACGACCTGGTCGCCCTCGTGCCGCACCTCGCGCAGCACGCCGAGATCGGCGATCGTCAGCACCGGCACCTCCGGGTCCGCCACCTCGCCGACCGCTGCCCAGATCGCCGCGTCCGAGAGGTCCTGCGCTGTAGCGCCAGTCTCCTCGGACGTCACCGGCCGACGGGTCACCAGGTCGCCCCGGGGTGCGAGCGCGCGACATGCTGGAGCTCGGCGAGCAGGTACCCGAGATGCTCGGTGTGCCGGCCTTCCCGTCCCCCGCTGTGCTGGTACGCCGCGGTCGGCCGCGTACAGGTGGAGTCGTCGATCACCTGGGTGACCCGGCGCAGCCACTCCTCCTCCAGCGTCGACGGATCCACCGCCACCCCCGCCAGCCGGCGTACGACGTCGTCGGCGGCGAACAGCTCCGCGGTGTACGGCCAGAGGGAGTCCAGTCCGGCCTGCATCCGCCGGTGGCTCTCCTCGGTGCCGTCGCCGAGGCGCAGCACCCACTGGGTCGCGTGGTCGACGTGGTACGCGACCTCCTTGACCGCTTTGCCGGCGACGCCCGCGAGCGTCTCGTCGGCCGACGCGCGCAGCTCCTCGTACAGCAGGTGCTGGTAGGTCGCGAAGTACAGCAGCCGGGCCATCGCGTGGCCGAAGTCGCCGTTCGGCAGCTCGCACAGCTGGAGGTTGAGGAAGTCGCGCTCGTCGCGGAAGTAGGCCAGGTCGTCCTCGGTCCGGCCGGCGCCCTCGAGCTCGGCGGCGTACTGCAGCAGCGACCGGGCCTGGCCCAGCTGGTCCAGCCCGATGTTGCCGAGAGCAACGTCTTCCTCGAGCTGCGGCGCGGCCGCGATCCACTCGGCGGTGCGCTGCGCGGCGATCAGCGCGTCGTCCCCGAGCCGGAGCGTGTAGACGAAAAGGTCGTTCACAGGTGGTCGACGCCTTCCGGGACCTGGTAAAAGGTCGGATGCCGGTAGACCTTGTCGCCGGCCGGGTCGAAGAACTCGTCCTTCTCGTCCGGGCTGGACGCGGTAATGTCGGCGGCCCGGACCACCCAGATCGACACGCCCTCCTGGCGGCGGGTGTAGACGTCGCGGGCGTTGCGCAGCGCCATCGTCGCGTCCGGTGCGTGCAGGCTACCGACGTGCGTGTGCGAGAGGCCGCGCCGCGACCGGACGAAAACCTCCCAGAGCGGCTCGATCATGCCGCACTCCCCTCGGCCGCGGCGGACCGCGCGGCCTGCTTCTCGGCGTACGCCGCGGCGGCCTCGCGGACCCAGGCGCCGTCCTCGTGCGCCTTGACCCGGTGAGCGAGGCGCTGCGCGTTGCACGGGCCGTTGCCCTTGACGACCTGGTAGAGCTCCTCGTAGTCGGGCTCGGTGAAGCTGTAGTGGCCGGTCTGCTCGTCGTACCGCAGGCCGTCGTCGGGAACCCGCAAGCCGAGCACGTCGGCCTGCGGCACGGTCATGTCGACGAAACGCTGGCGCAGCTCGTCGTTGCTGTGCCGCTTGATCCCCCAGGCCATCGACTGCTCCGAGTGGGTCGAGCTGGCGTCCGGCGGGCCGAACATCATCAGACTCGGCCACCACCAGCGGTTCAGCGCGTCCTGGGCCATCGCCTTCTGCGCCTCGGTCCCGTTGCACAGCGTGTGCAGGATTTCGAAGCCCTGCCGCTGGTGGAACGACTCCTCCTTGCAGACCCGGACCATCGCCCGCGCGTACGGGCCGTACGAGCAGCGGCACAGCGGGACCTGGTTGACGATCGCGGCGCCGTCCACCAGCCAGCCGATCGCGCCGATGTCGGCCCAGGTCAGCGTCGGGTAGTTGAAGATGCTGGAGTACTTCTGCCGGCCGCTGTGCAGCAGGTCGAGCAGCTCCGCGCGGTCGACGCCGAGCGTCTCGGCCGCGGCGTACAGGTACAGCCCGTGGCCGGCCTCGTCCTGCACCTTGGCCATCAGGATCGCCTTGCGGCGCAGCGACGGCGCGCGGCTGATCCAGTTGCCCTCCGGCTGCATGCCGATGATCTCGGAGTGCGCGTGCTGCGCGATCTGCCGGATCAGGGTCTTGCGGTACCCCTCCGGCATCGCGTCGCGCGGCTCGATCCGTCCGTCGGCGTCGATGGTGGCCTGGAAGCTGTCCATGCCGGTCAGCATAGCCCAGTTGTGACACTTTCTCGCCGTATCGGCAGGAAGTGTCACAAGAGCGGACGCGCGGCAGGCCGGCGCCCACGGGTGTCCTGCCGCTCGGCGGTGCGGCAGGCTTTGCGAGGATGGGCCCATGAGCAGCGAGTACGGCGTACCGGAGCCGGAGAGCCTGTCCGCGATGAACGAGTCGCCGATCGCGGAGACCAGCGTGCGGCTGGCCCTGCCCGCGGAGGCCAACGCCATCGGCGAGGTGCAGGTCGCGGCCTGGCGACGGGCCTACGAAGGGTTGCTGCCGGCCGACGTCCTGCTCGACCTGAACCCGGCCCAGTTCGCCGCCCAGTGGCGCGCCGCGCTGCTGTCGCCGGGCGAGGCGCGTAACCGGGTGATGGTCGCGCTGGCCGGGCGGGACCTGGTCGGCTTCGCCGCGATCACGCCGTCCGACGACCCGGACGCGGACCCGCGCACCGACGCCCTGGTCGCTGAGTTGGCAGTCAAACCGGACGCCACCCGCGCCGGGCATGGCTCGCGCCTGCTGAACGCCGTCGTCGACACGATCCGCGCGGACGGCTTCAGCCGGGTCACGGTCTGGGTCAACTCGACCGATGACGTGCTGCGCGCCTTCTACACCGAAGCCGGCTGGGCCCCCGACGGCGCCCACCGCGAGCTCGACCTGTACGGCGACGGCGCGGTCCGGATCAAGCAGATCCGCCTGCACACCGACCCCGGCCCCCAGGACTGACCTTCGACCGTCGAGCCGTGACTCCCCGCTCAGAGCTGACGCACCCCTGGTGTCGTCCGGACGCCCGGCTCGACTTCGGACCGGAACATCCGCCGATACGCGGACGGCGACACCCCGGCGGTCTCGCGGAGTTGTTGCCGAAGATTGGCACCCGTGCCCAACCCGGCCCGGTCGGCGACCTGGTCGACCGTCAGTTCGGTGTCCTCGAGTAGCTGGCGCGCGTAGTCGAGCCGCTGCATGGCCAGCCAGCTGCCAGGACTCACCCCGGTCTCGCCCCGGAATCTCCGCGTGAACGTGCGGACGCTCATCCCGGCGTGCGCGGCGAGTTCCCTGAGGCTGAGCGGCCGGCCGAGCCGCTCGGCCGCCCAGGCCCGGGTGGCCGCGGTACCGCCGTCTCGCGCCGGCGGGACCGGCCGGCGTACGTACTGCGCCTGGCCGCCGTCCCGTCGAGGCGGTACGACGCAGGCCCGCGCTACCGAGCTGGCCACTGCGCTCCCGTGGTCGCGACGCACCACATGCAGGCACAGGTCGATCCCGGCGGCCGCGCCGGCAGAGGTCAGGACGTCGCC